>NZ_BSPV01000007.1:0-14307 GCF_030161215.1 Vibrio algivorus
TTGCTTGGCGACCATAGCGCTTTGGACCCACCTGATTCCATGCCGAACTCAGAAGTGAAACGAAGTAGCGCCGATGGTAGTGTGGGGTTTCCCCATGTGAGAGTAGGACATCGCCAGGCTTTGAATTAAGACTGAAAAGTCGAACATTATTGGTTTGCCTTTAATGACAATTTGTGGAGGGATGGCTGAGTGGTCGAAAGCACCGGTCTTGAAAACCGGCAAGGGTTAATAGCTCTTCTAGGGTTCAAATCCCTATCCCTCCGCCACTATTAAAAAAGCCCGCTAGTTATCTAGCGGGCTTTTTGCTATTTGTGGTTATATAATTGACCGATGAAACGAAAATAATCATAAGATTGTACCTAGATGTATTCTAGTAAATGGAACTAAAGCTTCACTCAACCACCTTATTCTTCAGGGAAGACTTTTTCGGACCGTTATATTGTTGGATAGTTCTCACTAATGAGTTAGCTGCAACTTGTTTAGTAGAGACTAGAAACTCTTATCCTCTCTCCCTTTATTATGAGAATGTCCTTAACCTTCCATAAAATGATGGCTGATCTATATTCTTGTAGCTGCCGACTTATACTAAGTGTAATAAGTAAATGATTACCTTAGCTTGTAAGGATGGTCTTTGCTTCCGTTCATTTATACCCAAGTAACTTCAAGATGCGAGTTTCAGCAAGAATAAAACAAGCTTTAGGCAAGGCAAATTGAATATGATCATAGTTATTCTATCTCTACTCAATTTAACGCGGCATAAAGCTTGTTTTAACTTGCCCTTCGGGAGCTTCATCCAAACCTTTATGCCGCGTCAGATTGGTTTGAAAGGTGCTTACATTCCTTCGCCAATCTTTCTTGCCTAAAGGTTTGGATTATAGCTCTGAATTCTGCATCTTGAAGTCACTTGAGTATAGTTATTGATCTTGGTATTAAAACGTTGATTTGGAATAGTTGAATGGTTTCTTTGGGAGGGATATTCAGTGAATAAAAAAGCCAACATCGAATTAAAAGTGTTGGCTTTAGTGTGCTTAGACTTAGGTTCTTTAAGTTTTATCTATTAAGGACAGAGCTTTACGAGATACCTCTCCTGCAGCTTGTTTCATGTTTTGTTGTTCTAGTGCCTCTGCTAGATAAGAGTAGTCGGATATGCTGACTCGTTGTTGAAGTGCGGCTTCAAACGCATGTTGTGCTTCCATCCACCTTTGTTCTCGTAAATATAATTGACCTAATGTGCTGTTTATCTCTGGGTTATTAGGCTGTTTTTTAGCAAGCCCTTCAAGCATCACTACTGCTGGGTGAATATCTGGTAAATTAACTTGCATGATTAAAGGCAGTAGCTTATTTGATGGTGTCTGCTTTATTGAATCACGTAAAATGATATAAGCTTCTGAATCACCATTATGTAAGATAAGTTGTTCAACCATTAGTTGAACCACATTGTCGTCTTGCTTGAGCTTTTTAGGAAGATGAGCCCAATAAGATAATAGCCCTTCAACTCCTTTTTGAGAGCCGATTTCTTTCATTTTTCCGAGTTGAGCTTGATAGAAAAGCTGATGATATTCTTCATCCGAGATTAATTTATTTTTCTTTAAGCGTGGTAGTAATTCATCTAATGCTCCCCATAGTTTTAATCCAACGTAGGTTTTTTTGAGTAGACTAATCACTATGGTATTATTGGGATACCGGCCTTTTAAGTGTTCAAGCTGACTATGTGCATCAGCATATTGCTGATTACGAACCATTTGACGAATCTTGGTTATTTCAACTGCGAGGGAGTGGCCTTTTTGTTGCTCGGCTAAAACTAAATACTTTTCTCTTTTTGAGTCATCTCCCATTCCTTGCGCTGCTTCTGATGCGATCAGGTAGCAAAGTAATGGCATATCATGATGGTTCGCCCAGCGAGTTACTTTCTTTTCGGCCGCTTTCCAGTCACCTTCTAGTAACTTAATGATACCTTCATTGGTATAGCGACGGGCTCGTTTTAGCTTACGAATGCTAAACCAGTTCCAGGTGGCGCTGGTTGCTCGTAAGCTTCGTTTGATGATGAACTCTAGCAAAAATAGCGCGGCGAGTGCGGCAATCACAAAGATGACGAGTGTCGTCACGCTCATTTCGGTGGTGGTATTGGCAAACGAAATTAAAACGTAACCTTGCTGATCGGAGAACAAGGTTCCCGCGAAAAGCCCTAAACCTAAAACGATGAAGAGAAAAACAATACGAAACATTATTTATCTCCTTGTCCAACCGTTGAAACTGAGCGACGTAAACGTTCAGAGATCAGATCGGTTAGAGGTTGTTGAGCTTTCAGTTTGATTGGGTAATCGACAGTAATATCTTTTTCTTGTAGGTTACTGATTTCTTTATTAAACTCTTTTACTTTGATGGACTGTTGATTAAAGAATTTACTCGACCATTCTTGAGTAACATTGAGTGATGTTTGGTAAATATCATTATTTTCAACGTACACCCCTTTAATCGCGGTTTCTAATTTCGCTTTTACATTTTCTTTTAAGTAAAAGTGTTGAGTGGGAGATAGGAGTGGTGTGGTGTTACCTTCTCGAGTTCTAAAGGTAATAAAATGACCGGCAAAGTCTTTTAATGATGTCACTAAATTGGTTTGCCAGTCATTAATATCCTCCGATACCACTTCTTGCTGCTGTTTTTCTTCTTTAGGTAGCAAAGCATTCGCTAAAGGTAGTTGATCAACTTCTTTTTGTAGGCTAATTAGTTTGAGGATTAGCCCTTCTTTATCAATAATCGGTAACGATTTTAATTGGGTAATATCATCAGTCATTGCTTCTCGTAAACTAACTAGGCTAGGATCATTGAGTGCAGAAATTCTTTGGTCGGCTGAAATCATTAATTGAGTTGCAGACTCAACATCATGCTCTAAGAATAATTTACGTCCAGCCATTTTGACTAAATAGTCTGCTTCTGCGAGTAGCCAATCGTTAGGTCTACGGCCTTTTATATCTGTGATCGCTAGTTGTAAGCTTTTGATGCTTTTACTTTGCTGTTCGGCTTGAGTTTCAAGTTTGTGTTGTAAGGTTGTCACTTGTTTTTTAATGGTTTCTTGGTTGGTTTCTACTTGTTGATTCAGTTGAGTATTTAATTGATTAACTTGGGCTTTTAGTTGATCGATAATTTGTTGACTTTGGGTGTATTGATAGGCTTCGAAAGCGATCACTGAGCCAGTCAGCAATACTGCAAGAATAATAGCAGCGGTTGCGCGCTTTTGGCTTTTATTTTTGTTTGTCTTAGCTTGAGTCGAAGCACTTACCTCAGCCCTAGTGTCATTGGTATTATTATGATTATCTGTCATGTTTCTGTCCTGTGGTAAATGTCTTACTAAGGCAATCCAATAAAACAGGGTTAGCGGCGCTCCCTGTATTGATTATATGTGAAAAACCGAGTTCTTTTGCCTGTTGTTGAATTCGTAAGCTAGGAACGTAAAGCTTTAATTGGGTTACCCAAGGTAAATATTGCTTTGGTACTTGTGACATAAAAAATGCAAGTTGCTCACCACTGGTGATGATTAAGTGAGAAACAGCTTGCATTTTCCATTGATTCCATTGATTCACATCGTCTATTGGCAGTGACTCCCTACGATATATTTCATTGTAATAAACCTCTGCACCACGCTGCTGTAATTTTTGTTGTATTAATTCTCTACCGCCATTGCCTCGTAGTATCAAAATACGCTTGTTTTTTACGAACTTCAAAGCTGGTAAGTCCAGTAAGTGTTCGCTGTCACTTATTTGGGGAGAAATGACAGGTGACTGAGTATACCGTTGTAGATATTCTGCAGTTTTATTACCGATAGCAAAATAGAGCGGTATGGTGGGAAAGTTTTGTTGAGCGAGTTGGAGGGTGTGTTGCGCCCAAAGTACTGCGTATTGGCTAACGGCAATCACGATGTCAGACCGAGAAAGATCATTGATTAATGATGTGCAGTCTCGACCTTGTGTTAGTTTGATCAGAGGATGGTGAAGGCTGTTAATTTGCCGCTGTTGCAAACTTAAACATAGCGTTTCACCATCCAGCCCTGGGCGAGTGACTAAAACCGTGCTCATTAATCGTGTTCAGAGTAGAGTTTTTCTAGGATCTCTTTGGCTCCATCATTTAACAGTTGGTTTGCCAGTTGAATGCCTAATTTTTCTGCATTTTGTCTGAGACCTTTGATCTCGCCACGCACGATTAAGCTGCCATCAGGCTCGCCGACCAAACCTCGAAGCCAAATTTGCTCTCCATCTAATAATGAGTAGCTGCCGATAGGAACTTGGCATCCGCCTTGTAGTGTTAGGTTCATTGCTCGTTCACATAATACACGATCGGTAGTATCACTATCGTTAAGAGGAGCCAGTAGCTTGATTAAGCGATCATCATTGAGTCGACATTCAATGCCAACTGCGCCTTGGCCTACCGCAGGTAATGATTCTTCAGGTTCAATAAAACTGCGAATACGTTCTTCAAGGTTTAGGCGTTTTAAACCGGCTGCCGCTAGAACGATAGCATCGAATTCACCGGCATCTAGTTTACCTAAACGTGTACCCACATTACCGCGTAGATCTTTAATAATAAGATCTGGGCGACGTTCTTTGAGTTGGCACTGGCGACGTAAACTACAAGTGCCTACTACTGAGCCTTGCGGTAGGTCATCAACATTTTGATAGTGATTAGAAACAAAGGCATCACGTGGATCGCCACGTTCACAAATAGTAACCAAGCCTAAGCCTTCAGGGAAATCAACCGGCACATCTTTCATTGAGTGAACCGCAAGATCGGCGCGACCTTCTAGCATTGCTACTTCTAGCTCTTTAACAAAAAGCCCTTTACCACCCACTTTCGCTAGCGGAGTATCTAATATAATATCGCCTTTAGTTACCATAGTGACAAGCTCGACTTCTAGTCCTGGATGCGCTTGTTGTAAGGCATCTTTCACGAAGTAAGCTTGCCAAAGAGCTAAAGGACTTTTACGAGTAGCGATACGAATGGGTGTGGTTGACATAAAGTGACCTTTTATTTCTTAATATTTATCTCTAATCCTACCATTCATTGTATAAAAAACTTACTTTCATAGCTGTTATTTTTAGGAAATGAGATAATAATTTGAATTGGTTGATACAGGACTAAAGTGGTATATGTCATCAGATTGTATAATGTTTACCCAGCGCCAAAAAAGTGTTAAACTGATCACGTTTTTAGCCCTTTATTGATTTAGGTGCCATCGTTTTATTTCTGTGTCATTAGGATGTAATCTTGCAAGCATATACTACTATATTGATAGATAGATTAGATAAGCTGAACCAGCAAAGGGTTGAGCGGGCACTGTCTATTATGGATAAGCAAAGTCAGCAAGTTTTTCATCTTATACCTGTTTTACTACATTTTAACCATCCAAGTCTTCCTGGCTTTAGTTCAGAGATTACCCCTTGTGGTGTCTATGATTTTTCTCTTAGCCATCCTCAACTTCAAGCTTTGCAAGAATTTGATTTTGATGAAAATCTCGATTTATCTACTTTAGTTCAGCCTTCCTCGGATTCTGCCGATATTCTTGCTCTTTATACTATGGGCAGTACTTCCTCTGTCGGACAAAGCTCTTCAAGTGATTTAGATATATGGGTGTGTATTTCACCGACAATGGGGACGGATGAGCGAACTCACTTAATCAATAAATGCTTATTAGTGACGGAATGGGCACAAAGTTTAGGTGTGGAAGCGAACTTCTTCTTGATGGATGAAACTCGTTTTCGCAGTAACCAGTCAGAAGAAATGACCGGTGATAACTGTGGTTCTTCTCAGCATTTATTGTTACTTGACGAATTTTATCGTTCAGCGGTATGCATTGCTGGGCAGCGTTTGTTATGGCAAATCGTGCCTCCAGAGATGGAAGAGTGCTATGACGAATACGTACAAAAGATTTGTAGTAGTGGCCATATTGATTGCTCGCAGTGGATAGATTTTGGTCAACTGCATCATATTCCGGCAGAAGAGTACTTTGGATCTAACTTATGGCAATTGTATAAAAGTATCGATTCACCATACAAATCGGTTCTAAAAGCGATCTTACTTGAGTCATATTCATGGGAGTACCCACATCCTCAATTACTGAGTGTTGATACTAAGCGCCGTTTTTTTGCTCATGAGCAGAAAGAATACGGTATGGATAGCTATTATCTAATGCTGGAAAAAGTGACTCAATACTTAGAAAGAATTGGTGATAAGCGTCGTCTAGAATTGGTAAGACGTTGTTTTTATCTTAAAACTCATGAAAAACTATCACGTGAACCGGGTGCGAATTTTGTCGCTTGGCGCCATTCAGCCTTGCAAGATCTCGTGGCGAAGTGGGCTTGGAGCGATGAGTTAATCGAAGAGCTTGATAACCGTCGCCATTGGAAAGTTGAGCAAGTGAAGAAGGTGCATCATGAATTGCTTGATGCATTAATGTTGAGTTATCGGAACTTGATTCAATTTGCTCGTCGCCATGACATCACATCTGCGATCAGTCCGCAAGATATTAGTATTTTAGCTAGAAAGCTTTACGCGGCTTTTGAAACTCTGCCAGGTAAAGTGACACTGCTCAATACTCAAATCTCCCCTGATCTGCATGAGCCAAATTTAACCTTTATTCAAGTTCCTGAAAATAGAGTGAATAAAGCAGGTTGGTATTTGTATAAGCAATCACTCGATCCTTATCAAATTTTAGGGAGAGCACCGCTGGAGCATAACCAATATTTAAGTAAATTGGTGGCTTGGGCATTCTTCAATGGCTTAATAACCGAAGGTACTCACCTTGAAGCGGTCGTTCGCCACGCTAATATTGATATCGATAAACTCTATCAAATGGTCAGTGATTTGCGTAATACTTTTTCATTGCGTAAGCGCCAGCCTACTATGCAAGCTTTAGCGAGTCCTTGTGAGGTGAGTCAGTTATCGATTTTTATCAATTTAGAAAGCGATCCTACTGCTAACTTAAAGCCTAATCAGATCAAGCATGAATTAAAAAATCATGTCGATGTTTTCAGCTTTTCAGCAGAGCAGCAATGCTTGGTTTCTAGTGTTGATTTGGTTTATCGTAACTCTTGGCATGAAGTCCGTACTTTGCATTTCTCTGGTGAAACCGCGATTATTGATGCGTTAAAAACCATACTAGGCAAAATGCACCAAGACGCACTGCCGCCGGAATCGGTTGATGTTTTCTGTTATAGCGAAAATCTGCGTGGCATTATGCGCAATATGGTGTATCAACTGCTAGCGGAATGTATCGAGTTGCGTTTAAAGCCGGTCGAAAATGAAAAACGGCGCCGTTTTAAAGTATTAAAAGTAGCTGATCAAATGTACGGCTTGTTCTTTGAACGTCGCGGTGTGTCAGTGATGAAATTAGAGAATTCTATTGATTTCTATAGCAGTATTTCGACCAATAAGTTGCAAGGTTCACCATTACTTAAAGTCGGTAAAAGTCAGGAGCTGCCACCACCTGATGTGGTTGATGCCTACGCTAGTGAAGGGCTAATTCAATTCTTCTTTGAAGGAGATGATGACGGTTTTAATATCTATGTATTAGATGAAAGCAACCGTGTAGAAGTGTACCGACAGTTTGATGGTAATCGTGATGATATGGTGAGAACGGTGAACCGTTTTTATACCAATAATACCCAAGGATTTGAATCTGAATCGAAATGTAATTTCAATCTACCGCAGTATTATCAGATTATTCATCCTGATAGTGGTGACAGTTATGTGGTGCCATATCGTAGTACAACGACCAGTTGCTCTAGTAGCGAAATGTATGTGAAATAGCGTTTTCGATCTAAAATGTATGTAAGAATAAGGGCCACTTCACTTGAGTGGCCCTTGTTGTTTTTTTCTGAGATTAAATTGATTTAGTTATCGATGCGCTCGAAGACTGTCGCAATACCTTGGCCTAAGCCAATACACATAGTCGCAAGACCAAATTGAACATCTTTGGCTTCCATCAAGTTAATGAGTGTGGTTGAGATTCGAGATCCAGAGCAGCCTAGTGGGTGACCTAATGCAATCGCACCACCATTTAAGTTCACTTTTTCTTCCATCACATTCAATAAGCCAAGATCTTTAGCACATGGTAGTGCTTGTGCGGCAAACGCTTCATTGAGCTCGATCATGCCCATATCTTCAATTGATAAACCAGCACGCTTTAATGCTTTTTGCGTAGCAGGAACGGGGCCATAACCCATAGTTGATGGATCGCAACCGGCTACTGCCATTGAACGAATTCGTGCACGAATCGGTAAGCCTAACTCTTTCGCTTTGTTTTCACTCATCACTAGCATGGCTGAAGCGCCATCAGATAGAGCCGAAGACGTCCCCGCGGTGACCGTACCATTAGCTGGATCAAAAACCGGGCGCAATTGAGATAGAGTTTCGACTGTAGTTTCTGGACGAATCACTTCATCGTAGTCGTATAACTTTAACGAGCCATCTTCGGTATGGCCTTCGGTTGGTAGGATTTCATTTTTGAAGCGCCCCTCTAGCGTTGCCGCGTGTGCAAGGCGATGAGAGCGAGCGCCAAATTCATCTTGAGCTTCACGGCTGATACCATGAACTTTACCCAGCATTTCAGCGGTTAAGCCCATCATACCGGCAGCTTTGGCTACATTCTTTGCTAATCCAGGGTGGAAATCAACACCATGGTTCATTGGTACATGGCCCATGTGTTCTACACCACCAATTAAACAAATCTGTGCATCACCGACCATGATGGCACGAGAAGCATCGTGTAATGCTTGCATTGAAGAACCACATAGGCGGTTGACTGTTACTGCGCCGACATTTTTAGGTACTCCAGCAAGTAGGGCAGCATTACGTGCAATGTTAAAGCCTTGCTCTAAAGTTTGTTGCACACAGCCCCAATAGACATCTTCAATCTGAGTTGGGTCTACCTGAGGGTTACGTTTTAAAATCCCTTTCATTAGATGAGCCGATAAATCTTCAGCACGTACATGGCGGAATGCACCGGCTTTTGAGCGACCCATCGGAGTACGAATACAATCGACAATAACTACATTATTCATTTTGATTTTCCTTATCCAAAGTCGTTAAACAGCAGCCGTTTGACTTGCGTAAAAAGTGCCGCCTTTTTCTGCCATATCCAATAGTAATTGCGGTACGCGATACATTGGGCTTAAGTCAGAATATTGAGACGCTGCTTGGATATAATTTTGTAGTCCAACACTATCTAGGTAGCGGAATACACCACCACGGAATGGAGGGAAGCCTAAACCATAAATAAGGGCCATATCCGCTTCTTGTGGTGAGGCAATAATACCTTCTTCAAGGCATAGTACGACTTCATTGATCATCGGAATCATGGTGCGGTTGATGATCTCTTCATCAGAGAAATCTTGCTTATTGGCTGTGATGCCTTCAAATAGCGCTAAGACATCTTGCTCAAAGGTTTTCTTCGGTTTGCCTTTACGGTCGATGCTATAAGTATAAAAGCCGCTGCCATTCTTCTGGCCATATTTATCGGCTTCAAATAGCGCATCAATCGCATCACGTCCTTCTTTACCCATTCGCTCAGGGAAACCTTCTGCCATTACCGCTTGTGCGTGGTGTGCCGTATCGATACCAACAACATCAAGCAAATAAGCAGGGCCCATCGGCCAACCGAATTTACGTTCCATGACTTTATCAATTTGTGTGAAATCCGCGCCGTCACGCATTAGTAAGCTGAAACCACCGAAGTATGGAAACAGAACACGGTTAACGAAGAAACCTGGGCAGTCATTAACCACTATTGGTGATTTACCCATTTGCGCAGCGTAGGCGACGACTTTATTGATGGTATCTTCGGATGTGTGCTCACCACGAATAATTTCAACTAAAGGCATGCGATGTACTGGATTAAAGAAGTGCATACCACAGAAGTTTTCTGGGCGTTTTACTGCTTTCGCAAGCTGATTAATCGGAATGGTCGAGGTATTAGAGGCAATGATGGCGTCCTCTTTCGCGTGCTGCTCCACTTCCGCTAATACCGCCGCTTTTACTTTTGGATTTTCAACCACCGCTTCTACTACAACATCAGCTTGTTCAATACCTGCGTAGTGTAGGCTTGGCGTAATCGAACCGAGAATTTTTGATAGTTTGAAGCCATCTATTTTTCCGCGTTCCAGTTGTTTGTTGAGTAATTTGGAAGCTTCGGTCATACCTAGATCAAGAGAGGCTTGTGCGATATCTTTCATTAAGACAGGCACTCCTTTCGATGCGGATTGATAAGCAATGCCGCCACCCATGATACCAGCACCGAGTACCGCAGCACGTTCAGTCTTCTGTGAGTTTTTGCCTGCTTTTTTAGCGATGCCTTTGATGTACTGATCGTTAAGGAATAACCCAATCAGGGACTGAGCCACTTCCGTTTTCGCCATTTTGACGAAGTATTTGCGTTCAATATCTAAAGCCTCATCTCGGCTTGAGGTTGATGCTTCTTCTATTGCTTTTACTGAAGCAATTGGCGCAGGGTAGTGTGGGCCTGCTTTGGCTGAAATCATGCCTTTGGCCATGGTAAAGCTCATCAAAGCTTCTATTTTACTTAAAGATAGCGCGGAGGTTTTTTGTTGGCGGCGCGCTTGCCAATCAACTTTTCCCTCGATAGCTTGCTTTAATGTTGTGATAGCAGAGGCTTCTAGTTGCTCGCTATCTACGATCGCATCGAGTAAACCAAGTTTGATTGCTTCATTGGCTTTTTGCTGTTTAGCTGTGGCGATCATTTCCATAGCATTATCAGCTCCAATAATGCGAGGTAGACGAACCGTACCACCGAAACCAGGGATGATGCCAAGTTTGGTTTCTGGTAAACCAATCACTGCAGTGTTATCACCAATGCGTAAGTCAGAAGAAAGAATCAGTTCGCAACCCCCACCAAGCGCAAAGCCACGAATGACGGATAAGGTAGGGAAAGGTAGATCTTCTAATTTACAGAAAATATCATTAGCGTATTTCACCCAGTGATCGAGTTCTTCTGCCGGTTTAGCGAATAAGCCGAGGAATTCTTTTATATCTGCACCAACAATGAAGGCGCTTTTATCTGAGCTTAGAATTAATCCAGTGATTCCAGGTTGCGCTTTGATTGCGTCAATCGCTTCGTCTAAGGCAGCGAGTGTTTTTGAATTAAGAGTATTGACGGACCCTTCAGCACTGAAAGTAAGCTGAGCGATACCATCTTGTAATTCTTTTACGTGTAGGGACGTATGTTGGTAAATCATTGTCTATCTCCATGACGAACAAACGGTATTGTTGTAGAGCAACTTATTATCGTTTTTCTCTGGTTTGACCAGGTTGTTACAGTCTTGATCGTGTAATTGTTAACTTCAATAACAATTCAAACAATTGTTTGAAATTTGTGCGCAAGGTCATTTTGTGGCCCATTAAAAGTTAAATGGCGTGTTAAACTGGGAACTTTATTTTTGAGGTCGTGTGTTATGAATGAGCAACCATATTTAATCCCTACTGATAGGGTAGTCGTTGAAGAGGAAATCAAAAAGAGCCTGTTCATTACTCACATTGCTCACACTCCGACTATTGAAAGTGCGAAAGCCTTTGTTGATGAGATGAAAGTTCAGCATGCTTCTGCTAGGCATAACTGCTGGGGCTTTGTTGCGGGTAGGCCAGAAGATTCGTTATTGTGGGGATTTAGCGATGATGGTGAACCTTCCGGAACGGCAGGAAAGCCGATATTAGCCCAATTGTCTGGATCTGGAATTGGTGAGATGACGGCAGTTGTTACCCGCTATTCTGGTGGAATTAAACTAGGTACTGGCGGATTAGTGAAAGCCTATGGCGGTGGTGTGCAGCAAGCTCTCAAGCAAGTTCAAACTATTGAAAAAAAGATCACCACTCAATTGCTGCTAGGGTTAGACTACGCTTTAATGCCTTTGGTGCAATCTATTATGTCTCAATATCAAGTGAGTCAACTTGATGCAAAGTTTGAACAACACATTGACTTACTAGTTGAGATCGATATAAGAGAAGCGGACGTGTTTACACAGACTCTAATCAATAAAACTGGCGCTAAGGTTGAGATTAAACCAAAACACATGTGATCCTCATTTAAAAAGGACTTTGGAAGCTTAGCTTCTCTACTCTATATGCAATTTCGTTCAATTATTCGAATCGTCGGCTTACTACTGGCATTATTTAGCCTCACAATGTTGGCACCTGCGCTGGTGGCTTTATTTTATCGCGATGGTGCCGGTGTGCCTTTTGTTACTACCTTTTTTGTATTGTTATTTTGTGGTGGATTGTGTTGGTTTCCCAATCGCTATAAAAAATCAGAATTAAAAGCTCGAGATGGCTTTCTCATTGTAGTTTTATTCTGGGTGGTTATCGGTAGTGCAGGAGCGTTACCACTTTGGTTGTCTGATAATCCTAACATTTCAGTGACCGATTCCTTTTTTGAATCTTTTTCTGCATTAACTACTACTGGGGCAACAACAATTGTTGGCTTGGATACTTTACCTAAAGCGATATTATTCTATCGACAGTTTTTACAGTGGTTTGGTGGTATGGGGATCATCGTGCTCGCGGTAGCCATTTTGCCAATACTTGGCATTGGTGGTATGCAATTATATCGAGCGGAAATTCCAGGGCCGGTAAAAGATAATAAAATGACACCACGAATTGCCGAAACAGCGAAAGTGCTTTGGTATATTTACTTAAGTCTTACTATTGTTTGTGCTGGAGCATTCTGGTTAGCGGGTATGAGCCTGTTTGATGCGATTTGTCATAGCTTTTCGACGATTGCCATTGGTGGGTTTTCTACCCATGATGCCAGTATGGGATACTTTAATAGTCCTGTGATTAATATGATCACAGTAGTCTTTCTACTTATTTCAGCGTGTAACTTTTCACTGCACTTTGCTGCTTTTGCTTCGGGAGGAGTGCACCCTAAGTATTACTGGCGAGATCCTGAATTTCGTGCCTTTATTACTATTCAAGTTTTGTTGTTTTTATTATGTTTTGTCATTTTACTTCTACACAGTAATGACTTAACAACATTTGAAACTTTTGATCAGGTGTTGTTCCAGACGGTATCGATTTCTACGACTGCGGGCTTTACTACGACAGGCTTTTCACAGTGGCCTCTGTTTCTACCTGTTTTATTGTTGTTTTCTTCTTTTATTGGTGGTTGCGCAGGTTCTACTGGTGGGGGCCTAAAAGTGATTCGAGTGTTGTTACTCACGTTACAAGGAGGACGTGAACTAAAACGTCTTGTGCATCCTAAAGCGGTTTTTCCTATTAAAGTAGGTGGTAAGGCGTTGCCACAACGAGTGGTCGATGCTGTGTGGGGATTTTTCTCTGCGTATGCATTAGTGTTTGTATTGTGTATGTTGGGTCTTATCGCTTCAGGTATGGATGAATTAAGTGCCTTTTCTGCTGTGGCTGCAACGCTTAATAATTTGGGACCAGGGCTTGGTGAGGTTTCAGTGCATTTTGCTAATGTTAATGATGCTGCCAAGTGGGTACTTATTATTTCAATGTTATTTGGTCGACTAGAGGTGTTCACACTTCTTATCTTATTTACACCAACATTTTGGAAAAGTTAGGTTTTCGTGAAAAGTACTATTATTTTATATTCAACCCAAGAAGGGCAAACCTATAAAATTGCACAGTTTATGGCAGAACAAATTGGTAACGATAGCTGTGAATTGGCGGATCTACACCAAGTTGAAGATTTAGATTTGAGCTCATATTGTAATATCATTATTGGTGCATCGATTCGTTATGGTCACTTTAATAAGAAGCTGTACCAATTTATTGATCAACATAAAGTAGATTTAATATCTGCAGGTGCGTCTTTCTATAGTGTTAATCTAACCGCTCGCAAACCAGGCAAAGATACGCCAGAGGGGAGTGTCTATATTCAAAAGTTTTTAAAGCGCTCACCTTGGCAACCTAAACATATTGGTGTGTTCGCTGGTGGACTGTATTACCCTCGATACTCATGGTTCGACCGAGTTATGATTCGTTTTATTATGTCTATGACAGGTGGAGAGACGGATACCAGCAAAGAAGTTGAGTATACCGACTGGGAAAAAGTCGCTCTATTTGTCAAAAAGGTTACTAAATAGCAGACAAAATAAACAAAAAATACGGCTTTCGATGCTTTTTTCTACGAAATAGAAAAAAATCAAAGAAAAGTGAAAAAAGCCCTTGCCAATGTGAACCAGGTCTCTATAATGCGCCCTCACTGACACGGAGCACACAGCCTAACGGCAGCAACGAGTTAGAGGTCAAAACCTTATCAAAAAGGTTTGCGAAAAAAGTTTT
>NZ_BSPV01000008.1:0-240579 GCF_030161215.1 Vibrio algivorus
CATCGAGTGGTTGGTATTGATTCACATCCGTCACGACGGTGACATCGCCATTTTCATTCATGGTCGGTGTCATGGTGATGTCGAGGACTGGGTTACCATCGCCATCCACACCAGTGATGGTGATCACACCATTTTCATCGGTGGTCATGTTGAAGGTGACCGGATCGCCATCGTTGATGGTGACTTCTGACATCTCATTTTGTAGGGCTGCTTTGCCCGCTTCACTTAAGCGCAGGCTAGACGGATCAATATTGTCATCTGGAGAGACTATGGTGACTGAGCTTGACCCGTGTACAGGATAGGCATTACCCACGTTTGGATTTTCTAAATCACCTTCATTGATAGTGACCTCGTCACTTACATTCGCAGCATTTTCACCATCTTCGATCTTGATAACTATCGTACCGTTGGCAGTATCACCGTCATCATCTGTCGCGGTAATACCTAAATCTAGATTTGTTATATCATCTGCATCCTGATCAAGAGGTCCTGTCACTTGAACGGTATAAGAACCATCGGTTTGAACTTCAACAGTTAAAACTGGTTCACCATTAATATCAGTAACCGTTAAAACATTACCATCAACGGTATATTCAGTTGGCTCACCATTACTGGTTAACCCTTCAAGTGATGGTTGATTTGGATCGAAAACAATAGTAGCTATTTCATCACTACCGAGATCAAGTGGTACCTGGCCATGGGTAATGGAATCAAGATCGTCCGACTCATTGACGACTGTACCAGGATCAGTACCAAATTCTTCATTGGCACCATCATTGACATCAATACCAACATTAATAGGCTCTTTGATTTCATTACCGTTGATATCCGTACCTGAAACAGGGAATTCAATATGAATATCATCCCCTTGGTTGCTCACCATACCCGCAGTGTCGCCTGAAATGTGGTCAATAGGTTGGTTAACGATTGTAGTAATAGAAACGGTTAAATCACCATTTGGTAGCGCGATGAAGTCGACATCAAACGAAACGACAATCTCACCATCTTGCATACCTGTGAAAGTATTGGTTTCTGCATCGTAACTAAATTCAACAGGTTCACCACCAGATGTGATCTCAGCATTTAATTCACTAAGTAAAGAATCTACACTTTCTTGAGGGATATAAAACGAATCAGGGTCAAGAGCATAAGTCCCTTTTTCAACGACAACAGAAGCCGTGCTTTCGGTTGGATAGCCGACACCACTGTCTAAATCCCCTTCAGTAACTTCAACATCAAGATTTATACCACCTTCAGCAATAAGAACAGCTCGTTCATCTTCTTCATCACGGTATTCACGCTCAAAACCTTCAGTATCGTATCCAGCTTTAGTTAAAACAGCGTCGTAATTATAGTCAACAGATATGAAAGAGTTATTAGCAGTGTTTCCCGCAGCTTGACCTGCAGCTGGTGCTTCTGCTTCTTGAGTTGGATCTTGTCCTGCCAAGATACTTTGTTGAATGGCTGCAATATCATCAGTTTGATTTGATTTAGAATCTTGTTCGTCCGAATTACCAAGATTCATAATATCTTGACTAGGATCTTGCTGGTTCATTACTGAGCGTTGGATATTCGCAATATCCGATTCAGTAAAATTCGCATTTTGTGCATTTTCAGCATTAATCTGAACTTGTGGTCCCAAAGTAGTCACCACAGGTCCGGTTGCATTTGGCACAATAGAAACCGTCGATTGAGAGTCATGGATATGTACTTGTTGTCCTTGCCCCGAGACAGTTGCATTCGCCCCTGGAGTCACCAATAAAACCTCATCAGGCTTCAATTGATAATTTCCGGTAACCAATACTGCTCCCTGACCAGCTTTAATGACAAAAACTGAACCATTTTCAACGTTAACGTTGGTGACATTTGAAGAAGGAATTTGATTTTCCATAGAGCACTCAATCTTATATTTATAGGAATTTGATTTTAAACCAGCAATAACAAGCTTAGACAAAGCTAAAAACATATTTCATCATATTAATGAAAAGTGCCAAATTATAGCCTTGCAATATATAGATAAAACTATTCTAAATTATATCACTCACTGTAGTTTCATTCAATTTGTTCACACTTGAGTCACTATAAAACGTGATACTTTGATGTAGAAAGAATCGTTTTAAAATCAAGTAATTCAAGAAATAATTCAACCATGAATACAGGTGACTTAAAACATAATTCCTATATGATATACTGAAACAAATACCATCAATTCATCGCAATGATTTGTCTTGCAAAATTAATGGTAAAAACAGTTAGTTATCAATATAAAATTAACTTAATACCATCTAATGGTTAACAAATTGCGCTTGCTCTTGGTAATTCAATGAAAAAAAAACTCACAACCGAACAACTCGACTTCGTCGATGACAAATCGTCAGCACTAATGCTCAGCACCACCTATACGACCAAGATTATGCTCTGGACAATCGTGGCCTTTTTCATTATTGCTGTCACCTGGGCATCTCTGACTAAACTTGATAAAGTAACCACAGGGAGCGGTAGAGTTATTCCCTCAACTCAGATGCAAGTGATACAAAACCTTGAAGGCGGCATTGTTAAACAAGTCATTGTTCGTGAAGGTCAACCAGTTAAAAAAGGCCAACGCCTACTTTTAATTGATGACACACAAGCTCGCTCTGATTTTCAAGGTAAAGCTTCTGACATTGCCAATATGCAAGCGGATCAATTTCGCTTAAAAGCACAAATTGCCGCAATTAAAATTGATAAGCAAAAAGCGAAGCAAATGAATAGTTGGGAAGATAGCGTTATTATTGATGAATCACTTGTTCCCTCTTTTGATAAAGATTTTGCCCAAAAACACCCTATCTTAGTCGCTCGCCAATTGAATGAATATCAAGGTAACGTCTCGAATCTAGAAAACCAATTATCAGTTGCAAGGCAACAAGTCACACAAAAGCAACGTGAACTAGATGAAAACCGATCTCGTTATCGCAATCTACAAAGTAGTTATAATGTAGCAAATCACGAATTTAAAATTACAGAGCCTTTAGCAAAAGATGGCGTGGTTCCTGAAATTGAATTATTAAAATTACGACGCCAGCTTATCGATACTCGCCGTGATCTGACTTCAACTAAAATGCAGATCCCTGTAGCAGAGTCAGCTGTTCATGAAGCTATATTAAAATACCTAGATATTGCTTTGAACTATCGTAGTGACAACCAAAATGAATTGAATAAGGTTAGTGCTCAATTATCTAGCCAAAGTGAATCTCAAGTTGGCTTGCAAGATAAAGTAAACCGTACCGTCGTCACTTCTCCTGTTACTGGTACTATTCAAAAGATTTATATCAATACTATCGGTGGTGTTATCCAACCAGGTATGGATCTAATCGAAATCGTACCGACAGAAGATACGTTACTGATTGAAGCGAAAATTGCTCCTCAGGATATTGGTTTCTTACACCCTGGATTACCAGCGTTAATTAAATTTACTGCCTACAATTTCTCTACCTACGGTGGTCTTGACGGTACTGTTGAAACAATCAGTGCAGACACTATACAAGATGACGAAGGTAATAGTTTCTACCAAGTTAAAATTCGAACGCATGAAAGTGTGTTAACCAGTAAAGACGGAACATCTCTACCAATTATTCCGGGTATGACAGCTTCCGCCGATATCATTACTGGCCAACGTACAGTAATGGGTTACTTATTGAAGCCAGTTTTAAAAGCCACTGATTCAGCACTAAGAGAGTAATAACTATCATCGAGTTGTCATAATGACTTCTGCAAGCTGGTTTGCACCCAAAAAATCATCCGCTCTCTCTTGGTCTATTGAAATAATTATTAAATGAGAAATGATATGACATTATATAAACAGTTATTAACTTGGAGTAGCGGAGCATTCATCGCTATATCCATAGTGTTATTTACTCTTGAATTCCAGCACACGCGTAACGATTTAATCGAGCAGCAAGCAGTTCAGTTCAATGACACATTAGATGCTGCCACTTTTGCTCTTTCACCTTATTTGCAGGGCGAGGATACAAAAGAAGCTCAGACTATTATCAAAAAGATATTTGATAACTATAACTATCAATCAGCTACTTTAGTATCAATCACATCTGGTGAATCAATTAATTTTGACTTCAAAGAGCCAAAAGATTCAGCACCTGGTTGGTTTATAACATTATCGAATATTGAACCTGCACAGAAAACGGTACAAATCACCTCTAATTGGCAGCCATTAGCCAACCTAAAAGTGATCAGTCGCCCTACTTTTGTTTATGAAAAATTGTGGAATAACACTAAATCTATTCTTTTTGCTCTAACATTTTGTGGTGTAATTCTAATTGCTGGGCTATCGCTAGTCTTTCGTCGAATTTTAATGCCATTACAGGTTATTCAAATTAGCGCTCAAAATCTTGCTAACAATAAATTTGATGAAGTGCTTGAAACCTCTAAATACCAAGAATTAAACGATGTCGTTTCAGCGTTTAATCAAATGACCAAACAACTTCGTGCACACTTTGAACAACAATCAGAAGAAGCAGACAAGCTACGTGTTCGTGCATACCAAGATCCAGTATCTGGACTTGCTAATCGAAAATACATGATGACTCAACTTGAATCTTGGATTGAAAGTGGTGCCACTGGTGGTATCGCCCTTCTCAACGTCGACCAACTGGATGAAGTGTACTCAAAAGAAGGTTATGCCCAAGGTGATGATCTGACTCGTAGTTTCGCTACATCATTAATGGAAATTTCTTCTGATGAGTTCAATATTGCTCGTCTAAACAATTCTGAGTTTATGCTATTGGCACCCAATACTTCCGATGAAGACATGTTAGAGCTTGGCCGTGCAATGCTGAATCGCGCTGCAGAACTGCAAAATGATCCGCTTGACGTTGCCCCCCTTCAAGCAGCAGTGGCTTTAGTTATGAAACATACTAACGATAGTATTTCAGAATTACTTGCTCGTGCCGATAATGGGCTTGTCCAAGCTCGTGCTAACCGTGAAGAACCAATATTCTTAGTTCCTGCAGATAGTCATGAAAACCAACCAAGTTTTGGTAAGCAACAATGGAAAGCCATTGTTGATGAAGCTATCGCAAATAAACAATTTACATTTAGTTATCAAAAAGCCATCGACAGCAATAACCAAATGATGCATCAGGAAGTTTTTGCAGCCATACAAAAAGACGATACACGATACTCAGCAGGTCAATTTCTAAGTGCACTTGAAAGCCTAGATAAAGGCCAAGACTTCGACATGCACATCATTGATGCAGTATTTGAACAAATCGATATCTACGATCCAAAATACCCAATCGCGGTTAATTTAACTCAAAGCAGTGTTAATGATACTGGCTTTATGCGCTGGCTAAACCAAAAAATGGAAGCCAACCCAGAATACGCTGATCGTGTACTCTTTGAGATTCCTGAGATTTGTTTTATAAAACAACAGGATAACACTAAGTTATTGTGTAACATTATTTCTTCACACAAGTATAGTTTTGGTATCGATAACTTTGGTCATAACTTTGGCTCAATTGGCTACCTCAATGCCTATCGCCCTGCTTATGTAAAACTGGATTTTGCCTACACAACTCAGATAGATGATAACGAAAAAGCAGATGTTGTTTTCTCCATTGCACGTACTGCGACCAATTTATCTATCACGACTATTGCTTCTCGCGTAGAAACAATGGAACAAAAAAACAAACTGATCGAGCTCGAACTTGGTGGATTCCAAGGTTTTGTTACTGAGCAAATTAATAATGTCACTGAAGGTCAGGCATAATGAATACAATAAAAGATCCGCTATTAAATTCACTCGCTTATATCAGTCGTTATTACGGCCAGGCAAACTCACCTGACGTACTCGTTGCAGGTTTACCACTTAAAGATGGCTTACTCACAGTACACTTGTTTCCTCGTGCTGCGGCAACCGCTGGCTTGAATGCTAAACTCGAACAATTACCGCTTAATGATTTACCGCCATTACTTTTACCAGTGGTTGCATTACTTAAAAATGGTGACGCATGCGTTATCCTGTCTGTCGATTACGAAAAAAACGAAGCAGAAGTCATTCTGTCACAAAACGATGACAGCACTCCAGAATGGATTCATTTAGAAGAGCTAAATAAGCAATACACTGGCCAACTGTTTTTAGTTAAAAAGAGCTTCCGTTATGACGAACGTTCACCCGAAGTTCTGAAAAATAACGATGGCCACTGGTTTTGGAGCACAATGTGGCAGTCACGTAAAATTTACCGCGACGTGTTCATTGCATCAATATTAATTAATATCTTTGCTGTAAGCGCCCCACTATTTTCACGCTTGGTATATGACAAAATTGTTCCTAACCTAGCTTACGACTCACTTTGGGTATTAGCTGTTGGTGTTTTCATCATCTTCATTTTTGATTTTATTTTGAAAATGATGCGCAGCTACTTTTTAGATGTTGCGGGGAAAAAATCAGACATCCTGATCTCTTCTAAGATCTTTAGCCATGTAATGGGAATACGCCTAGAGTCTAAACCACCTTCTGTTGGCGCTTTTGCAAGACACATGCAAGAGTTTGAATCAATTCGTGATTTTTTCACTTCAGCCAGTATCACTACCTTAATCGACCTACCCTTTGCTGTATTCTTTATGGTAGTGATTTTCCTCATTGCAGGCCCACTTGCAATTGTGCCACTAATCGGTGTTCTAATTTTAATTGGATACAGCTTTATGGTACAAAAGCCTCTACGCCGTACCATTGAAGAGGGCTCTCGCCTTGCTTCGCAAAAAAACTCAAATCTAGTTGAAAGCTTATCAGGGCTAGAAACACTAAAAATGTTCGGCGCAGAAAGCCAATATCAATACCGTTGGGAAGAAGCCGTTGCCCACATGGCAAACTGGAGCCTGAAGTCTCGCCGTTTAACAGACTCATTACAAAATGCTGCGGGTTTTGTTCAACAATTTTTGAATGTGGCCATGATCGTTGTCGGTGTTTATCTTATTGGCAATGGTGATTTAACCATGGGTGGTTTGATTGCCGCTACCATGCTAAGTGGTCGTGCCGTTAGTCCTATGATTCAAGTCGCCATGTTATCAACGCGCTATAACCAAGCAAAATCTGCGATGGGTATTATCGACAATTTAATGCAAATGCCAACTGAACAAGAATCTGGTAAGCGTTATATCCACCGCCCTATTATCAAAGGCAAGATCCAGTTTGATAATGTAAACTTCACCTACCCGAACGCAACCTCGCCTTCGTTGAAAAATATCAATCTAACAATTAATCCAGGTGAGCGCGTAGGTATTATCGGTCGTATCGGTTCAGGTAAAACGACACTAGAGCGTATATTGATGGGATTATACCAGCCGACTTCAGGCACGGTTTTAATTGATGATACTGATATTAAACAGTTACATCAGATTGATATTCGCCGTAATCTAGGTTGTGTACCACAAGATATCACTTTGTTTTACGGTAGCATCCGAGACAACATAGCACTTGGCCGCCCTCTTGCTAGTGATAAAGATATTATTCTTGCCGCTGAGCGGGCAGGCGTAACAAGCTTTACGCAAAAAGACAGTGCTGGCTTAGAAAAACAAGTAGGTGAAGGTGGTGCTGCGTTATCTGGTGGTCAGCGTCAAGCAATTGCGATTGCTCGTGCACTATTAGGTAAGCCACCCGTTATGATCATGGATGAGCCAACCAGTAGTATGGACAATCGCACTGAAATGTTCATCAAGCGACAATTACGTAACTTTAGTAAAGATGAGACACTGCTCTTAATTACTCATAAAACAAGCATGCTAGACTTAGTAGACCGTTTAATAGTAATGGAACAAGGCCAAATTATTGCCGATGGCCCTCGAGATAAAGTTTTGCAAGCGCTCCGCTCTGGGAAGTCACAAAAACCAGCACCAGCTACTGCTAAAAGAGCAGCAGCTCAAACAGGTAATAACGCACCTTCAACTTCCGAACAGGAGTCAAGCGCTGCGAAACCAAAAACACCAGGCAATATTGATGTTAAACCGACATCAAGCGCGGCTTCCAGACACACAACGGCAACGGTTCAGAAAAAGACTACGGTTCAAACAAGACCTATTTAACAAATATACAACTAATTTATTCGCATGATTTCGTCTAGACTGATAAGATTCAAACAAAATCATGCGTTTAAATTGATATATTTAACACCATCACTCAGTTAAACGGTATATAATTTGTTATAAATACCCTGTAAGATCGTGTGAATAAAAATTTTGTCCGTTTTCGGCTTTATGTAACCCTTTCCTTAGCGCTTAATTATTTAGCATTAAGAGGATGATGATGATAAAAACTCCAAAGATAAATAAATTAACCGTTTTCCTTGGTTGCCAATTAATCGCTCTGCCAACTTTCGCGCAATCTCTTGAGCAAGCGATTGCAACGGCATTAGCAACGAACCCAAACATCCAGTCAACCTACAATGAATTTATCAGCCAAAAAGAAACAAGCCGAGCATCAACAGGTAAATACTTACCATCTGTCGATCTTGAAGCTGGTGTAGGCTATGAAGATTATGACAATAGCGCTGGCTCTCAAGGCGAATATAACCCTCGTTACGCTCAAATTAGTATCCGCCAATTAATTTGGGATGGTTCTAGCACCTATAACGATATTAAAAGAACAAAAGCTGAAGCTGAATCTCAACGTTACCAACTGCTTGCCGATGCTCAGGATATGGCACTATCTACGGTTGAAGCTTATATCGATGTCATTCAAGCTCAAGAAGTGGTTACCTTATCCCAAGCCAACCATGATGTGCATATGCGCATCTATCGTGATATCAAAAGACGTACTGATTCAGGTTTAAGTTCAACTGCTGATCTCATTCAGGTTGAGGGTCGTGTAGCAAAGGCCAATACCAACCTGCTTTCCGCTCAAAGTAACCTTAATGACAAAATTACGGCATTTGTAAAAGTGGTTGGCTCTTATCCTCAAGATTTAAGAAAACCTAAAATTGATGAGACTTACGTAGCTAAGTCGTTAAATGATGCTCTTGAAAAAGCTAAAGCCAATAACCCAACGATGTATTTGGCTTACCATGATGTACAAGCAGCTCAATATCAATACGAACAAACTAAAGGCACGATGTTACCAACATTTACTGTAGAAGGTTCACAAAAATATGGTGATGAGCTAGACGCATCAGATGGTGACACAGATGAACTCAAAGTAATGCTAAAAATGAACTACAACCTATACAATGGTGGTAGTGATGCGGCAGACAGCCGTTCAGCTGCTAGCCAAATAAGCAAAGCAAAAAACATTCGTGATAACGCCTACCGCCTATTAGAAGAAAGTACTCGCTTATCATGGAGTGCGAAAGAACTGGCAGGATCGCAAGAAAAATTCCTTCAACAGCACGTAGATTCTGCAGCAAAAACCATCATTGCCTATGAAAAGCAATACAAAATCGGTAAACGAACCTTATTGGATTTATTAAACACCGAGAATGAATTATTTGAATCTCGTAAGGCTTATTTAGCCGCGCATTATTCTGGCATTGTTGCCGATTATCGCTTATTGAATTCAACAGGCTTACTTCTGAATGAATTACGTGTTGCCATCCCTGATGAATGGGCTCGTTCGTCTAAATAAGGAAATATTATGAAAGCATTGACTCTTTCTTTATTGGTTTTACTCTTGGGTGCATGTTCAAACCTAGAATCTGATCCACCGCCAATCGCCTTTCATTCAAAAGACCTGAGCGATTCTGATAATGACGGTGTGATTAACGCACGCGATTTATGTGCTAATACTCGTAAAAATGCCGTGATTGATAACAATGGTTGTCCTACAGTTGTCCATTCAGAAGAAGAAAATAAACTACACATTTTATTTGCTAATGACTCAACCGTCATTCCTGCCGCTTACGATAAGCACATTAAAAGTATGAGTAGCTTCTTGGACAAATATCCACAAACTCATATTGTCCTTAACGGTTATGCTAGCCCAGTAGGCCCAGCAGAGCACAACAAATATCTCTCTATACATAGAGCAGCGAATGTCTATAAAGCCTTGGTTGCTGCCGGCGTCAGCCCTAAGCGCATTCAAACCGTAGGTTACGGTGACAGTGATCCAATTCAAGCAACATCGAGAGAAGAAACTATGACATTAAGCCGTCGTGTTACCGCCTCAGTGGTAGGGATGGATAGCAGCGTGGTAGAAAGCTGGACTATCTATGACCAACGTAAAGACTAAGAGCGCTTTTCTCTCTTTTTCACTTACCGCGTGTCTTTTCTTCATTTTGTTAATCATTTCAGTGAGGGCTTCGGCTCTCACTGATGTTGAGCAAAAAATCATCACCTTCAGTCATGAGCATTTTGGACAACGTGCTGGCTTACGAATAAAAGCATGGTTAGAGCTCACCCATCACTTACAGAATCAATCCCTACCCCTCCAGTTATCCGAAGTAAATAACTTTTTTAATCAACTAGTGTTTATTGATGATATAAAATTATGGGGTGAAGACGATTATTGGGCAACACCGGTACAATTTCTTAATGCCGGCGGTGGTGATTGTGAAGATTTTAGTATCGCCAAATATTATACCCTGCGAGAATTAGGGGTAGATGATGAAAAATTGCGCTTAATCTATGTAAAATCGCTGACATTAAACCAATTTCATATGGTCCTTGCCTATTATGAAACACCAAGTTCAATGCCTTTAATTTTAGAT
Source organism: Vibrio algivorus (assembly GCF_030161215.1). Classification (NCBI taxonomy): domain Bacteria; kingdom Pseudomonadati; phylum Pseudomonadota; class Gammaproteobacteria; order Vibrionales; family Vibrionaceae; genus Vibrio; species Vibrio algivorus. The sequence goes on from NZ_BSPV01000008.1 coordinate 10,692, forward strand.
AACATTGATGGCGAGATAAAACCAGCCAGTCAAAGAAGCGATCTCGTTCCTGTCTATAGTTTTAACGCAACCAACTTATGGATCACAAAGGGAGGCGTAACCGGAAGCCAATCAGTACCGGCCGGTAATGTCTCTAACTTAAGTATGTGGCAAAAATTACGTAAGCGAAGCCAGCATGACACTCATCACCCTATTATAAACTTGGATCAATGATGCTATGAGTCTATATAATAAATTTCAAATTTGGTTATCAATAACCTTCTTAATATTGACGACATCGGTTTTTGGCCTACTACTCCACTCTAGCCATACTTACCTGAAAACTCAGCAAAAGATTGAGATGACGAACATGATCAGTGCATTAAATATTGCGCTAACACCATTCATTCATAACAAAGATAAAGTGGGATTAGAGTCCGTCATTAATGCCTCTTTCGATAGTGGGTTCTACGGCTCTATCACACTTAAAATAAATGATAACAATAGCCAAATTCAACGTAAAACTCTCAACCAACAATCTGACTCACCAGAATGGTTTCAACAAATCGCACCTTTTGAAGAGCTAACAGAATCTCGCGTATTAATGGATGGTTGGATGCAAGCAGCAACCTTAACCGTCACAAATAATACGGCAACAGCTTATGACCAACTATGGGCGCTGACTTTACGCTTGCTCACCGCATTTATCATTAATTCATTACTCGCTGCAATTTCGATGATTATCATACTTAGAGTAATGTTCAAACCATTGAAAAAAATACAAAAAAGAGCTAACGAGATTAGTTTACATAAGTTTGGAGACCCGATTCCTCAAGTAAATACTCGTGAACTATCAGATGTGATACAAGCGATTAATTACATGAGTAAACACATTGAGTCTCATTATTTGCAGTCTGCAGATGAATTAAAACGCCTGCGTATGCGAGCTTATCAAGATCCAGTTACTGAGTTAAGTAATCGTGAATTTTTCATCACTAAACTTGAGCCATGGCTAACTTCTAGCACTCATGATCACTGTGGTTTGTGGTTAATGAAAGTCGATGTAATAGAAGATGCGTATAAAAACAAAGAATTTGATAAAGCCGATAGTATGGTTAAAAAACTTGCTCAGAAGTTGAATTCACTTGTTGATGAAAGAAGTACTTTTTCTCGTTTTAGTCGCTCTGAGTTTATTTTACTCGTCCCTCATTGCAATTATGAATACTTACAACAAGTATCTGAAATGGCGCTCAACCTAACTAATGAATGGCTGCCAAGTGGCTCAATAAATCACAGTTCGGCATCCATCGGTATGATGATTTTGCACGATCAAACCGATATGAAAACCGTTTTTACCCAACTTGATAATGCATTAACCCAAGCTCGACAACAAAGTGGTTTACAAACCTTCTTATTCAATAAAGATGCCATCTTACCTGAATTTACAAAGGGCAAAATTGAATGGCAGGACTTTGTTAAACAAGGAATTAAAAATCAGCAGGTAAAAATTCGACTTCAACCTGCTATTAATAAAGAGCAAGTTATCTTGCACTACGAGGCCTTTGCTTATCTTGAAGTCGACAATATTATATATACAGCCAATCATTTTATTACAGCATTAGAAGATAGTGATGTGGCCTATCAATTCGACAATCATGTATTAAAACTTGTAAGTGAACAATTGGCTTCTAACCCAAGTAAGTCACCTATTACGGTTAATATCAGTAAAGATAGTCTCCATAATGGCCAATTCGTTGTTTTCTTAACTCAAATGCTAAAAGCTAATCCTCACCTTAGTGATACCTTAGTATTTGAATTTCCGGAAATTTGCTTCACTAGGCATCTTGAAAAAACCAAAGTCATTACTCAATTACTAGTTCAACATTCGTTCAAATTTGGTATTGATAACTTCGGTCATAGTTTCAGCGCTATCGATTATCTACATCAAGTTCAGCCGACCTATGTCAAATTGGATTTTTCATATACCAACCAATTAGATGATCCGGCTAACTATGATGTTCTAGCCTCCATGACTCGTATCGCAAAAAGTTTAGAGGTTGGCATGATTGCAACTCATGTAGAAAGTTTAAAGCAAATTGAACAATTAGCTGAACTTGATATTCAATGTTTCCAAGGATTTATCACCGATAAGCTAGAGTTAAAAAGTAATTAAAAATCTAACAAATAGCAGTAAAAATAAAACTCCCTGATAAAAATATCAGGGAGTTTTAGATTTTCATGATTAAAGCTTTAGATATTAAGCGCAATTAATCATCAGCTTTTAAAACGACATCATCAATAAACACTTCTGTTTGAAGAGCAACATCGCCATTCATATCGATGTTTTCAGTGCTGCTTAGATGAGTAAGCGCATAAACTTCCAGCGTTGTATTACTGCCAGAATTAAAGGCTAATTCCACTTTACGGAAATCATTCGTATCATCACCATCAGAGTCGATATCATCATTCGTAAATGTCTTCGTTCTTACGATGTTACCAGCTAAAGAACCAACCCCCATATCTTTAACACCCAACTCAAGTACGTTTGGCGACTCATCGCCTTTCTCATCACGGTAGTAAACCGTCAAAAGATACTCGGTGTCTGGTTCAATATTTGGAATAATTTGGCTTACACCAGGTCCTGCTTGTAACGTTGAGGTTTCATTGATTGAAGGATAAAATAAACGAAGAGAACCTGGATCACCAGAAGCAGTAATATTCGTCGCTTCAACCGCCCCTAAACCTAGATCTGGCTTAGCATGCACTAACCAAGCACCACTGCTGTTACCATTTAAAGCAAAACGAGTAAATGCACCATCAGCCACTTTTCCCATAGCCGGCACTGGCGTAGTATTGACAGGTGCTTTATCCGAGTTAGAAGAACATCCGGCAAGTACCCCTGCAATAGCTAAAGCTAAGTAAATTTTTCTCATATTACATTCCCTTTCACACTAGATGAAATTGTTAACAAACCAGTCGTTTAAGCCAAATTATAGTTAACTAAAATACATTGTTCATAATTCCTGCCATTCTAGCGAAGTTTATAGAAAATATCTTCCATTATTAAACAGTTAAATTTAAATAGAAAAATATTTAACGAGTGTCCACCAAACTGACCTTGTCACCACTACAGATAAAGAACTAGGATATCTGTGATACCCTAATTACTCCAAAATATTCTTACAAGCGTTTTGAAACATAGCCACATAATTTACTTTACGGTTTTCATCAAAACCAATTGTAAGAAACGAAATAGATAAATCCACAATATAGGAAATAATTATGATTCTGAATGCATTTAACCTGGAAGGTAAAGTCGCTATTGTAACCGGATCGAATACTGGTTTAGGTCAAGCTATCGCGTTAGGTCTAGCACAAGCTGGTTGCAATATAGTTGGTGTCAATCGTAGTGCGCCAGAAAAAACAATCGATCTAATGAACGACGGTAACCATATTTTCCTTGATATCCGAGCGGATCTTCTAAAACAAGATGGCATTCCCAAAATTATTGAAAAAGCACTTGCTGAATTCGGAAAAATTGACATTTTAGTTAACAATGCGGGAATCATTCGTCGTGAAGATGCTATCGAGTTCTCAGAGCAAAATTGGGATGACGTTATGAGCGTCAATTCTAAAACAGCCTTCTTTATGTCTCAAGCAGTTGCTAAGCAGTTTATAACTCAAGGTACCGGTGGCAAGATTATCAACATCGCTTCTATGCTGTCTTTTCAAGGTGGTATCCGAGTACCTTCTTATACTGCTTCCAAAAGTGCACTTATGGGAATTACACGTGCAATGGCAAATGAATGGGCAAAATACAACATCAATGTAAACGCAATTGCCCCAGGCTACATGGCCACTAACAATACTGCTGCGCTACGTGACGACGAAAAACGCAATACCGCTATTCTTGAGCGTATTCCCGCGAATCGCTGGGGCAAGCCAGAAGATATAGCTGGGCCTTGTGTATTTTTAGCATCTGATGCTGCAAATTACATCAATGGCTATACGGTTGCTGTTGATGGAGGTTGGTTAGCTCGTTAATAACATTAAAATAATTTACTCAGTTCCTATCGGAGAATCCCCATGAAAATCGCACTAATGATGGAAAACAGCCAAGCTGGCAAAAACGCAACTATTCTTAACGAACTAACAAGTGTTGTTGAGCCTCTCGGACACACGGTCGCTAACGTAGGAATGAGAGATGAAAATGATCATCACTTAACGTATATTCACCTTGGTATTCAAGCTAGCATCCTACTTAACTCGAAAGCGGTTGATTTTGTTATTGCCGGTTGTGGTACTGGTCAAGGAGCAATGATGTCACTTAACCTACATCCAGGCGTGGTTTGTGGTTACTGTCTAGATCCATCAGATGCTTTCCTATTCAACCAAATCAACAATGGTAATGCACTTGCCTTAGCATTCGCGAAAAACTTTGGTTGGGCTGCTGAGCTTAATGCTCGTTATATCTTTGAAAAAGCATTTATGGGCCCACGTGGCGAAGGCTACCCGGTAGAGCGTAAAGAACCTCAAGTTCGTAACGCCGCTATTCTAAATGAAGTGAAAGCTGCAGTTTACAAAGAAAAATACCTCGATACATTACGTGCTATCGATCCAGAATTGGTGAAAACTGCCGTAACCGGTGAGCGCTTCCAACAATGTTTCTTTGACAACTGCCAAAATGATGAAATCAAAGCATTCGTTAAAGAGGTTTTGCATAATTAGTAGAAGCCCCTTTCTAAGAGATCTTGAATGTTCACCATCAACACATCGTTATATACGGGCTTTAATTTTCTGATATATCTAGACATAAATAACCCCCAATGTTGGTGTCCAACTATTGGGGGTCAGTTCATACTGCCTGCTGGGGCTTATTTCATTATTTGGGCGGGTGTCTACCAGATTAAATACCCAACGCTTGACCACCGCCAATTTGAACAGTTTCAGCAGTAATGAATGATGCATCTTCGCTTACTAGGAATGAAATAACAGAAGCTACTTCTTCAGGCTGGCCTAAACGACCAAGCATAATGCTGTCTTTCCAAGAAGCGAAAACTTCTGGCTTAGTGGCTTTAATTTGAGCATGGAATGGCGTATCAATAGTACCTGGAGAAACTGCATTGACACGAATACCAGCAGGAGCAAGCTCTTTAGCCAGTGCGCGAGTTAAAGTATGAACCGCGCCTTTAGAAACACCGTAGATACCAGCACCAGGGCCACCAGCATTCCAACCAGCATTTGAAGTGAAGTTGATGATTGAACCGCCTTCTGCTTTCTTCAAGAACGGAATTGCCGCACGAGAAACAAAGAATGCGCTATCAAGGTTAAGTGCCATAACAAAACGGTAGAAATCAGTTGTCATTTCTTCCATTGGACTACGACCACCAAGGCCACCAGCATTGTTAACAACAACGTCAAGTTTGCCGTATTTTTCACCAATTGCAGTAATATTTTCAGTAACCGCTTTATCATCGGTTACATCAAAACCATAGTACTCAGCTTCAATGCCTAGTTCTTTTAATTCAGCTACGCGCTCAGCGCCTTTGTCATCTTCAATACCGTTAAGAACGACAGTGTAGCCATCAGTACCAAGACGTTTTGCAACTTGAAAACCAATACCGCCTGTTGCACCAGAAATAAAAGCAATTTTTTTAGACATAGTCATACTCTCTTTAATCATCCATTTATAAATGTTGCTTGGTGAACGACAATTATCACCAAAACAGTTAATCTTATTGTATGACAAATAATGCTATTTTCAATTTTATTTATCATTGAAAGATCAAAAATGAGATCTCAGCCAAGTATACGGTTTACTAGAAAATCTCCATGATTAACTTAAAAACGTCATTCAAGTATCACTACATTGAAACGTAATACTGGCAAGCCTTACTAGTATTACACAAGGTTTATTCATAGTAACAAAGGTGATATTGAGTGAATCCCACTCCATTATTAATGTCAATTTCGTGATCTATGTTGTTTAAGTCACAGAAAGCAACTTTATCTTCCTTCATTTGATTGCTAAACCAAATCCATACCTATAGAATTACCTCACTTAGCTATATAATAATACAATTGGAGAGATATGATGACTAAACCTGTTATTGGTTTTATCGGCCTAGGCCTTATGGGCGGCAACATGGTAGAGAACCTACAAACTCGTGGCTACCAAGTAAATGTAATGGATCTTAATAAAGACGCTGTTGCAGCTGTTCTAGCTCGTGGTAACGCGGCAGAAGCATCATCTGGTAAAGAACTTGCTGAAAAAAGCGACATCGTAATGCTTTGCCTAACAACGTCTGAAGTTGTAGAAAAAGTAGTATACGGTGAAACAGGTATCCTAGCGGGTATGTCTGAAGGCAAAACGCTAATCGACTTTGGTACTTCTATTCCTGCTTCTACTAAGAAGATTGGTGCTGATCTTGCGGCTAAAGGCGCAGGTATGATCGATGCTCCTCTTGGTCGTACTCCAGCTCACGCTAAAGATGGTCTACTAAACATCATGGCAGCTGGCGATATGGAAACATTCAACAAAGTGAAACCTGTTCTTGATGATCAAGGTGAAAACGTATTCCACTTAGGTGCTCTAGGTTCTGGCCACGTTACTAAGCTTGTGAACAACTTCATGGGTATGACTACTGTTGCAACTATGTCTCAAGCATTCGCAGTGGCAAAACAAGCCGGTGTTGACGGTCAGCAATTATTCGACATCATGTCAGCTGGCCCATCTAACTCTCCATTCATGCAATTCTGTAAGTTCTACGCAGTAGACGGCGAAGAAAAACTAGGTTTCTCTGTTGCAAACGCAAACAAAGACCTTGGTTACTTCCTTGCACTATGTGAAGAGTTAGGTACTGAGTCTCTAATCGCTCAAGGTACTTCTACAAGCCTACAAGCAGCTGTTGATGCTGGTCTTGGCCAAAATGATGTGCCAGTTATCTTTGATTACTTCATGGGTTTGAAAAAGTAATCAATTCATAACGCAATAGCTTGATAACACATTTAAGCTGCAATATAAGCGATTATATTGCAGCTTTTTTATGCACCAAGTAACGGTAGGTGCTTACGTTGTTGATAGGTTAACGCTAACTCGAAACAATGCTTAATGGCTGGCTCGGGTAATGGTTTTAATAATGACAACACTATTGCTCGGTTTCCTTGAAACTCCAGTACTTCACCATACAACTCTCGAAATGTATCAATTAACTTAGTTTGGCAATGAAAGAAAAGGTAATAATGATTGGGTGATTTTAGTTTCCAATCCATTCTTATCGGCGTTCCCATTTCGGTACAGTAGCTTGGCTCACCCCATTTAAGAGACTCCTCCACCTCACCTAACTCGAGTTCAGAAGCCACTTTAAAGACAAGTGTTCTCAACTCCTCTAACCGAAATCGAGCACTCTCAGGATACTCTTCAAAACATTCTTTAATTAGTTTGTTCACTTGTTTCCCTAAATATCCAAATAACTTCACGGTGCGAGTTTCAGATTTACCACCCGATCTTTAAGTAAGAAGAGTCTATACCTAAGTAACTTGAGTATATACCCAAGTTACTTCAAGATGCAGAATTCAGAGCTATCATCCAAGCTCTTAGACAAGGAAGACTTATGCGGAATGTAAACACCTTTCAATTAAATCTAACACTGGCTAAGAGCTTGGATGAAGCTCCCAAAAGGCAAGTTTAAACAAGTTTTATGCGGCGTTAAATTGAACAGAGATAGAATCACTATGATCATATTCAATTTGCCTTGCCTAAAACTTGTTTTAATCTTGCTGAAACTCGCATCTTGAGGTTACTGGGGTATAGACGTAAAAAAGCACTGAACGGTAAACCGAACAGTGCCCTTCTTTCTAATGGGTATTAATCAGCTAGTAGCTAAATTATTTACCTGTGTATGTACCGTGCGATTTTTCTAGTTTATAGAATGTTGCTTGAACATAATCATCTAAATCGCCAGAGATGTTTTGATTATATACGCCAGCTTTAAAGTACATGTACTTACCACCCACATCATAACCACTTTCACTCATGTCAACGACTTGTTGTACGTCTTCTTTACCGTCACGCTTAACAGTAACCGTTAGAGTATTACCTTTAACTTCAATGCGGTAAGTGAATTTTTCACCTAAAGCAATACCATCATCACCAATTTCGCCCGTCATGCCACCTACAAGGTCATAGAACGCATCAGTACCTTTTAATGTATTTTCATGAGCAAAGTAAACTGTACCTGTGTTGTGGTTTGGTAGTTTACGGTAGTACAAACGAATTGGCTCATCATCTTGGTCATGGATCTGACCAATGATAAAGCGCCCTACTTGGCCTGCTTCACCTGTAGTGGTTGTGTGATCGACTTTTAATGTTGCTTCAAGTACACCATCAACGCCGCCGGCTGCTTTTTGATCTTCAACCGGTGCTGAGCTAAATACCCAGTTATTTTTGTTTACACCTTTAGTTGAAATTGATTGATCACCTTTACGTAGCATTTCGCGCATTTCAGTACGTGCGTACTTAGTATTCTTCGAAGTACGTACACCTTTAATGAAGGTTTTAAATACTAAACCACCATCATCCGCTGTGTAGAATACATCTGGGTGTTCATAACCGTTGGCTAAGTTCCACTCTGAAACATCATCAGGGCGACCGTTGCCATCATGGTCAAATGGTTGAGATAGGTACCATTCGGTTAAGTCAAAGTTTTGGCTTGGCTTATTGCCCGCTTTTGGCGTTGCTGGCAAACCTGTAGGCGCAGATAGTGCACTTCTTGTGTCACATTTAACCGTAGTGTCACATGGGTAAACCGCCGGCGCACCGAAGTTTCCTTTACGTAAATCTTTACGTGCTTCTTTCTGTGCCGCTGCATCTGCCGCCATTTGAGCGATCATTGCTTGTTCTGCTTTAACTACATCATCTGTAATTACTTCTGACGTAGGGCAAGAGTTCAATGAACAGTTGACTGCTGCAAATTCTGTTACACTGTTCCAGTCATTGCTACTGTTACCGTGACCAACATATTTAACATAGCGAGCTTTTACAGGTTCAAAATCAAAACGTTCTAAACCAACTACACGGCCTGAACTTTCTTGACCTTCCAAAACTGGTGACCAAGTTTTTCCATCAACACTGACAAGAACATCAAATTTGGTTACACGCTCGTTACCTTTACTGAAAGCCGCGCGCACAGCATCAAATTCATGTACCGAGCCGTAATCAAACATCGCCCACTCACCGTCACCATTTGCAGACCAACGAGTCGTAATATCTTGGTCAAAAAGACGATCAGGACCATTACCATCATGGCTACTTGCTTCAATGGCAGTAGGCGTCAAAATTGCAACACGCGGGCCTTCTTGTTTTGCTGCCATTTCCGCGGCTTTTTGAGCATCGGCGCCATTAGATGAACAGCCCATTGCTAATACAACAGATGAAGCTAGCAAGCTTTTTAGAAAAATATGTTTCATCTCTATATCACCTATAAAATGAGGTTAAAAAATCAAAGGTTTATCAATTAAATTTTTATTTACTAAATGAATCAAACAACACCATTCTTTCATAATCTTATAATACAAATAAGCGGGTAAATATAAAAACGAGACCAAGATCAGCTATTGCAAACGATTTAAACTTAAAATTTTGGATTAGATCTTAAAATTGATAAACGAAGGAAAAAATCACTCCTAAGCAAGCTCAAGATACAAACGTCAGCAAGAGTAAAACAAGCTTTAAGCCAGGAAGATTTGAGTAGGAATGGTATACACCTTTCAAACAAATCTGACGTAGTGTAAAGACTTGGATGAAGCTCCAGAAGGACAAGTTAAAGTAACTTGGGTATAAGCTGATATGTTATCCAAATGCATTGCCTCCCACTGGCACCGTTTGCTTATTAAAAATTTCTTCAAGTTTAATTTCATGCTCTCGATGACCAAAAATGTTCACTATTTGAGCAAGATAAAGTTCCGCACAAGATATCGCATCTATTAATGCATTGTGAGCAGGGTAAGCCGGTAAATGATGCTTTAACCTAACATCCGTTAACTGATAGCTGCATGTTTCAGGGTGCTGAATATAAGTTAAACATTTCTCGATTTTTAGGGTATCAATCCACACAATTGGTAGCTGAGCAATACCAAACTTTTGTTGTACATAGTGATCAATAAATTGCTTTTCCACCACCGCACCATGAACCAACACTACTTTGCCGCGCATCATTTCAAAAAGCTTATCCATGGTTTGGTCGAGTTCATGCCCACCTTCGAGCATTTCAGGCACAATATGATTGATGACGGCACTTTCTGAACTAATACCATCTGAACGGTTTAGGTAAACATGCCTTGCCATTTCGACATCAATTTTTGACTTATACAGTGGAACCGTACCAATACTCAGAATCGAGCTTTTCAAAGGATTCAACCCTGTTGTTTCAAAATCAAGCGCCAAATAATGCAAAGAATCAATCGGGGTGCCCAGTTTAGGAACTGGATAAGAAAGTAGCTGACGTAAACCATCTGGCCATTGCTCATTAATAGAAATACGTTTGCGAGCATCTTCAATTTTGGTCAAAGGGTGACCAAATAACTGCGACTTTATATTCTCAAACATCTATTTGCCTTATTGGATTATAAAAACATTCATCTTCATTAAACGAACAAAAAGCCAGCGGGTCAATTCGCTGGCTTTCGATTGTTATAAAGAAATATGACTTTCTTTATCGCTTAGAGTAGTAACTTACGATTTAGAATCTGCTTCAATTTGAGCATCTTCTACTTTGTTGTCTACAGCTTTCACAAGCAATAGACCAACACCTAGTACAATCGCACCACAAAGAACAAACACGAAGCGTCCCCATAGTGGGTTTGGAATAACGAACATTGCCATGACACCGATACCTGCAACACTGATTAGTGTGCCTAGCATACGACGCTGTTTGTTATCTAGGTTTTGTTGTTCTGCACTTTCGTTTACTAACGGTGTTGCAAGGTTAGTAAAGAATAGGTCAACGTCTTTCTCACGGTGTGGAGCCAGTTTCTTATAAAACAGCGTTGATAGCATGAAGAAACCACCCGTGAATACAATGTGACCAATCAAGCCAATTGCAACTTTCAAGTCAGACCATTCACGCTTAGTTAGCTCTTCTAGACCGAACCATGCTGATACGTGGTCTGCAGTGATAACGAAACCTACGTAGTAAGAAACGAAGCCACCGACAACTAGCGTACCCCAACCTGCCCAGTCTGGAGTCTTACGGATGAAGAAGCCAAGGAATGCTGGAATCGTCATTGGGAAGCCGATTAACGCACCAACATACATCATTGTGTCAAATAAGCTTAGACCTTTCAGCGAGTTGATGAAAAGTGCAACCATAATAATCGCTAGACCAAAGAAAGTAGACGTGATTTTAGAAACCAATACTAATTCTTTTTCTGATGCACCTTTACGCAGTACTGCTTGGTAGAAGTTTTTAACAAAGATACCAGAGTTACGGTTCAGACCTGAATCCATAGAAGACATGGTCGCAGCAAACATTGCAGCAATCAGTAGGCCAACCATACCGATAGGCATGTATTCTTGTACGAAATACAGGTAAGCGAAGTCAGCCGCTTTACTACCTGCTTCAGGGTATTGTGCAGCTAAGTCTACACCTTGACCTGCGATGAACCAGCTAGGCATGAACCAAATAATTGGTCCCATAGTCATCAAGATACACGCTAGAAGCGCCGCTTTACGTGCGTTTTTAGAATCTTTTGCCGCAAGGTAACGGTAAGAGTTAAGCATGTTGTTAGTAATGCTGAACTGCTTCACGAAGATGAAGAATGCCCAGATACCAAAGATGCTTACATAGTTAAGGTCACCACCTGTCATGAAAGAATCGGTTGGGAAGTTGTTCACGATGTTAGTCACACCGCCACCTTGAATCATTGCAACAACCGCAGCAGTAACTGTTACCGCCATGATAATAACCATTTGCATGAAGTCAGATGCGATAACCGCCCAAGAACCACCAGTTACTGACATGATAAGTACTACCAGACCAGTTAGGATGATTGTTGTATTCATATCAAAGCCGAAGATACCAGAAGCAATGATTGCTAGACCATTCAACCAGATACCTGCCGAGATAACACTGTTCGGCATGCTTGACCAAGTAAACACTTGCTCATTACCACGACCAAAGCGCATACGAATGGCTTCAATTACCGTAATAACGCGTAATTGACGGAATTTCGGAGCGAAGTAAACGTAGTTCATTAAGTAGCCAAATGCGTTGGCAATAAAGATAATTGCTACTGCAAAACCATCGTTATAAGCTTTACCTGCTGCACCCGTAAAGGTCCATGCACTAAACTGTGTCATAAATGCCGTAGCACCAACCATCCACCAGAGCATGTTACCACCCCCACGGAAGTAGTCACTGGTGTTGCTAGTAAATGTACGGAACATCCATCCAATTGCGATTAAGAAGAGGAAGTAGATTCCGACAATGGCAGTATTTAAATCAAGTTCCATCGTGATATCCTTTTTTTGTAATTTTGATTTCCAGAACAATATAACCAACAAAAAATCTATTTGTAGTACAATATTGCCATTGCGTGACCTTCATCGACTTTCGCCCCTCCGATTTTGTATGACAAGTGATCTAAGTCAATAAAATCATTTCATCCTTACTTACAAATCCTTACTTTTAAATAGGCATATCTCACGAACCTATTTGATATAACCACTTATATAAGAACCCTTCCATCTCTCTCATAACCTTATGAAATATGAGCCTTTAAATATAATTATTCCTAATCATTAGAGCGATTATTTAGAAATACTAGCGTTCAAATATCATGCAAGATTTTTAAAATGATCAAGGACACACTTTTTTAAATTGGATAACCAAGGACGTTATTGAATAGTAAAAATTTCTACCGCCTCACATTAAGTAATACAATAATAAATTAAGTTATCTACATATTGATTTGAAAGGTACTTCCATTCCTTCGTCAATTTTCCTTATCTGAAGGCTTGGATGATAGTTCTAAATTCTGCATCTTGAGGTCACTTAGATATAAAATGAATAAAGGAGTCTTAACATGAAAAAGATAGTATTAGGTTTAGCCGTGAGTTCATTATTAATGGGTTGTGCATCGACTTCTGATGACACCGCATCAAGCGCAACAACCTCCGCTCAAACTGGCAGCTTAATTCAAGATGGTCAACTTACAGACTTTAGAGCAAATAGTGGCAGTAGTGATATTTGGGTAAAACATGCAGACAAAAGCGCTGGCCTTGGTGATGTTGGTAGCTCAAAAGACACAGCCTTTGATGATGAAGGCTCAGCTCGCATACGTTTTGTGAGTGCTAATGATGACTTCACTGCAACTCCTGGCTTAACACAACAAATATCAGGCTTAGCTAAAAACACGGACTACACCCTTTCTTTCTATTATTACGACAACAAAGGTAATAACTCTCCAAGTGAAGTTGAAGTGGGTTTAAAAGATTCAACTGGAAAAATTATTGCCTCTAAAACCGTACATGCACGTGATGTAGCACAAAACCCTTCTGGCAGCGTAAAGAGTGGTTTTAAGTTAACTACCCTAGATTTCAATTCTGGTAGTAATACAAATGCACAAGTCTTCTTATATATGTCCATCACCGATCCAAGCCAAATTGATAAAAATGGTGATATAGGTAAACAAACTGAAGTTCGTGTGGATGAATTCAAAATCACCAAAAAATAAGTATTTCATTAAATTCTTAATGAAGAATCTTCCATAAATCCTTATAGAATCAAGGCCATACAACTGGAAAGTAAAATTGTAGAGCCTTATTTTCATCAAAATAAAACCATTAATTTGTTTATTTAGATCACACTTTTCGATCTAACCACCTTAAAAATATGAACTATTTAAAATAAGTCGATCTGTTTCACATACACCAGCTTATAACTTATTTATATTGTATTTGTATTATTTAAGTTCAATAACACAAATAAAGAAATGAGAATGTTCTTCCTTTTGCGATAACTTTGTTGGCTCATTTCACAGTGACACAATTAAAAACCATAACTACACAGGACGTTGGATATGTTCAAATTAAATAAAGTTTTACTTGCCACTACTGCCGCTCTACTTGCTACGACAGCAGTTAATGTAAATGCTGCTTCTGTTGATATTCGCCATGAATACAAACATGACACTGAATCGAATAACAACCGTATCAAAATTGGTGGTAGTACTAAGACTGACCTAGGTACTCACTACTATAGTGTTGAAATGAAATTCAATGGCCGTGATGGTACTTATGGTTTTGATGATTTAGAGCGTGGCGATTCAGAAGTTGTTTATGAATTTAAACACTATGTAACAGACAAGTTCTACGTACAACCAGGTATGCCGATCACTATGGGTGAAGAGCGTGTCACCTATAAACCACAGCTACGTATTGGCTATGATTTTGATTCTGGTATCACAACTAAATTACGCTACCGCCATGAGTTCCGCGACTTTACTTCATCAAAAGAGAATGGTGAAACATGGCAGAAAAGTAAAGTGACTGCAAACCTAGATTACACATGGAACAATATGATCCAATTTGGTTTTGAAGCTAACTATGAAAAAGCGCATGAAGGCGATAACTGGATTTTGTACGATAACAAAACTTGGAACTACGATTACAACCTAAAAATCGGTTACAAAAACGAAAGCAACTGGCGTCCGTATGTTGAGTTCGGTAACGTAAGTGAAAGTAGTAAAACAGATGCTCGTCAGCTACGTAGCCGTGTAGGTCTTACTTATAGCTTCTAATCATTCTTAGAGACTGCACAATATTTAAAGCCAGACATTGAGTCTGGCTTTTTAGTATCTAATAACATGCTAAGTTTATTGTTTAATAAATGACATTAGAGAAACAACCCTATCCCACTTCCTCTTCATTAGCCCTCGACCCATGAACTTAACGGTCAAGGGAAAGTTGCGTGGGTAACTAAATAATATATACCCAAGTAACTTCAAGATGCGAGTTTCAGCAAGAATAAAACAAGCTGTAGGCAAGGCAAATTGAATATGATCATAGTGATTCTATCTCTGTTCAATTTAACGCAGCATAAAGCTTGTTTTAACTTGCCCTTCGGGAGCTTCATTCAAACCTTTATGCCGCGTCAGATTGGTTTGAAAGGTGTTTACATTCCTTCGCCAATCTTCCTTGCCTAAAGGGTTGAATGGTAGCTCTGAATCCTGCATCTTGAAGTCACTTGGGTATAAGGCGGGTATAAATTAAGCGTACGAATAAAATAGCGTACGCTTAATTTGAGGTATTATTTTTAATTATGATCAGTAGATAACGAATAGAAAGTTGCTTGAACGTAATCACTATCATCACTGGTATTATTTTGGTTGTACACGCCTGCTTTAAAATACATATATTGCTCTGCATCATCATAGCCGCTACCGTGCATATCAATGGTTTTGCTCACATAAGTCTTATCTAAGCGAACAATAGTGACCGTTAACTTATCCCCAACCACTTTAATTTGATAACTAAATTTCTCGTTTAATTCGATACCATTAGACGGATTACTTGCAGAATCACTTCTACTACCGATGATTTCATACCAATATTCACTACCATTTCGAGTTTCGTGAGCAAAATATATCGAGCCTTTAGAATTATTAGGTAATTTGCGGTAATACAAACGAATAGGTTCATCATCATTGGCATGTATTTGACCAACAATTACTCGACCAATTTGATATTTATCACCTGCCGTAGTGACATGGTTAACGGCTAAGGTTGCGTTTAAAACGCCATCTACCCCACCTGCTTTAGCTTGCGCTGAGCTTGGCGCAGATGAAAATACCCAATTATTTTTATTGACACCTTGAGTCTTAATACTCGTATCACCGGCGCGAAGCATACCTCGTAACTCTGTTCGAGTGTAACTAGTGTTAGTTGAAGTTTTGGGTGCATTAACCCCAACTTTAAATACCATACCGCCATCATCTGCGGTATAGAATATATCTTCTACTTGATAACCATTTTGTAGTTCTTTTTCATAAATACTGTCAGATTTACCATTATTATCTAAGTCAATCGGCACGCCTAGATACCACCGACTTAAATCAAAGTTATTGGATGGTGGTAACATTGGATTTAAATTAAAACTACTCGATGGTAGTACTAATGAATCAAAATCAGGCTTCCCTTCATTGCTATCGTTTTCTTCATCGGTAACGTTACTATCTGAAGAACTATTACTAGAGTCGGATGAAGAAGAGCCCCCACCACACCCAGCTAAAATAGCGGATATAGATAACATTAACGCTGTTTGTCTCAACCATGGCTTCATTGGTATTTCCTTTATGAAAGATCACACTAAAATGCCTCTACGGGCAATAGCGAATCTATTTAATAACATTCAATAATAATCTTTCAAAACCAGAATTTATCATACAAAAAGATCACCATAATGTGATATTAATAACATAAATCTCAATATTAACCTTGTTCAGATCATAACTAATTAATATTTGACACAGATCACCAAAAAAACAAAATAATCATTAAAAATCAACCACTTGATAATTAAATACCATCCTCACATTTATATTATTTCATCTTGTAAATTTATTTATCTTCAATGTAGATCACGAATTCAACATCAATATCAAGAAACATTTGTATTATTAAATTATAACATTCAAAATTATAAACACATTAATCAATAAGTGATGAAATCAAAGATAGAAAAAACATTTTTGACACAAGCATGACTTAACGCATTACGTAAACGATTCCGAAAAAACTATTTTAAAGGACCAGGAAAACAGAAAGGTTCGACTAACTATTAGGATGATAATTATGAAATTAAAACCAATTGTACCTCTAATGTCATTGATATTTGCTGCCACACTTACAGGTTGTAACCTTGATGGTTCTAGTAGAGATTCAGACAGCTCTAGTGGCGGTGATAGCTCTGGTGGTGGTTCTGTCGTTGAAACATCCCCTTTAGCTGGCGGTTATTGGGAGATTGGATCTGATGGTACTGCTACCCTTAGCAATAAGGCAACAACATACGCGGCTGGTGACGATTTACCTAATGTTTATACATTTATAAATGGTGCACAATTTTATTATGATGATGATGCGACTCCAGGTACATATACAGTAATCGAAGGTAAGTATACTGATGACCTTGATGCCGGCACATTTTCATTCACTTATTACGGTACAGCGCCAAGCGGTGAAGATGTAACAGGTTCGTATACTGTTACTGATGGAGTATTAACCATTGATGGTGGTAATGCAGGTATTTTAACAGGCTCTAATCATAAAGATGATACTACAGTTACTACAGCCGTTACTGCAGCAAACGAAAGTCAAGGGATTGTTGTACCAAATCAATCGGCTCGAATTATAGATACAAACCTCGGTGGTACAACGGATGATAATGGAGAATTGAGGGTTAAGTTTTCTGATAGCGCAATTGATATAAACCCAATATCAGAAGGCGCTGTAAAGGTTGATATTTTACAAAAACTACAAACTGTTGATATTGGAACCAATGACGTTGATAATTCAATAAATATTGTAATGTACGGCTCAAATACATCTAATGGTAATCAACGTGGTGAGATAATTCTAACCAGTGGTGGCGACGTTAAATATCGTAAAAAGGACAAAAATCAAGAAACTGTCGGTACATATACTCGTGGGGAAAAATTAAGCATTGAAGCAACTTGGTCTGCTGGTGATTTTTCCTTTACCATTAATGGCGTAGATTATACAGCAGGTACAGACACACCTGAGTCAGGAGAAGTTACTGTCGTAACAATTAAACTCGGTAATTCATCAAAATACTCAGAAGATGAAGTGTTGATTGATAATTTACAAATTTTATCTGGTAGCACCGTTGAATTTTCTGATGATTTTGAATCATACAGTTCTGGTGAAGTCTTAGGTGACGGTGAGAATGACCCATATAGTAGTTCTAGTGCTGAAGCAACCGTTGTTGCTGAATAATAAACACTTATTATAAATAATATCTTAACTAAAAGGACGCTCCCGCGTCCTTTTTAATACCTTATAAAAACTCTAAAATTAACAACCTCAACTACTGATAATTAAAACCAATTTTATCCGCAGTTGAGGCTAACGATTCTTGATTTAATACCCCACCGAACCAAAGCGAAGTTTCGCTGCGTCTTGCAAATCAGCAATAATCCTAAACGCATCTTTTAAGTGCTGGCGTTCAAAGCTACCGAAGTTATTCGGGTCAATGTAACTATCTGGAGCTAAACCATGTTTTAGCTGCTGTAATTGGTGGTTATAACGAAACTGAGCGATAAAATGATATGAACCTATAATATTCTTATAGGCATCCTCACTTAAGATACCTGCCTCTTTCGCTGCTGCAAAACGACTTTCAGTATTCGATGAATCACACTCAACGGCTAAACCATAAATACGCGCTAAATCGATAATTAAATTAATTGCGTACTTTTTAATATTCAGAACTTTGGTTTGTTCACCATTCTTTTCTAATACAAAGCTATTAAAAATCCCTAACGGCGGATTGGTATTCACTGCATCTCGAACCAATGCTGGCAAGAAACTATTATTTTGTTTAATATTTTTATGCATTTCATCGCGTAGTATTTTGGTAAATTCGCCATTACCATAAATCGAACGAATTTCTAAAAATACACTAATATTCAATAAGCATTCATATTCAGGGTTACTCACCCACTTCTTATAGTATTCTTTCCATACTGATAATGGTTGGCACCACTTCGGCGTAGCTGCCATATATTTACCAGTACACAGAGGGTAACCACAGCGATCTAGACCATTTGATACATAAGCACCTAAATGTCTGAAATAAATTTTATCGCTATCGGTCGCGTCATCTGAAAGCACTAACGCAGTATCTTGATCTGACGTGATATTCAACTCATTACGAGCATGAGATCCCGCACTAATCCAGTTGAAATCACAAGGCGGCTCACCAAGCTTATCAATAGCAATTTGAATTAAACGGCGCGTATAAGCATCCATGATCATCGACATCACTTTGCCAATGATTTCAGAGGATACTTTGCCTTCCACTAGGGCTTCAAAAATGGCTTGGCGTTCCAATGTGAGTTGGGATAACTCAGACACACTGTTGGTATATTTAATCTTTTCGATTAAAAATATGGCTTGCATACGGTGATTTTGTACCAAGTGAGTAGTGGTCAATAACCCCACAGCTTGACCATCTTTCACCACAGGAATATTACGAATGTTGTATTCCATCATCATAGAGGCTGCTTCTAGAATCAAAGCATCTGGGCTTAACACCAATGGATTCGGTGTCATTACCGTTTTGATAGGATCTTGCAACGGTGCTTCTAGTGCAATCACGCGCTTGGTCATATCACGATCGGTAATCAAACCGACAATATTGCCATTTTCATACACAACCGCACACGAACAACGTTTTACAATTCGCATTTCATGAGCCACATCTTTAATCGACATGTTGGCATTAACGACGGCAATCACACCACTTGCGACATCCCCCACTCGTTTTATAAACAAACCTTTATCTTTATTCGACCACACCACATCATGAGCGGTAGTTAAACGGACATCGGCTTGAGAGGCAAAGTACTCTGCATATTCAGGCTTACGTTCAAACAAACGTAGTAGTGCCGAATGAGGAATTAAGTAAAGTAATGAATTTTCTAGTGCGGCGGCAGTATAACGATTATCTTCGCTTGTCGTTTCGCCAAGGAAAGTAAAACCAAAGATGTCGTCTCGGCCTAAGCGAGAGCGCAATTGACCATCTAACTTTCTTTGCTCCATTGCACCTGTTCGCACAATGTAGAGGTATTTTTCAGATGGGTCACCACATGGGTCAATGACTTCACCACAGCTGACATAAGTAATTTGAACAATACTCGCAAGCTCTCTAATAACATCCGCAGATAGGTTATTAAAAGGCTCTATGGTCGATATATATTGTTCTATATTGGCAAGAAGTGAGTCATTCATAGATACCCTCTATTTTATATTATTGTAGTATTTAACTAATTACTGAATTATATACCTATAAAAAAAGCAGCGGAATCAACTTCCACTGCTTAAATGACAAAAGTTTGAACTAGAAACTTTTATACCCGTCGTACTTGAAGCTGCAACTTTGTTAGCAGCCTTAATCCCCTATCTTTTTATAAAGAAAGCCATCGATCAGCCATGCTCATAGGGTCTTATTACAACTCCAATTGCTTTGGATATTGATAAAAATACGAATTTCTTAGTTTAACTCTGGCAAACGGTGTTTAGATTCTTGCAAGTGGTTTGCTGAACAAGCTCTCGCTTTATCCGCATTACCCGCCATGATAGCTTCGTAGATATCACGGTGTTCTTGCAAACATAGCCCACCTTTTTGCGATGAGTGTACAATGAAGTTTTTGTACATCGTCATCAAAATATTACCAAATGGTAGGTAGAAATCATTACCCGTTGAGTTAAAAATCAAGTTATGAAAATGCATATCTACTGCTGTCCATTCTGCCTGATCAAAAAACTCTTCTTCTGCTTTAGCTGCGACATCACACATTCTTTGGAAGGTTTCAGATAACTCAATTCGTTGTTCAACAGTAGCATTTTGCGCAGCAAGCGCGCAGGCTTCTGGCTCAATCGCACGGCGTAAACCTAAGAACTGATGAAAGAAGATCTCACTATCAATAATGCCATCCATCCACTCAATTAGCTGTGGATCAAGAAAGTTCCAATTAGCACGAGCGACGACACGAGTACCAATCTTAGGGCGCGACTCTAATAAGCATTTTGAAGTAAGTAGCTTAACCGCTTCACGAAGTGCGGTGCGGCTTACGCCAAACTGCTCACACAAAGCCATTTCACCAGGAATAATTGAACCTTGTGGTAATTTCCCAGACAAAATGCCACGTGCGATTTCACGTGCAACTTGCACATGCAAACTACGCTTAGAGCCTGAAATTGAATTAAATTCATTCGTCATCATAATTCTTCTTATATAGATTCTTGTCTTATTTATGGACATTGTATCACTATAACGCCCCTGCTCCAGTATTTAAAAACAAGCTTTAGGTGATATACGTCACTTATTTATAGATAGTCACCTTATTCTCAAAATATTGTCCTTTCATCACTTTCGATCAAGCTCACATTATTCGCCAATAATAAGCAAATAAGTACCTCATAAATTGACGCAATTTAGTAATATTGTATTATTAATACTCTTGGGGTACTAAATATTCGCTTTATCTGTAGTGTTCTCAAGATGCCTACTTTATTTGTCTTTTACTTTTAAAGTGGTGATATTTTATCGCTCGAGTAATTTGACACGTTGGAATTCGTTATATTGCCAGTGCTTTACTGGCTTTTTTCCATTTTGAGAGAGACCTAATGACCGAAGAAAGTTTCAGTTTCACCCCTATGACCTATCGGCTTAATGTCTATATCGCTCAACAAATTGCTAGCCAAATTATCTGTGGCCAACTGCCTGTCGGGTCAAAGTTGCCTAATGAATTAGATTTATGCCAACGATTTGGTGTCAGTCGTACCGCGTTAAGAGAGTCGATCAAATTATTAGCGTCTAAAGGTTTAATTACTTCTAAACCTAAAGTGGGAACTTTTATCCAACCACGTAAATACTGGCAGTTTTTAGATCGCCAATTACTTGAATGGCTCAAAGACAGTGAAGATCCTCAACATTTTTTAAAACAATTCTTAGGCTTACGTAAATCGATTGAACCTGCTGCTTGTGCATTTAGTGCTGAATTTGCGACTGAAGAACAGCGTGATCGTTTAACGACACACTTCAATGCAATGGAAAAAGCGAGTAAAAATAAAGATGCCGATGCTTGGACGTTAGCCGATCTGAATTTTCACGCTTTGATTTTCCAATCAACCTCCAATGACTTTTTTACCCCTTTTGGTAATGTGTTAACCACGGTTTATCAATGTTTCTTTAACCATACCTCGGTAAGAGGACATTTTTGTATTAAAGAGCATCGTGCGGTTTATCAAGCCATTATGGACAAAGACCCAGAAGCTGCCAGAATGGCTTCTAATATCTTATTGAAAAATAACCACGAGTTGCTGTCGCTCAACCCTGCGTAGCCGACTCTTTGCCGTTTAAGCATCTAGTTTAAGCGTCCATTAAAAAAGCTCATTTCATACTGACATGAAATGAGCTTTTTAGTATTTGAAACCTCTCGTTTTTAAGAGCTAACTTCCCAACAGAAATTTATTGTCCATTCGAAATAATAGTCTCCTCCGTCACTTGTCTTATCGCCAAACGGCTTTTATACAGGTGATTGCCTGCCCACAAGATCAAGCCGCCTATCACAATGAAAGTTAGCATATCGTAACCGGTTTCAAATATGACACCGACTAAAATAATCAGCGCACCTAATACTTGCGATAATCGCCCTAAATAAGCACCTTGTTTACCGTCAACCAATGCTTCTTCTTGCGCACTAATGGGTGTAGCAAGGTTATGATAAAACAGTTGTAATTCTTGCTTACGCACACCTTGAGGCTCTTTATAGAACAGAGAAGATAAAGCAAAGAAACCACCGGAAATTACAATTTGTGCCACCAGCATCGCCACAACCGTTAAATCAACACTTTCACGATGAGTAAAGGCATCTGCACTAAATAACGGCAACAACCAATTCACATCGAACACAAACTGCATAAAGCATGATACTAGCAGTCCTACAACCAAGGTTGCCCAAGCAGACCAATCAGGGGTTTTAACAAACACTAATGCCAACAATGATGGAATCACCAAAGGCATTTGCAGTAATGCGCCAAATAGCATCATTAAATCAAAGAAGCTGTATTCTTTTATCGAAGCAAACAACAAGGCTGCCCCAATTGAGATTACCCCATTAAATAAGGTAGAAATCTTACTCATACGCATTTGCTGAGTTTCGGTTGCCTCAGGATTAATCACCGATTGATACACATTACGGACAAAGATCCCTGCATTCCGGTTCAATGCAGTGGTCATTGGCGCAATCGTCGCGGCAATCATCGCGGCGAGCACTAAGCCAAGTACTCCTTGCGGCATATAGTTTTGGATAAAGAACAAATACGCAGCATTGTTAGCGCTTGCACCTAGATTAGGATAAAAAGTTTGTAAATCGACGTGCATGGTTGCCGTCACCCAAGGTGGAATAAACCACATGATTGGGCCAATCACAAACATTAAACCTGCCACCCAAGCTGCTTTTCTAGCTTCTTTTTCATTAACGGTGACGAGGAAACGGTAGCACGACATCGCATTGTTAGTACCCATGGTTTGTTTGGCCATAATAAATACCACCCACACCACAAATATCTGCCAGTAATTGATATCGGTTCCCATAAAAGATGGAATTTCAGATTTCTCAATTAATTCAACCGGACCACCAATATAAATTAACGCGTAAGCACCTACGGTTAAGGTAATTGCCATGAGCAAAACCAATTGGATAACATTGGTTGCAGACACTGTCCAAGAGCCACCACTCACGGCAATAAAGGTCACTAATATACCAACGCCAATAATAGTGATATATAAATCGATATGAAAAACTGCGGCAACAAAGATAGCTAAACCATTAAGCCAAATTGCTGCTGAAATGGTGGTTAAAGGAAATTGCAACCAGGTAAATACTTGTTCCGATGTTTTACCAAAACGTTTACGGATCACTTCCATTGCAGTATCAACACGTAATTTTCGATAACGGGATGCAAAGTACATGGCCGCCACAAAGAAGCCTAAGGCATTACCCCAGAATAGAAACAGTACTGCTAAGCCATCTTCATACGCTTTAGCTGCTGCTCCTGTGAATGTCCAAGCAGAAAATTGCGTCATAAAGGCGGTAGCCCCTGCCATCCACCACATCATGGCACCACCACCGCGAATAAAGCCAGAAGAGGTTTTAGCAAAACGTTTAAATATAAAAGCGGCAACGATAATAAAAACAAAATAGCCTGCAATGATCGAAATATCTAAACTATCCATTGTCGAAAAATACCTCATAGTAAACAGAAAAAACCGGAATACCCAATACCTAGAGACCAAGGTATATAGACATTCCGGCTTAAGTAAGTTGATTTAGAGCTCCGTTGCCCTTAAGAACAACTTATAACTGAGCCGTTGCTCCCGTCCATTGGTATTGTACGCCGTTGAATTCAACTTTGTGCTCACCTTCTGGATTCGGCTTATTAGAAATCGCAAATACGTACTTCTTACCGGTCGTCAAACTGATTTCAACGACAGTCCCCGTCGCGTTATGGCCAATAACCTGAACGGCTTCAACCAATCCGCGAGCACCAACAGAAGCTTCGATGGATTCATTAAAGTAACCATGCGTTTCGAGTACTGAAGCAAACACATGATCTTTGGCTTTTTGACGCAAGATCAAAGTAGGCTCTGAGCGTAAGTTGAAATCAGGGTCATTAGCACCAGTGCGTGCAAAGATCACTTGACTGCCTGTTGGTGCTGCAGAGACTAGGCTGTAGTAGCTAGAATCATGTAACCAACTAACTAATGAGCTACCTTCCACATTACCTGAAGCCACGTTCCACAGGTGCTGATAACCATCTGAATCACCTAATGGACGCAACTTGCTTTCCGTTTGGTAGTCAAAATCGGTTCGAATGATTTGTCCTTTATGGTGGTAAGGCAGATCGTATTCATGTTCCGTCTCTGCAGTAATACGGTATACGTCAATCACAAGTGGTTTTTCAAATTCTTCTAGCTCAGGCAGTAATACGCTACGTTGCATATCAACACCTTCGTAGTACTCAGAAATAGTACCGCTCATCGCTTGGAATTTTTGATCTTCGGTTAAGAAAAAGTGCTTCTGACCGAATTTAGATTCCGCTAAAGCCGTATTGAAGTTATTTTGCGTTTTTTGGTCAACGACAACTGTGTTATGTGCCACAGTTTGCTTACAGTAAGACTTATTTTCTGGAATATAACGACCACCAAATTTTGGCTCAACGTTTACCCAACGACCAAACCCATAATCATGCAGCACTTCATTACCACGGTTAAACACACTTAGATGTAAGCCATCGTAATGACCATGATCTAATGCTGAATGATATTGGTGATCGGAACCATGTTGACCAAACCAAATTAGTGCCATGGTGTCATCATCTTTAACATCACGATGACGAAGAATACTCACACCGCCTTTCTCACCTTGTGGGCCATCTGTCATAAACAAGCTGCCCCAGTTGAAAGGTTTGATGTCATCTGCTGCTTCAACGGCTTGAGATAGAGTAAGACCTGCTTTATGTACCCAGACATTTTGTTGGTGACTGGCCATACCCAACAATACTTCAGTTTGCTCATAGCGGTGGTAACACACAGACGTTGCCATGATCACACCTTCATCATTAATACTGATGGTTTTTGATGAATCATTAAGCGCAGGTAGAGTGCCATCTGGAAAAGCGGTTTTAAATACTGCGTATGACGTCGTTTTGATCACTGAATCGTTAAATTCATAAATGCCCAACTCTGGCTGACGACGCTCAATTGCTTCGGCAAACAAGTAAATTGGACGCAATGAGAAGCGGTGATAGTACGGACCTTCCATATAGTAGCCATCTGGCGAGAACAACTGATCCAGTTGAGCCAAGAAGCCACCGCTCACTTTATCAAGCTTCAAACCGTATAGTGCTTTATCAACAGATTCTTGGTCATTGATGGCGTAACCACAAATACCTACTGCCGCAACGGCCCATAGACCGTGGTTGTGCACAATGTCAAAGTCATGACCGTAAGTCACTACAAACATGTGGATCATGTGTTTGAACAGGTCATCTTCAATCTGACGTTTTTGCGACTCTTCAAGCGTGTGGTAAACACAGCTATATGCACATGATGAGTACAGCATCCACATATTTTCATTCAATGTTTGGTGGAACAGTTTACCTGGAGGGTTACTGTCGCGGCTTACATTGCTTTCAAGTGTTGGATACACAGTAGCGTAAGCTGTTAGTAGTTCAACAATGTAGTCACGGTATTTTTGCTCACCAGTAATCAGAAATAAGCGGCCTGCTAAGTCCATATGAATATAGTTTTGCTTGTGACGATTATGCTCATAACCACCACCTTCACCATGTCCTGGCACTTCAATACCCACATTTGCCATATATGCATCTGTTTGAGCAATATCGCGAGCCAGTGCATTACCTAGCAGAGTATCTTTACCTAACTCTTTTGCCAGTTCAGCCGCTTCTTCAAAATTCATTAATAATGGTTGGTAATTCATGATTCTTTCCTACTTCTTAAATCTGGATGGATGATTTGGCTTATTTCACTTGTACTTCTAATGAATAGAAGCCATTCCATTGATAAGTTTTGTCATCGACTGAAATTTGATGCACAGTGGTATCTGTCGCGGCTAATTGATTGCTTACCATAAAAGTAACCACCGATTGTTGCGTTTCAATTTGAATCACAGATCCAACCTCATTATGGGCAATCACACGTACGTCTTGAACTTGACCACGAGCATTCACTGATTGTTCAAACTCTTCGTTAAAGTAACCATGCGTTTCTAAGACTGATGCAAATAAGCTTGATTGGCCTTTAGCACGTAAGATAAAGGCAGGCTCACTACGTAAGTTAAAACTTGGATCATTAGCGCCAGTACGTGTGAAAATGACTTCACCATCATTGTTCGAACTCGTACCTAACCAAGTGTAGTAAGTATTATTTTGTAGCCAACTGACTAAAGCACTGCCTTTAACTTCTCCACTTGCCACATTCCATAGATGTTGATAACCGAAGTTGTCACCTAGTGTGTCAAGCTCTTGGTGGGCTTGATAATCAAAATTAGTACGAACAATTTGACCTTGATATTGGTGTGAGTAGTCAAACTGATGTGTTTTGTTATCTTCTGCCGTTAAGCGGTATAAATCGAGCAGCAATGGTGCTTCTAGTTCATCCAGTTTTAGCATGAACACACTACGCTGCATGTCGAAATCTTGGTAATGATCATTGGCAAAAGCGCTCATACCATTCACTTTTGCATCTTCTACTTTAAAGAAATGCGGCAAGCCATGAACCGTATCTGCTTCATCAATTGAGAAGTTATTTTGGCATTTCTCATCAATCGTCACAGCGTTATGTGCAATGGTTTGACGGGCATAAGATTTATTCTCATCAAGGTAGCGGCCACCGAACTTAGGTTCAACATTAACCCAACGGCAGAAACCATATTCACGTAACACTTCTTGACCACGGTTAAAATAACTAATACCTAAAGTATCAAAGTGACCATGATCCATACCATGTTGGCCATAGTTCATCACTAATTGGAAGACATCTTTGGTTTCATCTTGCATACGGATAAAACCTTGTGCACCGTTATGACCCGCTGGGCCTTCATTTAACTCCACACTTGGGAAAAATGGTAAACCAATATCATCAGGACGCTCATTTTGTGCTTTTTCAAACGCACGAGATAACTCTAGACCACACGCATGCATCCATACTTGGTTTTGAATTTTCGCCATACCAAGCAAGTTATCATCTAAACCGTAGTGCTTGCTGTATAAGCTCACCGCGACTTGTACGCCCATATCGGTAATGCCCATTGTATGAGATGAATCATTTAACGCTGGAAACTCACCATTTGGATAAGCGGTAGCTAAAAGTGTTTGAACCGTATTACCAATCACTTTGTCTTTAAAGTTATAAATATCTAGCTCAGGCATGTGACGGTGTAAAACTTCTGCAAACACACATAGAGGACGAATCGCAAAGCGGTGGTAGTAAGGACCTTCCATGTAGTAACCAGAAGGGGCAAATAATTTAGAGATTTGCGCTAAGAAACCACACTCACCCATTTCTTTTTTGCCAGCGTTAAAGTTATCTAGACCAAATACGGCCATTTCTAGATACTCACGTTTATCAATAGCTAAACCACAAATACCTACCGCGGCAACGGCCCACATACCGTGGTTATGAATACGGTCAAAATCATGGCCATATTTCACGGTAAACATATCAAGCATAGGTAGGAATAAATTGCTTTCTACATGATTACGCTCAGTAAGCGACATAAATCCTTTCACACAAGAATACGCCAAGCTCGAATACATTAGCCACATGTGTTCATTTAAGATCTGGTGGAATAAACGACCCGTTGGGTTGGTGTTTTTTTGAATATGGAAATCGAATTGCAAGTATTTGTCAGCATAGATAGTTAATAGTTCAGCTACAAAACGAGCGTATTTTTCTTCTTTAGTTACTAGATAAAGACGACCAGCAAGGTTCATAAAGTTATAGTTTTGCTTATGGCGATTGTGTTCATAACCACCCGCTTCACCATGCCCAGGTACGTCGTAGCCCAGTGTCATAAAGGCATCAACATCTTTTTTAATGGTCGCAATAGTGTTACCCATCAAACTGTCACGGCCGACTTCTTTCTGTAACGCTTTCACTTCTGCAGTGTTAAGCAATACAGCTGATACTTCATTTTTCATCTTAAACCTCAAGCGACAATACAAATCTAATTAAATCAATTACACCAAAAGTAATACAATAAGGCTTGAATTTCATCTTTGTTTTTACTAAACGAAGATATGAGTCACATTTATAAACAACGATAACCCTGTGGTTTATCTAGCCTCAAACCTTGATAATTCATGCGTAATCCTATTTTTAATCGTAGCGTTATAAGAATTTATTTGACTTAGGTCACGAACATTTAGGCTTATTGTATTACAAATTGATTTTTGCGCTATGATGTACCCATTAATTGAAATCGAAATGAATAAAAAAATTATATTGGAGAGGACACATGAGCATATTCTCAAGCAACTTTTTTAAGTTTGACGAAAACGAGTGGGAAGTTTTAGGTGGCGGTATTAAGCGTAAGATTGTTGGCTATACTGATGACCTTATGGCCGTTTATGTTCACTTCGAAAAAGGTGCCGTTGGTGAACCTCATAGCCATGAAATCCATGACCAAATTGGTTATGTTGCTGAAGGCAGCTTTGAAGCAGAAATTGATGGTGTTAAACAAGTGCTGAAAAAAGGTGATGCATACCTTGCTCGCAAACACTTTATGCACGGTGCCGTTGCTCTTGAAGAGGGCAGCGTATTACTGGATGTATTCTCTCCAGTACGTGAAGATTTCTTAAAATAACAGCTTGGATTAGGTGAACAAATGACAACATTCAATATTGCAGTCATTGGCGAATGTATGATTGAACTGCAAAAATCAGGCGAATTCCTAACGCAAAAATTTGGTGGTGATACGCTTAATACTGCGTTGTATCTTGCTCGCCTAACCAAACACACTGCGATTAAAACAAGCTACATTACCGCGCTTGGTCGTGAAGGCTTTAGCCAAAACATGATTGATAGCTGGTCAGAAGAAGCGATTAATACGCAACACATTCTTCGTTTTGAAAACAAGCAACCCGGTATGTACTACATCGAAACCGATGACACTGGTGAGCGTAGTTTCTATTACTGGCGTAATGATGCCGCGGCAAAATACATGTTTGACCAAGCGGAGAGCGCTCAACTGATCGAAACATTATCAACCTTCGATGCAGTCTATTTAAGTGGGATCACACTCGCTATTTTGACTGAGCAAGGTCGTGAGCAGTTATTCACATTACTTAGCAAATTGAAAGCTAATGGCAGCAAAGTTATTTTTGATAATAACTTCCGTCCAAAATTGTGGGCATCGGTTGAAGAAGCTCAACAAGCGTATCTTAAAACACTATCGTTCTGTGATATTGCCTTATTAACATTCGATGATGAACAAGATCTCTTTGGTGACGACAATATCGAACAATGTATTGCTCGTACTCAAGGTCAAGGCGTTAAAGAGATTGCGATTAAACGTGGCAGCAAAGATTGTGTTGTTGTAGAAGAAGATAGCATTCAATACGTTGCGACAAAACCGGTTGATAACGTGGTGGACACGACTGCCGCAGGTGACTCATTCAGTGCTGGCTATTTAGCTAAGCGTTTAAATGGTTACAGCGCAAAAGACTCTGCCCTATCAGGTCATAAAGTAGCAGGCACCGTTATCCAACATCAAGGCGCGATTATTCCAAGTGAGGCAATGCCTGATATCGGCTTATAAATATACTCTTCGTATTTGAAGCTGCAACGTCAATTATTTTGAGTATATAAGAACGCTATTTATAAAAGATCGGTTGAATAAAAAACCAATCTATAAAATTTAAGGATTTGAAAATGTCTAAATTAGATCAACAACTTGCTGACTTAAAAGTCATTCCAGTGATTGCATTGAACAAAGTTGAACATGCCCTTCCTCTGGCGAAAGCATTAATGGAAAACGGCATGCCTTGCGCAGAAATTACTTTTCGTACTGAAGCCGCAGTCGGCGCAATTAAAGCCATGCGTGAAGCCTACCCTGAAATGCTAATTGGTGCAGGTACGATTTTAACACCTGAACAAGTTGACCAAGCAATAGATGCTGGTGTTGATTTCATTGTAAGCCCAGGCTTAAACCCAACAACGGTTAAATACTGTCAACAAAAGAACATGCCAATCGTTCCGGGTGTTAACAACCCAAGCCTAGTTGAGCAAGCAATGGAACTGGGTCTTAAAACCGTTAAGTTCTTCCCAGCTGAGCCATCTGGTGGCGTTGGTATGTTGAAAGCATTAACTGCGGTTTACCCAGTGAAATTTATGCCAACTGGCGGTGTTAGTTTATCAAACATTGATGACTACCTATCTATTCCAGCTGT
The DNA here is from genome assembly GCF_030161215.1 of Vibrio algivorus. NCBI lineage: Bacteria > Pseudomonadati > Pseudomonadota > Gammaproteobacteria > Vibrionales > Vibrionaceae > Vibrio > Vibrio algivorus. The sequence goes on from NZ_BSPV01000008.1 coordinate 41,449, forward strand.
ACTGGCATGTGGCGGTACTTGGATGGTTCCTACATCTCTTATTGATAACGAGCAATGGGATGAACTAGGTGCATTAGTTAAAGATGCTGTAGCCAAAGTTAACTAGTTTAAATATACCCAAATAACTGGGTATAAAAGTAATTGTATTTCCTAAGTACTAGAAGCTTATCATTCTCACCCCGAATGATTTTTTGCCCTGACTCCCCTGTCGGGGCTTTTTTTATCCACTTTATTATAATTCATTCATTCGAATCGACGATCTTTTTACCAACTGACATGGTACCACGACTTTCTTATACTCCATCGAGTCGGATGATTTATCTAATCGATTTAGTAACAAGGTTGCTGATTCAACACCGAGTTGATAAGAGTTTTGTTGGATAACACTAATTGGCACTTTAAACATATCTACCATTGGAATTTCATCAAATCCCAAAATAGAAACCTGTTGGGGGATCTCAATTTGATATTCACCGAGTACTTTAAGTAAATCTACGGTAATTGCCAGATGTTGGGTAAAGAATGCGGTTGGCGGATTCTTTACATGTAGCTGCTCAATAGGAGAAATCTCAAAGCCGGCTTTACGGTCCCAAATATTAAGGAGTTCCTTTTCGAAAGGAATCTGATGTGCCTTCAAGGCTTCCAGATAGCCTAAATAACGCTCTTTTCTTGATACACTTGATTCAAAATCTTGAGTCATAAAGCCAATACGTTTATGGCCTAATTTAATTAAATGCTCTGTAGCTTGTCTAGCCGCTTGTTTAAAATCCGATAACACTATATCTGTTTGGCAATGTTGATACTCTAATTGGAATTGAACAACAGGGTAACCACTGGATGTGTACTGATTAATTAAATCGGAATTTTTACCGGTTGAAGTAATAATAATACCATCAACACACATTTGTCTTAATGCCAACAATGACCGCTTTTCAATTTCTTCATCAAAATCAGTGTTATAAATTAAAACGTTGTAACCCGCTTGCTTACAGAAATCATCAATCCCACGCAAAACTCGACTGGTATTAAAGCCCGTAATATCTCGTACAATCACACCGATCGTTTTGGTTTTATCGCTTTTTAAACTTCGTGCAATTGGATTCGGCACATAATTGAGTTCTTCCACCGCCATACGGATCTTTTCTTTTGTCTTTTCAGACATATGGCTATAGCGACCATTTAAGTATTGGGAAACCGTACTTTTCGATACCTTGGCCTGATTTGCCACATCAATCATTCTAATTTTAGTCATTATTATTTTTTGTTAACTGGATCAACTTGGTTATTTGACATCCTATCTGGATCCTTTACCCTAATCAAGTAAACCGGTTTACCAAATCGATTTGGTAAATTAAAAGATATCTTCTATTATCATCACAGCTCACGAGGTAAGTAATGAATATTCAAGACATTAAAGTATTTGTTTGCAGTCCAGGAAGAAACTTCGTTACCGTAAAAGTCATCACTGAAGATGGCACTTACGGTTTAGGCGATGCAACAGTCAATGGACGCGAGTTAGCGGTTGCCACCTATCTAGAAGAACACGTTGTTCCTTGCCTAATTGGCCGTGATGCACACAGTATTGAAGATATTTGGCAATACCTATATCAAGGTGTGTATTGGCGGCGAGGTCCGATTACTATGGCTGCAATTGCTGCGATTGATATGGCATTGTGGGATATAAAAGGCAAAGTCTCTGGCTTACCTGTTTATCAATTATTGGGTGGTAAATGCCGTACTGGTGTCAATTTGTATGCCCATGCCAATGGCGAAAATATTGACGACACATTAGATAAGGTCCAAGAGTGTATCGACCAAGGCTTTAAAGCGGTCAGACTTCAATCCGCCATTCCTGGATTGTCTGAAACCTACGGGGTACTAGGCGATAAAAAAGATTATTTCGAACTGCAAGGCAATCGCCCTTTACCACCAGAACAAGAATGGTCAACAGCAAAATATTTCAAACTCATTCCTGAATTATTCAAAAAAGCTCGCGAGCGTTTTGGGAATCAAGTTCACTTCTTACACGATGTCCATAGCCGACTCACGCCTATCGAATCTGCTAAATTAGGTAAGATGCTAGAAAAATATAACCTGTTATTTTTGGAAGATGCTTCGATTGCCGAAAACCAAGAAAACTACAAACTTATCCGCCATCACACCACAACACCTCTGGCTTTAGGTGAGACTTATAACACCATTTGGGACTGTAAAGACTTACTGCAAAATCAATTGATTGATTATATCCGTGTCGCCGCAACACATGCTGGAGGAATTACTGGTGTGAAAAAGATCTCTGACTTTGCAGCAGTTTACAATGTTCGTACCGCTCCCCATGGTGCCCCGGATCTTTCTCCGATTTGTTTTGCAGCACACATGCACTTAAATATTTCAACCCATAACTTTGGTATTCAAGAATTCGTTGGGTTTGGTAATGAAGAATCAAAAACCATTTTTAAGCATGGAATGACTCTCGAAAATGGCATGGTCTTAATTGATGATGCTCCAGGATTAGGTGTTGATTTTGATGAAACCAAAGCCTCAGAGTTTCCTTATAAACGTTCATATTTGCCTGTCAGCCGTTTAGAAGATGGCACTTTATGGCATTGGTAATTTTTAACCTGCATTGTAATCAAACTAAATACATCTATTACGTAGAATATTAGAGGGCACCATGAGAAAAAAACTGAAAGTATTGGTATTCGGTACCGGATTTGCTGGACAAGGTCATGCGCAAGCTTTTCGTGATGCTGGTGCTGAAGTAGTAGGCATTGTTGGCCGCACCCCAAAAATTGTTGAAGACGTCGCGAAAAAAATTAACGTGCCTTACTTTGGTACCGATTGGAAACAAGCATTAGAAACTTGCCAACCGGATATTGTGTCGATTGCAACGCCAGGTGGCGCTCATGTGGAGCCTATCAAGCAAGCTATCCAATTTGGCTGCCATGTCTTTTGCGATAAGCCATTAACGGAAGGCGGTGATTCGGCGCAAGAGTTGTATCGATTGGCCGAAGAAAAACAAGTGAAAACGGCTTTTGCGGCAAGCTTCCGTTATATGCCACACATCATGCAAGCTAAAGAATTAGTGGCTCAAGGCTACATTGGTGAGCCTCGTGAAGTTGAGTGTATTTCGCACTTTAATCTCGACCCTTACATTCCTTTTGGCTGGTCACATACCATCGAAAATGGCGGTGGTCGTTTAAATAATAACTTCACTCACTTAATGTCGATTGTCACCTCGGTAGTTGGTGAAAACATTTTAGCGGTACAAGGCGAAGTCCGTAACGATATGCCGAAAGCGCCAGTGGTTTCAGGGGTACATAATTTTACCGAACGTCGTAACTTCATTCCAAAAGACATCAATGATCCAAACCTAGAATGGAAAGACTGTAATGTAGAGTGGTCTTATACGATATTAATGAAGATTGAAAGCCGACTCCCTGCTGCTCAACCGGTTTCTGTTCTATTCAAACATGGAGGCTTAACTCCACGCTTTAATGAAGACCATATTGTTTTCCACGGCAGCAAAGGATCGATTTACATCAAAGGTCACTATGGTAATGGCCCACTGTATCTATGGGGTGAAAACAAAGAATGGGTAGAAGTTGAATTGCCACAACATATTGCGGATGAACTGCCTAAAATCGAAGATGATACCCAAAGAAGTTGGACTCACTTAGCGAAACAATTAGTGCAGGATTTACAAGGCGAAAACGTAGAACCGTATCAAGGTTTTAAAGAAGGCGCGGAGTACCAACAAATCATCGACCACATTCGTAAAAATGATCGTTGGTTAGATTTGAACTAAAATCCATTTCTTAAGATAAATCATAAGCAAAAAAAGCCCCACGATAATGTGGGGCAAAGTACTTCAACCTATAAGAGCAAATCAGTGGAGCATAGGATTAAAAATCTTCTATTGATCAAGCGTTAACTTGTAGAAACTTACTTTTGTGTAATCACCAGCCTCTATACCATTATTAGTACATTGAGATGAGCCTGTATTACATTGATTGTATGCACCTGCTTTAAAGTACATCCAATCTTGCGCGTAGCTAGTGTCTTTCGCTTCACCTGGGTATGGCTTGCTTAAATCAACATCAAAAGTTTTAACGATTTCAGTTGGCTCACCAATATTCTTTTTGAAGGTTAAGTGCATAACATTGTTTTCAACATTAACATCGTAAGAGAAGACTTCTCCTAATGCGATACCATCTTCTGGTGATGGATCAGACTGTTTTAAACGATTATGACCAAATACATCGTGTTTGATGTCTTTACGGTCCGCTTTACTTTCTGGATTTGTTTCATAATTCCAAGAAAGTGAGCCTAGATCATGGTTCGGCAATTTACGGTAAATAATCTTTAATGGTTCATTATTTGAGCCATGAATTTGGCCAATAACTACCGCATGTGCGCCAGATTTTGAATCATTACCACTGGTGCTCACCCAATCCACTTTTAACACTGCTGATAAATGACCACCAATGGCGCCGTACTCTTTGGCATTATCATTAGCAGCAATCGCAAAGTTATTGTCTGGTGCTTTATACTCTTCTCCTAGCATCGCACGCAATTCCGTACGAGCATTCTTACTATTTGGAGTTGTTACAGCATGGTTTGGCACGCTAAATACCATCGCGCCAGATTCTGGATCAGTAAAGAACCAATCTGGATGTGAAAATGGTGGAACATGGTTATTTAATTGTTCTTTTGATAATTCCATCGTCTTACCTTGACGCTCTGGCTTATCATCTGGGTACGGTAAGTTAATCTTCCACTTAGATAAGTCAAAGTTTTCAGCTGGCGCTTTATTTACATCAAGCTGCTTAATTAATTCTGCTTGGGTTGCAGTCGGAACAGCCATGGTTGCCGATGTAGAATTGGATTGTTCCGCCGTCGAACAGCCCGCCAATAAACCTGCAACAACCAATCCTAAATATACTTTTTTCATTTTAGATACATTCCCCTGAATTTTTAGATAATAAATGCGTCACTAATGCAAAAACTATAACCTAATATTGTATTACTTAATGTGAGGTAAGTAGATTTCTAACACCTTCTTCCTGCTACAAGCGACTGAAAAAGCAAGGGAGTTTATCTAAAATAATCGCTAAAGCCTTAATTTATCTAACATCGACACAACTAACACCGCACCAATTAATCATACAAATAAGTTCATTTTTGTGATCTTTCTCAGAAATTAGACGAGTAAAAAATAAGAGCTTACCCGTAAGTAAGCTCTTAATTACTTAATTTCCTACAGCCTAATAGCTTTCATTTTAATCACTATTATTAGTGGCTATAATTATCATGAGTATTGTTTAGCTCATAGAAAGTAGCTTTCGCATAATCATCATCATCACTCGTGTTATCTTGTAAGTAAATGCCAGCTTTAAAGTACATGTAGTTACTTGCATCATCATAACCACTACCACTCATATCAACCGTTTCCTTAGCTAATTGAGTACCATTTTGGCTGATAGTCACAATTAATGAGTCACCGGTAACTTTAATAGAATAAGAGAACTGCTCATTTAATTCGATACCACTCGATGGATTACTGGTGGAATTCAAGTCACCGTTTGAACTCACCATTGAACCTAATAAGTTGTACCATGTTTCATCCCCCCCATCAGATTTTGAGGTTTCATGTGCAAAGTAAATAGCACCTTTGCTGTTACCTGGAAGTTTATGATAGTAAAGGCGAATTGGTTCATTACTTTTCGCATGAATTTGCCCTACGACTAAACGGCCAACTTGCTTATCATCAGATGATGTTGTGGTAACATGATTTACGGCTAATGTTGCTTTCAACTCACCATCAATTCCACCAAAATCAGATTGCTCACTCGAAGAAATACTTGAGAACGCCCAATTATTCTCTGTACCACTGGTCGATTTTGAAGTATCACCACGACGTAACATTTCACGCAGTTCAGTGCGAACATATTTAGTGTTTTCTGAAGTTTTATAACCTTTCACAGGCGTGTAGAAGACCATTCCACCATCTGACCCAGTATAGAAAAAATCATCTTCATAACTTGCGGCTAATTCATTTTCTTTAATGGATGTCGCGTAGCCATCACCTTCATCTAAAGGAATACTTAGATACCAGTCTAATAAATCAAAATTGCTTGAAGGTGCTTTACTTGCATCTAAGTCAAAATTCGAACCTGAATCAGTACCAGAATCCGTTCCAGAGCCAGATCCAGTATCATCACCAAATGCTTGAACTTCCATGATGTTAGTCCAATCACTACCAGCCGTATTATCAAACACTTTAATTCGAACCCAACGAGCTTGAACCTCATCAAAGTCATACGTTTCTAATTGTGCAGACGTTCCTGAACTATTTCCTGAATACACTTTAGTCCAAGAATTACTTGAATCATCAGCGAGCGTACGAATTTCAAATCGGTTACTTAATTGATCGCCTCTGCCCCAAGCAATTTTTACATAGTTAAGGCTCTTAACTTCCCCAAGATCAAGCACCAAATTAACCTCGCTGCCAGAATCATAAGCCGCCCACCGCGACTCCCATTGGGTTGTACCATCAATCGCTTTAGATGCAGGGTAATTACTATGAGCACCTCCCCAATCTGAAGCTTCCACAATATTGAGTTTTGCTGCATTGGCAGCTGAGCTAAGCGTAATTAATGCTGCTAATGAACTTATTTTTGCTATTTTTCCAAATGACTTCATTCTATTCACCATTTATAAATATTATTGTGAATATTGATATTTCAATTACAACTTAAATATTGGTCCATCAATATTTATCCTTTGCTATATCTATCGAGCAAAGAAGCAACCAATTTTGATACATACTCATTTTGGCTTGCTCAAATAAAATAGCAGCCAATAATTTACTTGCTCACATCAAGATCACAGTTTAAATAATTTAATACTACAAAATAGAACTATCAGTAATAATGAATATTAGGTTTGAGATATAAAAAAACCATCACAACCATTACTTACATAGTGTATTCAACCCAATAAAAAACAATAAAACCATTGTGGAATAATTCATTTCAGTACTAATTTAACCCAGATCACAAATGTGACTAAATGTAAGATGCCGGTCAAATTCTGAACTCTTATTTATTGTATTACAAAATTACATAACTAAACTGAATATCAAACTACAACATAATAAGGACGTTACATGAAAAAGCTGATTTTACCTCTTGCTATCGCGGCCCTCTTTACTAACTTTTCTGCTTCAGCAAAAACCTTAACTCTTGGCCATGCAATGTCACTAGACAATGCAGCCCATAAAGGCATGGTTATCTTTGCAGATAAAGTAAAAGAGAAATCGAACGGAGATCTTACCGTCAAAATCTTCCCAAATGCGCAGCTTGGTTCAGAGCGTGATCAAGCAGAACAAGTTGTGACGGGTGCGATAGATATGGCAAAGATCAATGGTTCACTAGCGGAGTCATTCGAGCCAACATTTAAAGTTATCTCTATTCCATTCCTATTTAATAGTCCAGAACACATGCGTTCGTTCATGCGTAGTGACTCTGCCGAAGAATTACTTCAATCAAGTAAAGGTAAGGGTTTCATTGGCTTAACGTTTTATGATTCAGGTTCACGTAGCTTCTATGCAAAAAAACCCATTAAAACTCCTGAAGACCTTGCTGGTTTAAAAATTCGCGTCCCTGAGTCTCCAACCATGATGAAAATGATCAGCTTACTTGGTGCTAAGGCTACGCCACTTCCATTTACAGAAGTGTATACCGGCTTACAACAAGGTGTTATTGATGCGGCGGAAAACAACGTTTCTAGCTTAGTTGAAATGCGTCACAGTGAAGTTGCCAAATTCTACTCAATGGACCAACACACCATGAGCCCTGATTTGATCATTATCTCTGAAAACACTTGGGCAAATCTAAGTGAAGAAGAGCGTAAAATCATGAAAGAAGCGGCGGCTGAATCTCTAGAAGAAGAAATTAAAATCTGGGATCAAACAGAAAATGCCAACGTTGAAAAAGCCAAAAAAATGGGCGTAACGTTTGTTGAAGTCGATAAAGCAAAATTCCAAGAGAAAGTAAAACCTATGCTGGATGATGCGAAGAAAGATCCAAAACTTAGTTACTTCATCGATAAAATCCAAGCGATTAAATAACTCAACATCGTACTTTTATCATGTTTGCTCAATTGAAACGTTAATTTCAATCGAGCAAACAGCTTTTGATAGCATTAAGGAACGCATATGTTTGTTCTGCTTAAAAACTTAAGATCCTACCTAGATAAATCCATATTAATCTTTTGCGGTTTTGCATTACTGGCTTTAGTTGTAACGGTGACTTGGCAAGTATTTAGTCGATATATATTAAATGATCCAAGTTCATTTACTGATGAATTATCCCGATATTTAATGATTTGGTTAGGTCTCCTGGGTGCCAGTTATTTATTTGGTAAAAGAGGACATTTAGCAATCACATTGTTAGCGGATAATATTCCACCAAAAATGAACACCGCTCTTCAACTTTTTATTAATCTTCTTGCTTTATCTTTTGTTTCCCTTGCCATGTTAAAAGGTGGCTGGGCGTTAATTGGCCGTACTATGCAGCAATTTTCTCCTGCTTTACAAATCCCAATGGCCTATGTGTATTTTATTTTACCCTTGTCCGGCGTTCTAATTGTTTTCTATTTAATACTCAACATTTTAGAACCTTTTATTAAAGAATCTCACTAAGGTCACGTGAATATGGATATTTCTGTTGGTTTTTGGCTGTTATGCCTGTTTTTAACCATGATTGCGCTCAGTGTGCCGATTGCGATTGCAATTGCGATGTCTTCACTGGTGATCATGTACACCATTCTTCCTTTTGATGTTGCTTCAATGACCGCAGGGCAAAAGATTGTCACAGGGGTCGATAGCTTTAGTTTACTTGCTATTCCATTCTTTATTCTGGCAGGCAATATAATGAACCGAGGTGGTATTGCTGGCCGGTTAATAAATTTTGCTAAATTGTTAGTTGGCCGCCTTCCTGGCTCTCTTGCTCATGTTAATATTTTATCCAATATGATGTTCGGTGCAGTATCTGGTTCAGCGGTTGCGGCAGCTGCAGCGGTAGGTAAAACACTTGCACCTGAAATGAAAAAAGAAGGTTATGACAAGGCTTATTCGACAGCTGTTAACGTGGCCTCTTGTCCTGCGGGTCTACTCATTCCACCAAGTAATTCATTAATTGTCTTTTCAGTGGTCAGTGGTGGTACTTCAGTTGCCGCTTTATTTATTGCCGGTTACGTTCCAGGCATATTAATGGGATTAAGCTGCATGATTGTTGCTTACATTATTGCTAAGCGTAAAGGTTATGACAAACATGCTGTCGAGCGTCACACCTTAAAACAAATCGCATCAATTGTGTGGCAAGCAATACCTAGTTTAGGTCTAATCTTCGTGGTTATCGGCGGCATCATTGGGGGGGTATTTACAGCAACTGAAGGCGCGTGTATCGCCGTTCTTTACTCTTTTATTCTATCATTGTGTTATCGCACGATCAGTTGGCAAGATATTAAGCAAATCAGCATTGAGACCACAGAAATCACAGGCATCATGTTGTTTATTATCGGTGCTTCTACCATCATGTCTTGGGCAATGGCGTTCACTGGCTTACCTGGAATGATCAGTGATTGGATGTTATCGATTTCTGACAATCCGATCATCATATTCTTACTGATGAATTTGATTCTATTGATTGTTGGTATGTTTATGGATTTAACACCCGCACTATTAATTTTTACCCCGATCTTTATGCCAATCGCAGCACAACTTGGTATGGACCCGATTCATTTTGCCATGATGATTATCTTTAACTTATGTATTGGTATTGCCACCCCACCTGTTGGCACCGCTTTATTCGTCGGTTGCAGTGTCAGTGGTGTCAAAATTGAAAAAGTGATTCGAGCCATTCTTCCATTCTGTGGCGTGCTAATTATCACCTTATTGCTGATTACATTTATTCCAGCATTAAGCTTATTCTTACCTAAATTCTTTGGATTAATTCATTAATAATTAAAGTGTTATTAAAATTATCCCTAATGAAATATATGCCTAAGTAACTTCAAGATACGAGTTTCAGGATCTTGACGTTACTTGGGTATAAGCCCGGGAGAATAAAAAGTTTTAAAAAGTGATCTTGCGCTTCTTTCCCCTCTGTAATATGTGACAAAACTCACCATGATTTCTTTTGTATTATTATAAGATTTTAATGTCTAGTCATTCATTAGATATCAATACTCAAGAACAAAAAACAATTAAAAACATAACGTTAAATAAGGATAGAAAATGTTAAAAAAATTCCTCTGCATGTCGGTTATCCTAGGCTGCTCAGCAAACGCAATGGCGCAAGCCGCTCCAGTACCAGCTGACAAGTTTGACATGATGAACTGGAAAATTACCGTTCCAGAAGATAGAGATAAAAACGGTAAGATTGATGAAATTGAAGGTGTAGCGATGTTCAGCTACTCAAACCCGGACTATTTCTTTTTAGATGACGATGGCAACATGGTTTTCCAAGTTCAAAATAAAGCTATCACAACATCTGGCTCATCAAACGCTCGTTCAGAACTACGCCAAATGCTACGTGGCACCGATCTTACTATCGATGTCAAAGCTCCAGCAAATAACTTCGCTTTAGCATCTCATCCCAAAGCAAAAGAATATGGTGCTGTTGGTGGTAAATTAGAAGCAACCTTAAAAGTAAACCATGTTGCTACTCATGCTAATCAACCAAATAAACTTCCTGCCTATTCAGTGGTTGTTGGACAAATTCATGCCAACAAAGATCCTAAACTAATGGAAGCAAACACTGGCTTTGGCTATGGTAATGAACCTTTAAAAATCTTCTACAAAAAATGGCCAGATCATGATAAAGGTTCTGTATTCTTTAACTACGAGCGCAACTTAGCAAAAGATGATCCAAACCGTATCGATATTGCCTACCCAGTTTGGGGCAATACTTGGGAAAACAAAGATGATCCTAAAGATGCTGGTGTAGCACTTGGGGAAGAGTTTAGTTATGTAGTGGATGTTGAAGGTAACATCATGCACTTAACTTTCACTTCGAAAAACCACAAGACCGTTGAATATAAAATCGACCTATCTAAAAACCTGAAGCCTGACGGCACAGTTGATGAGAAAGATAATCCACGTGGTTACGCAGAAGATTCTTTCTACTTTAAAGCCGGTGCTTATGGCCAATGTAGTGTGAAAGATGATGAAGGTTTCTGGTCTCCAGGTTGTGCAGGTACAGGTGACTTCGCAACTGACGTGAAGAATGGCGACTACAACAGTGTGACATTCTCTAAGTTAGAATTAACATCGCATAAAAAATAGCGACTATTAACAAACTTAAGTAGTCAATAATCAATACAAAAATGGCAAAGACTCATCACGTGTCTTTGCCATTTTTTATGGTGATACATTCACTATTGCTGAACTATTCTAAACGAGGTAAGCCAATTTTACCCTCTTCATTTCAACTAAAAAGCACCGATATTTAACATATTAAACATCGATACTTTTTTGAATGTTTAACTTTCATTACCTTTCTGGTTAATGATTATATTGATCTGGGGAATGATGATTTCCGTCAATCAATTGATCATCAACCTGTGGGCTATCCATACCATGCTCCATCCCCTTACCACCATGGTCATCAAATACCGCATGTTTATCATGCTTATCATGTGCTTCATCTGCTAATGGATTAGCGAAATGATCTAAGCCTTCATGGGCAAGCACATCATGGACATGATCCGCCAACGGGTTATGGTCAAACTTTTGGTCTAGTAAGGATGCATCATGCTCGGCCTTAACCTCCGCTTTATCAGCATGATTTGCACCTACCATTTTAAGATAACTATCCACTGGCGTATTAACATGTCCATGTGCCTCATCAGCATTATGTTGAGGGTTATGAACCATCGAATCATCTACATTTTCCACGACTAAGTGCTGTGGTTGACTGTGATCATTTAATGTGTGTTTATCTTCCGTCACATGGTGTTTAGGCTGTAATAAGTCCATATATAAGCTTGCTGCATCACTTATTCCTTCATGAGAACTGGCTGGATGATCAGCTGGCGCATCAGTGGAATCTAATGTCGCAGTAAACGATGATGTTTCTGTGGTATCTGGAACATCATGACTCGTTGATGATGGTGGCGTAAATGCTAGCTCATGTTCACGAGGATCACCTGAAATTGTATATTTTACATCATGTGATTTCAGATCGAATTGTTGATAAATAACACGACCAGCAAGCACATCATCATAGGTAAATGAACCTTTATCGTGAATTGGTGTTTCATGACCTTGAGCATCTTGTAATACAAACTGCCCCCCATCATCTTTATTACTCCCATCATGTGCTGGAGCGGTAACTAAAGTAATGGTTGTACCTTTATCAGTACTCGTCAAACCAAAATCAGCTAATGCCATTATATGCTCAACAGGCTGAGTGGCATCTACCGTAGAAGCTAAATGAACCCCTCCCTGTGCAGATTCATGTACAACTGTTGGGACACCACTTTCATCTGCACCATGAATAGTAACAGTGATCTTATGCGGTGTACCATCTGCCGAATGGACGGTCACAGAGTCGGTTCGAGTCTCTCCTGCACTCAACTTCTGGATTTCAGGGTTATCATTGTCTGCAATATACATCCACTCCCCTTGATCTAAAATCATGAATGAACCAAAACCATGATCACCTTTAATATCGATTTGTGATTGGAAGTGAGCTTCACCAGTATCTGCATCAGCAACATCTAAATGTCCGTGTGCGGATAAGGTGTTAGATACTGCTGCGGCATTAATGTTAAGATCTTCTGTGATGGAACCACTATCCGTACCTGTAATTATCGCCGCATCATTAGTCCCAGTCAGATGGAAGGTAATCGCATGCGTTTGTGTACGACTTTCCCCAGAAGAATCAGTACAAGTAATAGGTATAACAATATCCAGTTTCTCACCTGCCGCTAAATAATTATAAGCTGGATCTGAAGGATCAAATGTATAGGAACCATCAGTAGGGTCAAATGTAAAACCAGCAACTTGAGGCTGTGCTGGGTCTAACGATAAGGTAACCGTATCACCATCATCCGCATCCAAAGCATGTAACTGACCAGAAGCAATATTGTCACTTTCATCTAGAGTATAACTGTCTGTACCAAGCAAATAAGGATGGTCATTCGTTCCCGTAATATCAATGGTTAATGTGCTATGACTCGTGCCACCTTCTCCATCCGTTACCGATACAGGAATGGAAATAGTTTCTGATACGCCTTTTGCTAAATGCTGATAACTAGCATGACTCGGGTCAAAACTCCATGAGCCATCGGAATTTAATGTAAAGCCATCTACTGCTTGTGATGCTGTGTAAGTTAAATGCTGGTTAGCACCTGTATCAAAATCATTAGCTTGTAGATGCCCAGTAACCATGGCTGCATCTTCAGTAACTGAAATCGACGGTATCGCAGTAAAAACAGGGATATCATTAGTACCGGTAATGGTAATGGTTAAAATTTGTTGTGCGGTATTACCAGCAGCATCGGTGACTTCATAAGTATACGAGTCAGTCACCGTTTGGCCTGTAGGTATTGCTTGTACTGCTGGATTAAGATTATTTAAATCAAAGGTATACGAACCATCTGCTTGCAAATGCAAAGTACCGTAAGTGCCAATTTTATCACCCGCATTAGTGACCGTTAGCCCTTGCTCATCATTGGTTAATACATTGCCATGAGTAACCCCTGCCGCTTGGTCCTCAGTGGCGGTATCGGTATCTGAAGCAGTCGTAGCATCAGTATCTACCGCGTAACTCGTACTTAATCTATTAACACCACTAGCATTGCCTGCATTATCATGTGCAGCGAAACTCGCACTGTATGCATGATTTGCCGCTAACTCACTGCCAGGGATATCAATACTAAATGCACCACTCGAATCCACCGAGCCTTGATAATCTTTACCACCTAAGTGAATTGTCATCAAGTCTCCTGAAACAAAGTCTTGGCCAAGCACACCTCCAACACGACCTGTAACCGCAACAGTACCGGTGGATTCTGCGGCATTAATCACATTATCAGAAGTAATCTGATCAAACATCAACGGAGGCATTGGACGATCTGTGTCTAAGCTAATTGTTAAAGGTGAGGAAGTAACACTATTACCCTGCGTATCGGTTACCACCGCGGTGATGTCATGGTGACCATTTGCAGTCAATTCATGCGCAGCATCCGTAGTTAACGTCCAAGTGCTACCCGATACTTTAGTTGCCATCCCTAATGAGGTAGAGCCATCAAACACTTCAACTTGTGTTACATCAGAATCAATCCCTGTTAAAGTGAAGGTTGGTGTCGTGTCGCTCGTTAAGTTATCACTATGGTTACTACCCGAATCACTAGCATCAACTAAATCAACCGTTGGGACGGTAATGCCCGTATCCACTGTCACAACCATGCCAGAAGAATCTATCCCTGTTGCCGCTGAAGGTGCTGTCGCCGTTGCCGTCAACGAATGCGCATCACCGCTATTGCTACCACTTAATGCAGATGTAGTGACTGAATAATCTCCATTTACATCACTGGTTGTGGTCGCAACCACTGTTGTGCCATCTTTAATTTCCACCACCGAAAACGGTATATCAGTATGTCCTGTAATCGTTGGCGTGGTATCACTGGTAATTAAATCAGTTTTATCACCGCTGTTACTTGCAGGATCGAGTGATATGGTCACTGCATTGGTAGGTGGCGTTATCGTTGGTAACGTTGGCATTGCATCAGTTACAGTTGGTGGAGTCTGTACTTGTGCAGCCACTACGGGTGGATTACCTGATGTAGTCGCCGCTGTCACCGTTGCTGTTGGGTCAAATTGAATGAACTGACTCATCGCCGCACCACTAGAATCCGTGACGACCACTTCAAAAACTTCATGCCCAGAATAAATACCCGTTGCGGGATCGAATGCCATGCCCACCGCACTACTATGAGGGGCATAGGTATAAGCACCGCTTACTGTATCAATGGTTAAATCCCCAAATTGGCCATGTACAACGGTGGTATGCGCAGTACTGTCAACAACACCATTTGGTGAAGAGTATGTCAGTACATCACCCACATCCACATCTGAACCGACAAGTGTGCCCGTAATATGTGTCGTTTGAGTGATAGTTAATGTTGGCGCATCATTGGTATTATCCACTGTTAGCGCAAAGCTGGTGCTAACCCGTGCCCCCTGACTATCCGTCGCGGTAACGGTAATCGGGAGTTTGCCCACATCGGCATTGCTTGGTGTGCCACTAAAGGTGCCCGTTGCCGCATCAAAATGCAGCCAACTTGGTAACCCTGTCGCTGACAGCGTTAAGTGATCACCATTATCCAAATCGTTAAAAGTATCCGATGGCAGTGCAAAACTAAAGGCCGTATCTTCCGTGGCACTTTGGGCGGTAACCGTATGCGTGATCGTTGGCGCATCATTGGTACCGACAACATGAACCGTGACCACTTGTTGCACCACACCACCGTGACCATCTGAAGCTTGAACAGTAAAAGGTAAATCAACCGTCTCATGCTCTGCTAATGATCTAGCTATACCTCCGCTACCGCCTCCACGGAAAAACCATCGCCCATCATCACTGATAATAAAAGTACCATAAGTACTCTTACCTGGATTAAGCGATCCTGTTGGATTCACTATTTCCCATTTAGGTTGATCATTAGTGTCAATATCTGTCGCCACTAATTGCCCTTGAATCAGAGTAGAGCCATGAAGCCTCGCTAATAGCGTGTTTTCAATAACTCCACCAGGAGCGATAACCGGCGCATCATTGGTGCCGGTAATATCAATCACTAACTGTTGAGTATCGGTTCCACCATGTCCATCACTGACCGTGATAGGAATTGATACCATTTCTGAAGCACCTGCTGCAATATGTTGATACGCAGCATGGCTAGGGTCAAAATCCCAAGTACCGTCACTGTTTAACGTAAAACCATCAACAGCATTCGCAACCGAATACGTTAAATGTTGAGCATCGCCCACATCTGGGTCCGTTGCTTGCAATTGCCCACTCGCATGGGCACCATCTTCGGTGACGGCTACTGTCGATATTGGCGTTAACACCGGCGCATCATTGGTATTATTGACCGTCAGAGCAAAACTGGTACTGACTTGTGCACCGTGGCTATCCGTCGCAATAACAGTAATCGGGAGCTTACCCACATCAGCATTGGTTGGCGTGCCACTAAAGGTGCTCGTTGCCGCATCAAAATGCAACCAGCTTGGCAACCCTGTCGCTGACAGCGTTAAGTGGTCACCATTATCAACATCTTTAAAGGTATCTAATGGAAGTGCAAAACTAAAGGCCGTATCTTCCGTGGCAGTTTGTGATACAACAGTGTGAGTAAGCGTTGGTGCGTCATTAGTATTATTGACCGTCAGAGCAAAACTAGTACTGACTTGCGCACCATGACTATCCGTCGCGGTAACGGTAATCGGGAGTTTGCCCACATCGGCATTGCTTGGTGTGCCACTAAAGGTGCTCGTTGCCGCATCAAAATGAAGCCAGCTTGGCAACCCTGTCGCTGACAGCGTTAAGTGATCACCATTATCGATATCATTAAAGGTATCCGATGGAAGTGCAAAACTAAAGGCCGTATCTTCCGTTGCAGTTTGTGAAACAACAGTGTGAGTAAGCGTTGGCGCATCATTGGCGCCATGAATTGTCACGACAATTTTATGACTCGTACCATCCACAGTTGTCACAGTAATAGAATCGGTATGGGAATCGTTTGCACCCAACTCTTGAATTTTAGGATCATCATTATTTGCTGTGTAAATCCAGAACCCTGAAGGAGTGATTGAAAAATCACCAAAACCATTGTCGCCGACTACACCAGTTTGATCCTGAAAATGAGCTTCATTTGAATCCACATCAGTAACCGCTAAACGCCCTTGTATCGTTAACTCATGGATACTTGGGTCTGTAGCGTTTGGGGTGACATGTTGATCTTCTGTTATAGAGCCATGCTCAGTTCCACTGATCACCGGTGCATCATTGGTGCCGGTAATATTAATCACTAACTGTTGAGTATCGGTTCCTCCATATCCATCACTGACCGTGATAGGAATAGATATCGTTTCTGAAGCACCTGCTGCAATATGTTGATAAGCAGCATGGCTAGGGTCAAAATCCCAAGTGCCGTCATTATTTAACGTAAAACCATCAACAGCATTCGCAACCGAATACATTAAATGTTGAGCATCGCCCACATCTGGGTCCGTTGCTTGCAATTGCCCACTCGCATGGGCACCATCCTCTGTAACGGTCACTATAGATATTGGAGATATAATCGGAGCATCATTGATATTGTTAACCGTCAAAGCAAAACTTGCCTCTACGTGCGCACCATAACTATCGGTTGCGGTAACCGTAATCGGAAGTTTACCAGCAACATCTGAATTGGTTGGCGTGCCACTAAAAGTGCCCGTTGCCGCATCAAAATGCAACCAACTTGGCATGCCTGTTGCAGAAAGCGTTAAGTGATCGCCATGATCGACATCAATGAATGTGTCTGCCGGCAAAGTGAAAGTGAACGGCGAATCTTGATTCGTCGTTTGCTCAGCAATCGGCAGAACCCCCTGGCTATGGCTAACAACGGTTGGAGCATTATTAACCCCCGTAATATGGATGGTTAGTGTTTGTGTTGTGCTTCCACCATGACCATCGCTTACTTTAAAATGGAAGGTTTCTGTTGCCTGCTCACCTTCCGATAATGCTGTCGCATCAGTACTACCAATACGATATACCCATTGGCCTGACGGAGATAAAGCAATATGTCCGTACTCACCTATATTTGGAGCAGAATGTGTTGATATGATTTCCCATTTAAGAGCATCACCAGTATCCACATCCGTCGCTGTCAACTGACCTCTCACTAAAGATAGTGAAGTAAGCCCTGTATCTTCATCAAAACCATGACCACCATCAACCATTGTTGAGCTCACCACAGGATTGTCATTGGTGCCGGTAATATTAATCACTAACTGTTGAGTATCGGTTCCACCATGTCCATCACTGACCATCACAGGAATCGACACGGTTTCTGAAATACCAGCGGCAATATGTTGATACGCAGCATGACTAGGATCAAAATCCCAAGTGCCGTCATTATTTAACGTAAAACCATCAACAGCATTCGCAACGGAATACGTTAAATGTTGAGCATCGCCCACATCTGGGTCCGTTGATTGCAATTGTCCACTCGCATGAGCACCATCTTCAGTGACCGCCACTGTCGATAGGGGCGTTAACACCGGCGCATCATTAGTATTATTGACCGTCAGAACAAAACTGGTACTGACTTGTGCACCGTGGCTATCCGTCGCAGTAACCGTAATCGGGAGCTTACCCACATCAGCATTGGTTGGCGTGCCACTAAAGGTGCCCGTTGCGGCATCAAAATGCAGCCAGTTTGGTAACCCAGTCGCAGAAAGCGTTAAGTGATCACCATTATCGATATCATTAAAGGTATCCGATGAAAGTGCAAAACTAAAAGCCGTATCTTCCGTGGCGCTTTGGGCTACAACCGTGTGAGTGACCGTTGGAACATCATTGGTGCCCGTCACATGAATGACTAAGTCTTGGGTGCTGCTTGCCCCCTGATCGTCGGTGACCGTCACCGGGATGGTCACATCTTGCGACGATCCTGCCGCTAAATGGGCATAACTGGCGTGGTTTGCATCAAAACTATAACTGCCATCGGCATGTAAACTAAAGCCATCCACTGGCTGCGCAATACTGAAGGTCGCGGTGGCATGATCATCCACATCGCTGGAAGTAATGGTGCCGCTGACCGTACTGCCTTCCGCCACGGTTTTGGCACTGATGTTGGTAATAACCGGTGCATCATTGGTGCCGGTAATCGTGATGGTCAAGGTTTGGGTGGCCGTGCCCCCCGCGCCATCGGTCACCGTCACTGGAACCGTCACAACTTGCGTATCGCCGGCAGCAATATGCTGATACGCCTGAACGCTCGCATCTAATGTGTAGCGGCCATCGGCCTGTAAGGTAAAGCCGGCCGGCAGCGTCCCCGTGGCCGCGTAGGTCGCACTGTCACCGGTATCGATATCGGTTGAACCTAATTGACCCGTTACCTTGGTGTCTTCATTACCGTGGTTAACCAAAGTTGCTGAGGTAAAGGTTGGGTCATCATTAGTACCATGTATTGTCACAATAATTTTATGAGTCGTACCATCCGCAGCTTTAACATCAATAGAATCAGTTCTCGTATCAGTGACACCCAACTCTTGGAGTTTAGGATCATCATTATTCGCAGAATACCCCCAATGCCCTTGCTGTGTAATGAAAAATGTACCAAAACCATTATCACCAAGTATAGGTCTTTGAAATACAAAATGATCTTCACCTGAATCAATATCTGTTATGTCTAAATGTCCTTGTATTTTTAGCTCATGAATACTTGGATCTTTAGGATTCGAAAATACATTTTGATCTTCCGTTATAGAGCCATGATCGGTGCCCGCAATCACGGGCGCGTCATTGGTGCCCGTCACATGAATGATTAAATCTTGGGTGCTGCTCGCCCCCTGATCGTCGGTGACCGTCACCGGAATCGTCACATCTTGCGACGATCCTGCCGCTAAATGGGCATAACTGGCGTGGTTTGCATCAAAGGTATAACTGCCATCGGCATGTAAACTAAAGCCATCCACTGGCTGCGCAATACTGAAGGTTGCGGTGGCATGATCATCCACATCGCTGGAAGTAATGATGCCGCTGACCGTACTGCCTTCTGCCACGGTTTTGGCACTGATGTCGGTAATAACCGGTGCATCATTGGTGCCGGTAATCGTAATGGTCAAGGTTTGGGTGGCCGTGCCCCCCGCACCATCGGTCACGGTCACTGGAATGGTGATGTCTTGGGAATGGCCTGCCTCTAGGTGCTGATACGCCTGAACGCTCGCATCTAATGTGTAGCGGCCATCGGCCTGTAAGGTAAAGCCGGCCGGCAGTGTCCCCGTGGCCGCGTAGGTCGCACTGTCACCGATATCGGTGTCCGTTGAGCCCAATTGCCCCGTCACACTCGTGTCTTCGTCGCCACTTTGTGTCAACGTCGCAGTGGTAAAGACGGGCGCGTCATTGGTGCCATTGACGGTGACGGTAATGGTGTGCGCGGTGCCATCGGCTGAGGTGACCGTAAAGGTATCGGTCAGTGAGTTCGTGGTGCCGCTTGGGCTTTCGCCCAACGCTTGCACCTCGGCATTGCTGTTATCTAAATGGTAGGTCCACGCGCCGCTGGCATCAATGTCTAACTGGCCGTGATTTCCTGTCCCCGTGATGCCACTGGCGGCGGTAAAGTGAGCTTCACCCGCATCCGCATCGCGGATGGTTAAGGTGCCCGACGCCGTTTGTTGACTCTCTTCTTGCGCCGTACCCGTATCGGTGCCCGCAATCACGGGCGCGTCATTGGTGCCCGTCACATGAATAACTAAGTCTTGTGTACTGCTCGCCCCCTGATCATCGGTGACCGTCACCGGGATGGTCACATCTTGCGACGACCCTGCCGCTAAATGGGCATAACTGGCGTGGTTTGCATCAAAGCTATAACTGCCATCGGCATTTAAACTAAAGCCATCCACTGGTTGCGCAATACTGAAGGTTGCGGTGGCATGATCATCCACATCACTGGAAGTAATGGTGCCGCTGACCGTACTGCCTTCCGCCACGGTTTTGGCACTGATGTCGGTAATAACCGGTGCATCATTGGTGCCGGTAATCGTGATGGTCAAGGTTTGGGTGGCCGTGCCCCCCGCACCATCGGTCACGGTCACTGGAATGGTGATGTCTTGGGAATGGCCTGCCTCTAGGTGCTGATACGCCTGAACGCTCGCATCTAATGTGTAGCGGCCATCGGCCTGTAAGGTAAAGCCGGCCGGCAGTGTCCCCGTGGCCGCGTAGGTCGCACTGTCACCGATATCGGTGTCCGTTGAGCCCAATTGCCCCGTCACACTCGCGTCTTCGTCGCCACTTTGTGTCAACGTCGCGGTGGTAAAGACGGGCGCGTCATTGGTGCCATTGACGGTGACGGTAATGGTGTGCGCGGTGCCATCGGTTGAGGTGACCGTAAAGGTATCGGTCAGTGAGTTCGTGGTGCCGCTTGGGCTTTCGCCCAACGCTTGCACCTCGGCATTGCTGTTATCTAAATGGTAGGTCCACGCGCCGCTGGCATCAATGTCTAAGGTTCCATGATTACCGCTGCCTGTGGTACCACTTACCGCAATAAAGTGATCTTCGCCCGCATCGGCATCACTGATAGTCAAAGTGCCGCTGGCGGTTAATTGACTCTCTTCTTGCACGCTGCCGCTATCAACGCCACTGATCACAGGCACATCATTGGTGCCGGTAATATTAATCACTAACTGCTGAGTATCGGTTCCACCATGCCCATCACTCACCGTCACAGGAATCGACACTGTTTCTGAAATACCAGCGGCAATATGTTGATACGCAGCATGGCTAGGATCAAAATCCCAAGTGCCGTCACTGTTTAACCTAAAACCATCAACGGCATTCGCAATTGAATACGTTAAATGCTGAGCATCGCCTACATCTGGATCTGTCGCTTGTAATTGTCCTGCCGCATGTGCGCCATCTTCTGTAACAGTCACTATAGATATTGGAGATATAACCGGCGCATCATTGATATTGTTTACCGTCAAAGCAAAACTTGCCTCTACGTGCGCACCATGAGTATCGGTTGCTGTAACCGTAATCGGAAGTTTGCCGGCAACATCTGAATTAGTTGGCGTACCACTAAAGGTGCCCGTTGTGGCATCAAAGTGTAGCCAGCTTGGCAACCCTGTTGCTGAAAGGGTTAAATGATCTCCATGATCGACATCATTGAATGTACCTGGTGGTAAAGTGAAAGTGAACGACGAGTCTTGAGTCGTCGTTTGCTCAGCAATCGGTAGCCCTCCCTGGCTATGGGTAACAACAATTGGAGCATTATTTATACCCGTGACATGAATAATAAGTGTTTGTATAGTGCTTCCACCATGGCCATCACTTACTTTTAAATGAAAGGTTTCCGTTACTTGTTCACCTTCCTCTAATGCTGTCGCAGCAGCACTACCAACACGATATACCCATTGACCTGACGGAGCTAAAGCAATATGTCCATAATCACCATAATGAGGATCTGAATGAGTGCTTGATGGCATAAGTTCCCAACTCAGTTTATCTCCCGTATCTATATCAGTTGCAGTTAGCTGCCCTTTCACTAAAGAGGCCGGTAAGTTTCTTAGAATAGTATCAGTGCCATGACCTCCATCTACTATTGCTGAGCTCACCACAGGATTATCATTGGTGCCGGTAATCGTAATCTCTAATGTTTCTGTCGACGTATTACCTGCTACATCCGTTACTTCATAAGTGTATATATCGGTTGTTGTTTGACCATCAGGCAATGCTTGAATACTTGGATGTTGATTATTTAAATCATACGTATAAGTGCCGTCAGCATGCATGTGCACTGTACCGAAAGCTCCTTGTAAATCCCCAGCCTTTACAACCATTCCTGATTCATCATTGCCCAATACATTACCAATGCTCGCAACACCAGCAGTTTGATCTTCTGTCGCCGTACCAGTATCCGCTACCGTTGTCGCGCCGGTATCAATTGTCACATCTAATGTTGGGGATAATATAGGAGTTGCACCCGCGACACCGGGAGCGGTCGCTTCTGCGTGTAGGTGATGTAGTTGCCCTGCTTCTGTACCACCAAGCACTGAAGTAGCAACAGCGTAATCGCCTTTATCATCGGCAATCACAGTGCCGACTTTGGTGGTACCGTCAAAAATATTCACTGTTGAGAACGGAATATCCACATGTCCGGTGATCATTGGAGTCGTTACCGATGTGATGTCATCACTATTCGTTCCCGTACCTCCATACGTATCACTGGTACTTGCCAAGTCAATAGTGAGAGAAGCCGTTGGTGGCGCTGTTAATATTAGCGGGGTCGTTGATGGTGTGGTTAGTGTAATAGTCGGGGGAGTTGGTGCTCCTAGTATTATCGTAACCGGTGCATTAGGCGTTGTCACCGTAGGTCCGGCTACCGTTGCACTCACATCAAAGGTAATATATTTAGTATCCGTACCACCATGGCCATCAGTTACTTGTACTTCAAACACGTCGTGACCAGTGTATTGACCAGTATTATGGTTATACGACATCCCTTTAACTGTACCTGGCGTTTGCGTATAAGTGTAATCACCCGTCGATGGATCGATACTCAAATGACCATACAATCCTATACTTTGTGTTGTGGAAAAAGTATGTGTATCGGTCGTATCAACGTCAGTTTCAGTTAACTTACCTGTCACCAAATTAGCCGCATTCGGTGTCACTGTTAGCACAGGAGCATCATTGGTACCTGTAATACTCACAACGACATCATGAGTCGTGGCACCATCTTTCGATAAAACATGAACTGTATCGGTAATTTTCTCACCAGAAGCTAATGATTGGATGCTTTGCAGGGTGTCATCAACACTATAATGCCAATGCCCTTGCTCATCGATTGTAAACTCACCATATTTACCCATTGCTGTCTGAGCATGGAAATACGCATCCCCTTGGTCAACATCAATAATATCTAGTTTGCCTTGAGCATTAAGGTGATGGGCCGTATCAATGTGTTGGTCTTCAGTTAATGGCTGGCTATCAACACCAGAAATAATTGCCTTATCTTCATCACCTTTAATAGTGATAGAGATTTGATGAGAGTCACCATTAACTAGATGAATGGTAAAAGACTCATGTAAAGTTGTCGTACTCTTAAGCGCTTGAACCGCTTGTTGACCATTATTAACACTGTACTCCCAGTGACCATTAGCATCTATTTCTAAAGTGCCATATTGGCCAGATAATGTTTCAACCACAACTCGGGTATCCGTTGGAGCTGTCGCAGCAATGTTCAAATTACCTGTCGCGTGTAACTCACCCGCTTGAACATTATGGTCTTCTATAAGAATGGCATTATCGGCACCAGAAATCGTAACTTTTGCAATCTGGTTATGACCTTGAGTAATGGTTAATTGCTGTTGATGTACTTCACCTTTATGGGTCGCATGAATGGTAAATTGTTGAGATTGGCCCGCAAGCGAATTAACTGAAGGAATAAAGGTAAATGCACCTGTAGGCGCTAATCTAAATACTCCAAAACTACTGACATGGTTCTCAGCTATACTATAAGTAACATCAGGTTCACCCGTTGTTGGAATTATTTTCCCTACCAAAGGCTGTGGTTCTTGCGTTAGATTTGTTTCATTTCCTGCCACTGGGGTATTGATTTGCTCTTTACTAACAACAGTATCTACTTCAACTTCTACCTCAGTGTTTGGCGACAAATTATTCACAAAAGCCGCTTGTGACCATGATTTATCAGCTACATCATCATTTTTAGTCTTACTAGCAATTCTATCATCTGCATTACCACGCAATGCTTCTGCTTTTAACCGTTGAGCATTTTTATCTAATTTCTTTATTGCCTCTTTACTCGGCTGCTCTTTTTTATTTTCTGATTTATTCTTTTTGCGATCTTCCATGATGTACCTCTATAAATCTCAGTCACGATCTTTTAAACATCGATAACTGGTTATCTTTCACCAAAAGCAGTAGTTATATTTGTATATACAGGCTTCCATAAATATTCAAATACTGTTTTTTCACCTGTCACAATATCTGCTTCACCGGTCATCCCAGGAATCAATTTAAATTTATCAGGATTATCAAAATAATATGGATGAGCAATTGAAATTCGGACTTTGTAGTACACCCCTCCACGTTCATCAGCATCAGTCGTTGGAGAGACTTTTTCTACAATACCTTCAAGAGAACCATATCGACTGTAATCAAATGCATCAATTTTAATCCGTACTGTTTGACCAATATGAATAAAACCTACATCTCTAGGGGATAATTTCGATTCCATAATGGCTGTTTTAGTCGTCGGTACAATGATAGCAACCGTTCCGCCCGGCTGAATAACACTACCTTCATTGGTAGTTGGAATGGATTGAACAATACCATCGACGGGTGCTCTAACAGTATTGTCCTCTAGATCAAAATTAGATGACCGTAGGCGCGCTTCTGTTGTAATTAACTCAGTTTGAGCTTCGGTACGTCTTTCACTTACATCTGATTTATAATCCGTTTTCTTCTCTTTAAGTTGCTCATCTAAATGAACCAATGTTTTTTCTAAAACAGATTTTTTCCCTAATAACGATGTCAATTCTCGCGTATAAGAAGCTAATTTTTGTTCCTGATTATTCCTTTCCATTTCAGAAATTGCTTGTCGGCTAGTTGTTGAGGCCATCAAATTCAACATATGACGTGAGTGAGCAATTTGAGAGCGTAATGTGGGTAATTCATTATTAATACTGTTGATCTCTTCTTGAGTTTTCCGGATTTCAGCTTGAGAAACAGACACTAATGATGCTTCTTTTTCTAACATTTCCTGAAAAGCTTGCTCATGAGTTTTAACTAGGCTAGGAAATACCTCAACGAAGGCCGAGAAATCAGGTTGTCTTTCTGATAAAAAAGCATTGTAACGCTCAATTCTTAAAATAAAGTTGGCTCGCTTCGCTTCTAATTCATCTTTTAGTGACTGACTATCAACCGATACAAAATTCACCAAAGCCTGACCTTTATTGACAACATCCCCTTCTGCAACCAAAACAGATGAAATCGTACCACCATGTTTATTTTGGATGACTTGCTTATGTCCAAGAGGGACAATTTGACCATGGGTTTTGGCTATTTCATTGACATTAGTAAAGATAGACCAAATGAAAAGACTAAAAGTGGCTAAGCAAATAACCAATATGGTGGCTTTAATAATTTTACGTTCTGTTGGTGCTTCTATAGCACTAGAAAATTCAAAATCAGGCCAGATTTCCGGTGCACTGTTTTTCTTCTCATTCATGAGTAACATCCATATCAATTTCCGTTGCGGATTCAGGCTTTATTGCAGGGCCCGCGTACACTAAATTTCCTTTATCTAACACGACGACTTTATCTGCCATCGAAATCAATTCCGGATCATGAGTCGTAAATACCATCGTTTTACTACCTTTAAGTGTAGTAATTAATTCTTTAAAATAGTTTTTAGTTCCAGCCGGGCAACTCGATAGTGGCTCATCCATAAGCCAATAATTAGCATCTTTTAATATTAAGCGTGCCAAACTAATAGTACTCGCATCTATGGAACGCATCAGAAGATCATAATCACTAAAATATGGTGCATTTATATCGCCATTAACACTATAAAGTAGGGGTTGAGCGCCTGCTTTTAATAAGGCTTGTTTCACCTCTTCATCTGTCGCCTCTGGTTTCACAGTACGAACATTATCCGCTAAGCTTCCAACCACTAAGTCAGTCTCAGCTGGTGAATAAGAAACCCAACGACGAAACACCTGTGGGTCATATTGTCGAATGTTTTTACCATTAACCGTAATATATCCACCTTGTGGCTCTAATACGCCAAGCAAAGAAAGTAATGCACTTGTTTTTCCACATCCATTAGGACCAATAATCGCAACAACTTCACCTGCTTCAATATCAAAACTTACACCAGATAAAGCCGGTTGAGCTTCAGCGTTATAACGTAAAGTAAGTTGCTTAATACTCACAGAAGGAGAAACATCGACATTAGGAATATCAAGCCTTAATTCATTATTCTCCGTATTCACCATCATAAAACTATCAAATTGACGGATGGCATTTCCCAACATGGTAAATTTCAAAGAAGATGAAAAAACCATTTGAGCAGGGCCTGTAATTCGCCAAATTAACATCACACAGGCAATTAGTGCTCCTGGTGAAATGTCTTGTTCAAGGACCAAAAAAACCCCTACAAAAATCGTAATAAGTGCAGTTAGCATACTCATCATTTGACCAACAGCTGCATTCAAACCATTCCGTTTTGCAAATAAAAAGTTTTGTCGACTATTCTCTTGATTCATACGTTGAAGCCCTTTCACCCAACCATGAATACTGCCACCTGATTTTAATAACAACACATTCTTAGATAACTCAATCATCACATCTTGATATTGATTCGATACCGTTGGCAAAGCATTATTGGTATAACGAGTCACCAGTTTCATGATGATAAAATTTAATAACAACATACAAATTGGTACGAGCACTAACCAACCACTTAATAGTGCAATGGCGATTAAAACAACCAGCGTAAAGGGTAAGTCGATTAAAGCTGTCCCCGTAGGACCAATTAAAATTGAACGTACTTTTTCAGCATTTTTCATGCGGTTAATATGGTTAACCATGCCAACACGGCTCAGTAGCATTAATGACATCGACATCAAACGATGGAAGGTTAAGTTTGATAAATCCCTTGAGAATCGGTTTCCTACTGAAGTTAAGATATAAGCTCGGTATAACTGACAGATGAGATAAATAATAACCGCTAAAGCAGCACCAACGGCAATTGGGATAATAATATTTGAATTTTGAGCACCAATAACACGGTCATAAACTGCCATGGTAAACAGAGGAATACTCAGACCTGTCAGTGAAATAAATAAACTTAAGAAAAAAACGGGACGATACCATTTAGAGCGTTTACTCATTTCTCTCGAAAATGCTTTTAAATTTAACTGTTTTGATGGCAATCGCTCAATAAATACAGCCATCGCATTTACATCCAGATCAGCCAGCTCACATTTTATCCACTTTTGAGTATTTACAGAAAAGCATTGCAAATCATCATTACGGCGCCGATATAACTGAGTTCCACCCGAGCGCCCAATCAAAATAAATGGGTATGGCGTATCTTGGACATTTTGTCGAGTAACATGGTCTGTCACATATCCCACATCATACTTTTTCAGCTGTTCAACAAGCCCTAACGCATCCAAAGTATCTAATTCTGGGTTAGCTTTGACATTCTTCTCTTGAGCATTTAATCCTAATTCTTTAAGCCAAAACTGCAGGACCACTTTAAGATTCTCACTTGAATCTCTACCACCTAATGATGACTTGGAATGATTTGACATAGTTGCATCAGCCATTGCATTCACTTCTATTTTGTTATCTTTAGATTCCATCGGCATCTTACTGATCCTCTGTCCGTTCTATAGTGCAATGTCCATCCCAATCAATTGAAATATGACAGTTACATGCCTCAATCAGCTTTTCAGAATAAGAAGCTACAATAATCGTCATGAATTGACGTTGCTCTAATAACACTTGAATCATTCGTTGCTGGCAATCCAAATCTAACGACAATTGAGGTTGCTCTAATAACAAAATTGATGGTTTTTGAACTAAGGCTCTCACCATAGCAATTAACTTAATGGTTCCTTTGTTAAATATCTCAGTACCACTTTCCGTTATTTCAGTTTGATAACCCGCGGCTAAGTCACCTATAGAAGCAGATAAACCCAGTTGCTCTGCTAAAACAACTGCCTCATTCTCTAATTCTGGGTGAAATAGCGTTAAGTTATCTAACACGGTACCTGCAAATAATGTGGGCCATGACGGTACATAAATGACAGCAGAGCTATAATCTTGGTAATGATATTCATGGATATCCTTTCCACCAATGAATAGTTGCCCTTCTTCGGCTTGCTTTAGCCCCCCAATAGAAGCCACAAACAAACTTGCAAAAGTTAAAGGATCAGAATGCAAAGAAACGAGATCATTGGCTTTAATTTCAAGTTCATCAATATCAAGTTTTGCAACGGTCTCATACGATTTATAATTCTTAAAACAAATTGGACCTGAAGGGAAAGATTGATCATCCAGTAAATCAACATTTCCTTTGAATGGTACTTCTGGAAGATCCATTAATTCTTGAACTTCTTTTCTTGCTACATCTGTTACCGCTAAACGGTTATATAACCCAATTAAAGAACTAAGCGGAGCAACAGCTCTACCCGCTAAAATGGAACATGCTGTTAACCCACCAGTCGTTAAATCACCTGCTAATACTGACAAACTCCCCACCAAAATAAGCGTTAATGTCGTACCTTGAGAAGCAAGCCCAATAAAAAGTTGCAACTTGGCGGCTAACCAATCCGCATGTTGTTGAGCTTGAGCATATTGATAATTAGATTGACGATAAGATGAAGATATTTGGCTTTCTTGTGCTAATGCTTTCTCTGTAGTTAAACCTGAAAACACTTTGATAAACACACGAGAGCGCTGACTTTCTGTTAATGACAAACCATAAGTGACTGTTTTTAGTTGGCGACCTATGTATAAAACGATCAGGCCAACGATCAACCACACCATAATAGGGATAAGAACTAAGCTTCCGCCGATATAGGCAATTAAGCCGATAAAAACCAGCGCAAATGGAAGGTCAACTAACGAAATCATGAACTGACCAGAATAAGCATCCCGCATATGACCAATTGCGGTAAATCCATTATAGATGCGGCCAATACCCATCTGAGCTATATGCTTATAGTCTCCTTTAAAGAGAGCATAAACACTTTTCTCTACCGTTTTTTGTTCAAAATTTGCAGCCGAAGAAGCTAATAACCAACTGCGCATATAACGTAAAAATGCTTCCACAATAATGGCAAGAGCCACACCAATTGCAAGTACCATAGCCGTCCCATAACTTTGATTAGGGAGAATGCGGTCATAGATTTGTAGCAACGCGAAAGGTAAAGCCAGTGATAATAAGTTAATAAACGTTGAACTTAACACTAGCTCAGAAAAATGAGGTACTTTGATGAATGACTTATTAATCTGCACGGTATTATTTGACCTTCTGTCTATACCCTAAAACAAGCATGGTATTGGTATCGTCCCTGAATAAGTTAATATTATTCCAACTTATAGAAAATGTTAAACTTTTTGTACGATAAAAGCCCCCTACATTTAAGCAATGTGATGTCTAACCTCTGAAATAGTCTACACTTTTTATAATCAACCTCCATTTAACTCTTCATCCTCGTTAACAAATAGACCAAGAACTATTGACCCAATAAATCTGAATTTAATAACCAATTAAGTCACAAATAACAACTAACATAGATAAATCCAGTTAAACGAGCTTTAAAATCGATGTTTATAAACATTTAATGAAGGGGGAAATAGAATCATTGCATGGCTCATTTAGAAGTATCTGGCAGACAAATCTAACACTTTCATAGCTTCAAACGAAAATACCCACTTTGATAACTAAACATCAAAATGGGCATTATTTTTACTAAATCAGCTTTATAGATTAATTGTACGCACCACTTGCATAGTGCAACTCATAACTGTGGCTGTAAATTTCAAGAATATTACCAAACGGATCTTCCATGTAGATCATGCGGTAAGGCTTTTCACCAGGGTAGTAGTAACGTGGTGCTTTCATACGTTTTTTACCACCAGCAGCAACAATTCGTTCCGCTAAACCTTCCACATCTGGGTCTTGTACACAGAAATGGAATACGCCGGTTTTCCAATATTCAAAATTATCTTCAGGATTTTCTTGGTTTTTAAACTCAAAAAGCTCAACTCCCACTCGGTCACCCGTTGACATATGTGCTATACGAAAACGCTCCCAACCTGCGCCAAATACATCAGTACACATCTCACCGATAGCAGAGTCATCTTCAACCACATCCGTTGGCTCCATAATCAAATACCAACCCAGTACTTCGGTATAGAATTTAACCGCAGCTTCAATGTCTGGTACAGAAATCCCAATGTGAGAAAACGTTCTTGGGTATGTTTTATTTTCCATTGTATTACCTCATTTATTTCATCGTGTGTGCTTGCTTAAGGTAAAGATTAATCAAGTCGGTTTACTTTTAAAAATTATCAATTATTCTTATTTTAATAATTATTTGTTATTGAAGGCTCAGCATCATGTTAAACCCAGTATGGCTACACACTTTTAAAACCTTAGTCGATGTTGGTCACTTTACTAAAACCAGTGACAAACTTTTTATGACACAGCCAGGTGTGAGCCAACATATTCAAAAGCTTGAAGCGGCATGTGGACATAACCTACTGATCCGATACAACAAAACATTTGAATTAACCGAACAAGGACGACAAGTTTACAATTATGCTCAACAGTTACTTATCAATGAAAATGCATTATTAGATTCTCTAAATATCGATGACCCATACCAAGGAGAAATCAAATTGGCATGTTCTGGCTCTTTAGCACTGTCTTTATTTCCAAAGCTGCTCGAACTCCAAAAACAAAATCCAACACTTGTCGTGCATTTAGAAGTAGCTCCTAACCATAAAATTTTGAATGAGGTACAAAGCAGCAATATTGATTTAGGTATCGTCACTCACAAGCCACAAGAAAGCTTCTTTGAGATAGATAAACTCGGTGTTGAGTCATTGTGCCTTGTATTACCGAAGGATCACCAAAACAAACCGATTACCGCAGCACAACTGAGCTCATTAGGTATGATACGCCACCCAGATGCGGATCATTACTTATCACTCTATTTGCATCGATGTGGTGAGAAAAATTGGCAAGATATTGAAATTGAAAAAATTAAGACCGTAAGCTACATCAATCAACTTAGCCAAATTTTACTCCCTATCGCTAAAGGAATGGGATTCACTGTGTTACCCCAAAGTGCTGTAGACAGCTTCTATTTAGCCGATGAGGTTACGATACATAATCCAACAAACAGAGTAACTGAATCTCTATATTGCATAGGAAAACGGCACAAACAAAAACCAAAGCGAATCACTATGATTCTTGAACATTTACAGCAATGGATAAGTGACTAACGCAAAAATAGGCTTAATAGTTGGTTACCTATTCACTACCTTTGTTGATCTGCTCAACTTCAAGCTCATTTTTAGTTTGGGAGACATTTGATCTCTAGCCCAGGGATCGCCCCGTTAACGATTGGGGGGGGGGGGACACTAAAAGATTATTTCATCGAAGAAAGTATATTATGGATTTCTGATAAAGAATATATAAAAGGCGATAATAGCCGATTGATAATATTGCCAAGCATAGCAATAGATATTTTGAAGCAATACATTCAATACCTTGAAAACCTCAATAAAAACTCAGTCCCTGAACAACATAATACTAAGACCAAAATTAAGAGCATTTTAGATGGAGATGAGCATCTATTTTTCTTTTTTACTCATGTCGACCAACTAGAAAGCTTTAAACCTAAGTACATTTGGAATGTGCAAATGCCACTCGGTGAAGTAAAATTACTTCAGGCAAACTGGGGAAAACACCAAATCAAGACATATCTCCACACTTATGGCATTCCTACCGAATACATTGCAGCTTGGATGGGACATTCTCTAGGTAAGTTACTCTTACACGGCCATTTTAGATCATTATCTAATGACGGCCCTCAATTGATAGTAAAAACATTACTACCATTTTTTATCATTATATTTGGCGTCTTAATGCTAGTAATATACATACCTGAAATTTCAATGTCTCTTCCACAACTCATGGGATTGATAAAATAAAATCCCACATAATGGGAATAATAAGAACCAAATATATAGATTCATCACAATATTATATTTTACTTTTTGTTACCTTTCACATAAATGTAAGAGGTAACTATGTCTAATAACCAAGCATTAAATAAAGCTATAGCTGTCATTGATGCAGTAGCAAATGGTAACTGCCAATTAAAATCTATTTGTACAGAAACTGGGCTTCCCAAATCAACCGTTCATCGAATCTTACAAGGATTAATTGAAGCAAGGTATATTCGGGAAGTCAAAGGTATAGGCATAGTTCTTGGTACTAAAATGATTCAACTAGGAAACCGGGCTCAAAAAGACATGCCCTTAAAAGAAATCGCTCACCCTATTTTGTGTAAGTTAGCTGAAGAAACCAAGGATACAGTCCATCTTGGCATCAAGGATGAAGATCATATTTTTTACCTAGACAAAATTTCTGGCTATCGCGCCATTGAGTTAAGGTCGAGAATTGGAGATCGTCTACCTCTTGCTGCTACAGGTATTGGTAAGTCGCTGATGATTGACATGCCAAAGACTGAGTGGTTACGCCTGATAAGAAAAGAAACACACTTAGATGTAAATGCTATGATTGAACGTATGGAGTCTTATTCAAAATATGACTATAGCTTTGACTTAGAAGACAATGAAGAACTGGTTCGATGTGTCGCAGTTCCTGTTCGTAATAAATACCAAAATATAATAGCGGCTATATCTGTCACTAGCATTAAACCTTATATGCCTGATGAACGCATGGAAGAATTAATCCCTCTTCTGCAACAGTACAGTCAGCTTATTTCTCAGAAGTTAAACTAAAAAAGGTTAATGAAAAGTCCAAAAATTTTTGGACTTTTCACGATTCTATATTACTTACATTTTTTAAATTCAGCTACGAATTTCTTAGCCCGTTGCCTGATTTCATCGTCACTTAAATCAGGCGTATAAAGTGAAGAGCCTAAACCGAAACCTTGAGCACCAATTTTTATTAGTGGCCTCATGCTTTCCTCAGTTGGATTAATGCCTCCTACAGGAAAACATAATGTTTCCGGTGGAAGTACCGATTTGAGCGCTTTAAATCCATCTATTCCTACTTGACTAATAGGAAAAAGTTTCAATCCTGTAGCCCCTGAAGCTAACGCTGCAAAGGCTTCGGTCGGCGTAACCACACCAGGAAAAGTTACACAATTTGCCGCAGTAGAGAGTTTAACGACTTCTTCATTATAGTTTGGTGTTACAATCAAATTTGCGCCTGTTTCAATTACTGCTTCGGCTTTCTCTAGCGTCGTAACAGTTCCTGCTCCTATTAAATAATGCGGTCCAAATTTTTCAACTAAACTTGCAATACTCACTAATGCATCAGGGCTATTAAGTGGTACTTCAATCATGGTAAAACCTTCATCGATTAAAATTTGCGTTACTCGTACTGCATCTTGAGGTTTAACCCCACGAATAATTGCCATCAAAGGTAGGTGTTCATCTAGATTAAATTTACTCTTTCCCATTTTCTACTTCCTGTTTAATATTTAACATACCTGCTAAAAATGTTTCATCTCCATTTATCATTTCACTATTTATCGATAATATTTTACAGGCTTGATAATAGCATTCGCATAATTTATCACTACCGACCAAGTAAACACTTGAATTTGAAATATTGTTAAACTCCTGACCAATAAGTATTCCTGATAAATAATCAAAAACTTCATTTTCTTCAATATTGTTGAACAATCGATGCGTCCTTGCATTGAAGAGTTTATTGGTTAAATTACCATTTTGGCTTTCTAAAACTCCACGCTTAAAAGCTGCTTCTGATTCTATTTGCGTAGGGAGTCCTCGTCCTAATATTGAATGCTGACTCAGCAATGAGAATAACTCTCCAGTCATATAAGTTTTAAATTCTTGAATGCATCCTTGTTTTATTTTTACATGCTTGCTATGAGTACCAGGGAAAATAGCAAAAGATTCAGTGTCATTAAGCAAAATATCCAAACCAAAAATTTGGACTTCTTCTCCTCGCATCACATCGTAATTATCCAGATCGCTCACGATATTTACACCTGGGATCACAGTTGCCATAGCTCCCCAAGGGAGTCTAAAAGACTTACTCCCCTCAACTAAATCATCTAAACTAGCAGGAGCTTGAACATAAGGTACTTCAATCCACCCTTGTGCCGAACCGACCATTCCCGCCATGAAAATAGGTAACTGTTGGTACTGACCTATCCACTGTAGCAGTACCTGCTCTAGTTCTTGCGCAAAGTTTCCTTTCTCAACTTGTAGTAAACCTAGTTTTTTCTCAATTTTATCGACTAATTTCCCTTCTTCATTCATCGCAAAGGCACGAAAATTTGTAGTTCCCCAATCAATAATTAACCAATTCACATCTTTCATTACCAAGCTCCCGTAAACTAATTAACTTTATATTGATTTAGAATTTCACGATTAACTTCAACACCAATTCCAGGTTGTGAAGGTATCTGAACTTTACCTTCAATCATTTTAATCCCATCGAAGATTAAATCTTTGCGGAATGGGTGTGAAGATTGGTCGAACTCCAACATAGGTTCAATAGGATTTAGTGATAGAGGAGTTGGTGGTAAAGATGCCATAAATTGTAAAGAAGCCGCAATACCAATTCCAGAACCCCAGACATGGGGAATCATCATGGTTTGACTTGCTTGTGCCAGAGCCGCTATTTTCTTTCCTTCAGTTATACCGCCCGAAGAACATAAATCTGGTTGAATAATATCCAACGCTCGATCTTGCAACCAAGGTTGATACCCCATTTTGCCAAAGACTTGCTCACCAGCTGCAATATAGGTTGCTGACATGTTTTTTATTTGTTGATAACCAACAAGATCTTCAGGTGCAAGTAATTCTTCCAGAAAATATAGGTTCAAATCTTCAGTGTGTTTTATAATACGGCGGGCAACTGCAGTATTATAAGCAGCATTCGCATCTGCCATAATTCTAACGTTATCACCGACTGCCTCTCGAATTGCACGCATGAATTTAATGTCTTCTTCGGCACCAAAACCTATTTTAAGTTTAAAGGCACTAAATCCAGACTCTACATAGCGATGCGCTTCTTCGATACTAGCCTCTGGATATTTTGCATTGGCAACACGGTAAAACCCCGTTGCATATGGCATAACTTCATTTCGGAATGCCCCACCAATTAATTTATGAATTGGTTGATTTAATGCTTTACCTAATATGTCCCATAGCGCGATATCCACACCACTAATAGCATTAACCGCGGCCCCTCCTTGTCCATAAGGACGAGTTATGTTGTACATTTCCTCCCATAGCACCTCGACATCAAATGGATCACGACCAAGTAGTATTGGCTTGAATACCTTTTCAATGAAAGCCGCGGCAATATGAGGTGATTGAAGCCCATGGCATAAAGATTCTCCCCAACCACTGATTCCATCATCTGTAATAATTTCAACAATTAAAGAACTTCGATTTGTGACCCAACCTTGTGAAAAGTAAAAGGGTTTATCTAAAGAAACAGAAATTGGATAAACAACTACATTTTTAATGTTCAAAATTTACCCTTAATATCTTTCAACCATTATTTAATAACTAACTCTAATCCTCCTCCTTTTTAATAAGAGAAACAATCTAGTCGAAGAAAGTTCCCATAAGATGGAACTTTAATTATCTAGAACAAAAAATAGATCATTATCACAAAAATAATTTTCACTTTTAATAATACTTAATCCACTTTCTACTAAATGGAATTTTCTATGTCCCCATATTTGTATATTAATGGCCAGTTAGTTAATAGCCACCAACAAAAGACAATATTTAATCCAGCTACTGATGAAAAAATATCATCTATTTATATCGCTGATAAAACCATTGCAGATCAAGCTTTAAATTGTGCTAAAGATGCAGAGTTTAATTGGGGGAGATTATCCATAAACAAACGTATAATTTGGATGAGAAAACTAAGATCTGAGTTTATTAAACAAGAGGAGTATTTAAGAAATTGTGTCCACCAAGAAACAGGGAAAACCTGGAAAGATACATTAGAAGATTTTCAATTATTAATCGACAGCATGGAATTTTATTCCAAAATATCCTCAGATTATTTAGCAACGGAGACTGTTATAGATGATACACATTCACATGCTATTATCAAAATACCTGTTGGGACCTGTATTGCTTATTTAGCTTGGAATTTTCCTTTGCTTAATATTGGCTATAAACTGGCACCAGCAATGGCAAGTGGATGCCCAATAATCATTAAGCCATCAATCCAAACCCCTCTGTCAGCTTATGCTGTAGGAGAAATATGTCATTCAATAGGGTTACCTAAAGGCGCGGTACAAATTCTTGCTGGTGATGATATAGAACTAGGAAATCATATGTCATCTTCAACTATTCCAGCGATGCTGACATTGATCGGCTCTACCAATACAGGTTTAAAAGTCATTGAAAAAAGTACAACTTCAATTAAACACTTTTCAATGGAGCTAGGTGGTGATGCACCATTTATTATTCTTGATGATGCCAACCAAGAACTTGCTGCAGATATTTTACACAGCATAAAATTTACCAATGCTGGTCAAACTTGTGTTTCAGCAAATAGAGTTTTTGTCGCAGACTCTATCTTAGAGAGTTTTATAGAAAAAGTTTTACAACGACTCAATACTATTAAATTAGGTTGGCATAGAGATAGCGATGCAACTATGGGGGCTCTTATTAATAAAACAGCAAGAAATCGCATTCATGAACTTGTTGTTGATGCTTTAAATAAGGGGGCAACATGCCTATCTGGGGGGGATTTTTCACCAGAAGAAACAGGATCTTTTTACCCTCCAACTTTATTAGTAAACGTGACAGCTGACATGAAAATTTACCAACAAGAAATTTTCGGTCCTGTTATTGCTATATCTTCTTTTAAGAACATACAAGAAGCCATTAATAAAGCTAACATGACCAAATCTGGCCTAGCCTCTTATATATTTACAAATGATAGTTCAATTCAAAAAGTAATGACTGATGAATTAGACTTTGGTGAAGTTCATGTAAATGGGATTAAATATTCTATTGAACTTCCTCATACAGGAATAAAACAATCAGGCATAGGTTGTGATTGTTCTAAATATTCTTTAAACGATTTTACTGCTCTAAAAAGAATTAGTACCCCTTTATAATAAAATATTAACTTGAGGTCTTACAATGTTAACCAACAATACATCTAGTCTCCAAAATCGGAGTAAAACGACTAAAAAACGATATTTCATCGTGTTCTTACTCTTTATCACTGTCATTATTAATTATCTAGATCGTGCCAACCTTTCTATTGCAGCTCCTGAAATGATGAAAGAACTAGGCATCACAAATCAAGAATTAGGTTGGATATTTTCAGCTTGGGGTTGGGCTTATGCTGCTTTGCAAGTTCCGTGTGGCTGGCTAGTTGATCGCTATAAACCCAAAGTATTATTAACCATTTTCCTTGGATTATGGTCGATAGCAACGTTTGCCATAGGATCTGCACATACATTCTTTGTGATCGCTGGCCTTCGCTTCATTGTTGGTATGCTAGAAGCCCCTAGTTACCCAATTAATAATCGCGTAGTCACCGCTTGGGTACCTGAGAGTGAAAGAGCATCTTCGATTGCCATATATACATCAGGCCAATTTATTGGGCTTGCATTACTGACTCCTGTATTAGCCTGGATTATGACACACTGGGGCTGGTCCGCTGTATTTGAAGTTACAGGGGGCATTGGTCTTATTTGGGCAGTAGTCTGGTACTTCAAATATGATGAACCTACTGATTATAAAGGTATATCGGAAGCAGAACTAAAACTTCTAAAAGATAATGGAGCGGAACCAGAATTAGGCAATAATGTTGATAGCAGCTCAAACGATTTCTTTAAAGACTTTCTGTTTCTGATTACCCGAAGAAAATTCATCGGTGTGTGCATCGGTCAATTTGCCCTTGGTAACGCAACCATATTCTTCCTCACATGGTTCCCTACTTACCTCGTCGAGTACCATGGAATGGACTTTATTAAAGCAGGGTTCATGGCTTCACTACCCTTCCTATGTGGCTGTATCGGGGTATTATCTTCAGGTTTCTTCTCTGATTACTTATTACGCAAAGGGTGTTCGTTAGCAACTTCCAGAAAGACTCCTATTATCTCTGGCTTGATTTTAACATCTGCCATTATTGGTGCTGAGTTCTTCCAAGATCCACTAGCTGTAACAGTTTTTATGTCTATTGCTTTCTTTGCTACTGGCTTAGCATCCATTACTTGGTCATTAGTTTCTTCTATCGCGCCAAAACGTTTGATAGGTTTAACTGGTGGTACGTTTAATCTAGTTGGAGGAATATCGGCAATCGTTGGCCCAGTGGTAATTGGTTACTTATCAGCTGGATCCGACAGCTTTATGGCCCCTCTCATCTATATTTCCAGTGTCAGTATTATCGGTGCTCTCTCTTACATACTTATTGTGGGGAAAGTTGAACGTATTGAAGATTATAAATAGTTAATAAGTGGTATATAAAATGAAAATTTCAGACATTAAAACTTATATAGTTCAATCCGGTATTCGTGATTTTTTAATTGTTAAAATTGAAACCGATGAAGGCATCTTTGGCTGGGGTGAATCAGGCTTTTCAAGCCGAGAAAGAGTCGTCGTCGAAATGGTGAAATCTTTGGCAAAAAGCCTTATCGGACAAGATCCTATGAATATTGGCCGAATTTGGCAAGAGTGCTATCGTTCACATTACTTTGAAGGGAGTAGAGTAACAACAGCCGCTATCTCCGCTATAGATATTGCTTTACATGATATCAAAGGAAAAGCTCTTGGGGTTCCTGTCTATCAATTACTAGGTGGAAAACAAAGAAATCAAGTTAAAGCATTTGCCACCGTTCCTAATTGTGACACCGAAAAAGATGCCATTCAGATGGCATTAAAGTTCAAAGAATTAGGATGGGACTGCATTCGCTTTGTTGCTGCTGGCATAGATCATGCTATTCAGAAGAACTGTATGGTCTGGGAGCCAAGAAAATCTATTGCAGAAACAATTTCTTTGCTTATCAATGCTCGTGAACAACTGGGGAATGAGATTATTATTGGTCTAGAATATCATTCTCGCCTCAGCGTTGCAGAAGCCGCTAGCTTCTGTCAAAAATTACCACAAGGTACATTAGACTTCGTTGAAGAAATTATTCGTGATGAAACGCCCGAAGCCTATCAAGCATTACGTCAATTAACTGACATCCCTTTTGCTATAGGGGAAGAATTTTCATCTAAGTGGCAATTTTTACCTTATATTGAAAATGATATTCTGCAATTTAACCGACTAGATATTTGTAATGTAGGAGGCTTCACTGAAGCACTAAAAGTTGCCGGTTGGAGTGAAGCTCATTATATAGATTTGCTATTGCATAACCCACTAGGCCCAATATGCACTGCCGCATCTATTCACTTAGCCGCAGCTATACCTAACTTCAGTCATATTGAATGTAGCGCCTCACCATTAAATAATAGTGTTTATGGCTATAAAGACTCTGACATCTTCACCTTACAGCCTAAGTTAATTACAAATGCTTACGAAGTTCCTGAACAGCCCGGGTTAGGCATTGAAGTTAACGAGGACAAGTTAATGTCAGCCAGCATTGCTGACTGGGAAGCTCCTCATATTTATCGTACTGATGGAAGCGTACAAAACTGGTAACTATTACTCAAGAAGTGGTATGCATTAATAACTAATTCATTTGTCCTTATTGTTATATGTAGTCGTCTATCGCGACCTTTTTCTAAGTTAGTTTGTACTAGTTTTACTCAATCAATTTTTTGGTGTTTCAATCTGCATAGTGAAAATGCCATGATCTGGAACGGTAAGATCAATGAAATTGGATATAGTTTACAAACTGGTGATCTAGTGATTATTCTGAATTTGGTAAACCAATTATTTCGTCACTGTAGTGACATCAATATTTAATTAATGGGAATGTTGTATGAAATGTTATCAGATGTACGTTGATGGGCAATGGATCAACGCGAAAAACGGTAAACTTGATCAAGTATTAAACCCGTCAACGGAAGAAATCATAGCACAAATTCAAGATGGTGATGCAAACGATGCTGAGTTTGTACTATCAGTGGCTAAGAAAGCCCAAGACAGTTGGAAGCGTAGACCTGCTCGTGAACGTGCAGAACTTTTACGCAAGTTTGCACAAGAAATCCGCAATCAACGTGAATTTTTAGCTGAATTGTTAGTTAAAGAACAAGGTAAGTTGTATAAAGTTGCTTTAAGCGAAGTCAATGTAGCTGCTTCATTCATTGACTATGCTTGTGATTGGGCACGCCAAATGGATGGTGACATTGTCCAGTCTGATAATGCAAATGAGCATATTTGGATTCAAAAAATCCCTCGAGGTGTGGTGGTTGCAATTACAGCTTGGAACTTTCCATTGGCTTTAGCAGGTCGCAAGATTGGTCCTGCTTTAGTAGCAGGTAATTCTATAGTCGTAAAACCGACGTCTGAAACGCCTTTAGCTACTTTGGAACTTGGCTACATTGCTGAAAAAGTGGGCATTCCTGCTGGTGTTTTAAACATAGTCACTGGTGGTGGAGCTAGTCTTGGCGGAGCTTTAACTGCGAACCCTATCACCAATATGGTGACGATGACGGGTAGTACACCAGTTGGTCAACAAATTATCAAGGCCTCAGCAAACAACATGGCCCATGTTCAGTTAGAGCTGGGTGGTAAAGCGCCATTTATTGTGATGGATGATGCAGATCTTGAGCAAGCTGCGGCTGCGGCATTACATTCACGCTTTGATAACTGTGGTCAAGTTTGTACTTGTAATGAACGCATGTATGTTCATAACAGTATTTATGATGATTTTATGTATATTTTTATGGAAAAAGT
Source organism: Vibrio algivorus (assembly GCF_030161215.1). Classification (NCBI taxonomy): domain Bacteria; kingdom Pseudomonadati; phylum Pseudomonadota; class Gammaproteobacteria; order Vibrionales; family Vibrionaceae; genus Vibrio; species Vibrio algivorus. Next base: position 82,900 of record NZ_BSPV01000008.1, read on the forward strand.
GAAAGCGATTAAAGTGGGTTGCCCAATGCTTGCAGATTCAGATATGGGTCCTAAAGTTAATGCTCGTGAGCTTGAACACATGGAAAAACTAGTTGGTCAGGCCCTAGAAGAGGGAGCAACGCTGGCCCATGGCGGTAAACGTTTAACTGAGGGAAAATTTGAGCGTGGTTATTGGTTTGAACCAACGGTTTTAACTAATGTTAAACAAAATATGACAATTGTGCATGAAGAAGCTTTTGGCCCGATTTTACCCGTGATTAAATTTGACACTTTCGAAGAAGTGATTGGTTATGCTAATGATAGTGAATACGGCCTAGCAACCATGATTTTTACGCAAAATATTAAAAATGTGCACCGCTTAACTCATGAACTTGAGTGTGGTGAAATCTACGTAAACCGAGGACATGGAGAACAACATCAAGGTTTCCACAATGGTTATAAGCTAAGTGGCACAGGTGGGGAAGATGGTAAGTATGGCTTTGAGCAATACTTAGAAAAGAAAACTTTCTATGTGAATTTTGGTTAGCCATCACTAAGCTCTAATTAACCTGAGCTGCGGATAAGAAATGAACTAAATGCCCAAGTCGCGATCAGATCGTTTGTCGAGAACTATCAATCGCAAGGACTTGGGCATGATTAATTTAGAAGCTATTTATACTGATGTCGATGATTTTTGTTTACTTTTTATTCCTCAATGGGAAGCCCACTTAATTGAATCAGGGCTTAAGCAACGAAGAAGGCCTTCTAAGTTAAGCGAAGTGATGACGATTGTCATCAGTCTGGATACCGTGATTTCAAAACTTCTATATAAATCATGTCATTAAATATTGGAATAAATATTTTCCCTCCCTCGTAAGCTACACAAGAATGCTCAAATTACTGCAATCTGTACTTGTGCCGTTAAGCTCTTTTCTTACTCAAAGGAAATCAAAACCGACTGGTATCGCCTTTATTGATTCAACAAAACTACAAGTTTGTCATAACTTACGAATCCCTCGACATCAGGTTTTTGACGGCATTGCTGAACGAGGACATGGAAGTATGGGATGGTTTTATGGATTCAAATTACACCTCATCATTAATGATGAAGGTGGCATTCTCGCAGTTAAAGTTACTGCAGGTAATGTTGATGATAGAACTCCTGTCAGTGATATGTGCAGAGATTTATGGGGAAATCTCTACGGAGATAAGGGCTATGTATCTGCAAAGTTGCATAATGAATTAGCTCAAAAGGATATTAATTTTATCACTGGCTCTAGGAAAAACATGAAACCCAAAGCTATGAAACTATGGGATAAGTTAATGTTACGAAAGCGCTTTATTATTGAAACCGTGTTTGACCAATTAAAAAACATCTCCCAGATAGAGCATACTAGGCACAGAAGCTGTATTAGCTTTATGGTAAATTTAATCGCAGGATTAATTGCTTATAGTTTTCAAGAAAAAAGCCGAGTATTAAAGTTACTCGGCTAGAAAAGCAATTTCTTATGCAGATCTGAGGTTAATTAATTTATAGCGACCGGAAGCCTAATTGGTTTCCGTTTTTTTGCTTTAAGCATTGGCTTAAGTAAGACAAACTCTTTTGATGGTGCTAATACTGTGGCATTATGTTCAATAAAGTACTGTCTAGTTTTTTGATTATCCGCAATCTCTATTTATCCTTATAATTGTTAATATGTTAATAATAATTGTAAATGACTCTAACAGAACACCGCCTATAGAACCGACCCAAAAATTATTAATTAGCCATACGATTGACCCCAACATTAAACCAAAGCGCATCATAATCCCGGTAAAGAAAAATAAAGCGACTGTACTAATCACCGTTGATAAAATAGGTAACCAGTCCATTAGTGATTCTGCAACGAAAAACCCAACAAAAACTGATACAACAATAAAGAACAGCGCTACATATTTCGATAATATTTTTAAGGAAATTAAAGTTCTAACTGTTGAAATAGCAGCCATTAGACATGCAGTATAAGAATCTAACATTATATAATGAACAGACCTAAAAGCAGTAGAAGTAGCCATTAATACTTTAAGAGAAACATCCTTTTTTTGGTAGAAACTAAACAACCCAAAGAACAAACTACAGTAGCCAAGAATTTGTGCAATATTAAAAATCTCAGTCATAAGGTCGTATGTCCTTTATAATTATAGCTCTCAATACAGATAGAGTGTCTAAACTGCATTGTAAAAATTAGTAAGATTACACCTACTACCATAGAAGTATTATGAAACACTATTATAATACAATAAAGGTTTTAAATTGGATCAATTTAAAACCTTTATACATTCATTAATCAATTACTTTATCGTAAAATACTTGATACACCCTTAACCAAACTGGCAAGTTCATCCCATTGATTATTATCAATTAAGTCATTCGGAACCATCCAGGTACCACCACATGCGAAAACTTTAGGAATAGACAGATAATCATGAATATTTTTAGGTGTTACACCACCAGTTGGCATGAATGTCACAGGATAAACTGCGGTTAAGGCCTTTAACATATTAACTCCACCAGATGGTTCTGCAGGGAAAAACTTCAATGTTTTTAACCCTAACTCCATTGCTTCCTCAACTAAACTAGGGTTATTAACACCAGGTATAATCTCAATACCACGTTGTTGGCAATATTTTACAATCGTAGGATTCAATCCTGGACTCACAATAAAATCAACACCAGCATCAATTGCAAGATCCACTTGTTTTTTATTTAAAACAGTACCTGCACCAATCAGCATTGAGGGAAAAGCATCTCGCATATTTTTCATTGCTAATGCGGCATCTTCAGTTCTAAATGTAACTTCAGCACAAGGTAAGCCGTTATCAATTAAAATCTCTGCTAATTTTACAGCTTTAGTAGCATCTTTTATAGCAATAACAGGAATCACTTTAATTTCTGATAATTGCTTACATAAATTAATCATTGCTCGTGTCCTTATAATAATGGCATAGCATTCGTAGGAATAATTGCACCAGGATATTGAATAACAGTTCCTGCTAGTAAATGGCCTGCAAGCGCTGATTCTTGTGGTGTTCCCCCGGTTAAACGCTTAGCTAAATACCCTGCACTAAAAGAATCTCCCGCGGCTGTAGTATCAACGACAGACAATATTAGATTTGCAGGAACTTCAATAAAATCTTCATCCTGTGTAACAACAAAGCAAGCTTCTGCACCACGTTTCACTACAATTTCACCAACCCCTAATTGCTGAGTCCGTTCTATTGATTGTTGTTCATTAGTATCACCATAAAGTGACTCTTCATCATCATAAGTCAAAAATGCAATATCAGTTAATGAAAGAATTCTTTCATAAACTTCTTGAGTTTGTAATTTAGATACCCATAGTGTTGGTCGATAATTATTATCAAAAGCAATTTTTCCATCGCCTTTTTTATATATAGTTAAAGCTTCAAATAAAATATCTAAGCAATCTTCCGGCAAGATCGCTAAACTTATCCCACTTAAATATAAGAAATCTGATTGCGATAATAAGTTTGCTAGCTTTTCAGGTGTATACTCTCTGATCCAAAATCTAGCAGCCGCATCATTACGCCAATAATAGAAGCTTCTTTCTCCATCTGGTGATGTTTCTATTGCATACATACCGGGCAATTTTGTATCAGAAATATAAATAGATGACGTTGTTATTCCTTCTTTTTTCCACGAATCAATCATACTACGACTAAATGGGTCTCTTCCCATACCTGTTAAATAATTAATATTCACATTTAAGTCTTTAGTCTGACGAGCAAGATACAAAGCTGTATTCAAGGTATCTCCTCCAAAACTTTGTTTATAGAGTTCACCTGATTTTTGTAACTCGACCATACACTCACCAATGACCGCAACACTTTTAACTTTCATAATTATCTCACTTTTTAACCATAATAATTTACATTCAACTTTATCGACGTTCTTGATTAATACTTAATTAAAATAAAAAAAGCACCTGAATTTCAAAGTATAACGAAATCACAAGGTGCTTATTGATAGGTTATTACCCCCTGAAAATTAATTAATTGGGACTTTAACAATTGCTTTTTTAATCTTCAACGTGTCATTAACTTTACATAATGGGCGGTGTAATTCTCTTGGTGGGAAAATTGCGAACTCATTAGAAGAAAGTTCAATAAAGTTTTCAGAACTTACCTCATCAATAAAAGCAACATCATTTTTTAATTTATGATCAGTCTCTGGTTTTTGTAGCGAGTGACCAATGATTTCTTTGCCTTCTAACAATATTTGAACATCCATATATTTATCATGGTATTCACATTTACAATCACTTAATGGCTTCGTTTCAGCATAAGTGATAATCACAAATGATTCTGGCATTGATAATTCAATTTTACCCATTTCACCTTTATCAGCCAAAGCCATAGCTTCTTCAATTAAAGCCACAATAGGTTGATCAACACATTGTAATAATTCTAAACGCTCTACACTTCCACTAATCATATTAACTCACCAAATAATCGTAAACACCAGGGGCAACTGGAATACCATTTTCATCACAATCTTTAGCATATTGTACTTGAGGATCATTCGGAGCTAACACGCTTTCTCGACCAGGAACAGGTTTTACCGCTCTTAGCTCGGTCACCATCTGTAACATCATAGTTGCAAATAAAGCATTACCTAATTTATTCGGATCAATAACAATAACAAGAGAGGCAAGTTTACGCATTTTATCGTAATCGCCGTACATACGAACGATATGATTTGAGAAGTTTGCTCCCATTAATACACCAGTTAAAGCATCGATAGACAAGGCAATACCAGAACCTTTATGCCCACCAAATGGCAAAAGATTTTCCACTTTATTAGGATCTGTTGTCTCATTCCCATCTTTATCAATTGCTAAGCCAGTACCAATTTTGGAACCTGTTTCTTTTGCATGTAATAGCTTGCCAAATGCTGTAGCACTTGTGGCAAAGTCAACAATCATCGGCTCCGAGCCTTCAACAGGAAAACCAAATGCAAGTGGGTTGGTGCCCAAGAAGCGCTCTGCACCACCATATGGTGCAACACATGTGTCTGTTTGTGTCATGGCAATGGCAATCAGACCTTGAGATGTAGCTTGCTCTACAAAGTAAGAAAGAGCTCCACAATGTGATGTATTCTTTACACTAACAAAGCCAACACCAGTTTCTTTTGCTAATTCGATACCGTGATCAGTAGCGGCAATTAAAGCTGAATGCCCCATTCCATCATCAGAATCAAATATAGCAACAGACGGTGAAATTTGTTCAATAAAGAAATTTGGGGCTTTATTTAATCCACCTGCATTCAATCGTGTACAGTAATGCTCTACTCGCATCACACCATGTGAATGTACTCCTGTACGGTCAGCATGAATCAGCACATCCGCTACTTCATCGCACGTTTTTTCATCTAAACCTGCATTGCTTAATTTTGAAATTACCAGTGATTTTAAGCGGATTGCATCTATACGTTTCATTGACATTTTATTATCCTCTTAAAAATTAATTACGCCTTTAATCATTTCTTTATTATTTACAACTTCAGTGCTATAAATATTACCAATCGTTTCGAAATCAAAGGATTTATTAATCATCATATCTGCGGATATTTTTTTATCAGCCATTAGGCCCAACACAGTTTCAAAATCATCAATGGTTGCATTTCGACTACTTAGTAATGTTGTTTCTTTTTTATGGAACGTTGGATCATCTAACTCTAAATTACCAATATATAAACCAATGAAAACAATCTTTCCACCATGTCTAATCAATTCAACCGATTTAGACATTGAGTGTTTATTACCCGTTGCATCCATTACCGTATCAGCAAGAACACCACCAAACATTTCACTTAAATTATCAACGTAATTATCTTCCATTGGGTTAATCGATTTAACTCCAACACTTGTTTCAATATGAGCTCTACGAGAAGCATCAATATCAGCCACGACTACATTTGCGCCTTCAGCCTTTGCAATGGCAGCTGCGGCTAAACCAATAGGACCAGCACCAACAACAAGTACATTTTCATCGTTTTTAATATCTGCACGACGCGATGCATGTGCACTAATTGCAAAACACTCGACTACTGAAGCAGCTGAAGAATCAACACCTTTTGGAACTTTCACTAAGTTGTTTTCTTTTACTGCAAGATATTCTGAAAACCCACCATCTTGGTGTACACCATAAAGAGAAACACTTTCACAACAATTCGTTCTGCCATCATGACAGGCAGGGCATTCGCCACAAGGTACACAAGGAATCACAACATAACGTTCACCTTGTTCAATCTTTGAACATTCCTCACCTAAATGCGCTGCAGTACCGCAAATCTCGTGCCCTAAAACGCGCGGATAGCTAAAGAATGGTTGATTACCTGTGTATGCATGAATATCAGTTCCGCAAATGCCAACAGAGTTAATTTTTAGCAAGACCTCATCAGGAGCTGCTTTTGGTTGACTACGTTCTACATATTCAATTTTATTTGGCTCAGTTAAGATAAGTGTTTTCATTATTTTGTCTCCAATAAAGTATTTAATAAGCCTTCCGCACCACTTTCTTCAATAGTCATAAACATATTACGGATGACTTCCAACAACTCATTATTTTCAATTAAAGATTTAGGGAAAATATCTTCTAAATTAATCAATTTATTAAACTTTTCCTCTGCACTTTGCGCATCATTTAATGTCAATTTTATTTTTTCTTGTAATGGATCAATAAATTTTTCATTTTGGGAAACATATTGCATCCAAGCCGCAATCATTGCTGGTGTATATTTGGCTATTTTCCCACGATTAAATAATTCAAGAATTGGTTCAATTCCTCTCTGTACTATTTTTTGAGAGCTATCTTGAATAATCTGTGCTGTCATATGACGTACATTTTCATTACTAAAACGATGCAGCAATAAATCAGCGTATTTTTCCAAATTCTCATTTAATTTTGGAGATAAAGATGCAGCTTGATCTTCAATCATCATTTTTCTTACAACTGCCCGCAATTTGGAATGCTGCATTGTTTCGAAAATATAAGTAATTCCCATCAATTGACTCATGCATGAAAGAAACGTATGAGAACCATTAAGCATCCTTAGTTTCATTTCTTCGTAAATAGCAACATCATTCGTAAATGTCGCACCAGCTAAGTGCCAGTCTGGTTTTTCACCTACAAATTGATCTTCAATAACCCATTGACGAAACTCTTCACAAACAATACCAGTCAAATCTCTTCTACCCGTTTCTGATTCAATTAAATCTAATGATTCTTCAGTAATAGCGGGAACAATACGGTCAACCATACTTGATGGGAATTTGACTTCATCTCTTATAAATTTAGCTAACTCAGGGTCTAATTCCGTCGAGAAATCCATAATAGCATCAGCTAATAAAACGCCATTTTCAGAAATATTGTCACACGATAGAATAGTAAATGGCTTTAAGCCCAATTCCCTTCTACGCTTAATTGCAAGCGTCAACAGACCAATAGCTGATTTTGGTGTATCAATGCTATTCAAATCATATTGAATCAACTCATTCTGCATATCTAGCTTTCTAGTTTGCATGTTGGCACAATAACCTTTTTCAGTAATAGTTAACGTAACCACATTAACTGAGCTTTGACATAACATATCAATTGCAGGTTGAATACCCTCTTTCGGTGCATGAACTGCTTCCGTAATAGTTCTAACAAGACGAGAAGTAGTTTGTTCAGCACTCGTTTCAACGACTGTAAAATTATTCGAATAATCAATCATGTAATCAGTTATAGTGGAATCACCAAATAAATTAATTTCACCAATACCCCAAGTCGCTTTACCATCTTGAGCAAGTTTTTCATTCATTAAATCGTTATAAACTGCTTGATGCCCACGATGAAATGCACCGAATCCAATATGGACAATCCGAGTATCCATTTCACTTTTGTCATACGTTGTTTGTAAAATCATTTTCAAGCCTTCATTATCAATGACCAATGCATAATTTATACACCTGTGGAGCACAAATTTCCACACAAAAACCAACCAAAATATATAAATTGGTAAACCAAAAAACTCAACGCAAGTCAAGGCACTGATTTTTAAGTGAAAAATAAAAAAACAAGTTATCAGGAATTATGAAGTTTGTGATCAAACACTAACAATCATTGGTTTTTTGGTTGACCGAAAATAAAGGTAAGAGTAAATTCCAACTATTAAAGTTACCATTTGATAAAAGTTTCTCTTGCTTGCCTTTTGTTTCTGTTCTTCATGAAAAGGTCAACCAATTAATCACTTATGAACAAAATACATTATTTAAAAGGGTAATAAATGAATACTCACATTAAACGTATTGATACCAAGCTCTTTCATGTTCCTTTAGCAGAAGTTTTAACTGATGCTAAACATGGAGATCACACTCACTTCGAATTAATCACCACAACCATCACATTAGAAGACGGCTCTCAAGGTACCGGTTATACCTATACTGGTGGAAAAGGCGGATTTGCGATAAAAGCGATGATCGATCATGATTTAGCTGAAATATTAAAAGGTAAAGATGCATGCAATATTGAAGATATCTTTGATTTTATGGAATGGCATTTACATTATGTTGGTCGTGGGGGAGTAGCATCATTTGCAGTCTCAGCTATCGATATTGCTTTATGGGACTTAAAAGGCAAGAGAGAAAATCTACCTTTATGGAAAATGGCGGGAGGTAAGGACAATACTTGTAAAGCATACTGTGGAGGGATTGACCTTGCCTTCCCGTTACCTAAATTATTAAACAGCATTCAAGGCTATCTAGATTCAGGCTTTAATGCAGTTAAAATAAAAATTGGTCAAAAAGATCTCAATGCAGACATTGCTCGTATTAAAGCAGTACGCGAGTTAATTGGTCCCGACATTACTTTTATGATAGATGCCAACTATTCATTAAGCGTCAAAGATGCTATTTGGTTATCTAAACAAGTTGAGCAATATGATATCACTTGGTTTGAAGAGCCAACTCTTCCTGATAACTATAAAGGCTTTGCTGAAATTGCAGACAATACTTCAATCCCACTCGCAATGGGGGAAAATTTACATACCATTCATGAATTCGGATACGCTGTTGAACAAGCAAAACTTGGATATTGCCAACCAGATGCTTCAAATTGCTGTGGTATCACGGGTTGGTTGCAAGCAGCAGACCTTTTAACTCAACATAAAATTCCAGTTTGTAGCCATGGAATGCAAGAGTTACATGTTAGCTTAGTATCCGCTTACGAGAAAGGCTGGCTAGAAGTTCATAGCTTTCCAATTGACCAATACACAACTCGTCCTTTAGTTGTAAATAACTTTAGAGCAGTCGCATCTGATGAGCCTGGAATTGGCGTCACTTTTGATTGGGGTAAGCTCAACGAATATGAAGTTAAATAATTGATGAACACAATGCCGAAACTCATTATATTTCGGCATTACCATCCTCAAAAACCCACCTATTTCACACCTTTAAACAAAAAAAAGTGTAGAATACTAATTTAATATCCACCCAAAAAAGCCACGAAAACTATGTCTACAATTAAAGACGTCGCAAAAGAAGCAAATGTTTCAATTGCAACCGTTTCTCGAGTCATCAATAAATCGCCTAAAGCAAGTAAAGCTTCGATTGAATCTGTTACATTAGCGATGAAGAAATTGGGTTATAGACCGAATGCGGCTGCGAGAGCTTTAGTCAGTCAATCAACTCAAACCATGGGTGTTCTGGTTGGTGATGTATCAGATCCTTTCTTTGGTTCAATGGTAAAAGCAATTGATACCATTGCATGCCAAAAAGGCAAACATTTACTCATTGGTAATGGGTATCACTCCGCAAAAAAAGAAAGAGAAGTTATTGAGTTACTGATAAATAATCGTTGTGAATCTCTTGTAATACATAGCAAAAGCTTAAGTAGTGAAGAATTACTAAGTTTTGCAAGGGAAGCGCCTGGCATGGTTCTAATTAATCGATTTATTCCAGAAATATCAGACCGATGTATTGCCTTAGATAACCACCGTGGCTCATACCTTGCGACTGAGCTATTGGTTAAGAATGGTCATAAACATATCGGTTATATTTGTTCTAATCATGACATAGAAGATACCCACCAACGTAAAGCTGGCTATCTACAAGCGTTACAAGATAACGACCTCATTGCTTCAGAAACTTATATTGAATATGGGAGTCCCGATGAAGAAGGTGGTGAGCGTGCAATGACGAACCTTTTAGCAAAAGGGTTACCCATAACAGCAATTGCTGCATATAATGATCACATGGCTGCTGGTACATTGTCTGTATTAGAAGAAAATAATTTCACCATTCCAACTGATATATCAATAATTGGTTTTGATAACAGTCTAATTTCTAAATATTTAAACCCTAAACTGACCACCGTTCGATATCCCATTCAAATGATGGCAGAAAAAGCTGCTTGTTTAGCATTAAAATTAGCCAATAACATAGAAGCCAAACCTGATACAACAATTTTTGCTCCCACACTTGTTAAGCGATCATCCGTTAGAAATATCACGTAACCATTTACCCTGACTAATCAGCCTTTATATTCTTACTATAAAGGCGATCACATCGTTTAATGTCTATTTAAAGTCCAACATTTGTTCACAAAAACTAAATGTCATTACTACCGCTTGTATGTGCCTTCCATTAGATCAAAGTCACACGTTGAATTGTAAACGTATTCATCGATCACATAAATAGATTCTATTTTAGAACATCATTTTATATGTATATACATTAAAATTGTTTAAAATATATTCAGGATTAAATATTATGAAGAGATCGTTTACACTATCAGTTATCACATTAGCTTTACTAGGCTGTAATGGCTCAGGAGAAAGTAATAACAAGGATTCCTCAGGAGCAACCACTAACAACAAAAAGGTATCTACTAGTTCTCCTGGCTCGCAAGCGATGACCAGAATTACCGATATTTCTCGTTTCGGTTATGAAAGTCAAAGCTATGATCCTACTAACCTTGCTGACTTACCTGTTCCGGCATATGCTGGTGAAAATATGGAATGGCAACAAAAGAATGATCTATCCGATGATTTTGAATATACCTTTCCTGCAACCACAAATCGCTCTAATTTTGGTGGGGAAGAAAATAACAAATGGTATAATTTTTATCATCAGGAATGGGATGGTCCAGGCGCAACATATTGGCAAGAAGATCATGTCGCAGTTCAAAATGGAAATCTAGAAATAAGTGTCTCTCGCAATAGTCGAACGGATAAGCAAAATAAACCCGGCGTCACTGCTGGTTGCATATCTTCCCATCAACAAGTTCAATATCCTGTCTTTGTAGAAGCAAGTGTTAGCTTAGCTGATATCTCACTAGCTTCTGCTGTATGGCTATTAAGTCCCGATGACACGCAAGAAATTGATATTCTGGAAGCTTATGCCGGTGCAGCTAATGGGAACGATTACTTCTCTAAAATGATTCACTTGAGTCATCACTCTTTTATTCGTTCACCATTCCAGGATTATCAACCAAGAGATGAAAACAGTTGGTGGAAAAGTGACATAAGTGGTTATAACACCTGGGGAGAATATGGCTGGAACGGCGGCGCTCGCCAATACATTCAAATTGGTGTTAACTGGGTTAATCCTTTCCATTTTGAATACTATATTAATGGTGAATTAGTCAGGGTTGTTTACAATAATGCCTTTGCAACTAAGCAATATGGTGAATGGGTATACTCATACCCTAAAGTTGATAGTAATAATGAATTAATTATAGACGGTTATCAAAGTGTCGATGTCTATGCAACAAGTACCAATGATTTTGACTTTGATACATTAAAGTCAGCAAGTGACCTATCACCTGCATCAGTCATTGATCCACTCAACTATCAAGATGGTAAAGGTTTCTATAAACCAGCCGATATTATAATCAATATGGAACTGCAATCTTGGTGGATTAATGATCCAACTGATGCAGAACTAGCTGATACTAGTGGTAAAAATAAAACATTAGTCGACTGGGTTCGAGTATTTAAACCTATCGAAACATAGTTTATAGCATTGCCCTCAATGTACTTGAGGGCTGCTTATTATAAAGAGTAAATTTATAAAAGTTCTTCTTTTTATTTTAGTGATAGAGACAATTTGTAGTTATCAATAAAAGATCTTGCGTTTCTACAAATCTCTTCATCAGTAAGTTCCGGCTTGTATAAAGAATCACCTGACGCACCAAGTCCAAGATATGGTTTCATACTTTCTACCGTTGGATTAATCCCACCAACAGGAAAACAAGCTGTTTCATTTGGAATCACTGATTTCAATGCCTTAAAACCATTTAACCCTATAATAGATATGGGTAAAAACTTTAATCCTGTAGCTCCAGCCGCCAAAGCTGAAAACGCTTCTGTGGGTGTCACAACACTGGGAAGAGTTACACACCCCGCTTCTACGCAAATCTTAATAACTTCTTCATTGACATTAGGAGTCACAACCAAACTTGCACCAACTTGAATGACATCCTTCGCTAAGGACGCCGTAGTCACAGTACCAGCTCCAACTAAATAATCTTCACCGAATTCATTAACTAAAAGTTTTATACTTTCTAATGCATCAGGGCTATTTAATGTGTAAACATCCCTTTTTTAGTGACACTCAAAATTAGAGTTTTCTCGTTGCTGTGATTTGACCAAGTATTCCCACGAGGTTAAATCATCCAATGGGTCATGTGGCCGTTCATGGTTATATTCGTTTAACCAATTTTCTGTTAATTCACGAACTTCATTTAATGTTTTAAAGACATACATATTCAAAATGGCATCACGGTATGTTCTGTTAAAGCGTTCTATATATGAGTTCTGTGTTGGTTTCCCTGGTTTAATAAACTCGAGCTCAACACCGTTGAGCTCAGCCCAATCAGCTAATTGGGAATACCCTCATTTGATTCGCATGGACGGTAGTGTTCAAAATTGGTAAATCTATTATTCACCAGCTCTGGAGAGCTATACTTCCAGAGCTCTTTTTCTCCCTATAAATTCATATATAAATATAAAACTCACAACAATTCGGAATTAAACTACAAAAACCCTACACTCACCCAACAGATCACACATAATTGGATTACCAAAATACATAAAAATATCACTAATGATCAACTCTTTATAAAGAATAAATTGAAACTAAGAAAGTGAAAAAATCCTACCGCCTCTCATTACGTGCAAAAACAGAATGTGATCCAGCAAACAAAAAGCAACACTCCATACCAAAATAATAAATTGGTATTATAAGTGTGATTGTAATCACGACACGTATGAGTGTTTGTTTGCTAACTTCTAGAACCATTCATTTATTAAATAATTTAACTGGCCATACATAGATTTAGTGATACATAAAGGGGCAATATGAAAGTCAATTATAATAACAACCCTAGAGACTCTAGGACATATGATACCGAGCGATTACGAGATGAGTACCTAACGGAAACGATGTTCAAAGAGGATGATATTGTTTCTGTATATAGTCATATTGACCGAATTGTTATTTTAGGTGTATTACCAAAAAATGAAGATTTAGAACTTGACAGGTTTATAAATAGTAAAGATTTTGGCGTGGATTTCTTTCTACAGCGTCGTGAGTTCGGACTAATAAACTTAGGTGGAAAAGCGCAAATAAAAACTAAAAGCGAATCTTATGATTTAGATTACTTAGATGGACTATATTTAGGAATGTCTACTGAAAATGTGGAGTTTTGTTCATTAGATATTAACAATCCGGCACTACTCTATTGCATTAGCGCACCAGCCCATCATAAATATCCTTCTCGCATCATTAAACAATCGGAAGCTAATTATATTGTTCTTGGCGTTCAAGTGCATTCAAATGAACGTATTATCCGTCAATACCTTCATCCAGAGGTATTACCAACATGTCAATTATCAATGGGTGTCACTTGCTTAAAAGAAGGCAGTGTATGGAATACGATGCCTCCACATACTCATGAGCGTCGCATGGAAGCTTACTTCTATTTTGACGTAAAACCTCAACAAGTTGTATTTCATATGATGGGAGAACCAGAAGAAACACGTCACGTTGTCATGAGAAATCATCAAATGATTTTATCACCAAGTTGGTCTATTCACTCAGGCTGTGGTACTCAAAATTATAGTTTTATTTGGGGTATGTTGGGTGAAAATCAAACTTTCGATGATATGGATTTTGTTGATATGAATACCATTAAATAAATCAAATTTCATACCATAACGGAGTATATCAATGAAACATTTAAAATTATTACCTCTTACTATCGCTTTAACCGGAGCGCTTGGCTTTCTATCATCAGCCCAAGCAGCAACTGAAATTAAAGCCGCATTTAACCAGTCTGATAAACATCCTCAATATCGCGCGCTTGCAGAATTTGGTAAGAAATTTGAATCTGAAACTGATGGCCGCTATAAAGTGTCTATTTTTCCTAATGAACTTTTAGGTGATCAACGTGCATCTTTAGAATTAGTTCAAAATGGTGCGATCCAAATGGCAATTGTCGCTAATCCATTGGTTGAAAACTACAACAAAAATTTCAGCGTCATTGGTTTACCTTATGTATACACCGGCTATAACCATCAAGAAAAAGTATTCACATCGGGCGTTTTAGACGATCTATTCCAAGAAACAACCAAAATGGGTTTCGAAATTGTCGCAGCCTACACTGGTGGCGCACGCTCAGTCTATTCAAAAGCCGGTCCCGTAAATACAATTGCTGACATGAAAGGTAAAAAGATTCGGGTCATGCAGTCAGACACTATGATCAAAACTTTAGAGTGTATGGGTGGCCAAGGCGTTCCGATGGGTCAAGGTGAAGTTTACTCAGCTATTCAACAAGGTGTTCTTGATGGCGCTGAAAATAGTGAAATTACTTATTACGATTTAAAACAATATGAAGTGGCAGGTTATTACTCTGCAACACAGCATTTAATGGTTCCTGATTTGGTAGTAGCAAGCACGACATTTTTAGACAGTATGCCAAAAGAAGATCGCGACCTATTTAAAAAGCTAGCAAAAGATAGCGTGAAGTCAGAATTTAAATTATGGAAAGATCAGATCAAGGTGTCGATAGAAGCAGCCAAAGCAAAAGGCGCTAAATTTAATACCGTGGATATCCAACCGTTTGTAGACAGTTGTAAACCATTACAAAATGAGCTGATCAAAACACCTCAACAAAAACAAATATTCGAAAAAATCACATCTTTACAATAAGTCCATCATTAGGGTCAGGACATAACTGACCCTCTTTTTCTGGGACAACAACATGAACAAAAATTTCAACACTTTGATTCAGCGATTAGATAGGCTCAAAAACACCATTGATCAGTGCGTCTCATGGTTCCTGATCTCTATAGTGGGTAGCATGACGATACTTGTAACCTATCAAGTCATTGTTCGATACATTTTCAATAGTCCAAGTGCATTTAGTGAAGTACTGTCTCGCTATCTTTTTATTTGGCTTATTTTATTTGGAGCTGCTTATGTTTTTGGTCTAAGAGAGCATATGGCAATCACTTTCATCAAAGAAAAATTTAATAAAAAAACTCGAATAATTATTGAAATGGTCATCGAACTCGTCACTGTTATTTTTGCTTATACCGTAATGATATCCGGCGGCTATAGCAGCGCAGCTCGCCAAATGTGGCAAATTGACTCAGCTCTACAGATCCCAATGGGGACTATTTATTCTGCAATCCCCATATCCGGTGGTTTGATCTTTTTTTATTTTATATTCAATGAAATGAAATTACTGAATACTCTGCTTAATGATAAGGAAGTAGTATAATGGATTTAACATTGATGGCCTCACTGGTCATGTTCATCGGAGTATTTTTGTTACTGGTCTTAGGCGCGCCCATTGCCATTGCCGTCGGAATATCCTCATTTGCAGCTATGACTTGTATTTTGCCTTACCAGGGAGCATTGACAACTTCCGCACAACGTATGTTTGTTGGATTAGACTCATTTGCCTTATTAGCAATTCCATTTTTTATATTAGCGGGCAATATTATGAATAATGGCGGGATCGCTATACGTCTCATTAATTTTTCTAAAATAATTAGTAATTTTTTTCCGGCTCCCCTAGCTCAAACCAATGTAGTATCAAACATGTTATTTGGCTCCATCAGTGGTTCCGGAGTAGCTTCTTGTGCTGCTGTTGGCGGTGTTATGGCACCCATTCAAAAAAAAGAAGGTTACGATCCAAAATTTACTACCGCAGTAAATATTGCCTCTGCCCCAACAGGGATGTTAATCCCTCCATCTAACGCTTTAATTGTTTATGCAACGGTAGCTGGTTCTGTATCCGTTTCTGCGTTATTTATCGGTGGTTATGTTCCTGGAATTTTATGGGGGCTAGGAATTATGGTTGTCGCCGCTATTATGGGTAAACGTCTTGGCTATGTGGGTAAAAGCTCGCTATCACTCAAAGAGTGTGTCGAAATTACAATAGCAGCATTACCTAGTTTATCTCTAATTGTAGTTGTCATTGGTGGCATTCTTGGTGGAATATTTACTGCAACCGAAGCTTCAGCAATTGCAGTAATGTACTCAATGATGCTCGGCTTTGGTTATCGACAACTAAAATTAAGCGATTTGCCTATTATTTTTTTAAATACAGCCAAAATGACTGCTATTGTCATCTTTATGATTGGCACCTCTTCAATCATGTCTTGGGTGATGGCCTTCACCCAAATACCAAGCATGATCGCTGATGGCTTATTACTACTCACTGATAACCCTATTTTGATATTACTCATTATCAATGTTGTTTTATTGTTTATCGGTACATTTATGGATCCCACACCTGCGGTATTAATTTTCACCCCTATATTTTTACCTATTTGTATGGATTTAGGAATGGATCCAATTCAGTTTGGTATTTTAATGATCTTCAACTTATCGTTGGGCACCATTACTCCACCTGTCGGTCCAATACTTTTTACTGGCTGTAAAGTTAGTGGCATTGGGATTGATTCCATTATTAAACCGCTAATCCCATTCTTCATCGTTATTTTTATGATTTTAATGCTAGTGACGTACGTCCCCGCTATTTCGATGGCTCTTCCTACCGCATTTGGGCTAGTTATGTGAAATTGTTGCCTGAAAAGTAAGAATGTCGCTGTTATTATCTAAAGTTAGGATTATAAATTTAATAATTAATCTCAGCACAAATAAACAATAAACTAAATGCCCAGGCCGCAATTTGATCGTTTATCTAGAACTATCAATTGCAAAAACTTGGGCATGATTAATTTAAAAGCTATCAAGAACGGCAATCTCTGCTAGAGCAATATGAATCGGCGCATTTATCACAGAAGTTATCCTGCTAACGCTACGGCCCCTGAAAGCCAAGATATCACTGATATGCAGCGATGGTTAGTAAGCGCATCATTGTAATGATCCAGTTTTTGTGGAGACTTTCTAAGCCACTTTTTGCATTTTTTGGTATTTTTCATGCGGTGTTAAGTAGTTCATGCCGCTATGTATTCGTTTATAGCTGTAAAAGCGTATGTAACTCTCAACTTCAGTGACAATTGACTGGTGATTAATAAAGCTTAATCCATTCAAATGTTCTGATTTTAAAGAACGGAAAAACGTTTCATTACTGCATTATCCCAACAACACCCGCGTCTGCTCATGCTTTGTGTGATATTCAACGCCTGTAGCCGCTGCCGATAAACTCGCCAACTAAAATGAACCCTTGATCCGAATGCACAAGTAAATGACTTGTGTTGGTCTGCCGTTTTTGGATTGCGGAATTCAAAGCCGCTAAGGTTAAGTTAGTATCAGGTGAGCGTGATAATGAATACCCAACCACCTCTTTTGTCGCGAGATCTAATACGCAAGCCAGATAATCTAGCGAGTTGTTTTTCCAAATCTTGTATACGTTGCTGCTCTGGCGTTAATGCCGTTTTATTTGTAGGTGTTATGCTTAACATTTCTTCTTTACATTGTCGCTTCCATCGAACAACTGCCGATGAGTAAGCACCATTGATTTCTTGAATTTGTTGGCTGGAGTAACCATCTTCAACCATCACCTTGGCATACTCAAGCTTTTGCTGAGTTGTGATTTGCACTCGTTGTTTTGATGACATATTTGTTCCCCTATAAGGGGGAATCATTATAAGGCCTAAATACTCTCCAAGTGAACCGTATCACTACAGAAAAAGGAACCGCAGTGTCAACAATAGTGACTCCTTTCAAGAGTCCCTAAAAGAAAATGGTGTTAAAGATTGTATGAGCAGTGTAGATAATGTTATCACAAAACGATTTTTTAGAAGTTTAAAATCTGAGCGAGTCAATTATCGGCATTATAACACTCAACATCAAGCCATACGCAGCATCAAGTCATAAGTGACATTATTGATAGATTTACGGCAATAGTTCTATCAATAAACACAAATAATTTATAGTAGTATTAATTCACACTAGAGATGATCATGCTTACAAGAAAATAGGGAAATTCAACCAATACCAATAAGTGTCAACTTGATAGGTAAATTTACCAGACCAAATGGCGCGATTTTATTGTGAGTAAAATATTAACTGTGGACAATTCCAATTGACCACAGTTAGTATTTATAAATTGCTTTAATATCATATACTAATACAAAAAATAACTTTCTATTTATATTAGTAATTACATTTCTCGTATTTCATCAACATAATCTTTAGCCCAAGAATATTTCTTATACATATTTTCGTATAAAGGTTCCATTGCTTTCTGATTCCACGCAGTGAATTCTTTAGATGGAGTTAACACTTCAACACCATGGTCAATAAAATATTGTTTTGTTTTTTCATTATCCTGCACCACTAAATCCCATGATTCTTGGCTATAATGCGCCGCTGCATCAAGAACAATTTTCTTTTGCTCCTCATTAAGGTTGTCAAAGAATTTTTTATTCATCCCTAAGTTTAAGGCTGTAAACATGTGATTAGATTCAATAATATACTTTTGAACCTCATAAAAACCTTGCGCCTTAATTAAACTCATTGGATTTTCCTGAGCGTCAACAACACCTTGTTCAAGAGCTGTAAAAACTTCTGTGAACGCCATTGTTTGAGCATTAACACCTAATAATTTAGACATTTCGACAAATGTAGATACATTCGGAATTCGCATACGAACTCCTTTATAATCTTCTGGTTTCTCAATTTTTTTATTTGAAGAAATAACTCGGAATCCAGATGCTGAGTAAGCCAAATGCTTCACCCCATAATCACTAAATACATCTGCTATTTCCATACCCACATTGGAGTCTAAAACCTTTCGAGCATGATCATAATCACGAATTAAAAAAGGTGTTTCAGTGAAACCAAGTCTAGGATCCAAATTCTGCATCAAAGAACCAAATAAAATAACTTCGATGGTTCCATTTCTTACGCCATTAATCATTTGTTCTTCGGAGCCTAACTGAGCATTAGGAAATATTTTAACGTCAATTTTCCCTTGTGATTTTTCTTCAATTTCTTTTTCAAAATGCTGTAATGCTATGTGTTGTGGATGTTGTTCATTAAAGTAATGCGCCACTTTAATAGTTGTTGTGTCATCCCCCCAGAATGCTTGTGCAGATATAGAGGATAAAGCAACACTTGAAGCTATAAATGTTTTTTTTAAAAGTTTCATATTGATTTCCTTGTTTAACCTAATAACTCTATTGGGTAAGTTATAATTTTAGGGAATAAAATTAGCAGTAACATAACTATTACATGCACTAATAAAAATGGTGCAATTCCTTTTGCTAGCTCTCCTATTTTAATATTTGAAATACTTGCTCCAACATAAAGAACGGTTCCAATTGGTGGGGTTATTAAACCAATACTTAGATTGATAACCATTAATACACCAAAATAAATAGGGTCAATACCATAAGATATGACAACCGGTAATAATACTGGAGCAAATATTAGAATAGCTGGGATTAAGTCCATCACGCAGCCAACGAGTAGTAAGAAGATCATAATAATTAAGAGAATTATCATTGGTGATGATGAAATATCTCTTAAAATTGCAACTAATTCTTGAGGGATTTGTGCTATCGTAATGGCATATGCAGATACCATTGCAGAAGCTGCAATAAACATCACAATACCTGTCGTTTTAGTAGTTGAAATGAAAATGCTCATCAAATCTTTCAGTTTTAATTCTTTATAAAAGAAAGAAATTATTGTGGCATAAATTGCAGCAACAACACCGGCTTCTGTTGGTGTGAAAATGCCACCTCTCAAACCCACAATGATAATGACCGGTAACATTAAAGCCCAGAATGCACTCAGAAAGGCTTTACCACGCTCGCCCCATGTTTTTCTATCAAAAACAGCAATCTCTGTATCACGGTATAAGTATCGCCACATAAACCATAAGCCTAGGCACATTAGTAAGCCTGCTGGAGCACCTCCGATAAACATTTTAGTGATACTGACACCACCAATAACACCAAATACAATCATTGGAATTGATGGTGGAATTACCATCGCAATAATACCTACAGCACAAATAATTCCGGTAGAAGAACGCGCTGAATACCCTTTCGACATCATCATTGGAATTAAGATAGCACCTAATGCTGCTGTATCAGCGACAGCAGATCCCGACAAGCCAGCAAAAATTAAGCCCGCGATGATAGCAACATAACCTAAACCACCTTTAATGTGGCCAACCAAAGATAAAGAAAAATCAACAATACGCTTGGAGACTCCTCCTTGCTTCATAATTTCGCCAGTTAAAATAAAGAAAGGTATCGCCATCAATGAGAAGTTATTTGCACCATTAATAAAATACTCGGCCATAATTTGATGGTCGTACAATCCCATAGTCGCAAGCATAATTGCAGCAGAGCCTAACATGGCAATTGCAACGGGCGTTCCACTAAATAAAAGTAGAAATAAAGAGATTAAGAAAAGCCAAATCATGAGTTGACTCCTTTTTTAGAAAATATAGATGCAATAATTGTTAATAAAAGAATTGAACATGCAACAACCCCAGCAATATAGATAATAGGCGTAGGAATGCCGGTAGAAGGGAGACCCTGATCTTTAGTTAAAATAATCAGCTTTGAACCACCTATAATCACTGAAATCAAAACAAATACTGTTATTAGTCTTTGAAATAAAAAGACAACATTACCTATTACACCACTTAACCTTGAAGTCACAATATCAACTTGTAAATGATCCCTATCTCTATTTGCAATCATAATTCCTAAAAAAACGACCCACACGAACGCGATTCTTGCGATCTCTTCAGACCATGGAAGGCCAGAATCAAAAAAGTATCTTAATAAGACATTCATAAAAACTAAGGTAACCATAATTAACATTGAGATTATGGAAATACCATTTATTAACCTGTTTATTATATTTTTCATATCACACTATCCATCCTAAGCAGTGAAGTTATGGCAAGTTCAGCTACAATATTCGGACCAGTCTAATAGCCCTATAGATTGTTAATCAATAAACCCAAACCATACTAAGGCATCACACCTATGAATAATAATTACACCTTTAATTTTCCTGAGCAATAGGTCAACATGCACGGTGTATTAATTCTGTTACCTGTACATCAATAAAACAAAATTGGACAACCAATTTAGTGACTTAGATCAACCTAAATGGTTCGGGGAGGGATGAAAGAAATGTATGGATCAAGAATTTAATAGACGATATCAGAGAGCATAAAGTTCCTCTCTTTAATTTGCATATTAAAGAGAGGAACTTTACATATTGATAACTATTTATTTTTACGACGTAATAAGCCCATTATTGTCAACATTAATAATCCAATCCCACCCAAGCTACCGCCGCCTGTACGAAGATTGGACTCAAAAGTACCACCAGCATCTGTGTCACCAGCATCTGTGTCACCAGCATCTGTGTCACCAGCATCTGTGTCACCAGAATCTGTGTCACCAGTATCGCCTAGATTACAACCAGACCCCACTGTTGAACTTCCATCAGACAAACGCAGGTTATCAATAAAAACTTCGACATCATTCACTGTTCCGGCATTACCAAAGTCAATAACTGATATATCAGATAAATCTATTGAGCCTGTATTATTTCCATCTACATATGAAAGATCGATGGAATAAACATCTGTTGTATTGGCGTTAATTGTCATCCAATGCCACGCATCGTTATCATTACTATCTATCAGTTTTATAAGCAGTTCAGCTGTTTCAGATGAAGTATTAATCGCATCAAAAGAAATATGAGTTACTTGGCTAGCATCTATTGGCGATGATAACGTCAGCTTCATAGGATTCCATTGATTAGTAGAGTCATAATTGACTTTGAGCGACTTTTCTCCATTTGTACATTGATCCAGACTAATAATATTGGATATATTACTGGTTGAATCAACAACATCACCAGCACTAAAAACTTCAAATGATTCGAATGGAGACTGTGCCAAAGCCTGCCCGCTAATAATACTTAAACCTATCGCGAATGATAAAGTTTGCTTTTTCATAAAACCGTCCTTATGTTTTATATCTATATGAGAATTCAGCCCTTTCTATCAAAAGGGCTGGTTTAATATTTATTTTGAAAAGCGTTGTTGATATAAATTAATATTCACCTGTTTGGCTGCTTCAACTAACTCTTCATATGGTTGATCGGCAATAGTGACAAAACCAATGTTATAGTTTTCACCGTCCCAAGCTCGACCTGTTGCTGGTGAGTCAAGATATTGGAACCAATGTGCGCCAACAAAATATGGGTTATCAATTACAGACTCCATATAATGGGTATACATATTGGCTCGCTCAGACTGGCTAGCAGCACTGACAATGCCACCATGATATAATCCAGAATCAGTTGAACCAAAGTGGAACTCACCAATCATGCTAGGCATATCCAATTCAGCTAAGAACTGTTGGAAATGTGCTTTTGTATTATCTGTAATATCGTTGGCATAAAGGTTATAACTCATTACATCAACGTATTTAGCTGCTGCTCTTGCTATTTCAGGTGTTAGCCCCCAATCAGAAAAGCGTGCGCCTAAGTATAAGTGGTGAGGTAATACTCTTTTGATTTCTTTTTTTACAATAGAGAAATATCGCTCACCTAATATTTGTAGAAGTTCAGAATAATCTGTTTTCATACCAGGTTTTAATTTTTCTCTATAATCAAAAGACTTTTCAAACTCTCCCCAAGAACCAATATCAGTCGACCAAGCATTATTTAAAGCCGCAATGGTTTTATATTTAGATTTCAAATGTGTCGTAAACGCTTTTTTGACATAGCTTTCCTTGGCATCGTAGCTCAATGCATTAATGATTAACCCATAATGGTTAGCTTCATTCATGACATTTCCCCAGCTGATTTCATTGTCGACAAACGTTCCAACTAACCAAGGATCATTATCACTGACTTTACTTGCAACCCGTTCTGCCATTTTTCGAGTACTTTCTTGAAACTTTGGATCAAATGGATCATGAATAGGCCCCCAGTAGTCATTGCCAGTGCTAATTCTTTGATAATCACCCGTAATCCAACCATGGGCTTCATAAGCAACTTTCCCATTGTCGTAAAACATTGGATCAATCCAATTGCCCAATGTTGTAAAGCCCCAATCTCGCATTCTTTCTAATGTGACATCTTTCCATATTCTCATCGTTTCTTCTTTCGAAATGTCATATTTACGCATTAAATTTGCTCGATAAAAGCTGAAAACCTCTCCTTTTTTTAACGCACCCGAATGCACATAGGTCGCATAATCGTAATTACTAGCTAACGGATCATCCTCTTCTGGTAACCAAGTAAACATAGAATGTCGCAGTTCAGATGGTACAAAACGGCCACTACGCTCATCAGGATTCTCATAATCAACGCCTGTAATCGTCACAGTGTCATCCATTCGAACATTATCTAAGCCTGTCATAAAAAATAAATGCCCTTCAGGATCAACGAGTGACCATTTTCCATCGACTTTTTCTGTTCGGAAAAAGCCAGTTGCCTCTAATTTTGGTCCATCTTTCCATCCACCAAATTTACTTCGGTCGGCCAGTAGTTTGGCGGTTTTCAGGCTTTCTAAGTCCTTTTTTCCTTGTTTTTTCAACTCATCTATTGAATGAATTTTTTCGGGCCAATCTGCATGGGTAGACTGACCAAATTCATCAACGAGACCTGCATATCGAGTAGCATCCGCATTTAAATTAGGAATTAGGCGGACAGAATCTAGAATAATACGAGTGTCTTTTGTTGGATTTTGTAAATAAAGTTGGATTGATTTGATATTAGAAAGGTTTAACTCTGTTTCACCCCACCCATAGCTAATTTTTTGGGCATTATAGGATTTTTTAGGCGGCTCACTTCTCATACCCGAAACTAACTTTCCGCTTAACTGAGACAATGACATATAGTAGGTATTCATTTCGTGGGGTGCGAGAGTCATATATGCTGACATACTATCTGTCACACCATCCGCCGTGCCACCCCAGTTTTTATTTTCAGCCTGATCTACACGAACAAACATTTGAATAGGTTCATTCGTCGGATTTTCAATATCAAATGCTAGGTTAAAATCTTGTTCTTTTGACCAATCCCATTTATCTTTTGGTGCTAACGTAAGGTTTGGATACGCATTCTCTGATGAATATTGCACCTCTATTCCTTGTCCTTCCGCTGTATCTACTGTTTTAACACTGGTTGACACACTGCGTTCAGATATATAACTCGCTTCACCACTATCAAAATCAGTAATGACTTTCACTGTAGGCACAGGGCCAACATCAATGATTTGTTCTTTAGCTGAAATAAAGTCACCCGTTGCATCAATTAATTCAAAATTATCAAGCACAACTGTTTGTGCATCTATTGGGCCTTGAACAAACACTTGCAATTCAACTAATTTCCGTAAATCTAGCTGGTCTCCATCCCAATAGTTATTTAATTTTCGCTTTCCACCGTTAAATAACATCTCAACGGTTTCCGTTTCGCCCGCAGGGATACTGATAGCATAATTTAACTGATTAGTTTGTGCTCCCAATGAGCCAATATTATCTACAACTTTAAATATAATATTTGCTGAAGTATCACTTGGATTTGTTACATCTACCTTAAAACTACCTTTGGAATTCCAATTCCAAATACCTTCACTAGGTACTATTTTTATATTAGGCCAAAACTTAAATTTATTAACTTCAGAGACTTCATCAAAACTAATTTTTAAAGCATTTGAACCTGCGGTAACACCTTGATCCATTATTTTTTCTACTTTGGCATGAGAAACGGCAATATTGTTAAAAAAAGAATCCGATTCAAAGTCAGGGAGTGAGACAGGGATATTATCACCATCAACGGTTTGTGTTTCTGGCGCTTTAGTGTGTTGACATCCATAAGTTGTCATTAACACACTAGCCAACATAATAGCTATATATGATTTTTTCATTATGGGCTACCTCTATTAGTTATAAATATCAGCAACCTACAAACCTCATGTCAAAGGTTGCTGATCTACATCAAAATGGGAAAACGTTACCACCAAGCTTCGAATTGAACGCCAAATGATAAAGCATCGGAGCTCCCCATTGGAATATCACCATCAATAGCCCAACGGTCATAGACTTTTGATTCAACATTCATATCTGCATAGGTTGCATATAAACGAATGACAGGTCGATCCCAAAAACTGCCTCCAATGTGTAAATTTTGAGCCAAAGTCACTTTATAACCATCATTGGTGCCATCATCTGATTTATTAACTCCTTTTAAATCAACAAATTCATAACCAGTTTCAATTTCTGTTGACGTTCTCTCATTCCAAACATATGTCCCACGGACAACAAATGTATTCCAATTTGATTCATATAGTTGTGTCCCTGCACGCGCTCGAGCTTCTTCATCAAATTTTGCATTTTCATGTTGTGCAATATAGTTTAATCGAACAGAGTCTGTGAGCTCTTTATAACCTTGGAAAAACGCACCGAATTGGTCAGTCGCAAGCGCTTCCCATGAGCCTCGTGTTAATGATCCTGTAGCATTACGACTATACCGAACAAATAACTCGTCCCAATTTGTCCAATCACCATAACGTAACTTAGCCGCAGCTTGGTAGCCATCAGGGTTCATATCTTTATAAGTACCATTACCTGATGGATGTTCTTCATCTCGATTCGGCCCCATATATGTTCCGTAATTAGCATAAAGGTTAAGTGATAGATTTTCGGCTAATACGATGTCACGTAATGAAGTACTAAATGCGATCATTTCACCAGAGTCATCATCACCACCAGCTGGACCTGCTCCATTGGCACCTTCATCATATAAATTACGAGTCACCCCTAAATAAAGGTTACCAATTCCTATATCAATGTTATCTATACCAAAACCAGCACCATCGCTTGATAACGGCTGTGAGTCAGTTAAAAAGGTTTCTACACGCCCATAATAGCGCTTACCAGCCCAAAATGTTGCAGAAGGATTAGTTGAAATAACACCATCTGCAACCACATAGAACTCATCTAAAGCCAATTCTGTACCATAAACAATGTTAGCGTTTACACCCCAGTTCATATCATTTTTAGCTGCGTAACCATAATCAAAATGCATCTCGACCCAATTTGATTCATTCCCTAAACGACCAGCTGAAGTATCAGTATAAGTATTACCTGGTAAACGAAATACATTACTTCCTGTATTTGCCCAGTCATATGCCGTTTTATTTAAAACAGGATCATTTGTAATACCAATACCTGCTTTAGCATAACCATGGTAATTCATTCCTTCTTCAATTGCCGCGTTAGCCGAAAGCGATAATAATAAAGAGGCACTCAATATAGAGTATCTAAACTGCTTGTTCATTATATTTCCTTATTTAAATGTGGTTATTTATTATTCATTGCCAATATATTCATTTAAAAAATAACAAATTGTTCATATTAAATTAGTGATATATTTAACATTTTGATTAAGGTTAACCAGGACAGGTGTAAACGTTTAACATAAAAAGGAGAAAGAAACCAATAAGTACTTAATAAACAATAATTTGCATAAAAAACGTAAACATAATGAATTTTCATAAATGTGCGGCAAATCACCAATTGGTTAATAAATGATAATTAACATGTAAATCAATTTGCAGATTGGCCGTTCTTAGTTTACGTTGACTTAATCTTTTGTAGAGGTGTGTAAAGATGTCAGAAATTAAAAAACTCAGTTTAGCTTCGCAACGTGCAATTGACCGCGGTTATGATAACCGTGGCCCAGAGTGGCTAATAGAATTTGAGGTCGAAGAATTAAAAGGTGATTTCGCTTTTGAGGAAGGCGTCATTCGTCGTGATCCTTCTGCCGTCATTCAAGTTGATGAGCATTACCACTGTTGGTATACCAAAGGTAAAGGGGAAACCAAAGGTTTTACTGGTA
Organism: Vibrio algivorus; assembly: GCF_030161215.1. Taxonomy (NCBI): domain Bacteria; kingdom Pseudomonadati; phylum Pseudomonadota; class Gammaproteobacteria; order Vibrionales; family Vibrionaceae; genus Vibrio; species Vibrio algivorus. The sequence goes on from NZ_BSPV01000008.1 coordinate 110,295, forward strand.
ACCCTGATGATAAAGTTTTTCCATGGGATCAAACCGAAGTATGGCATGCAACATCATCAGATGGGTACGTATGGAAAGAGCAAGGATCCGCAATTCAACCAGGTCAACCCGGTCGTTATGATGATCGAGCTGTTTTCACACCAGAGGTACTTGCTCATGATGGTAAATATTATTTAGTTTATCAAACAGTGCAAGCACCATATACCAATCGTCAATTTGAAGAAATTGCTATCGCTTGGGCTGATTCTCCATATGGACCTTGGAATACATCTGATGCGCCAATTTTAAGCCCTGAAAAAGATGGAGAATGGGAAGGCGATGAAGACAACCGATTCCATATAAAATCGAAAGGCAGTTTTGATAGCCACAAAGTACATGATCCTTGCCTCATGTATTTTAACAATAAATTTTATCTTTATTATAAAGGTGAAACCATGGGTGAAGAAATGAACATGGGTGGCCGTGAAATTAAGCATGGCGTAGCTATTGCAGATAATATACTCGGCCCTTATATCAAGTCAGAGTTCAACCCAATTTCAAACTCTGGTCACGAAGTCGCAATATGGCATCAAAACAACGGTATAGCGTCATTGATCACGACAGATGGGCCTGAAAAAAACACCATTCAATGGGCATCAGATGGTATCAATTTTCAAATTATGGCCCATATCAAAGGCGCACCTGAAGCTTTAGGTATCTTTCGCAACCTAGAAGAAGGCAAGTTGCCTGATCCAGGTCTGGAATGGGGTCTCTGCCATAAATATGATAACTCTTGGAATTGGAACTTTATTTGTCGCTATCGCATCAAACGCCAAATTTTAAATGCGGGTACCTTCCAAAACAGTAATTAATTGGTTAGTTAAAACCTCACTGTTTGTTCACCACCTAGGTATATCAGTGAGGTTATCTTCTCCACATTGAAAAGGTTTTCATATTAATCATGAGAACCTTTTTTATTTATAGCTCTTTCGCTTCTTAGAGGATTTAACGATGAACTCACTAGATCAGCAAGCCAGCCGCTATCAGTCATTATTTAATCATAATTGGCAATTTCAACTCAATGAGATTCCACAAGAATCTGCATGGGAAGAAATTCAACTACCTCACGACTGGAGCATTAAGCAGGACTTTAATCCAGAGTGTGATGGTGCAACTGGTTATTTACCGGGAGGAATAGGCTGGTATAGAAAAGACTTTGATAACCCTCTTTTTAATATGCAGCGCAAGGCTTTTTTAGTGTTTGATGGCATTTATAATCATGCCACAATTAGGCTCAACCAACAGGAATTACACTATCAGGCTTATGGATATGCCCCTTTTGTACTCGATATTACCGACTATTTACAAGCTAATAACCAATTAGAAATCCAAGTCGATCGTCGTCGATTTATTGATAGTCGTTGGTATACCGGTTCTGGTATTTATCGTAATGTTGAACTAATTACAACCCAAGATATCTATATCCCAATTTGGGAAAACCAGTTATGCTCAACAGTCATTGATGCAAATACAGCCTTAATACAGCAAAGCTTACAACTCCAGAATGATCAGCCAGGAAATGTAGCACTCAAGATAGATACTAGTGTCTTTTGGGAGAACAATTTAGTAGCTAATAAGCAACAACAAGTAACTTTAGCCCAAGGTTCCCACTCCATTATGTTAGACCTACTACTCAACACACCTAAACTTTGGTCCCCAAGTTCACCCTCTCTGTACCAAGTCCAAACTCGTGTGTATCAAGGCAATATAATAGTTGATGAGGTTCAAACCAATATCGGTATTCGAGATATTCATTTTTGTGCTGATACTGGTTTTTATCTCAATGGCCAATCAATGAAGATCAAAGGAGTGTGTTTACACCATGATGGTGGACTTGTCGGGGCCGCAGTCCCTAGAGAAGTTTGGATACGCCGACTAACCAAACTCAAGAAAGCTGGTGTTAATGCAATTCGTATCGCACATAATCCAGCCTCTGTTGAACTTCTAGAACTCTGTGATCAACTTGGTTTCTTAGTCCAAGATGAATTTTTTGATGAATGGGATTACCCTAAAGATAAACGTTTCAATATGGGTAATCAGCATGACGATTTTGAATCACAAGGCTATAGCTTTGATTTTCAAATTAATGCTGAACGAGATTTGAAAAATACATTAAAAAGTCACTTCAACCATCCTTGTATTTTTATGTGGAGTATCGGTAATGAGGTTGAATGGACATATCCAAGAAATGTACAAGCAACAGGATTTTTTGATGCTAAATGGGATGGTAACTACTTCTGGAGCCTACCCCCTCATACTCCACAAGAAATCAAACAAGCTCTGAGTGACTTACCTCAGCATCAATACGATATTGGTCAAACCGCAAACAAGCTGTCTCAGTGGGTTAAAGAATTGGACACCACTCGGCCTGTCACCGCCAACTGTATTCTTCCTTCCGCCAGCTACTTATCCGGTTATGCAGATGCACTTGATGTTATTGGTTTTAGCTACCGTCGTGTTATATATGACTACGGTCATGAGAACTACCCTAAGCTGCCTATTATCGGGAACGAAAACCTACCTCAATGGCATGAATGGAAAGCAGTATTAGATCGTCCACATGTCGCAGGGCTATTTTTATGGACAGGCATTAATTATATGGGAGAAAGCCATAATCAATGGCCAATGCGCACCACAAACAGTGGTTTACTGGACGCAGCAGGCTTTGAAAAGCAATCCTACTACTTATTCCAATCATTATGGACTGAACAACCTATGGTGCATATTTCAACCCAACAAGCGAGTAAAACTGACTTCATTATTGATCCTTCCACTTGTAGCGCTAAAGCTACTGATCCCAACGCATGGAAACAAGCCCTTTGGGTATGGGAAGAACGAAATCAACATTGGAATTACTCACAAGATGAATGGATAATTGTTGAAGTTCTGTCTAACTGCGAACAAGTGGAACTGTGGTTGAACAATCGCTGTATTGGTCAACAGTATCTGCCTGAACAAGAAGACCGTTTTTTCCGTTGGGCTCTTCCTTTCCATAATGGACAATTAATCGCAAAAGGCTTCAATGAGGGACAAATCGTTACTCAAGAATTTATTTCAACCAGTAATGAGGCAACTCAAATACAAATTATAGATGAATCCACTCATAACTCTAATCTGAAACAACTGGTTATACAGTTAGCAGATCAAGATAATAACCCTGTTAGACATCAAGAAAAAAACATCAAAGTAAGCACAACATGCGGCAAGATCATAGGGGTAGATAACGGCTCAGCCTCAAGTATTCAACCTCATAAGATTCATACATCGAAAGAACAATGCATCACGACTCACCAAGGAAGAGCCTTAATCATTATAGAAATGGAGGCCACACACTCCAATCTTGAACTTACCGTTGAACTTGATGGTACAAAAAAAGTACTCTTTTTGTAGTTCAAATCCACCGGTCATTCATCCCCAAAAAAGCATCACCATTTCTGGTGATGCTCTATATTTTTGCATTATGAATCGATATTTTACGAACGACTTAACGCTAGTTCAATTTCTTCAATACTCTTGTTCTTAGTCTCAGGTAATAAGAAGAACAAGACCACTAAACCTATCAATGAAAAGCCTGCATAAGATAAAAATGTATTTGCTGCCCCCATATTCGCCAGTTGCCATGGGAAGAATTGTTGAATTAAGTAACTTGCAATACTAGTCACTAATGCACACATAGGAATCGCAGCACTACGTACTGAATTCGGGAATATTTCAGAAAACAACACCCACATAATTGGACCAATAGAAATATGGAAAGCGGCAATAAACGCTAATATACCGATTAGTACTAATACAGGGCTTATATGGATAGAAGCCTCAATAATAGTTGCTTCGACTTTCTTCAACGTTGACGTATCTAAAACACTTGAAAGTGCCTGTTTAAATTCAGTATCTTTCTCAAAAGACTGATTGATTAATGGCTCTAATGGTGCCGTATCCATAACTGTAGATAAACTTTGTACTGATTTTTCTGTCACCATATAACTTGCATTATTAAAACCATACCAACACATCGTATGACTAATCACTGCTGCAGTTAACCCAAGAACAATAAGTGGTTTTCTACCTACTTTATCAATGAACAAGATAGCAAATAGTGTAAAAATAAAGCTGACAATACCAACGTATGTCGCTTGCTGGAATGCAGCATTACCACTGAAACCAATTTGTTCGAACACTGTAGGTGCATAGAACAAAATTGCATTCATCCCTGTAATCCCCTGCACAATTGCGATTGTCACTCCAATTAAGACCATTTTACGCATACGTGTAGAGAACAAAGCATGAATCTGATGTAAATACTTTGGTTGAGAAAAGTTTTCAATACGAGAACGAATATCTCTATATATAGCACTGCTCTCTTCTTCGTTTTGGTAAAGCTCAACTAGAATAGCTTTAGCTTTTGCATCTTGATCTTTGGAAATCAACCAACGAGGGGACTGCGGAACTTTAAACAATAAGATAAACCAAATTAGTGCGGGAATAATTTCTGTCGCAAACATTGTACGCCAAATATTCGCCTCAGAAAAAAACAAGCTTCCTTCCGAAAGATTTGAGACTAAAAAATAATTGATAAAGTATGTAGAAGATAACCCCAACACAATACTTAGTTGATTGGCTGAAACTAACTTACCACGAACTCTATCTGGAGAAATTTCACCAATATACATAGAAGCAATAGATAATGAACAGAATGCTAAACCACCAATAAACCGTGCAGCAGTAAGCATTTCAAAAGAAGTAGAAAGCGCTGAGCCAATAGCTGAAAATAAATACAATCCAGCAATACCTATCAATGTATGTTTGCGACCAAATTTATCACTCAACTTACCTGCAATTAAAAGAGCGATAATCGCCCCTAAACTTGGTGCACTAACGACAACACCTAGTTGCATATTAGTTAAATCAAACTCAGCACTGATATACCGAACAGTTCCCGAAACCACTGCTGCATCTAAACCAAAAACAAAACCGCCTAATGCGACAATTAACGCATAAGTTACTGCTTTCGAATATTGTGTATTCATTTTATTTACCATTTAGTTAAACGATTACACTAACAATACCCTAATTGGAAAACCAATTTGTAAATTTGGATCACACATTAATGAAGGCAATCAAATTTCATCAACTTATTTAAAGAATTATAAATTGTTTGTTAATTTCATACCTTAGAAATAAAAATAGAGACCGAAGCCCCTATTTACAACAAATTCAATGGCTTATTGTTCACCTCAAATTACCATACCGTCTTTGGTATAAGCTTCTATTTACTTCTTTTGCCGCTTCCACCAATGGTTTATAAGGTGTGTCGGTAACTGTCACAAAACCAACATTATAATTTTCACCATCCCATGCACGTCCAGTTACAGGCGAATCCATGTATTGGAACCAATGGGCTCCTATAAAGTACGGATTTGCGATAATACTTTCCATATAATGCTTATATGCATCAGCACGACCTTGTTGATCATCTGCACTCACAATCCCTGGATGGAATAAGCCTGAATCAAGCGCTCCAAAATGGAATTCACCAATAATACTTGGTTTATCTAACTCCTCTAAACGACTCCAATCTCCTTTTGATTCCAAGTCCTTGGCATAAAGATTATATGACATTACATCAACATATTTAGCGGCAGCTTTAGCTGCTTCAGGAGTGATACCCCAATCAGAAAAACGAGAGCCTAAGTTCAAATGGTGTGGCATGACTTTTCGCATCTCTCCATTCACAACTTTAAAATATTGATCAGCAAGAACAAAGAGCAGTTGACTGAGATCTTCTTTTACTGAAGAAGTATAATCGCCTGTAAAATTAAACCCTTGTGAAAACTCATCCCAAGATTTAACTTGTATCCCCCATGATTTGTTCAATTTATCAATTGAACCATATTTATCTTTTAATACCTTATCGAATGCTTTTTTAGCTGAGCTTTCGCTTTCTTTCATTTTTAGCCCAGAGACTGCAAGTGAATAATGGTTTGCATCTACCTCGGTATTCCCCCAACTTAATTCGTTATCGACAAAATAACCGATACACCACGGGTCATTTTTTACTTCATCAGCTACATTCTTTGCCATTTCTGCTACTGATTTTCGGAAGTCTGGATCAAACGGGTCATGCAATGGTCCCCAGTAATCATTACCAGTACTAATCTTTTGGTGTTTTCCTGTAATCCAACCGTGTGCCGTGTAAGGTACTTTTTTATTGCCATAGAAAGCGCTAGGCTCTGACCAATTCCCCAAAGAGGTAAAGCCCCAATCTTGCATGCGAGCTAAGGTCACATCACGCCACACATCATGAGTTTGAACTTGTGTATCAGTTCCATATTTACGTTGTAAATTCGCAGCATAAAAACTGAACACTTCACCATGTTTCAATGGTCCAGCATGTACCATTGGGTTAAAGCTATAGTTATCAGCAAGTTTGTCTTTATAATCGGGTAACCAAGTAAACATTCCATGTCGTAAATCTGATTTCACAACACGTTTATCGGTATTTTCTATATACCCACCTGTAGAAATTTCACTTGGGCGGATGATACTCGTATCAATATCTTTTGCATCAGCAAAGTCCACACCAGTAACGGTATAGCTATCATCAAGACGAATATTATCTAAACCTGTAACAAAATATAAGTAACCTTCAGGATCGACAAGAGCCCACTTATCTTCTATTTTTTCAGTACGGAAATATCCAGTCCCTTTTAATTTTGGCCCTTCTTTCCACCCTCCAAACTTACTGCGGTCAGGCATTAATGTGGCAGATTTAGCTAATGCAAGGTCTTCTTTGCCATGTTCTTTTAATTCTTGTTCGTCATAAACTTTTAATGGCCAATCTTCTTGTGTGTATTGTCCAAATTTATCAACTAAACCTACGTAGCGCTCTGTATCAGTGCTTAAATTTGGTATTAAGCGGAAGTTATCAAATTCTAACTCCGACGTCGTTGTAGGGTTCATCATGTAAAGCTGAAAACTAACGATATTAGATGGGTTTAATTGCCCTTCTCCCCAACCAAAAACAACTTGAGTCGCAGCAAAAGATTTCTTAGGTGGTTCACCTCGCATACCCGAGCTTAAACCCTCAGCTAAGTCTTTGAGTGTAAAATAATAGGTTCCATCCGAGTTCGGTGCAATTTGTACATATCCAGTTCGGCTATGTGCTGAACCATTTGATTGACCACCTAGTTTCTCATCAAGATCATCGTCAACTCGTACAAATAGTTGAACACCACTCTCACCTAAGTTTTTTGCATCAAAAGCCAATGCAGCATCACCATGATGAGACCAATCCCATACTTGACCTTTTTTATTTCCTGCTGAAAATTTAACTGTAGGATATGCATCATCGGTTGTATAAGTAACTCGCAATGCTCGCCCTGAATGGGAAGATATTGATTTGATTTTAGTCCCCGTATGTCGCTCAATCTTGGCCATATCTTCAGAATTTTCAAAATTTGCGACAGTCAATAAACTAGGGATCTCGGTTTGAATAACAGTATTTGTACGTGCTTGAGATTTAACAAAGTCTCCAGTCCCTTCAATATAATCGATTGAATGGATAATGACTTCTTGTTGTTCTATTGGACCCACTGCATAAAATTGAAATTCAGCAATATTTTTCAAGTCAAGCTCACTACCACCGCGGTAACCCTCTAATCCTCGCGCTGTACCATTAAAAAGAAAGTCAACTGTTTTAGTTTCACCAGCATCTAAATAAATAGGCAAATCTAATTGATGTGCTTCTGCCCCCATAATTCCAATACTATCTGCGACTTTCAATTCAAATCGCACCTTACGATCTCCTGGGTTTTCTAATTTAAGTTTCAGACCACCTTTATTAAGCCAATCATATGTCCCTGCAATTGGGTGAAGCTTGATATTAGGCCATTTTGAATTTGCTTCATCTTTAGAAACAGCATCAAAATGTACTTTTAAAGCATTCCCTTGCTTAGCATAAGAAGTAAACGATGTTTCTGTTTTATCCAAAAAAGCATCATCCGTTAATTCGATTGGTACACTAATACTACTTAAATCTTCTTGTTTCTCAGCTTTTGTCTCAGCATAAACTGGTGTTGAGGTCGCCGTATAACTTGTTATCAATACCCCTGATAAAACAGCTAAGGCGATAGAATCTATCTTAAAGTTCACGATAATATCCTTTTGTTTCAATAGTTATTATAGGCTTACCAATCCCAGCCCTAGAAAGGTAAACGTTTACATTATGAGTAAATAAATGAAATATTTTTGTGATCAAGTTAAAGTAATTTATTGAAAATATAGAAACTGATTTTTTTAAAAATTTTAGTTAGTATAAAAAATTTGTAATCAAGTTTTATGAACACTTAATCTTATTTATTTTTTTGAGTGAACGTGTAAACATCCCTTTTTTAGTGACACTCAAAATTAGAGTTTTCTCGTTGTTGTGATTTGACCAAGTATTCCCACGGGGTTAAATCATCCAATGAGTCACGTGGCCGTTCATGGTTATATTCGTTTAACCAATTTTCTGTTAATTCACGAACTTCATTTAATGTTTTAAAGACATACATATTCAAAATGGCATCACGGTATGTTCTGTTAAAGCGTTCTGTATATGAGTTCTATGTTGGTTTCCCTGGTTTAATAAACTCGAGCTCAACACCGCTGAGCTCAGCCCAATCAGCTAATTGGACTGAAATAAATTCAGGTCCGTTATCCATTCTTATCTTTTCTGGATAACCCCGTCACGCAATAACGCGATCAAGCACTCGAAGTACGCGAGCTGTAGGTAAGCTCAAATCGCTCTCTATTGCGAGTACTTCACGATTAAAATCATCCAATAGATTAAAAGTACGAAAACGTCGACCGCACATTAATGAATCACTCATAAAATCCATAGACCAGCACACATTAGCTTTTTCTGGTACGCAAAGTGGTTCAGGGTTTCTGTTTGGTAATCGTTTCTTACATCAACGGCGCATATTTAAATTTAATAAACGATACACGCGATGCACACGTTTATGATTCCATTTATATTGCCAACGTCTCAGCGTTTTAAATAGCTTACTAAAACCATAAGCAGGATAACGTTCAACAGCCTTTTGAAGAGCACAAATGAGTCCATCATCTCGATGAGGATTTGATTGATACCGATAAACTGAGTCGCTAATGCCAACAACTCGGCAAGCTCTGCGTAAGCTAACATTATGTGCTTTTCGCACATAATCAACGAGCTCACGGCGAACCGATGGTTTTACAGCTTTTTTCAATCACATCTTTGAGAATAGAATGGTCTAAACTCAAACCGGCATACATCTGTTTTAATCTACAGTTCTCTTCCTCAAGCTCTTTTAGCCGCTTGATATCTGAGCTTTCCATGCCACCGTATTTCGATTTCCAATTATATAATAAGTGGCGTCAGCAATACCGTATTCACGGCAAACATCCGATACTTTCCGACCTGCTTCCACTTCTTTTAAGGTCTTAACGATTTGTGATTCTGTATAACGTGACTTTTTCATAATGGTTCTCCGTTTAAGTCAGTTTAAACGCGAGAACTCTAAATGGAAATGCACCTATTTTAGGGGATGTTTACAATGTTAACTGTGGCCAAATAACTAATTTAGCAGATAGAAATAGAGAACTCTTTGACAAGGATTCCTGAAGGTTTGCTGTCACACAACATTGTACAATGCTGTGTTTCAATTCTCTGATGTATTTAGACATAAATAACCCCCAATGTTGGTTGTCCAACTATTGAGGGCCAGTTTTAAGTTTGAGATTTTTGTTTAAAATAGCGTGAATAAATACAAATAAATTAACCGAAATTCACATAGAAGGTTTTCTTCTCTAAGTATTGCTCAAAACCGTACTTACCATCCTCACCACCAGTACCACTCAATTTATAACCATTATGGAAGCCTTGATGTTGTTCGCCATGGCCACGGTTAACATAAATTTCACCACATTCAAGTTCATGAGTTAAACGATGGATATTTTTAATATTTTGAGTACAAATCATAGTCGCTAATCCATAGTCACTATCATTAGCGTATCCAATAGCTTCTTCAAAAGTATCAAACTTGATCACAGGCAGAATAGGTCCAAAAGCCTCTTCATGTACAATCGTCATCTCTTGTTTAACATTGGTAAGCACGGTTGGCTCAAACCAATAGCCTTGCGAAAACTCACCACCAGTTAAACGCTTACCGCCATAAGCTAAAGTAGCACCTTCTTCAATTGCTTGAGCAACAAGTTGCTCCATATGCTCAAGTTCTCGTGCGTTAACTTTTGGCCCCATATCAGAATCCGAATTCATGGGATTTCCCACCTTAATGCCTTTTACTTTTTCCATAAAAATCGACATGAAATCTTCATAAACGGCGGAATGAACATACATACGTTCATTACATGTACAAACTTGACCACAGTTATCAAAGCGAGAATGTAATGCTGCAGCAGCGGCTTGTTCTAAGTCAGCATCATCCATCACAATGAAAGGGGCTTTTCCACCTAACTCCAATTGCACATGAGCCATATTATTAGAAGATGCTTTAATAATTTGCTGACCAACAGGTGTACTACCTGTCATTGTCACCATATTAGTCATAGGATTGGAAGTTAACGCACCACCAAGGCTTGCCCCACCACCTGTCACAATATTAAGAACACCAGCAGGAATGCCAACTTTTTCTGCGATATAGCCCAACTCTAATGTGGCTAATGGTGTCTCAGATGTTGGCTTAACAACAATCGTATTACCAGCGACTAATGCTGGGCCAATTTTTCGGCCCGCAAGAGCTAAGGGGAAATTCCAAGCAGTGATAGCCACAACGACACCGCGTGGGATTTTCTGAATCCAGATGTGTTCATTTTCATTATCAGATTGAACAATATCACCGTCCATTTGACGAGCCCAGTCACAAGCATAATCAATAAAAGAAGCGGCAACATCAACTTCACCTAGAGCTACTTTTAACAATTTACCTTGTTCTTTAACTAAAAGATCCGCTAGAAACTCACGTTGATTACGAATTTCTTGAGCAAACTTTCTCATTAATTCCGACCTTTCACGAGCGGGCTTTCGTTTCCAACCTTGTTGAGCAGTTTTAGCCACAGATAACACAAATTCTGCATCATCAGCATCACCATCTTGTATTTGAGCGATGATTTCTTCTGTCGAAGGATTAAGAACTTGATCTAATTTGCCATTCTTTGCATTGATCCACTGACCATCAACGTACATTTGATAACATTTCATATATAGCTTCCATTAACTAATAAATCACATCACACCAATGGTGGACTAAATAAAATTGGTTTAATATATTTTACATAATTACCATACCAATTTTTCGTGAGCAACATCAAACTTTCTCCTTTATTAGGATATTATTATGATTCAAAAAAAGACTAGGCTTAACATTGATATTATTTCAAAATAATAATTAAATAGAATTATGAAAGGGAAGTAGATAATAAGGTCGCAAAGACATGCGACCTATAATCGTTGATTTTTCAATTAGTTGCTAATACATTGCCCATCTTGATTAAAGATATGGCACTTCCTAAGTTCAAACCAAAGTGGAATAGTTTCATATGCATTCACTTCTTTATCACTTGGAAGATGTACTACGAAACCTTCTTGGTATACATATTGACCAAATAAATAAGTACTATTACCTAATCGCTCAACCACCTCAGAAGTAAATTTAATGCAAACTTCTCCTTTTTCTTTCATATTTAAGTGCTCAGGACGAATACCTAACTTCAAAGTTTGACCAGCAAGCTCATCACCTAAACCAGCGAAAGGCATATCAATAACCTGATCATCTGGTAACTTAACAACCAAACTGTCAACCGTTACTCGTTGGACATTTACGTCAATAAAATTCATTTTTGGTGAACCAATAAAGCCGGCCACAAACATGTTGGTTGGTTTTTTATAAAGATCTAAAGGCGAACCGACCTGCTCAATCCTTCCATCTTTCAATACAACAATCTTATCAGCTAACGTCATAGCTTCTACCTGATCATGCGTAACATAAATCATTGTCGTATCTAATTCTTGGTGTAAGCGAGCAATTTGTAAACGCATTTCAACTCTTAACTCTGCATCTAGGTTTGATAGTGGCTCATCAAATAAAAATGCTTTAGGGTTACGAACAATCGCTCGTCCAATTGCAACACGTTGACGTTGACCACCAGATAACTCTTTAGGTCTACGTTTTAACAATTCTTCTAGCTGCAATGTTCTTGCAGCAATCTCAACTTGAGATTTAACTTTATCTTTAGCTACACCATTCATTTTCAAGCCAAAACCCATATTTTGCTCAACCGTCATATGTGGATATAACGCATAAGATTGGAATACCATTGATATTCCCCTCTCTGCAGGCTCAACATCATTAACTAAAGTGTCGCCAATATATACATCACCATCAGATATCGTTTCTAATCCCGCAATTAAGCGCAATAATGTCGATTTACCACAGCCTGATGGGCCAACGAATACCACAAACTCACCATGGTTTATTTCTAAATCAACACCATGGATTGTTTGTACTTTACCAAAGCGTTTTTTTACATTTGATAACTTTATGTCTGCCATAACTACAAGCCTTTAAAATTCAATTCCAGATAAAACTAACAACCAAAAAACAAAAACACAAGGCTATTGGTTAACCTATTAACACTATTTATATCCTATTTGTGATTTGCCGCATATAAACAAGAAATGAATAAAGACAAACTGTGTAAACGTTTTACTAGTTTGAGTTTTGTCACATTTACTAACCCAAACAACTGCTAGTCTAAATTCAAAGTTTGATAGGTTTTGTAAGAGTTCATTTTCTTATATCCATTTATCAAGCAAAAAATAAAGAGGATGAGATTGTGAGAATAGACAAACGACTATATTTTTTAATACCAGCATTATTTTTATATTTAACATTTACAATATACCCAGTTATGCAAGGTGTTTCCCTATCCATGACACAATATGCGGGTATAGGTGAGGCTAAGTGGATTGGTTTGGAAAATTATCAAGCTATATTTCAAGATCATAGATATCTACAAGTACTTAAAAATACTTTAGTTTATGGCATCACTGTGGTTATTTTTCAAAATGGTTTAGGTCTGATCTTTGCCTCTATTCTCTATAATATACCTAAAGTTCGAAATATGTTAAGAACGGCCCTTCTTGTACCATCAATGCTCTCTCTTGTGATTGCTGGTTACATTTGGCAGTACTTATACTCACCTTTAGGTGGGGGATTAAACGAATTACTCGCTTCTATTGGTCTTGGTAACTTCCAACAAGTTTGGTTAGGTGATTCACAAATAGCCATTTTTTCTGTTGCAGCTGTACACGTATGGATGTTTGTTGGTTACTCAACAGCAATATTCCTTGCAGGATACGCTGGCATTTCTTCCGAAGTAAAAGATGCGGCTCGAGTTGATGGGGTATCTCCAATCAAATCATTCTTTTATATTGATATTCCTCTACTTGCCCCTGCAATTACAGTAAATATTACCTTAGCAACTATTGGTACATTAAAGTCATTTGAATACCCATTTATTATGACTGGTGGGGGGCCAGATTATTCAACCATGACATTAGGCTTACGTATTTTTATGCTTATCTTCCAAGAGTTTAAATATGGTATGGCTGCTGCACTTTCCGTTGTAATGATTGTATTTGTTGCACTTATTACTATATTGCAAAACAGCTACTTACGCTCAAGAGAGGATAAAATATAATGAACAACATTACCTCAACTGATACTCAAAATATGGTGGGCACTACTGTGGAAAGAACTCACAAAAAGAAATTATTAACGCCGCGTAATATTAAGCAAGGTTCGTTAATTGGGCTTATGTGCCTCATTACTACAGTTATTCTATCGCCAGTTGTCTATATGATCTTTATGTCTTTCCGTAGCCGTAAAGAAATAATGTTAGAGCCTTTAGGCTTACCAACAGAATTACATTTTTCTAATTATGTAAATGTCATATCAGACATGAACTATTTTGGAACAGTAATGAATACGATTGGAATTACCGTTACGACAATTATTGCAGTAGCTATTCTTTCATCTTTAGCTGCTTATCCATTAGCTAGGATTAAAGGTAAATTAACTAATACTGCGTATATTTTCTTTATGTTAGGTATGGTGATACCACCCTTTGCTGCTCTAACTCCGTTATATTTATTTATGCGCGACCTTGGCTTATTAGATACCTATATAGGCTTAGTTATCGTCTATACTGTGGGTCATTTACCATTAGGTGTATTCTTTTACACTAGCTTTATGAAAGCTATCCCTAAAGAATTAGAAGAAGCCGCAACTTTAGATGGAGCAACATTCTTAAAGACTTATTGGTACATAATTTTTCCAATGTTGAAACCAATTACCGGCACCCTAGCGATTTTTGTCACTCTTGGTGTTTGGAATGATGTTGTAAACCCACTGTTATTTATTACTTCCGAAAGCAAATTAACCATTATGCCAGCGGTATTACGTTTCTTAGGGACCTATTCTGTTGACCCTACACAGCTATTCCCAGCAGCAGTTTTAGCCTCTTTACCGTTGCTTATCGTATTCTTTGCTCTCTCTAAACAGATCGTAAATGGCATGACTGCAGGGGCAGTTAAATAAATTAATGAAGATAACAGCAAAGTGATTTGCATATAACAATAGGACAAAAAAGATATGAATTTAAAAACTCTCTCTTTGTGTTGCGGGTTAGCGCTAACGCTAGGAACAAGCACTCTTACTTCAGCTGCCACAACTCTAGAAGTATCCAGTTGGAAAGGCGCAGGAACAGAAGTCGCTGGATTTCCGGATATTATTGCTAAATTTGAAAAAGAAAATCCTGACATAAAAGTAAAGCTTAATTACATGGCTCGTAACGATATGATCACAAGTATTCCCGCTCGTTTTCAAGCAGGAAATCCACCGGATGTTGTAATGGTCGATCGTGAATTTATCCAGCATTGGGGGGGGAATGGTCAACTTATGAAACTTAATGACCAACCCTTTATTAATCGCATAGAACCAAGCTTAAAACCCTATCTTGGTTTAGGTGACTCTGCATATTATGCCATGATGCAAGTTTCCGGTATGGGCGTTTATGTCAATGACGATTTGTTTAAAAAAGCGGGCATAACTCAATACCCTCAAACAATTGATGAGTTAACTAAGGTTTGTGGTCAATTAAAACAAAATGGAATTAAACCAATGTTATTGGCTGCCAACAATGGTAGTTGGACTCCATATGTTTATTTCTTAGCTATGGGATTAGCGAACTCTGATACACCGGATCCAGAAATGATTAATCGTTTAGTCTCTGGTGAAGAAAAATTTGCGGATAACGCTTCTTTCAAGCAGGCCTTTGAAGGGATGAAAAAGATTGTAGAAGCGGAATGTATTCAACCTAAGATCAGTGCAGGTACTGACCCTTGGTCTGTCGCACTTACGACTTTCCAATCTGGGCGAGTTGCAATGTTACCACAAGGGTTATGGAATATAGCTCCATTCCAAAAAGATGGATTACCAGAAAACTTTAGCTTGCATCCATTCCCTAGTATTAATGGCCAAAAAGCAATTGTAATGGACTATACCGGAACCGGCTGGGCTATTCCAAAAGATTCAAAGCATAAAGATGCCGCTAAAAAGTGGGTAGATTTTTGGATGCAAGATGCCAACTTATCAACTTATGTAAAAGCAGACACATCAATTACAACTCTAAAAAATGGAACCAATGGTGTGCCTTCTCTTGCCAAACCATACCTTGATGCTCGAAATGCGGGACACAAAGTAACCTTCCCTGTTGGTACCGTTGGTGTTGATTTAGGTGCAGAAATGCCAAATGACATCACTTCATTTATGTTAAATCCAAATCAAGATTACAACAAAATTCTACAGCGCTGGGATGCTCTAGCAGCGAAAGATCGTCTAAATCAAGCGCGTAAGAATAATTAGTTTAAACCCAAATAAAAAGCGGGCTTGAGAGTTCGCTTTTTATTACCTACTTGCCTATCGCTTTGCGTGTAGTTGGGCAAGTTTCTCTACAACCATATCTCACAACTTAGAATCAATTTTTTTAAACCGCACATACTTGTTTTTCTTCAGTGGTGTTAAACACTTTTTCGTGCTTATTCAAATATTGATGCCAAGTGAATTAATACAACAAAAGGATGTGTATAGATGAAACTCAAAAAACTATCGCTCTATTGTGGACTAGCTTTATCTTTCAGTAGCCCTACTTATGCTGATATAACCACTCTTGAAGTTTCAAGTTGGAAAGGAGCTGGTGCTGAAGTGGCTAACTTCCCAACAATTATTGAACGGTTTGAAAAAGCTAATCCTGACATTAAAATTAAACTTAACTACATGGCCCGCAACGATATGGTTACGAGTATCCCTGCTCGGTTCCAAGCAAGAAACCCACCAGATGTCGTCATGGTTGACCGCGAATTTATTCAGCATTGGGGAGGGAATGGCCAGTTAATACCACTTAATGATCAACCATTTCTCAATAGAATAAAACCTGAGCTTATCCCATATCTTGGTATCGATGATAAAACTTATTACGCTATGCTACAAATTTCTGGTATGGGTGTTTTTGTCAATAATACATTATTTAAAGAAGCTGGTATTTCACAATATCCACAAACTATAGAAGAGTTAACTCAAGCGTGTACAAAGTTGGATTCTCATGGTGTTCAACCTATGTTGTTAGCTGCTAATAATGGTGGATGGACTCCTTTTATTTATTTCTTGGCAATGGGCTTAGCAAACAACGATAAACCTGACCATACTCTGATTAATGATTTAATGAGTGGGAAGAAAAAGTTTTCTGAAACCCAATCATTGAAGAATGCTTTTGAAGCATTCCGAAAAATGATCGATGCCAAATGTTTCGATCCTAAAATCAGTGCAGGAACGGATCCTTGGTCAGTTGCATTAACCTCCTTTCAATCAGGCAAAGTAGCAATGCTTCCTCAAGGCTTGTGGAATATTGGCCCATTCCAAAAAGATCAATTGCCCGAAAATTTTAGCTTGCACCCATTCCCTAGCATCAATGGCACTAAGGCTATTTCATTAGATTATAATGGTCCTGGCTGGGCAATTCCAAAAGATGCAAAACACAAAGAAGCAGCAAAAAAATGGATCGATTATTGGATGCATGATAAAAACCTAAGCTTATATGTGAAAGCCGATACTTCTATTTCTACCTTGAAAAATGGCACATCTGGTATACCTCCATTAGCAAAACCTTATGAAGATGCTCGTGATGCTGGAAATTTTGTCACTTTTCCAGTAGGAACACTTTCTGTAGAGTTAGGTGCTGATATGCCAAATGATATTACTTCTTTCATGCTTAACCCAAAGCAAGATTATATGAAGATAATGCAACGTTGGGATAAAATGGTAGAAGATAAATAAGAAAATATTAAGTTATTCTCGAGCGTCAGCGCTCGAGAATAACTGAGTTAATAAATAAACTGATAAATTGTTTTATGTCTATATGGCTGACCCGGCTGTAGAAGTGTATTACTTGTTAACCACTCAGGGTGATTAGGTGAATCTGGTAAACACTGGGTCTCTAGGGCAAATCCCGAATAATTTTCATACACCGTTTCTTTTCGTCCTGGGCAATTATTTAAGAAGTTTCCCGAGTAAAACTGTAAAGCTGGTTGGGTTGTTTTAACCTTCATCACAATAGAATAATCCGATGAAGCTGCTTTGGCGACTACATTAGGGTTTATATTATTACAAAAATCAAGCAAGTATGAATGGTCATAACCACCGACTATTCTTTGTTCTGGATCAGTTAAAAAGTCTTGCCCTATTTGTTTACAGCTTCGAAAGTCTAAGCCTTTATTCTCAACAGTATCAATATAATTTAATGGTATTCCATACTCATCAGTTGGAAGAAACTTTTCAGCAAGAATCAATAATTCATGCTGGCGACAATCCATTTTCTCATTGTGCCCATCTAGGTTAAAGTAGGCATGATTCGTTAAATTAACTGGTGTAGTTTTCGTTGTAAATGCACGGTAAGCAATTTCGACTTCATTTTGTTCCGTTAGCCTATAACTTACAGATACGTCAAGCTCTCCAGGAAAACCTTGGTCCCCGTCAGGAGAAATTAACGAATAAATTACTTGAGTGGCACTTTGAAATTCAACAGACCACCTACGTTGATCAAATCCTTCTACCCCTCCATGTAGACA
Source organism: Vibrio algivorus (assembly GCF_030161215.1). Taxonomy (NCBI): domain Bacteria; kingdom Pseudomonadati; phylum Pseudomonadota; class Gammaproteobacteria; order Vibrionales; family Vibrionaceae; genus Vibrio; species Vibrio algivorus. The sequence goes on from NZ_BSPV01000008.1 coordinate 128,560, forward strand.
ATATCGTTCATGGTTTTTATTTACATGATACTCAACGCCATCTATTGAAAATTTGCCATTATTGATTCTATTAGCAAACCTTCCAACAGTGGCTCCTAAATAACATTTTTGTTGATAGAATTTATCTAAAGTATCAATACCTAATAGAACTTCCCTATTGCTGTCTTCTAACGGTACTGTACAGCTGAGCCAAGTGGCACCAATATCCATGAAGGTTGCTGTCATTCCCTTATTATTTGTTAAAGTAACAAGGTTACTGACCGCTCCATCTTTTGCCTTACCTTCTTGCATTGTTTTATATAACGAATAAACTGATTTGGGGTAATTAAGTGATTTTTGTTTCATTACAACCATCTCAATTGATTAGCACCATCCATTGCTTTACAAACATAGATAGTTTCTTTTAAACCTGTCAATTTTTCATATTGAGATTCAACAGCTTGTTTCACCGCATCCACAAGAAATGGTGGAACTAAGGCGACCACACAACCACCAAAACCACCTCCAGTCATTCGAACACCACCTTGATCATTAATAACCGTTTTTACAATATCAACAATCGTATCCACTTCTGGACAAGTAATTTCAAAGTCATCTCGCATAGATACGTGTGATAACTCCATTAATGTAGATAGTCGTTGCATATCATGTGACTTAAGCGATTCAGCAGCTTCAAGCGTACGTGTATTTTCCGTAATAACATGCTTTGCGCGCTTTGCAACAACTGGATCAAGTTCGGCTTGACGCTCTATAAACTGTTCAATCGTTACATCACGTAGAGCTTTCACTCCGAAGAACTCAGCCGCTTCTTCACATTGCTGGCGGCGAGTATTGTATTCACTATCAACTAAGCCACGTTTCTTATTGGAGTTAATGATCACTATTGCCATGTCTTCAGGCATTGATACAGCTTGTGTTTTTAATGTTCGACAATCAATCAACAACGAATGGTTACGTTTACCTTCCGCAGAAATTAATTGATCCATAATCCCACAATTACAACCAACAAATTCATTTTCAGCTTGCTGACCATTCAATGCGATTTCTTGTTGAGTAATATTTAAATTATAAAGGACTTTAAATGTCTGTCCGATCACAACTTCTAAAGCTGCAGATGAGCTAAGCCCAGCACCTTGTGGAACGTTACCCGATACTGCAATATCTGCCCCCCCAAATGTATAACCTCGTTTTTGTAAGCAGTCTATGACACCACGAATATAATTGACCCACATTGTATCTTGATCAAAAACCAAAGGTTCAGAAATATCAAATTCATTAACTTGATTGTTATAATCAACAGCGATGACTCGAACAATTGTATCCTCTCGATTATTAGCCGCTACAATCGCTTGATAATCAATTGCGCATGGTAGAACAAACCCATCGTTGTAATCTGTATGTTCACCAATTAAATTCACTCGTCCAGGAGCTTGGATAATATTTCCAGCGGAATAACCAAATACGCTTTCAAAAGCACTTGATACAGCTTCAATCAGTTGTTTTGAACGTTCTGTCATACTTAAACCTTTATTTTATGGGTCAGCTTAAAAGCAACCTTTACAATTTATTAATTAAAGAGTTTTGATATCTGAGGATACTCACTCTACTTCATATTCCATTATGCTTCTTTATAGTGCTTATCACTTACTTCACGTAAACGTTCAGCGGCTTGCTCTGCCGTCAAATCACGTTGACTTTCTGCGAGCATTTCATAGCCAACCATAAATTTTTTCACTGTGGCAGAGCGCAATAATGGTGGATAGAACAAAGCATGAAGTAGCCAATGCTCGGTACTCTTATCGTCTTTTTCTAAATCATTATCGAAAAATGGTGCATAGTGCCACCCCATTGAATATGGGAATGAACATCGAAATAAATTATCATAACGAGAGGTTAATTTTTTAATCGCTATTGCTAAATCATCCCTCTGCTCATCAGTAAGATCACCCATTCTTTGAGCAGGAACTTTTGGTAATAACATCGTTTCAAAAGGCCAAGCAGCCCAATATGGAACAACCGCTATCCAAAAATCGGTCTCTAAAACCGTTCTAGAGCCATCTTTTAACTCGGCTTGGACATAATCAATCAATAAGTTTGATCCATATTGCTCATAATATTCACGTAAGTATTTATCTTTACGTTCAATCTCATTGGGTAAAAAGCTATTTGCCCAAATTTGGCCATGTGGATGTGGTTGAGAACACCCCATAACCTCACCTTTATTTTCAAAAGCCTGAACCCATAAGTAAGATTTACCTAGCTCCTCTATTTGTTCATTCCATGTATCTATAACATTTCGTATTTGTACTACTTTAAGTTCTGGTAATGTTTTACTATGATCAGGAGAAAAGCAGATAACACGGCTCAATCCTCGCACTCCTTGAGTTTTAAACAAAGGGTTATTAGACTCTGGTGCATTTGGTGAGTCAGGCATTAGTGCCGCAAAGTCATTTTGAAAAACATAAGTTCCTTTATAGTCAGGATTAGCATCCCCAGAAATTCGTGTATTAGTAGGGCATAGAAAACAGCGCTCTTCATACGGCTTAATCGAATCAATTACTGGCACTTCATCCTGACCACTCCACGGCCGCTTTGCTCTATGTGGCGAAACTAATATCCATTGACCTGTTAATGGATTATATCGGCGATGCGGGTGATCAACTGGATTAAATTCAATATTTGACGTCATGTTTTTACACCTTTAATTATTAGTCTTCATAACCATTTGGATTGCTCGATTGCCAGCGCCATGTATCAACTGTCATTTCTGCTATCGTTCGCTTTGCTACCCATCCGAGCTCTTTTTCTGCCTTTTGAGTACTTGCCCAGCACTCAGCTATGTCACCAGCACGGCGTGGTTTAACTTCATAACCTATATCATGGCCACAAGCATCAGAGAAAGCATTAACAACATCCAATACACTACTGCCGGTACCTGTCCCTAAATTGTATATATGTAAACCAGATTTATTTGATAAGTAGTTTAATGCTGCTAAGTGCCCATCAGCCAAATCTACAACGTGTATATAATCCCTAACACCAGTACCATCTTGAGTTGGGTAGTCATCACCAAAGATCGCTAACTTATCTCTGCGCCCAACCGCAACTTGCGCAATAAATGGCATTAAATTATTGGGAATACCTTGAGGATCTTCTCCCATAATTCCACTGCTATGAGCTCCTACTGGGTTGAAGTATCGTAATAACGTAATACTCCACGTACCATCCGATACAAATAGATCGCTCAAACATTGCTCAACCATGTGTTTACTACTTCCATAAGGGTTTGTTGTATTCCCAGTAGGGAAGTCTTCTGTAATCGGAACGGTTTCTGGATCACCATAAACCGTTGCAGAAGAGCTAAAAATTATCGTTTTTACATTTGCTTTTTTCATACAACGAGCAAGAACCAATGAACCATTCACATTGTTATCATAATATTCAAGGGGCTTCACTACTGATTCCCCAACAGCTTTTAAACCAGCAAAATGAATTACCGCATCAATATCATGTTTTGAAAATATTGAATCTAAAAATGCTTCATCTCGGATATCCCCATGAAAGAATAAGGGCTTACAACCTGTTAATAGTTCAATGCGATTTAAGACTTCTTGTTTACTGTTTGATTGATTATCAATAATCACGGGTTCATAACCATTTTCAATCAATTGCACACAAGTATGACTACCGATATAACCTAATCCCCCAGTCACTAAAACTTTCATTGCAATGTCCTCAATTAAGAATTTCTGAACCACAATAATAACAACCTTCATTTACTCACTTCTGTGATCTCCTCCAAATATATGTAATCGTTTCCACAGAAAATGGATAATTTAAATAATACCTTCTATAGAATTAATAAAAAACAAACAAATATTTTTCTTGATTTAAAAATAATTACTTATAATTCAAAGGTATATAATTTATGTTTTTGGAGTGTGATCTAAAGCTAATCTCATAAATCAAGGACGTAATACTATATAGGGAATGTGTAAAACGCTTACAAACATTCAAGTTATACCATATCTTAGTGAATTCAAAATAAATAAGGGATATTAAGGAGGTAGTAATGGCATTGGACAAAACACACTTTATTGAAAGAAATGGTGAAAATTACATTCCTCTTTTTGAAAAAAACATGGAAACGTTTCCAGATGGATTTAAATTTAAAAATGTCATAGCGAAAAAGAGAGATAAAGCTGTAGAAATTCACTCAAAAAGTAAAGAACATATGTATACCAGTATGGATATCATCCCAACTATGGATGAAGTCTGGGATTGGAGTCAATTAGCAAACTTTTGTTTTGCTTTTAATGCTCACAACATAGGGCGTCGCTCAAGTCAGGTGTTTATTAATATTTTTGATCATAAGGGCCAAATGCACAGCAGAAGTATAAATATTGCAGGACAGTCAAATCATACATACCTAATTGAATTAAAAGGAGAATATTTAAACGGAAAGACCAACTATTATTCTGGTTTTCGTTCCAATCCAGCGCCTTGGAAGCATGACAGTATTTACGCTACATGGATGTGGGGGGAAATGAATTTAGATCTCACTAACATCCAAAGAATAGAATTCAGTATCAATGGTAGCTTAATTGACCATACTTTACTGCTGAGCCACTTCCGACTCTTAGAAAGCCCTAAATGTAACGCTAAGTATTTAACGAATATTATTGACCAATATGGTCAAAACGCCCACTTCGAATATCCAGAAAAAATTCATTCAGACCAAGAATTAGCGCATAAAACACAAGAAGAATTAAAAGAACTATCTAAAGGATCCCTCCCCAATCGTTCACGTTTTAGTGGTTTTACAGGTAAAGGACAATATAAAGCTACAGGTTTCTTTAGAACTGAGAAAATTGATGGTAAATGGTCATTAATTGATCCTGATGGTTATCCATATTTTGCAACAGGCTTAGATATTATACGTTTAGCAAACTCATACACCATGACTGGTGTTGATTATGACCATAATACTATTCAACAACGTAATGCAGACGACCTCACACCAGAAGATTCACTTGAAAAACTTGAAGTTTCAATGGATTCTAAATCAACGGCAAAAGTTCTCAGTGCAATAAGAAGAGATTGTTTTCAATGGTTACCTAAATACGATGAACCTTTAGGGCAACATTATGCCTATATGAGAGAGTTATTTGAAGGCGCTTTAGATCAAGGTGAAACATACAGCTTTTATGCGGCTAACCTTCACCGTAAATATGGTAATAATTTCATGCAAAAATGGCGTGATGTTACTATCGATCGCATGCTCAACTGGGGCTTTTCTTCTTTGGGAAACTGGACTGCACCCGATTTTTATTCAAACAAAAAACTCCCTTTTTTCGCAAATGGATGGATTATCGGTGATTTCAAAACAGTAAGTAGTGGCGATGATTTCTGGTCTCCATTACCAGACCCTTTTGATCCATTATTCAAAGTTAGAGCTGAAGCAACAGCTAAACAAATAGAAAATGAAATCAATCAATCACCTTGGTGTGTTGGTATATTTATTGATAATGAAAAAAGTTGGGGGCGTATGGGTACCATTACTGGTCAACATGGTATTGCTATTCATACATTAACCCGTGATGCATGTGATAGCCCTACAAAAGCAGTATTTGTTAAACTGCTTCAAGATAAATATGGAAAAATTGAGGCATTAAATAAGGCTTGGTTAACCAATATTTCAAGTTGGGAATCTTTAGCAAGTGGCGTTAACAACCTTCTGCATAATGAAGCACAACTAGATGATTATGGGATGCTATTGGAAGCATATGCCACAGAATATTTCCGTATAGTTAATGACTCGTTAAAAAGAAGATTGCCAAATCACTTATACTTAGGATGTCGATTTGCCGATTGGGGTATGACTCCTGATGTAGTACGTGCTGCAGCGAAGCATTGTGATGTAATTAGTTATAATTATTATAAAGAAGGCCTACACCCAGAAGCTTGGGCATTTTTATCTGACATTGATATGCCAAGCATTATTGGTGAGTTTCATATAGGCGCAAAAGATACTGGTCTGTTTCATCCAGGATTAGTTACTGCAGATAACCAAAAAGAAAGGGGAGAAATGTACCAAGCTTATATGAACTCTGTTATTGATAATCCATACTTTGTTGGTGCACATTGGTTTCAATATATAGATTCACCGATTACAGGCCGTTCATACGATGGCGAAAACTATAACGTAGGTTTTGTTTCTATTACGGATACACCTTATGAAGATATGGTAAAAGCAGCAAAAGATGTTCACAACTCACTCTATAAACGCCGTTTTTCATGAACAGATTCAGATACTTTATGAAGTTTTCCAATTAAATTGATCATAATCAATAGTGGCTAACAAAATTAATCTTTTGTTAGCCACTTTAAATCTCACATATAATGTTAATATCGCTATATCGAATGTTAGATAGCCATATCCATAGAGAAAAAATAGTCATCTAAATCAGCTTCTACGCCATTATCTGAACTTGCAATTTTTAGTAACTCTTGTTTAGAGTTCTCAATATGTTGCCACACAGCTTGCTTTGCTTCTTCCGGTGACTTTCTTTGTAGAGCCATAAAGATTGTTTTATGATCTTGTAACCAACTCTCTTTTAATCGAGGTTCATGCAAATATTTATCATTTAACGCTTTCCAAAGGGGGTTCTCTACACGGACATTTCGCCACATTTCTGCTGCTTGATTAATTAACACTCTATTTTGTGTAGATTCAGCGATTAAACAATGAAACATACGATCCAATTCTTCAAATTTCTCACTATCACCGTTCAATTCTTGAACTTGCATATCCAGCACTCTTTTCAATTCACGTAATTCGTTAATTTTAATTTGAGAAGCAGCAAATGCAGCAATGTTAGATTCAATAATTTGACGAGCTTGCAACAATTCAAAAGGGCCAACATCGTTGTATGGAATGACCGTACGCTGCGTAATTTTTTCAGGAGAATCGATAAAGTATATCCCTGCACCTTGTTTAACAACAACTAGCCCCTTTAATTCAAGCATAATGATTGCTTCACGAATTGTCGCACGACTACTATCAAATCGTTCACTTAACTCTCTTTCAGAAGGTAGTCTTTCCCCTGCCTTAAAAACACCAGAGTATAGTAAATCTTCAATTTGTAACCCGACTTCATAGTATCTGCGTTTTGTTTTCTTTTTATCCATATCACACCTATTTAAATCAACCAATTTTGAAAAAATTGTTAAGTAGATTAATCATATCAGCAAACCAATATACACACACAAAGAAAAACAGCAAAGTTGTAACTCATTCTATAAACTTTGAAGAACATCAAATAATCATACAAATAGAAAAACTTAATATTCACAGCAGTCGTAGTTCAAACTTCACCTTGATTACAGCCGTAAAAATCACGATACACGACATAAGCAATGCTTCATTTTTGTCTCATCTGTGGCCTTGATTTCTGTAGTAAAAGCTCCGTTTTTAGTTCAACTAAAGTAGTTTGATACTAATTATAACCATCCGTCGTTGAACATCTTACAAAATATTTAGAATAAAGTTCCTAGTATTCTTGAGAGCAATATTGTTAGCCTTTATTTGAATGATGAATAAGAGGCTTGTCTTCTTGACACTTAGCTCAAGCAAGCTTAAAGCGTACTTCATCGAACTTATTTTCATCAGCATCACTCCTCAAATAAGCATCTGTTACAATGCGGCCAACATCAGTTGACCACTTACGTTTAATTAACTAATTTACAAGAGAATAAATGATTTTCTCTATACTCTTTTCTAAAGTGAACAGAATCCAAGATGTATTTCGAGCGGTTCTATGAATTCGACACTGAGTAAGAATACCAACAATACTCATAGTAACTGTTTCTAAAAACTCATGCTCACGTTGATAGTGGTGTGGCCACATAAAAGCTCTTTCTCTCAATAACCAGTAGATCTCCTGCTTGAACTCTTCAATTTCTTCGAGTGTTAATTTATCGAAATCTTGGCTTTGAATAGTATCAAAGCACAAACTAGTGCAATGAATAGCTAAAGGAGAATAATTCATCACCCCACCTCTGTCTGCAATAAGGCTTCAAAGGCAGTACCATCTCGACGCATCAAATTCGGCACGTAACGTGAGTACACTCGAAAGAGCATTGTCGCCGTAGTGTGTCCCATTTGGTTTGCAATCCACTCAGGTGACTCACCTGCCGCTAATAATAAAGTGGCATAAGTGTGCCTTGTCTGATAGGGATTCCTTGCTTTCAAGCCTGCCCTTTTTAGCGTTGGATACCAAACAGAGCGAGACACAACTTGATAATTTAATGGAAGTCCTTTCTGATTGGTAAACACAAAAGGCTGCCTTGGTTTGCACGTTGATTTTTGAGACTTTAGAGCCGCTACAACTCGTGTTGGCAAATCAATTGTACGATAGGAACTATCCGTCTTTAACGAGCCTACAACTCCACGAACAAGGCTTTGTGACACAGTGAGCCGCTTATTATCTATATCTATTTGCTTCCAAGTTAATCCATCAATTTCACTACTGCGTAAGCCAGTAAAGAAGCGAACGATATAATAATTCTTATATTCATCAGGGGCAGATTGTATGACTCTCTCAACTTCTTCAAAATTAAATGGGTCGACTTCCGTTCTCGGCACTTTTAAAGCTTTAATATTGCGCCATGGCGAAATAAACTCATATCGATCAGCGGCTTCATTAAGGATCATTCTTAACGGTGTCATTATATGATTAATCCGTGATGGGGATAGCTCCTTTCCTCTTCGTCCTTGAACTTTGGCGAGAGCAGTTCGAAAAGAAAGAATATCTTGTTTAGTGATGACGCTGATCTTCTTCTTACCAAATCTAGGTAGAATGTGATTATTCAACACCCCTTCTACGTCTACATAGTGACCAACTCGCCATTCAACTTGTTTTTCGGCAAGCCAAGTTTTACTAAACTCTTCAAATCGCGGTGAATTAGGACTTTCAAAGAATTCCTTCGCTGTCTGTTTCTTCTCATCTAGAGCACTATACTTTTTAGCATTATTACTATTTGGAAAATAAGATGAGTACTTGAAGGTTCCTATTACAATCTCTGCTTCGATTCGTTTTAACAAATTCTGTAATCGTTTATGGTTAGCAGGCGTATCAAGTAATTGAGTCTGCTCACGACACCGATTCCCAAGGTACCGAAATTGAAGCACCAATTTGTTATTTCTAACATTAATCACTCCCATAACAATTTCTCCTTATAACCCTGTAATTAAAGAATCTATTGTCATACCATTCAGCATTTCTTCTTCAACTCGCTCCCAAAGGAATAGAATTTTTCTACCGCCAAATGGACGAACATAATGCACGCCTTCAAATAAAACGGAGTCTTTCAACTGCTCTCGAATTGTACGGTCATCATATTTAATTCGCTCAGCAAGCTCTTTAGTTGTCAGATACGTCAAACTCATCGTATACTCTCCTGAAAGGTTAATTTACTCACAAGAAAGCTTAATGCTCTCCTGAAGAACAAAATGTAGCACAACAATTATCTACTGAAACCATTTTTGACCCGCAGGAGGTTATTTTTATCGAGAGGGGAACATGATTAAGTGTCATCTATCTAGAATACTAGGTGAGAAGAAACTAAAAATTGCTGACGTTTCAAGGGATACAGGTATTAACAGAGGAACCATTACTCGCTTATACAATGAAACAGCGACAAGAATTGATCTTGAAGTGGTTGATGCTCTTTGTAGCTACTTGGAAGTTTCAGTTGGAGAATTATTCGAACAAAACAAAATCGATTAGTTTTTCTAATATTGGGCTGAGGATTGCGGCTTGTCCTAAAAATCTGGCTGAAAAATAGTAGTGGCCACCAGATGGCCACCGTTTGGCCACCGAACCAATTTAGCGAGTTTGAACGGGGATAACGGAAACACAAAACCACTCAATAAAGAGTGTTAATTTTCAATGCGTTACGAGGAATTTTAACTAGAAAAGATTTGGAGCGTGCGGCGGGAATCGAACCCGCATCATCAGCTTGGAAGGCTGAGGTAATAGCCATTATACGACGCACGCTTACTAGGTAAGCTGTCTTTGGAAGACGGGAGTTACTATGCCACAACCGAGATAAAAAAAAAGCCCTTTTATGCACATTTTTGTTTAAGTGCGCACAATATAATCAATCAATTATTGTAATGGACATAAACATGGAAAACCGTATAAAAAAACAGCACTTATAAAAAGATAAGTACTGCTTTGAAATAACTTAACCACTAAATGGAAGAATATTTATTTTATTTTTTCGGCTTGTTCTGCTTCTAGCCAAACCATAAACACTCCCCACCAGAGTGACAAGATGACCGCTCCTAAGAATAAGCCTATAATTCCAGCGAACATCATACCCCCAAGGGAACCGATAACGACAATGGGCATCGGCACAACTGAGCCACGTCCCATTAAAATAGGTTTTAAGATATTATCCGCAAGGCCCGCTAATAGTCCCCATATAGTAAAGATGATGAATGAAGTCGTATCTGCCGTCATATACATATAACCAAATAATGGTAATAGAGGAAGAATAGCCGGGAGCTGGGCGATACACAATACGAGTACCAATAAACTAATTAACCCTGCAGCAGGTATATGAAAAGTAAATAATGCGGCGCTGATAATAGCACTTTGAATAAATGCAACACCGATAACGCCAACCAATACACTACGAATAATATTTGCCAACATATTCGCCCAATGCTTACCATGATCTCCGGCACTACGCTCAAACACTTGAGTCACAACATTCGAAATCGGTTGACTCGCAGCCATGAAGACACCTGCAATCACCAGTGATAATAAAAACATGATCAAGCTACCTAGCCCACTACCAAAGGTTGATAGCATTTTTGTCAGCACCATTTTAATCTGTGGCAGAAACTGAACTACCAGCTCTTTAATATGCAGCGTTAAATAGGTCAGCCCATCGAAAATTCTCTCTCCGACTAAAGGCCATTCTTTTATTGCTACATTTGGTGTCCATGCTTTTAATTCACCTGATGTCACCATATTGGTCAAATACATCAATCCGTCATAAATAGACGTTGAGATCAGCGCAAAAGGGACAATAAGGATCACAATGCTAGCAACAGTGACAATAGTTGCGGCAACGGTACGATTACTTTTTATACGAGTGGTTAAGAGATTAACAACTGGGTTCAATGCAACAGCAATGACTGCCCCCCAAAGTACCGGTAAGATAAAAGGTTGAACAATGTGGTATGTGCCCCACACCAAAATAAAGATCAAACCGATACGGATGGCAGATTCGACCATGTTATTCACAAACACGCGAGAAGCTTCATCAATGGGCTTCATAAGGATCAATTCCTCTAAATTGAATAAATATATCCATAGTAATTGGAGCCACAATAAGGCGAATGAACACCATCAACAAAGTTGCAGTCTCAACTACCAAGGGTTAAAGAAATAACTTATTAAAAATATAGGGCATTCTGCCCCTGAAAACACTTAAACGTGACTTTTTCACTCAATAATACATTTAGAAAATGCAAAACCTCTCCCCAACTTGAAATGGACAGAGTGAAAATCAAATCTAACGCAAAATCGGATACTTACGTAATAAGGTAACAAGTACTAGCATCGAAACAAAACCGATAGCAGAAGCAACGTACCCAACATTGGTTAAGCCTAGGTGGATAATCACTTTCCCACCCAATAATGCGCCCGCGCCTATACCTAAGTTAATAATGCCTGAATACATCGACATAATAACTTCAAAAGCATCGTTATCAATGTTGAATACTTTTACTTGCATGGTAACCGGAACCAGCATCAAAACGATTCCCCACACAAAGATCAGACTACTGATGCCCCATTGAGAAAGAGCCACCGCATTCAGCATCAACAAGCAGATGATCAATAAGACACCACTGACGACTAATAACTTGGTATTGTGCTGCTCACCCCATACACCAAAAATCACACTCCCCACGATCCCAGCACCGCCAAATAGTAATAGTAAAAAAGTCGTAAAGTAGCTATTAGCTTGCCCAACTTCATGCATGAAAGGTTCAATGTAACTGTAGCTAGTGTAATGAGCAGTGAAAATCAAAAAGATAAACAAATATGAACCAAGTAGTACTGGCTTTTTAAATACCGCAGACAAGCTCTTCAAACTGCCCAATGACACACTAGGTAAAGCTGGCAACAAGCGGGCTAGGATGATCATCATGGTAAAGGCAATCACGCCAATCACACCAAAGGTGGCACGCCAACCAAACCATTGACCAATCAAACGCCCAAGTGGTACGCCTAAAACCATCGCCAAAGAGGTACCTGTTGCTAATACACTCAACGCAAAAGTCTTTTTACCAACAGGTGCCACTCGAATCGCAATCGCGGCGGCAATCGACCAAAAAATCGCATGAGAAAGTGCGATGCCAATACGACTTATCACCAAGACCGGAAAGCTCCATGCCACCACAGATAAAATATGGCTGGCAGAAAACACACCAAATAAGCACAGTAGTAATGTCTTGCGTTCAACCTTACGAGTAAGCAACATTAGAGGTAGTGAAAACAACGCCACCACCCAAGCATAAATAGTCAGCATCCAGCCAACTTTCGCCGTGGTAATATCAAAACTTTGAGCAATATCGGTTAAAATACCTACAGGCACAAACTCGGTGGTATTAAAAATAAAAGCACTAAAACCCATCGCCAATACTCGTAAATATTGTTGATGGCGAGGTACTCTTTCGGTCATATTTAAGATCCTGCAGATAAAGTCGACACGTGATTTAAGTCACATATTTTAGCACTGTATTTTTTAAATAGTGTGAGGAGATGAAAAATATTTTGGCCTTTATTTTCATTATGTATTAAGGCGTATTTTTTACAAAAAATGAGCTTTATTATCACTTAACCTCATTTAGTCATAATAATGCTTATTTTAATATGTTTTTGGAATTTGGGCTTCTTGACCTAACGGAGTAACATATCACTCCTTTTGTGAATTTCTTCACATACTCATTTTACAATAAGGTCTGTTATGGCTTCGGCATTTAAAGCCACATTTCGCTCGCTAAAATTTTTTAACTACCGTCTATGGGCTATTGGCGCATTAGTCTCTAACATCGGTACATGGATGCAACGTACCGCTCAAGATTGGTTGGTATTGACAGAGTTGACTCACCATAATGCCACCGCTGTCGGTATTGTGATGTCTTTGCAATTTGGCCCACACGCATTATTGCTACCATTTTCAGGTTACATTGCCGACCAATTTGATCGTCGAAAAGTGCTGATCATCACTCAATCATTATTAGCTCTATTACCATTATTACTCGGCATTCTCACCTTAACCGGGCATATTGAACTATGGCATGTGTATATTTTCGCGTTTATTTTGGGATGTACGACAGCCATTGATGCACCTGTCAGGCAAACCTTTGTCACCGAGCTAGTCAGTGATAAAGATCTGTCCAACGCCGTCGCTCTAAACTCTACTTCGTTTAACTCAGCTCGCATGATCGGCCCCTCTTTGGCCGCATTGCTTATCGCAGGCATTGGCACTGGTTGGGTATTTATCGTTAATGCACTCTCATTTATCGGCGTAATTTTTTCTCTCTTTCATTTCAAACTTGATGAATTACATCCAAGCACACGTAGTGCCAAAGGCCCAGGAGCATTATTAAAAGGCTTCCAATATTCATGGAACCGCCCTGACCTACGTACCATTTTCTTTATGCTATTTATGATTGGCACCTTTGCGCTTAACTTCCCAATCTTCATTTCAACTATGGCAGTGAAAGTATTTGATGTTGGGGTTGGGCATTTTGGTTTATTAACCACATTAATGGCGGTAGGTTCGGTTGCAGGAGCATTATTCTCAGCCCGAAGTGAAGGGCCGAATATGCGATCTTTAGTCGTAGGTTGTACAGTGCTCACCATTGGATTCGCGGTAGCTGCGATTAGCCCCAATTATTGGCTATTTGGCGCGACACTTATGTTAATAGGTATTTCAGTGCAAACCTTCAATACATCCAGTAATAGTTTATTACAGCTAACTACCGAACCAAGCATGCGTGGCAGAGTGATTGCGATACGTATGGCAATTGCAATGGGATGTACGCCTATTGGAGCACCAATTGTTGGTTGGATAGCCGATCATTACGGCCCAAGATGGTCGCTCGCTTTAGGTGCATTAAGTAGTGCTATGGCGGCATTAATTGGTGGGTATTATTTTTATAAACAGCGTAAAAATGCAGATAAACCAAGCAAAATTTGATCCTCCGATTTTTATAAATTGAAAACCTAAAAAATCCGAGCCATTTGACTCGGATTTTTATTATTAGGGACAGGGCTTAACGGCTAAGCATCTGCGCCTTTTGGCGGCAAGAAAGCCTGTGTTTCAAGTGCATCACCTATCCACTTTTCAACTTTAACTAACGCTGAGTTTGCAGCACAGCCATTACCTAAACGTGAAGTTGGAATATCCAAAGTCAGAACATTTGGCCCACCGTTACGGCAAATACCCAATTTAGGATCAAAGTCTGGCCATGCCCCTTCATGGATACACACTGAACCTTGCTTAATGCCATCAGTCACATCAGCACCCGCTAAGACTTGGCCACGTTGGTTAAACACTCGAACAATATCACCTGTTTTAATGCCGCGTTTTGCCGCATCATCTTTGTTGATAAGGATCGGCTCTTTACCAGCAATCGCATACTCTTTACGAATATCAGCATAGTTGAACTGACTGTGTAAACGGTATGCTGAGTGCGCGGTCATTAACTGTAACTCACCTTCTTTAGCAGAACCTGTGTATTCAGTTGGTTCCAACCAAGTTGGGTGAGCTGGGCAATCTTTTAAACCGTAACCTTCCAGCGTTTTCGAGTAGATTTCAATCTTACCACTTGGCGTACCTAGTGGGTTCATTACAGGATCTTGACGGAACTCCGAGAAACGCACAAATTTGGCTGCTTCTTCATTCCACTTCATTTCTAGGTATTCATTCGCTTCCCAGAACTTGGTGAAATTAGGCATTGGCACACGTGCATTACGCCCACCTTTTTGTGCTTTCTTATAAAAATCACGCAGCCATTCCATTTCTTCGCGGCCTTCGGTATAAACGCGGCGGCCTCCCTTAAACAGATATTCAGACAGTGATGCAAACACTTCAAAATCACTTTTAGACTCACCTTGAGCTTCAACAGCTTGCCTCATTGGCGCAATAAATTGATTACTGTAATCACCAACCATCGTCATATCATTACGCTCAAAACTGGTCGTAATTGGGAATACGATATCAGCGTGTTTGGCTGCCGCCGTCCAGTAAATTTCATTAATTACCACAACATCTAATTTATTCCACGCTTTAACTAGACGATTAGTATCTTGATGTTGGGTAAAATTCGCACCACCCGATGTCCATAACATACGAACATGTGGGAAAGTACGAGTTTGACCATTGTGCTGATACTCTTTTCCTGGATTTTCCATGGCTTCAACAATACGAGCGACAGGGAATGCGTTGACCACACTACCTACATCAATACCTGCAGTAAACTTCTCATCTATAGTGGCTGTCATTGCTGGTAACACACCTGCATCACGGGCAGGATTACCACCATTTGAATAGTGGTATGAGAAGCCAAAACCGCCACCAGGTAAACCGATCTGGCCTAACATAGCGGCCAGTGTCGTGATCATCCAATGACGTTGCTCACCAAACTGTTGACGTTGAATACCCCAACCCGCCATCAGCATAGTGCGATTTTTCGAAAAAATATCCGCCAATACTTCTATTTGTTTCGCGGAAACACCTGTGATCTTTTCCGCCCAAGTAGAATCTTTAACGATACCGTCCGTTTCACCTTGAAGATATTGATTAAACTGAGCAAAACCTTGCGTATATTTGTTTAAGAAGGTTTCATCGTGTTGCTTATTTTTCACTAAGGTATGGGCGATCCCCATTGCCAACGCCACATCGGTCATTGGGTTTGGTGCGATCCATTGTGCATTTTCACCAAAAAACTCAATTGTTTCAGAGCGCATAGGATCAATAGCAATCACGGTCTTGCCCGATTTTTTCAGTTGATGGAAAAATTCTAAACCTTGACCATCCGCCGCTGTCCACGCTATTTCCAAAGTATTAAGAGGGTTCATTCCCCAAAGTACCACAACGTCAGAATGCTCCAACACTACAGGGTAAGTCGTTTGTTGCTCATACACTTCAATTGATCCCACAACATAAGGCATGATGACTTGCGCCGCCCCCGTTGAGTAATCACCTAAATATCCAACATAACCACCTGATAGCGCCATATAACGTTGAAGTAGAGTACGTGCATCATGCAAAACACCACTTGAACGCCACCCATAAGAACCCGCATAAATCGCTTCTGGGCCGTAAGTATTACGAATACGCATATGTTGCTCATGAGCGAGTTTAAGTGCTTGCTCCCAAGAGACACGAACATATTCATCTTTACCACGAACACCCGTTGGATTTTCGGGGTTCTCAAGAAACCCTTTACGGACCATTGGATAATTAACACGTGCTTTAGTATAAACTTGAGAAGGACCAGTCTGTTGCAAATGATTCACTACAGTTTGTGGCAAAGCATTCGTGGTTTCGACTAATTTACCGTCTTCCACTTTGGCTTTCAAAATACCCATTCGACCAGCCGTGATCACATAACCACGCTCAGAAATATTTGAATTGGCAGAAGCTGGCAACGGTACAATGCTACTGATCGCTAATGCTCCAGCTGAAGCACTCGCACCTTTTAAAAACCCACGACGGGAGATATTCATATTGCTCATCATTCTTACTCCTGTCCTTTCATGTCTTTCGCATGGTATTGGAAGAATTTAGTCAAAATCTCTAAATTTGCATCTGAGATATCAGTACGCGACCCCATGGTTTTTACCACTGATGGCCATGCGTTCATGGTAAAGTGATCAGCAGGGATCTTCGCGTGACAGGTAGAACAATAAACATTGTCTAAATCTTTTGCGTACTTCCACATTGGTTCGCGTGACGCTAAAACAGGACTATCAATATCACCTGTTAACGTCGCACTACGCCACTCATTACCATAATGATCTTGTTCATATTCACCCACTTTCAATGCTTTTTGACCATCTTCAGTTAAGCTTGCAAGAATGGCACGCTTACCATTATCAAAATACAGAATTTGTTCTGCACCTTTCATTTGATAGCCAGATACTGTCACTGAACGTTTCGTCCCATCAGCTTTATCAACCGTTAACGCTGTTGTTGGATTAATAGTGGCAAGATCACCCATTTTAATAGAATTCAATGCATATACTTCTTTTGCATCTGCTGGCGTATTTTTTGCTATATCAACAAGATGATCAAATTCAGATGTATCAAGCTTCATTTGTGGGGCCATATGTGCAACACCTTTGTGACAATCAATACAGGTTTGACCATCTTTTTGTGCTGCCATGTGCATTTCACGTGCACCTTTTGGCTGATCGTAAAGCTCCATCGCATCAAAACTATGGCAAGAACGACAGGTTGCAGAATCATTCGCTTTCAACTGATCCCATACCGTCTGTGCCATTTCTAAACGGTGCTCTTCATACTTTTCATCAGTATCAATTTTACCCGTCACAAACTCGTGATAAATGTCTTTAGAAGCACGAATTTTCGTCCAAAGGTAATCAACCGTGTTGTGAGTAGGAATATGACAATCGGCACATTCAGCTCTCACACCTTTACTATTACTGAAATGCACCGAACCTTGATACTCATGAAGAGGTTTTTCCATAGTGTGGCATGAGACACAGAATTCAGTGGTAGAGGTGGCATGAAGCACTGCTTGGGTCCCCCCAAAAGTGATCCAGCCAATTACCACACCGATAATCACGATGATGGCAATAGATGTTTTTTTCATAATTATTTTCCTTATTTGCCCACAAGTTGGTTTCGCGCGGTGCGAATCTACCACTAAAGGATAGGTTCAGAAAGTAAAATTTAGCAAATTGAATATTAAATTTTATTGTTAACACTTCCGATTAAGTAACTGTTCTTATTAAGGTTAATTTAATAGCCATAAAATGGATGAGTATTTACATTAATCAAACCATAAACTTTCACTTTCTATCTCAAAAATAAATATTTTAAAAACCACTAATGGGAATTTTTAACATCAATAACGTATCGAAATTGATATCGATTATTTCAACTAAGTTCTACATTGCCTCTGAATCACATTATTGTTACTTTCAGCTCTCACACATAACTGTTGGCGAAGTTACTACTATGTCTTTTCTAACCAAGCACAAATACACACTCTGCGGTATACTCGCTATCCTATTATGGAGTTCTCTCACCGCATTAATTCGTGATATCTCTGAATTATTTAGCCCAACCGCGGGTGCAGCAATGATTTACTCTGTGAGTACTGTATTTCTGTTTGTCGTAATGGGAGTTCCGCGCCTCAAGCAATTTCCAAAACAATACTTGATTGTTGGTGGCATTTTATTTGTCATTTATGAAATTTGCTTAGCCCTATCACTTGGTTTAGCTAATAGCCGTCGCCAGTCAATGGAAATGGCGATCATCAATTACCTATGGCCTGCGTTAACCATTTTGCTCAGTGTGATTGTCAGTAATAAAAAGGTGAACCCTTTGCTCTATCCAAGCATTGCGCTGGCATTTATTGGTGTCGCATGGTGTATATCGGGCGAACAACCATTATCCATAGCGCTTATCAGCCAGAATGTTATTGGTAATCCTATTCCATACCTACTCGCTTTTTCTGGCGCATTGATTTGGGCAGTCTATTGCACAATCACTAAAAAAATGAGTAATGGACAAAACCCTATTTCTCTATTTTTTATGGCAACGGCTACCTCCTTATGGATCAAATATGCCATGGGTTCAGAGCCTAGCTTAACTTTTACTTGGGAAAGCTCCGTGACGGTGTTGATAGCTGGTATAACAATCGGCTCAGGTTATGCTTTATGGAATCATGCTATTGTTGGCGGTAATATTATTTTGCTAGGTACGCTTTCCTACTTTATCCCAATCTTTGCCACGTTATTTTCTGCGGTGTACTTAGAAGTAAGTCTCAGCCACTCATTTTGGCAAGGCGTTGCATTAGTTACCTTTGCTTCTCTGATGTGTTTTTTTATTACTCGAGAAAAGCGTTCAAAACCTTTGCCTACACAAAACGCTTAGCGATAAACCGTTAATGAACTAACAATAATTAGGTGAATTTTATTCATCCAACCAAACATGTAAGGAATCACTATGTCTATTCTCGCCGATGTGCCATTTTCACTCTTAGAATTAGCACCCATGCGCCAAGACTCAACGGTTGGAGAAACACTACAAAAGAGCCTTAAATACGCACAACTAGCCGATAAGCTAGGCTATAACCGCTTTTGGCTTGCTGAACACCACAACATGGCAGGGATTGTTTGCGCAGCAACGTCAGTTTTAATTGGTTACATTGCTGGCGGCACCAACAACATCCGAGTGGGATCTGGCGGTATTATGCTTCCCAACCACCCACCACTGGTGGTTGCCGAGCAATTTGGCACATTAGAAAGTTTATATCCGGGTCGAATTGATCTTGGTTTAGGACGAGCGCCCGGTAGCGACCAAATCACCAGTCGTGCTCTTAACCGTGATGAAAAGCGTGCCGATGAATTTCCAATCGAAGTCGAAGAACTGCAAACCTTACTTGGCCCTTACAACGGCTTTAGCCAAGTTCGTGCCATGCCCGGTGAAAATACCAATGTGCCAATTTGGTTACTTGGATCAAGCTTATTTAGCGCACGCCTAGCCGCAGAAAAAGGACTACCTTATGCCTTTGCTGGCCACTTTGCTCCCCGTTTTATGCATGATGCAATAGAGCTATATCGTGCAGAATTTCAACCATCAGAAGTTCTTGATAAACCTTATGTAATGCTTGGTTTACCACTAGTCGTCGCCGAAACTGATGAAGAAGCACAATATTTATCAACGACTACGAAACAACGAGCGTTAGCGCTTATTCGTGGTAAAGAATTATGGCTACAACCACCAGTCGACAGTATGGATGAGCTATGGAATGAACAGGAAAAAGCTTATGTCGATAATTTTTTAGCTTTATCGATTACCGGAGGCCCTGCGACGGTAAAACATCGTTTAGAAATGATGATCAAACAATTAGGCATAGATGAATTTATTTTTACCAATGATTTGTATGATCATGAAAAGCGTTGCAAGGCGATAGAGATTTTAGCGGAAATTAAAAAGGCATAATAAAAATTAAGGCAGGCAATGGTTCATACATTGCCTGCTGATCTTTCGTGGTTAAGTTTTGTTCGAGACAGAACTATGACTTAATAAGCCTAGAAATATAAAGCAGTATTACCGCTCCAACAGTTGCTGTCACTAGTGATCCTATCAATCCTCCTGATGATAACCCCAACAAGCTAAAAGTGAACCCACCAACCACAGAGCCCACAATACCAATGACAATATTGCCTATTGCGCCAAAACCTGACCCTTTCATAATCTGACCGGCCAGCCAACCTGCTATCGCACCGATAATTAAAAACATAATAATATTCATAGCTACTCCTGTTGCTGAAATGATAAGTGTGCTCGTTAATAACAAGCGTAGTTGATTATCATAAAAAAAAGAGAATTTTTAAGGTGTTGTCGTCAATATCTTATAGATAATGAGAAAAGAAATAACAAGAAATTTGAAAATTGTCATCATAAGGTGGCCAAATACTTCATACATACTGGCCACCTTATGCGGTAGGAAGGCTATTGGGATTAAGCTAATTTTTGATTAAAAAAATCGACGGTTCTGCTCCACGCTAATTCCGCTTCTTCTTCCGCATAACGACCAGTTGAATCGTTATGAAAACCGTGTTGAGTATTAGGATAAATATATGCTTTGTAATCCACTTTTGCAGCTTTTAAATCTTGCTCATATTCAGCCCATGTCGCATTTACACGCTTATCTTCACTAGCAAACTGAATAACCAGTGGTGCGGTAATATTGGGGCGAATTGATTTTTCCGCAGGCGTGCCATAAAACGGTACCCCTGCGCTTAAATCATCGCCAATAGTTGCTGCAAGCATATTGGTAATATAGCCACCAAAACAGAAACCCACGGCACCTAATTTGCCATTACTGCGTTCACTCGATTTTAAAAACTGAGCAGCGGCAATAAAATCTTCTTCGATTTTGGCTTTATCTAGAGAGCTTTGCATTGAGCGACCTTCATCGTCATTGCCCGGGTAACCACCTAAACTGTAAAGTGCGTCTGGGGCAAATGCGATAAATCCAGCTTTGGCTAAACGGCGTGCCACATCTTCAATATAAGGATTCAAGCCACGGTTTTCATGGATCACCAAAACAACGGGAAGCTTTCCTTCTTTATTTTTTGGTTCCACATAATAGCCTCTCCCTTCCCCATAACCTTTAGGTGATGGAAAAGTTTTATAACTGCCTACAATTTCAGGATCGTTAAACGATACTTGTTCAGCTAACGCATAATTCGGCAACAAAGCTGAAGTCAGTGTCGTCATGGTAAAACCTAAAGCAACCAAACCGCCTAAACGTGAAAAAAATTCGCGTCGGTCAATCAGTCCGTGAGCATATTCATCATACCAATCAAATGCTTCTTGTGGGATGGGCCTTGAATCCGTCATAGCTTTACTATCCTTATCTAAATGAAAGTTGGTTGTTTCTTGCACTTTGAGAATAGAACTTATTTAGTGTTTTATCTATATCATTTACATTCAGAAAAGAATTATTTGTATGATAAAAAAAGGCACCACAATGGGTGCCAAATAAGTATAACAACTGAATTTAATTAAGAGAGTACTTGCTAGATCTTCGCACCATCGCTTACCCAATCAACCACTAATGCCCGCTCTTCATCTGTCATCTTAGTTAAATTACCAAGTGGCATAACACGAGTCTGGACTTGTGATTGAATACGTGGTGCATTAGTTTGAATTTCTTCCGGTGTATCAAGTACAACTCCCGCTGGTGCCGTTGCAAACATATTGCTGGTAGGCGTTGCTGAGTGACATTCCACACAACGGTCATTCATGATTTTTTGTACTTGAGTAAACACTGAAGCTTCCGCAACTTCGGTACTCGCTTCATTTGTACTTGCCGTTTCTGATGCGCTATCAGTCGTAGTTGCAGCTTCTTGTTGAGCAACAGGAGCACTTGGTTCAGATAAGCTAGGCATCTTGTTTGACGTCACAAATGCAAGACTGATCATACCCAATACCGCAACCGGTACTGCCCACGCAAACTTCTGACCACCATGACGAGTATTAAAATAGTGACGAACTAAAATACTGAATACTGCTAAGCAAGCCAAAATCAACCAGTTATATTCCGAGCCATACGTGCTTGGAAAGTGGTTACTGATCATAATGAACAATACTGGCAATGTTAGGTAGTTATTGTGGCGAGAACGCAATAGACCTTTGGCTGGTAGCGCAGGATCGGGTTCGGTACCATCTTCAATCGCTTTCACTAGGTTACGTTGTGCTGGCATGATAACGAAGAATACGTTACCTACCATGATAGTACCGATAATAGCACCAACATGGATGTAAGCACCACGGCCACTAAACACTTGGCTTAAACCATAAGCAGCTCCAACAAGGCAAGCAAACAGCACAATACCTAATAGCAATGGCTTTTTACCTAATGGCGAATCACACAATAAGGTATAAATGATCCACCCACCCACTAGCGAAGCGATACCAATACCAATTGCCGTACCGACACTTAGGCCAGAGCCCGGAGCAATCAGATAAATATTGGCATTAAGGTAGTACACTACACCAAGTAGTAACACACCAGTGATCCAAGTAAAGTAGGCTTCCCACTTAAACCAGTGTAGATTTTCTGGCATTTGAGGGGGCGCTAATTTGTATTTCTCTAGGTGATAAATACCACCGCCGTGAATGGCCCATAAATCACCAGACAAGCCAGTTTTTGGGTTAACACGGTTTAAGTTATTTTCTAACCATACAAAGTAAAATGACGCCCCAATCCACGCGATACCAACGATCATGTGAACCCAACGAATCGCGAGATTGAGCCATTCCGTAATATGCGGATCCATAATTTTCTCCTTAAACTGTTCCTTGTCTAGAGCATACGTAACCGGGATATGGTGAACCGGTATGCTCTTCAATAGACGGCTAAATAATCAACAACCTATTTGCGATAAATTTGTTTAATTCACACTCGGTAAATTATCCAATGACAAAATAATTTCTGTTGATTGTTCAAAGTACACTTCATCACAGTTATTGCCTTCACCAGCACGATCAATAATTAAGAATTGATCATCTGGTTGCAATGCAAGCACTGGATGGTGCCAAACCCCTTTGTGATAATTGACACCTTGACGACCATTGCTTAAAAATGCTCTCAACGCTTGTGGCTGCAAATCTTCTCCTTTCTCAGCCACCACAATTAAATATGGGTGACCAAGAAGTGGAATAAATGCTTGAGAGCCCAAAGGATGACGTTCCATCATTTGGATATTCAATGGGTACGTTAAAGGGGTTGCCTGAAAAATACTGATGATGGGTTCACCACCGTTATCTGCCACATCCACGTCTGCCATACGGTGATAGCGTCTTGTTGAGCCATTGTTGATCATAAAGTAATCGCTGACTTCTTTATCAATCACATCGCCAAAAGGTTTAAATGCCTCTTTGGTTAATGGTTCAACTTTAAGTGAAATTGCGGTGTCTACAGTCATGATATCCCTTCCGTTCTTTTATGCTCTATTGAGCCCTATTGTATTAACCTCAATACTATTCAATACCGCTAAATAGCGTTGAGTATGGGCACAGACAGTCCTCATTCCCTTTTATGATTTACATGTCTTCCGCTTTATATATTTGTTTGTTACATGTCTTGAAGCCGAAACGAAGCGATCTTATTGATCTGTGCAATCGCAGTTGCAAATTCCGTTTCTTTATCGTTGTTAATTCTCTCAGCAAATGATGCCAAGATTTGGTGACGGTTCGCCCCTTTTACCGCCATGATAAAAGGGAACTCAAAACGAGCTTTGTATCGCTCATTAAAATCGGTAAATTGTTCAAACTCTTCTGGCGTACATTGGCTAATACCCGCCCCAGCTTGCTCTGAAGTCGATGCTGCGGTTAACTCACCATTTACTGCAGCTTTGCCAGCTAAATCTGGGTGAGCATTAATAAGGTCAAGCTGCTCTTGAGGATTGGCATCTAGCATAGTTTGAGACATTGCTGTATGCAGCTTTTCAATCTGATCAAAAGAAGAATCCAGACCTTTATCAAAAGTACGCTCAGCAACCCAAGGACTGTGTTCATAAATATCAGCAAAGGTTTCGACAAATTCTGCTTTGGTCATTTGGCTTGGTTGGCAAGTTTTAAATAGAGTCACGGTTCCTTCCTTATATAATTTTATGAATACCAATTACTTAACAAGATCAGGGTGTGGATGACATTCATGCCAGTGTTTAGCGATATCTAAACGGCGGCACACCCACACCTTGTCATGCTGTTGCACATATTCCATAAAGCGTTTTAAGCCTTGAATACGACCTGGACGACCAATCAAACGACAATGCAGACCAACAGACATCATTTTTGGAGTTTCTGCACCTTCTTCATACAAGGTATCAAAGGCATCTTTTAAATATTGAAAGAATTGCTCACCAGTGTGAAAACCTTGATTAGTCGCAAAACGCATGTCATTCACATCAAGCGTATAAGGGATCACCAGTTGAGGTTTCGGGCCTTCGGTATGCCAATATGGAAGGTCATCATCATAGGCATCCGAGTCATATAAGAAACCACCTTCTTCGGCCACCAGCTTACGAGTATTTACGCCATTACGGCCAGTGTACCAACCATACGGACGTTCACCTGTGATTTCCTTAATCACATTGATCGCTTTTTGCATGTGTTCACGCTCGGTATCAATGTCAATCTTGTGGTAATCCAACCAACGGTAACCATGGCTGCAAATTTCATGCCCAGCATTTACCATTTCTTTAATGACTTCAGGATGACGCTCGGCTGCCATACCGACAACAAAAGCGGTCAGTGGGTAGTTAAATTGCTCAAACAACTTCAGAATACGCCAAACACCTGCTCGACTACCGTACTCATAAATAGATTCCATACTAATATGACGAGCATTAGGGAAAGGCTGTGCACCAATGATTTCAGAAAGAAACGCTTCTGATTCATCATCACCATGTAAGGTACAGCGTTCACCACCTTCTTCGTAGTTCAACACAAATGAAACCGCTACTCGAGCCTCGTTCGGCCACTGAGCATCAGGCAAATCTTTTCCATACCCGATTAAATTGCGTGGATACTCACTACCCATGAACTTCTCCTTTTAGTGTCATCCTTGAATACTTTATTCTTCGTACTTAAAGTTGCAGCTTTCATTCGCTCCACTGCCACTCTAATTACTTTAGGTATCATTAATCTGAATTAAATTCGTACACATTAAAAGTATACAACCTAAACCAGAAAACAGCCCTGAACATTTGTTTTATTGATTGTATACAATTATTAAAACATGGCAAATATTTTTATTCACAACATGTTAACCTGCGCACTATTTTAAGCCCAAAACAAAATTAAACTGACTTTTAAGTCAAGAATATTAAACTTTTTTTTACTAGATGATGAAAACCTACAGATTAAAAAATTTATATTTAAAATCATTAAATTATAAATATATTATGAAGTTCTCATTCACCTCAACACATGATCTAGTGCCAATTTTTTAAGCTCTCACCTTTACGGAACACAATGTTGTGTACATAATCAACTTCAAGTGATCACATTTTTATAACAAAATATTTTTCACTCACTCAGCATTAACTAACCATTTATTTTAACAATCAAGAAGCAGAGCTAATTATGGGAAAACTGACAACACATGTTTTGGATACGGCAAATGGATTGCCGGGCTGCGATATTCAGGTCGAACTCTTTCGCATCACTGAACAAGGGGCACAAAAAATCAAAACCGTCGCCACCAACTTTGATGGAAGAACCGATTCACCTTTATTAGAAGGTGCCGATTTTGAAGTGGGTAAATACGAGCTTATTTTCCACACCGCAAGCTACTTTAAGCAAAAAGGGGTAACGCTGGATGAAGTGCCATTTCTGGATGATATTTCAATCCGCTTTGGTATCAACGATCAAGACAGCCACTACCATGTGCCGCTACTTTGCTCCCCTTACAGTTTCTCAACCTATCGCGGTAGCTAATTTTCGCTGCCAACATACATTCAACATAGTGCCAGTTAGCTGTCGGCACTCGTTTAACTTGGGTAATTTATAACTTTCGCATGGAGAGCAGGATGTCCTCCAAGGCCCCCTCTACAAGGAAAAGTACAGTGGAAAATTCAAACAGCGAAACCTTAACCACAAATCAGAGCGAGCAATCCAACCAAAACTCAGGGCTACTCGAACGTTGGTTTAAACTCAAAGAACATGGCACGACCGTTAAGTCTGAAATCATTGGAGGCTTAACCACCTTTGCCACCATGGCCTACATCATATTTGTTAATCCATCGATTATGGCGACTTCTGGTATGGATGCAGGCGCGCTATTTGTGGCAACTTGTATCGGGGCAGCAATTGGCACCCTATTAATGGCATTTTATGCTAATTGGCCTGTAGGTCTGGCACCAGGTATGGGGTTGAATGCATTTTTTGCTTTTACCGTCGTTGGTGAAATGGGTTATAGCTGGCAAGTCGCACTAGGCGCAGTATTCATTTCAAGTGTGCTATTTGTTGCCATGAGTTACAGCAGCTTGCGCGAATGGATTATTGATAGTATTCCGCACAGTTTACGCTACTCAATGACCGCTGGTGTCGGACTATTCCTTGGTCTGATTGGCTTAAAAACTGCAGGTATTGTAGTCGAAAGCCCTGCAACACTAGTCTCGCTTGGCGACTTCACTCAACCTAGCGCAGTATTAGCGGCACTATGCTTTTTAATCATCAGTGTACTGAGCGAGCGTAAGATATTCGGCGCGGTATTAATTGGTATTTTCAGCGTCACCATGATTGGTTTTTTCATGGGTATCGTCGAGTACAATGGTATTTTTGATACCCCACCTAGCCTAGCACCAACCTTTATGGCTATGGATATTTCAGGTGCATTAGAAATTTCAATGATCAGCGTTATTTTGGCTTTCTTATTCGTTAACATGTTCGATACTGCTGGTACTCTAATGGGCGTAGCGCAACGTGCCAACCTGATGAATAAAAACACAGGGAAAATTAAAGATCTACGTAAAGCTTTAAAAGCAGACAGTGTGGCGAGCGTTGCTGGCGCTTGTGTAGGTTGTCCACCCGTGACCAGTTATGTAGAAAGTGCAGCAGGCGTTGAAGCTGGTGCTCGAACCGGTCTTTCCTCTGTAGTGGTTGGCTTATTGTTTATTGCGGCAATCTTTGTATCACCACTGGCCGGCATGATCCCAGGTTACGCTACTGCGGGCGCATTAATTTATGTCGCGTTTGTAATGATGAGCAGCATGCAACACATTAAGTGGAACGACTTCACCGACGCTGCCCCTGCTGCCATCACAGCATTAATGATGCCACTAACCTTCTCGATTGCTAATGGTATTGCGCTAGGCTTTATTACCTACACAGTATTAAAAGTCGCAACCGGAAAACAAAAAGATGTCTCAATTTGTATGTACGCATTAACGGCAGTCTTTGTGGCTAAATTGATTTTTATGTAAAAAGCCATACATTATTGAAACCAATTAAAGCCAGTAGTGTGGATTCCATACTACTGGCTTTTTTTATTGTTCCAAGTTGGTTTCTAACCCAATAAATCACTATCAATAGGAAAGTTTTTTTATAATTTCAAACTCCTATCCATGAAGAAATTAGCGTTCCCATGATGCAACCAAAATATATAGAAATTTAAAAGTAAGATAAGATTAATTTTAAAAACCATCGACACCTAAATCTTTTTGTAAGTGCTCTGGAATTTTAGAAACATCAATTTCCGAACCTCCTTTATTTAAAACAGGGAATTCAAAACATAATTTACAAAATATTGAATAGATTAATTTCATACCAACCACCTTTAAAATTAATTAGCTAGTTATCATTGATTATTATTAAACTTTAGAATAAGTTTAATGCCATTAATTCTTGTCACCAATGTGTTTCTACTAAACACATTGTTACCGTGAAGGAACAATTAAATGATTGATTCATATATTGAATTACTAACTTTTTCATTAGTATGTAAAACGCTATCGATCACAGAAGCGGCAAAGGAGCTAAACAAATCCAAAGCTCATGTGAGCCGTCAACTATCTAATCTAGAAAAGAGAATAGGCACGACGTTGTTTTACCGAACCACTCGGAGTCTTACATTAACTGAGAATGGATTGGCACTTAAAGATGATGCTCTTTCATTATTAAATATGTCAAAAAACCTAGACTATAAAGCCTATACAGTCTCTCAAGAAATATCAGGACGGTTTTGTATTACTATCCCAACATCGATTGCCACATCGATATTCCCACTAATCATTTTAAATTTAAAACAGCAGTTTCCTAAAATAACATTTGAAATCATTGTTAGTAATAATGTAGAACCATTGTTAGATAAAAAAATTGATATGGGGATAAGGCTTGGTATTACCAGTGATGAATTAATCGCACATAAAGTAGGTGAGTATCAAACTATTTTGGTTTCATCTAACAAGAGCGATGAGAATAAAGAAAACAAAGATTTAACTCTCATCATTGATTCTTTTTCATCTAAAGGCAGGCTTTATATAAGTAGTATAAATAAAGAAATCAACATCAATGAATTTAAAGACGTTATTTTTGTCAATGAAACCGCTACTCAGCTGTCTTTAATTCAAAATGGGCTAGGAGTTGGGTTGGTTCCTTCATTTGTACTTTCTGGTATCGGGCAGTCTAAT
This sequence comes from Vibrio algivorus, assembly GCF_030161215.1. Taxonomy (NCBI): domain Bacteria; kingdom Pseudomonadati; phylum Pseudomonadota; class Gammaproteobacteria; order Vibrionales; family Vibrionaceae; genus Vibrio; species Vibrio algivorus. Next base: position 157,560 of record NZ_BSPV01000008.1, read on the forward strand.
TTATTTCGAATTCGCTCGGAGTATTGCAGCAAGCCTATCGAAGCTTATATTACTTATCCATATCAAACGCCATTACCAGAAAAACTAGCAGCTGTATCCGCTTTCCTAAGAGAGGAACTACATCGATACATGAATAACAAATAAATAACCTCAGCTGCGGATAACTAGAAGTCACTCAATACAGCACTTTAGACGTCTAACTTCGTTAAAATCAACGCAATAGGCCAGCTATTGACTTATGATTTTGCCTTGTTATCCATCCCAAATTGCAGCATTGAGAGAAAGTCATCAATCCTAGATACCTGACAGATATTTTTATCACTTTTATATCAGTGAGTTAGGTTAATTATTGTGACACTCTTATCCGAAGCTGAGGTTAAATACCAGTATGAGACGAGTGATGTCTTTCTCGAATACAACGTAAAATATCGTTTTTGTTGGCATGCTCTACCAAAAATGATTATTGCTACACTGGTGGTAGCTGAATCCTAACCAAAATCCAACCTACTTCAAACAATTTACTTATGATCTCACCCACCCACCAAAAAATTGATCCAAATCAAATTTGACCAACAAAAGCTGACGTAAGTTAACAACATGTTAATCACTTCATAAGAGGGAAGTATATGAAGCTAAAGCAATGTGAAAGGTGTTACACAGACGTATGCTTAGATGGAAAATGGTTTCATCACGATCACTTAACCACCAAAGCCTACATGCTAAAAGGTGGACTAAATCACGAAGTTGAGTTAGCCAAAATGCCGACAACAGAAGATGAACTAATCGAACTCATCAATCATTCTACTCGATTGAACTAACACCGATTCATTATGATGTTATACCCACATAACTTGAAGATGCAGAGTTCACTTGGGCATCGTTAAAAATGCTGATACAACTAAGCCAACTTAGGTATATCTAGTTGGCTTTTTTTTGTTTGCTTTAACCTTGTTGGCTTCTCTACTACCACATAATTGATAACTCACTCACCAATTTGAAATGCCATGCGAGACGCCTTATTCATAATAATATACATTAACTTTCTATTAACACATTCAAGTAAGAAATAAATCACGTGCTACAGGTTAGATATTAATCAGATAATTATTCCTATTGAGTGATTCAAAATACATTTTTCTTGCATAAAACCACACAATCATTAGTATATTTACCTAGTGACAATTAATGCAGATTGGAAGCATGACTATTCAAATTAACGCTATTGATAAGTTTTATGGCTCAAACCAAGTTTTACACAATGTAAGCTTTGAGTGTAAAGCCGGTGACACCTTAGTTTTATTGGGCCCAAGCGGAGCTGGAAAAAGCTCATTACTACGTGTTTTAAACCTATTAGAGATGCCGGATAAAGGTACGCTTTCTATTGCGAATGAATCGTTTGATTTTTCTACTCAAATTTCAGAAAAACAAGGTATGGCACTACGTAAAAAAGTCGGCATGGTCTTTCAACAATACAATCTATGGCCTCACATGAGCGTGTTAGATAATTTGATTGAAGCGCCAATTAAAGTTGCCGGCATGAATAAAGCTGAAGCAAAGAAAGAAGCGATAGAGATCTTAACCAAGCTTCAACTTGCCGATAAAGCGGATGCTTGGCCGCTGCAATTATCAGGTGGTCAACAACAACGTGTAGCCATTGCTCGTGCATTAATGATGAAACCTGACGTGTTGCTTTTTGATGAACCAACGGCTGCGCTTGATCCTGAAATCACTTCACAAGTCGTCGATATTATTAAAGAATTAAGCAAAACTGGCATCACGCAAATTATCGTGACTCATGAAGTCGATTTTGCAAAAAAAGTTGCCAGTCATTTATTATATTTAGAAAAAGGCTACGTGGTTGAACACGGTGATAAGAGCCACTTCACCAACCCACAATCTCAAGCGTTTGCTGATTATTTAAAACATTAAAACCTAATAATAAAAACATTCAACTAGTTAAAAAATCACAGATATAAATGGAGTTATACAATGAAAAAAATTCTACTTGCTAGCTTAATTGGTTTTGCTTCAACTCACGCAATCGCTCAAGACGAAATCAAATTTGCCACTGAAGCCACTTACGCCCCGTTTGAATACATGGATGACAACAACCAAATTCAAGGTTTTGATATCGATCTTGCTAAAGCATTATGTGCAGAAATTGAAGCCAAGTGTACTTTCCAAAACCAAGCGTTTGACAGCTTAATTCCAGCACTTAAATTTAAACGTTATGATGCAGCAATTTCAGCTATGGATATTACCGAAGCGCGTCTAAAGCAAGTGAGCTTTACTAATGCTTATTATGATAACGCGGCAGCTTTTGTTTCCGTGAAAGGTAAAATTGCAGACCAAGCAGGGTTAGAAGGTAAACGTGTTGGTGTTCAAAATGGTTCAACCCACCAAAGTTACCTAGTTGATCAAATGCCAGGTGTAACCGCAGTGCCTTACGCAAGCTACCAAGATGCATTTATTGATATGCAAAATGGCCGTATTGATAGCGTATTTGGTGATACCGCAGTTGTAGCAGAATGGTTTAAAAAAGAAGCTGACCTAGCTTACGTTGGTGAACCAGTTACTAACAAACAATACTTCGGTAATGGCTTCGGTATTGCGGTAAACAAAGACAATCAAGAGTTGGTAGACCAACTGAATGCAGCACTAGAAAAAGTGAAGCAAAATGGTGAATACAAAGCGATTTTTGATAAGTACTTTGCTAGCAAGTAATAAACAATCTTGAAGACTAAAGAATAGTGAATAAATGATGTTCTCAGGTTACTCTTTGGCGTTAATTGACGCTAGCTGGCTGACCATTCAGCTAGCCTTTACCAGCCTTGCTGTTGGCTTGGTGCTTTCTATGATCTTTGCAGGTGGCGAGATGTCACGCTTAAAATTGATCTCTTGGCCAACCACGGCTTTGGTAACGGTAATTCGAGGGTTACCTGAGCTTCTTGTTGTTTTGTTCATTTTCTTTGGTTCAGGACAAATTTTATTCTATATCACTGGCGAATATATCGAGATCAGCCCCTTTCTTTCAGGGGTGATCGCGTTATCGCTTATCTTTGCATCCTATGCTGCTCAAACCTTACGTGGCGCACTTAAAGCCGTCCCCAAAGGACAAGCAGAAGCAGCTACCGCTTTAGGTTTATCAAAACCACGCGCTTTTATTCGTATTGTTCTACCACAAGCGGTGCGTCATGCCCTACCCGGTTTAACCAACCAATGGCTAGTGTTATTAAAAGATACTGCGTTAGTTTCTCTGATTGGCGTAACGGATTTATTAAAGCAAGCCCAACTAACTTCTGCAGCCACACACCAAAGTTTTACTTGGTATGCAACGGCAGCTGCAATTTATCTCGTGATCACATTAATCACTCAACGTGTTATTGCCATTCTCAATAAAAAATATCAATTACAAGATGCTAATATGGGTTCAAGCAAACCTAAGAAGAAACAGCCACTAGGAGCACAATCATGAACGAACAACATGTTTGGCAACTACTTGATGGCCTACAAACTAGCATCGAATTAACTGCCGTCGCTTTATTAGTCGGTTGTACGTTGTCACTATTGATGACCATGACGTTAATTGTACGTCTACCAGTGATTCATTGGTTCAGCCGAGCTTTGATTACCTTGTTTACCGGCACGCCTTTATTAGTACAAATATTTCTTATTTACTACGGCCCCGGTCAATTTGAGTGGATTCGTGATAGCTTTTTGTGGAACTGGCTAAGCCAACCTTGGTTTTGCGCCATGTTAGCGTTAGCACTAAACACCGCAGCTTATAGCACCCAACTATTTAAAGGTGCATTTGATGCCATTCCATCTGGCCAATGGCAAGCCTGTCGCGCATTAGGTATGAACACTAAAACCACACTAGGTGTACTACTACCGTATGCCATTCGCCGTGCTATTCCAGCTTATTCCAATGAAGTGATTTTAGTATTTAAAGGTACATCGCTAGCCAGTACTATCACCATTATGGATTTAATGGGTTATGCTCAACGCATTAACGCTCAAACCTACGATACATTGACGGTATTTGGTATTGCTGGCGCATTCTACTTAATCGTCAATGGCACCTTGTCGCTGATATTCCGCAAAGTAGAACAAAAAGTACTGGCATTTGAATCACAAAGTCATTAGGGCCTGCTGACCCTAATATAATGCGAGTTTCAGCAAGATTAAAACAAGCCTTTACACTGCGTCAGATTCGTTTGAAAGGTGATTACATTCCTGTACGAATCTTTCTTGTTTAAAGGCTTGGATGATAGCTCTGAATTCTGCATCTTGAAGTTACTTGGGTATAGATTTCACTGAATAGAAAACTAATTCAACGCGACTTCAACATCCGACTCTACTTGGCACGAACATGCTAAAACAAAGCCATTATCAATTTCATCGTCAGTTAATGTAGCGGTACTAGTGCGAGTAAACGCACCTTTTACTACACGGCACTTACATGAACCACAAATACCACTACGGCATGCTGCAATCACGGGTACTTTGGCCGCTTCTAGAGCATCAATCAATGCGCTACCAATTTTCGCTTCGGCTTGAGCGCCAAACGCTGGTACAAATACGGTAGCATTACTGATCGCTTGGGCTTTATCAGCATCACTACCCAATGTTACTTCAAGATTCAGCGCAACTTCCGGCTGTTCTGATTCGGCTGGTGTGAAGCTTTCTTGATAGAAGTTATCCATATTCATGCCTAGCTCAGATAAGTTTTCTTGCATCGCCGCCATAAAGCCAATCGGGCCACATAAAAATGCGCTACGCTCTGCGATATCCGGGCAGAACTGTTTTAAAGCCGCTTGGGTTAGACGCCCTTCTAAATATTCAGAACCTTGTGCATTTTCTAACATCACATCAAAATGAAAACGTTTATGTGAGGCTGCCATTTCAAGCAATTCTTGATGGTAGATCACTTGTTCAAGTTCAGTTGCAGCATGAATAAAGTGAATATCCGTTGTGTCTGTTTTATCCGATAGCAAAGTTTTTGCCATCGACATAACCGGTGTGATCCCGCAACCTGCACTCAACAATACAATACGTTTGCCATGTGGTTGCTCTATATGAAACTCTCCGGCAGGTTTTAACACTGAAACCGTTTGACCTTCTTGTAAAGAATCAACGATATAGTTGGAAACTTTGCCATCAACAACCCGTTTGATGGTCAATTGTAATTCGCTTTGATTCGGCATTGAACTTAATGAATAGGCGCGGTATTCCGTCTTACCCTCTACCTCAATACCAAGCGTGATAAATTGACCGGGAATGAAATCAAATGTCGTTTCTGAATCCTGATTTTCTGCCACTAAGGTGACGCTAACGCAATTTGGCGTTTCCTGCCATTTACGTTGGCAAATAAAGGTCGCGGGTTGATTGTCTGGCCATTCAAATTGGTTCATTTAATTCGGTCTCTCATAAACTTTACAAATATAAACGTCATTTCGAGCAATCATGGTTGGCACCCGAAATGACGTCAATTACATAGCGCTAAAACAATTACGCGACTTTCTCGCCCAAGATTGTTTTCATATCCGCTTCAACCGTTGAGATTCCACGTAGATCAAACTTCTCTTGCATGACCGCCATTAGGTTATCGGTCAAGAACGCCGGTTTAGTTGGACCGGTGTAAATACCCTTAATACCTAGCGCAAGAAGAGTTAATAGAACCACAATCGCTTTTTGTTCGAACCAAGAAAGCACTAAAGTAAGCGGCAGATCATTCACACCACAATCAAACTCTTTCGCCAATGCAAGCGCTAATTGAATTGCTGAGTATGAGTCATTACATTGACCAACATCTAATAGACGAGGGATGCCGTTGATTTCACCGTGTTGTTCTTTATTAAAACGGAACTTACCACAAGCCAGAGTGAGAATTAGGCTGTCATCTGGCGTTTGTTTAGTGAATTCATTAAAGTAATTACGTTCTACTTTGTCACCATCACAACCACCCACTAAGAAGAAGTGACTGATGTTGCCTTGCTTCACTTGATCGATAACTGCAGGTGCCGCTTCCATCAAGGCATTACGACCAAAACCAACCGTGATCATGTGTTCAATTTCATCATGCTTGAAACCTTCTTGCGCTAATGCACATTCAATGACTTCAGAGAAATCATCACCCACAATGTGAGTCACATTTGGCCAGCCTACAATGCTACGTGTAAAGATACGGTCGTTGTATTGACCGACTTCTGGGTTTAATAGGCAGTTAGACGTCATTACGATTGCGCCAGGGAAGTTAGCAAATTCTTTTTGCTGGTTCTGCCAAGCACTGCCGTAGTTACCCACTAGGTGCGGATACTTGTTTAATTCTGGGTAACCGTGCGCTGGCAACATTTCACCATTAGTGTAAACGTTGATGCCTTTGCCTTCAGTTTGTTGCAAGATTTTTTCTAGATCATGTAAGTCATGGCCAGACACTAAGATACATTTGCCTTTTACGGGTTTAACGTTCACTTGAGTTGGTGCTGGGTGACCAAAGGTTTCTGTTTCACCACGGTCTAAAATTTCCATGATTTTGTAGTTCATCAAACCAATTTGCATAGAGCAATCAAGTAGTGCTTGAAGATCTTGAGGCTCAGAGCCTAACCAAGCCATGATTTGATGATATTCAGCAAAAATTGCTTCATCTGTTTGACCAAGTACGCGTGCATGCTCCATATAAGCTGCCGCGCCTTTTAGACCATATAGAGATAATAAACGTAATCCCATTACATCTGGATCAACCGTTTCATGACCGCGGTTTACTGCTGCAAGAGGCGCGTATTTTAATAATTCTTCACGCTCAGTTGGTAATGCAAATTGAGCCGCTGGCGTTAACTCAGGTAGTGCTTCATTGGCTAAAGTTGCCGCCGCACGTACTTTTTCTTCTAGACGTAATTTGTATGCATAAGCTTGATTTGAAAATTCAACGATACGGTCTGCATCGAAGTTCACATTGGTCAAGGTAGAGAAGAAAGCTTGAGGTGCCCACTCATCGACCTCTGTATCCACAATATTAAACTTGCGACCAAGATCCGCCCAGAAAGACACACCTTGCAATACATAGACTAAGATATCTTGCAGGTCAGATACCTCGCTGGTTTTACCACACATACCTTGAGTGTAAGAACAGCCATCTCCAACCGGTGTACGGATCGTTTGCTCACATTGAATACAAAACATAATTTAAAGCTCCAGTAATGATTAACATCATCGCCCCTATCATTTGGGACTAATAATAAATTCATTCCTGTATTGCACTTTGCATGCCAACTTTTAAAGTATTGATATATAAGTATTTAACAAAAATTTAACCATGACTCATGTTGTTATAATCACAACAGCCTGATGTAATTATAACAACAAAATTCAACTAGAGAGAATACAAGCCAAATAAGCCCTCTTACTGCACGTAAAATGAACATGCAATAAAAGAGCGATGGTTCATACCCAAGTGACTCAAGGTGCAGAATTCAGAGCTATCCTCCAAACCTTTAGGCAAAGAAGATTGACGAAGGAATGTAAACACCTTTCAAACCAATCTGACGTGGCCTTGCTTAAAGCTTGTTTTATTCTTGCTGAAACTCGCACCTTAAAGTTACTTGGGTATATATTTATGGCGTATCGGGTACTGCAATCACTTGATAATGTTCAGCTTTTAATCCCAACACTTCTGGTAGAGAAGTACCCACTGAAATAGATGACCAAGTTCCGGTCATAATTCCAATAAACATTGCGATGGAGAAACCTTCAAGCGGTGTACCACCGAGTAACCATAAGGCTGAAACAGTCAATAACGTTGTCCCTGAGGTAATCATGGTACGATTAAATGTTGCTGCTATTGCTTGATTATTAATATCAGCCGTGGCGACTTTCGGTTTCATTCTCAACAACTCACGGATACGGTCAGCAATGATGATGGAGTCATTCAACGAATAACCTAAGATAGCCAGAATAGCCGCTAAGACGGTTAAATTAAATTCCATCTGGCTTAACGCAAAAAAACCCAGTACAAACACCACATCATGCAATAATGCCACCAGCGATCCTAGCGCTAAGCGCCATTCAAATCGCACACTTAAATACACCATGATACACAACAAACAGACCAGCAAAGCCAAACTACCTTGCTCTGCCAAATCTTGACCAACTTGCGGACCAACTATACTGGTATTCAACACTTTGGTATCTGCATGCAAAGGTGCGAGTAGTGTTTCAATTGATGATACATTCTGCTGAGAGTTATCAGGAATACTGTAACGAATAATCCAACGCCCTTGCCCTTCACCAGAAACCACACTGACTTTTTGACCTAATCCGGCTTCTAATAATGGACTCAATTCACTGCTGGTGATCTGTGGGTTCAATTGAACTTCACTCACTACGCCACCAGTAAAATCTAACCCCCAGTTAAAGCCTCTTGTGGTAATGAAAAACAACGCAACACACATTAATAAAATCGAAATTACGCTAGTACCATAGCGCCATTTATTGGCATTTTTCATATTGATTAATTTGCTCATGATTAAATACTCACATTACGGCGGGTGTCTTTACCCCAAAACCAATTGATCATTGCGCGAGATGCAAAAATACCCGTAAACATACTAGTCAGTAGTCCGAGCCCTAGCGTTAAAGCAAAACCTTGTATAGGTCCATTACCGATGCAATACAACACGATAGCGGTGATCATGGTGGTAAAGTTCGCATCGAAAATTGTACTAGTAGCACTACTAAATCCATCATTTATCGACTTGGCCAAACTATTACCATCTTTTAATTTGTCACGGATCCGCTCAAAGATAAGCACGTTGGTATCTACCGCCATACCAACAGTAAGTACTAACCCTGCAATGCCGGGTAAGGTCAATACTGCGCCGGGAATCAAAGCCAGCAAGCCAAATAACATCACCATATTGGCTAATAATGCGATGTTCGCAATCCAACCTAATCGGCGATACCAAACTGCCATAAACAGCAATGTCATCCCTAAACCTAGAGCTAAGGCAGAAAAACCGTTGGTAATATTTTCAGCCCCAAGTGTTGGCCCAATCGTGCGCTCTTCTACTATGGTTACAGGCGCAGTCAATGAACCCGCTCGGAGCAGTAATGCTAAGCTTTGTGCATCTTGCATTGAACCTGCTCCAGTAATGCGGAAGTTAGACCCAAGTGCCGATTGAATGGTCGCAATACTAATGATTTTATTGGTTTGTACGACCTCACCTTTTTCGTTACGTGAATATTCGCTATACGCTGTTGCCATTGGCTTACCAATATGACGACCGGAGAAATCGGCCATCATTTTTCCACCTTGGTTGTCCAAGCTAATGTTTACTTCTGGCATCCCCATTTCACCGAAATTAGCCCGCGCATCAACAATATGTTCACCCGTTAATACTGGTGATGACTTAACGCGAACCAATTGATCATTTTGATCTGGCAAGGTTTTTCCGCCCTCAGATGGATTACTCAGTACTTCATAAAACGCCAAGCTTGCCGTTGCACCAATAACATTTTTAGCTTGAGCAGGATCTTGTACACCAGGTAATTCAATACGAATATGTTGCTCACCTTGCCTTTGTATTGATGCTTCCGTAATGCCTAATTCTTCAATTCGGCTACGCATAATCTGCAAATTTTGTTGAACCGTTAGATTACGTAACGCGACACTTTCAGCTTCCAAACGAGTTAAAGTAATCTGATTATCCTTACTGGTAACTTTCCAGTTCACGTATTGCCCATGAATAAAGTCACGTAGCTGTGATACTTGTTTCGCACTAGCAAGTGTCACAGTCAATCCATCCTGTGAAATATCACTAAATTTTGCTCGACGTAATTGGTTATCCATCAAGAAGTGACTAATCCCTTGCTGCATTTCATCTATTTGATTTTGGTAGACTGAATTCATGTCCACATCAAGCAGGAACTGCACCCCACCACGTAAATCTAACCCTAGTGAAATCGGTTTAAAACCAAGGCTAGTTAACCATTGAGGCGCATTAGCCACCGAAGCTAAAGCAACTTGAATACCATTGCCTTTTCCCTGTTGGCCTACCATCTCAAGTAATGCTTTTTTGGCCTGTGCCATTTGCTCTGGATCTGACAAGATGATCCAAGTTGTCGTTTTATCTTGCTTGATTTCTTTTAAATCAATCCCTTGTTTAGTAAGCGTTTTCTGTATATTCAATGGTTCAAATTGGACGTTATTTACCTGATTAGTTTTATTGTTCAACTCACTGCCTTGATTAATCTGCAACGCAGGAGATTCACCAAACCAAGAAGGTAAGGCACTTAATAGCATGATCGAAATGGTGACAACCAGCACCGCATATTGCCAATAAGAGTATTGGTTTAAGGTGCGTCGAACAGAGGCACGGGGTTTATGTACATTCATTTTATTTACCTGAATAGCTCATCAACACTCAATTTGAAACATCGAGCGTTTATGATTCAGCGACAAGCTCTAGTTCTTCTACGCCATATAAAGACGTAAAATAATGAAATAGAACCATCGCAAAGTAGCCGAGAAATAAAGCTATTACGGAACTAATCTTCACGCAAAATAGCCAAATAATAACGACTGTAACTTAAGCTTGAGAGTTAGGAATCACTCAAAGCAGGTTAGGCAAATAAATGAGCGTATTGTTGAGGGATATACTGTAGGTTGCTGTCTTTCCAAGCAGAAAGCCGCAATGTGTGGGAATTAATGTGCATCATCCACTGATGCTGAGGTGTAAAACGTTCAACATAATGTCGAGCACTTGAAGCAAATGACACTTCTGAAAATTCAAAAACTTTCACATAATCAGGCGTCAGTTCATCGCTGTTAAAATTACCGTGGGCGAATCTAAGAGAAAAGCCATTAACATAAATTGGATGGCTTAAATCACTCGAAGAAGTGAAATCGAGAAAATGAGATAATATAAGGCTAGATATGCTATGTGAATTCGACACAGGCAAGGATTCAACCTTGCATGTTGGAGACTCGCCTTGATCAAAAGAAATGGTATCTGACGAGATAAGTTCAAAAGAACTGGAAGCTGTCGAAAAATCAACCGGTTGTAAATGAGAGATGTGCTCAGCCTTGGCGGGAGTAATACCAACCAAGCAAAAACACAATAACAGAAACCGAATTACGCTCACATTTAGCTCTTCAGAAGTAGATTTTCCAACAGAATGGGGCTTCACAAATAAAATATCAATATGTATATCGATTTTTGATTAATTTTTTTGTATTCATCATTGAGCCCCTACTTCCATATTGTATCTATAGCCCTAACTTCTTGCCTAGCTTATACAAATTCCCACGATCAACTTGTAGAAACTTCGCAGCTTTCGCCCACACACCGTCATTTTTCTTCAAGGCATGCTCAATCAATTGTTTTTGATACGTTTCCACGGCTTGTCTTAAAGCAATAGGCTCATTGGGCATCATTAAGCTAGATTGTGAGGAGTGTTGACGCTTAGGAATATCAACAAATTCACTGGTAAAATGCTGTGGCTTAATCAATTCATCTTGATCTTGAACCGCATGGAGACCTGCACGCATCAAGGAATGTTCAAGCTCACGAACATTACCTAACCACGGCTGTTTTTCCAATAGCGTCAAAGCTCTAGGGTGAAGATGCAGGGTTTTAATCTGGAATTGACTACGAATTCGGTCGAGAATATGCCCTACTAGAACCGCAATATCTCCTTCTCTTTCACGCAGTGGTGGCACATGAATTGGGAAGACATTTAAGCGATGAAAAAGGTCAGAACGGAATCGTTGTTCTTCTACTTCTTTATGAAGGTCTCGGTTGGTAGCAGCAATGATTCGAACATCAATAAAGCTGTTGTGATCGGCCCCGACTCGTTGTACTTCCCCTTGTTGAATCACACGTAATAACTTGGCTTGCAATAAAATTGGCAGCTCACCGATTTCATCTAAAAAGATAGTACCGCCATCGGCCAATTCAAATTTACCCGCACGGTTTGAATTGGCGCCAGTAAACGCGCCTTTTACGTGACCAAACAACTCACTTTCCGCAATCGATTCTGGTAGCGCCGCACAGTTCACATACACCATGGGTTTATCACTACGACGGCTTTGCGCATGAACCTCATGGGCCACCAGCTCTTTACCAGTACCCGTTTCACCACTGATCAACACCGCATAATTTGATTGAGAAACCATCTTAATACTATTACGCAGCTGAACAATTTGTGGGCTCACTCCGACAAGCTTTCCACCTTTATCACGCGCTTCATCGATCAATAATTGATTAATCGAACGTTGCTGATGATTAGCCTTCTCAAGCGCATCAAATAAACTGATATTACGAACAATACCTGCCGCAAGAGCTGCAAATGTAGCAATGGTTTCATCGGTGACTTTTTTGAATGCGCCAGAGGCCAAGGCATCAATCGTCAATACGCCAACCAAAGCCTCCTCAACATACAAACTGCACCCCATGCAAGAATGCACATCAATACTTCCTTCATCATCTTCGCTGAGTAACCCATCAAAAGGATCGGGCAAACTTGAGTTTTCAGGAAATCGAACCGGTAGTCGGCTTTGCATGATCATCTCTAATCTTGGATTCTCATGAGGTGCAAACTTTCGTCCCAATACTGCCATTGATAAACCATTAATTGCCACCGGCACTAAATTTTGTGCATCATCTAAAATAAATAAAGCGCTCGCATCACATGGCAGTACTTGCTGCAATGCATCGAGTAACTTTTGATAATGCTGGTAAGTCGGCTGATGGGCATTAAGGTTAACGGCAATATTGAGCAAAACCTGTTCGATTGACTGGGACATGTTAACTCTCTTAACAAATTTATTATTGGGTATTATTTTCTCACTATATCAGCGATGTAAAATTAACAACACACCTTCTTAGTGAAATTTCATTAAACCTATAAAAATCAATAAATTAAAATGTGGCACGGAAAGTGCTAGGTTATTAGTAATATTCACCATATACCCAAGTAACTTCAAATTACGAGAGCACTATTGATGATAAATATCACCGACAAAAGTAAAGAAGAGAAAATCCTGCCCATTTTACGTTTGGGATTTAGACCATTCTTTTTATTCGGCAGTTTATACGCCGCGATTGCTATCGCGGTCTGGGTCTACGCATTCCAACATGGTCAACCAAGTGCCCTACAAGTTCCAGCATTATGGTGGCACGTGCATGAAATGATATTTGGCTTTGCCATGGCAATCGTCGCGGGTTTCTTATTAACCGCAGTACAAAACTGGACAGGAGTTAACGGTACTAAAGATAAACGCCTAGGCTTTGTGTTCTTACTTTGGTTATTGCCTAGATTACTATTTTGGGCTCCGGTTCCGTTGTGGTTAACCTCTTCAATTGAAGCGCTCTTTTTGGCGGTAGTTGCCTACGAAATATCGATTCGAGTGATTAAAGGAAAAGGCTATCGCAACCTGATATTTCTGCCCTTCTTTGTATTAGCGATTGCAGCGAACTATGCCAGTTATGCCACCCTTCCTTTTACAGATCAGCAAGGCATGCCACCGTTTCCAAGCATTGCGGTATGGCAAGCAATGATCTGGTGGTTCGTTTTGCTGATTTCGATTATGGGTGGACGCGTGATCCCATTCTTTACCGCACGTAAAATGCAGTTTGAAAAACCACCTGCGGTAATCTGGTTAGATGCACTGGCGAACACACCTTTAGTGATGCTGTTTATCCTCAGCTTTTTTCCGATTACCTTTAACCAAATTGGCCCTTACTTAATGGTCTTCGCCGCGGTTTTTCAAGCGATTCGATTCCTACGTTGGAAGCCTTGGACTACCTATAAAGAGCCTCTCGTTTGGTCACTACACGCCTCGTATGCTTGTATTCCAGTCGGCTTACTTTTTAAAGCATTCGCCTTATTTAACCTACTGCCTAATGGATTGTTTTTTGCCCACAACATGATTCATGTTTTTGCCATTGGTGCGATAGGTGGGGTCATTCTAGCGATGATCGCTCGCGTGACTATGGGGCATACCGGACGTGCCATTTATGAAGGCCCAAGTATGTGGCATGCGTTTTTAGCGGTGGTCGTCGCAGCGGTGATTCGTGGATTTGGGGTAGCAATTTGGCCTGAGCATTTGTTTACCTTTGTGAATATTTCCGCCGCACTGTGGATCTACGCCTTTGCTCTTTTTGTTTTTAAATTTGGCAAAATGCTTCTCACACCACGAGCAGATGGCCACCCTGGTTAACTCAACCTCAAATTGGAATAACTTAAATATCAAAAACAACAAAGCTGATAGTTATCTATCAGCTTTGTTCACGTAGTGTTAACGCTTTTTCACCACCACCGGATAACGGTTTACCCTTAATTCCTTGATGAATGTCGATGGGTTAGCATTGTGCAAGATCCACACCTTTTCTTTGGCTCGGGTCATCGCTACATAGAACAAGCGACGTTCTTCTGCATTAGGGAACACATCACCGGTAGATAACAGCGCATCATGCAAATGCTGCTGACGCTCAACCGCTGGAAATTGCCCTTCATCGACCGAGACAATTACGACATAATCCGCTTCTTGTCCTTTGCTGGCATGGCAAGTTTTAAATTCAATATCTAAATGTAGGTTGCGTTTTTGTAGCGTCTTTAAATCACTCGGCTCATGATAATGATTTCGACCTAACACCAATACTTTCTTACGTGATTTCACTTGGTTATTTAAGTCACCTAAAATTGCTTCTAGCGTATGCATTGGCGCAATCGTCACTGCTTTTTGTTTTTGTTGCTTATGACTATTCAAGGTTTTTTCTAATTGGTAAGGGTTAGCTTGAATAAAGCGATTCGCCACCTCACCAATTTGGTTATTAAAGCGATAAGTCGTATCTAGGTAGTGGTTCTGCGCATTAGGGAAACGCTTCTTAAAGCCGGTGGTTAAGTTTACATCCGCCCCTGCGAAACGATAAATCGCCTGCCAATCATCGCCGACTGCAAACAATGAACACGGTTGCTGAGTGGTGGTTTCACCCAGCTGGGTTTTGTGAACATTACCATGGCAAATACTGGTTAATAAATCTAAACGGTTCGGCGAGATATCTTGGTATTCATCGACCATCATAAAGCGCCATTGCGATTTAAATTTACCATTGCGCGCATATTGAGTTGCTTTAGAAATCATACTGTTGAAGTCGATTTGATTATCTTCTTTCAGCATTTTTTGCCACGCTTGATAACACGGCCAAGCCAACATTAATTCGCTGTTTAGCTGCGGGTAGTTCTCTAATTCAATTAAACGTTCTTGCAACTGTTTTTTCGGTAGTTGTAAAACAGAAAGTTGATCAACTTGTTGCTCTAGCCACGCCAACAATTTCGGGTTTTCAACATGCGAACCGAGTTCCACATCCCCTTTCAAAAAGGCAATTGGCCATTCAGCTAAATGCTTTTGCCAACGCTTAAAGTTGGTTTCCGTCATCCAGTGTGTTTTTAACCATTGAGAGAACCAAGCTGTCTTTTGCGCTGGCGTAGTGGCGAGGGGTGAGATTTCAACCTGACTGCCTTCAACCGATTTAATAATATCTAAACCTAATTGATGGAAGGTTTGTACTTTGATCTGAGCGCCTTGTTCAGCAAACTTTTCTTTGATGCGCTGTTGCATTTCTTTGGCAGCATCTCGACCAAATGCCACCAGTAGCATTTCTTCTGGTTTTGCTTGTCCACTCTGTAATAAATAACCTACTTTCGCCATTAAGACACTGGTTTTACCTGAGCCTGCGCCCGCAAGAATCAGAGTATGATCATCATTTAATAATACCGCACGTTGTTGGGAAGCATTAAGTGGTGAACGTTCACATTCTTGGAAGTAAGGTTTCCATTCGATCTCTTGATTGGCAAGCCAGGTTTGATTGCGCTGCTCTAATGAGGCTTTAGGGTGAGTGAGCCAACGTTTCAAACCACTCATTAAAGAAGGTGCGTGGTGCTGAAATTGCTCATCATCTTCCCATTCATTATGACTGGGGAAAATATGAATCACTTCTGGCAGAGATAGGTCTTTTTTCGACAAATCATCCGCGATGCCCTGCATCCAAAACTCAAGCGATGAATGCGTTAAATAACCCGGTTGATTGACTAGTTCTTTTAACTGCTCTAACCAACTTGGTAATAATTCTGCTAATGACTCACTTTGATTCAACTGCCAACGACGATATTCCGCCACAACCAATTGAGCAAAGTGTTGGCAATCAAGCCAAGGTAAGCCTTGAGCGAGCCATTGAATTTGTTCAGCTTCCTCTTCTTCATGAGCATGAAAGTACAAATTGCCCCAGATTAAGCCTCGCTCTACGGTAACTTCACCATTCCATGCTGCAAATGGGATCTGCAACTCATCAGTTGGCGAAGATAACGTAATACACTGATCTTTTACTTCAACTTGTTGGTATTCATCTTGAATAAAAAATTGAGCAAAACGGCTAGCGCTTAATTGCATGAACTTTCCTTATGCGATCAGTAAAGTTTTGAATAAGAGGATAGCCCAATATTCTAACGGGTTTTAGTTTGAAAGGAAGAGGGCTAGAGCCATCGCTTTTTTAAACTTACAATAAAATGAATAAAAATTCATCAGGCTGGCTCAAAACTTGCTTACAATCAAACAGAGCGAAGTTTTTTTGCTGTTATTACAACAGAATATAGTTTGCGTAGCGAAAGGCCTCTATACTCAAGTGATTGGATATAGACTATAACTTCACCTAGGACAATATCGCGCTTTATGACGAATTCGATGCAACAACTCCGACATTATTGGTCTGATAAAACCGTTAACTACTGCATTCGAATTCTTATCTCGCTTCTAGGCGTAGTATTGCCTTGTTGGTATTACGATTACTCTACTGAAATTACACCACTGATCTTAGGTATCATCGCCGCAGCTCTCGCAGAAACCGATGACAACTTCATGGGGCGAATCCGGGCGCTGATCTTAACTTTTATCTGCTTTGCGATTGCTTCATTTTCAATAGAAATTCTGTTTCCCTATCCACCATTATTTGCCATAGGCCTGTTCGCCAGCACCTTTGGTTTTATTATGCTCGGCGCGATTGGCCCACGTTATGCCAGCATTGCCTTTGGTTCATTACTGATCGCGATCTACACTATGTTGGGTTATCACTTATACGACAACATTGTCTATCAACCTACTCTCTTGTTAGCCGGTGCCGCTTGGTATTACCTACTTTCAATGTTGTGGCAAATATTTTGGCCAATGCAGCCAGTACAACAAGGCTTGGCCAATGTATTTGAAGAACTCGCTAACTACCTTGAAACGAAAAGCTCGTTATTTCACCCTGTTTCTGGTTTAACCCCACAGCCTTATCGCATCCTAGAAACTAAATTAAATTCAGCAACCGTTAATGCTTTAAACCAAGCAAAGAGCACCCTGCTCACTCGCTCCAAACGTGGACATGTTGATGGCCCAAGTGACCGTTATTTACAACTGTACTTTTTGGCGCAAGATATTCATGAACGCATCAGCTCGACCCATTACCGATATCAAGATTTAGCCGAGCATTTCTCGCGTAGTGATGTGCTGTTCCGCTTTAAGCATTTAATGCAAACTCAAGCGAAAGCCTGCCGTGAGATCTCTGAAGCATTAGAGGCAGGGAAAGCCTATAAATACGATGGCGATTCGATTTGGGCGCTAGATGAATTGCAGTTATCAATGCAATATCTAAAAGATCAAAACCGCCCAGAGTGGAAGTACCCATTAAGCCAACTTTTCTACCTATTTAATAATATGGTAACTGTAGAAAAGCAGCTATCAAACGTCAGCAACCCTGATGCGTCTAAGTTTACGCCAGAAAACACCAGCGACGAAGCCAACGACTACTCACTACACGACACAACAGCTCATACACCCAAAGTCATGTGGCAACGTATTCGTAATAACTTGAATAAAGACTCAATGCTGTTCCGACATGCACTACGTATGTCGATTGTATTAACCGTAGGTTATGGGGTGATTCAAGGATTAGGGCTAGAGCGCGGTTACTGGATCATGTTAACGAGCCTATTTGTATGCCAACCTAACTTTAGCGCCACCAGACAAAAACTTACCGCGCGAGTTATCGGTACCATTGCAGGGCTACTAGTCGGTGTACCATTATTAACCTTGTTCCCTTCACAAGAAAGCCAATTAGTCTTTTTAGTGTTATCTGGCACGCTATTTTTTGCCTTTAGAATGAATAACTACGGCTCGGCAACCGCTTTCATTACTTTACTAGTATTATTTTGTTTTAATCAATTAGGTGAAGGCTATGCAGTGATCCTACCCCGTCTTACCGATACCTTAATTGGCTGTGGTTTAGCCGTATTCGCGGTACGTTATATTCTGCCGGATTGGGAAGCCAAAAAACTTCATAGAGTGATGTCAGAAGCGGTACAAACCAATAAAGATTATCTTGGCCAGATCATTGCTCAATATCGAATTGGTAAACGCGATGATGTTAATTATCGCCTTGCACGACGTAACGCCCACACTATGGACGCATCTCTTAGCACGACCATCAGTAATATGCTAGCAGAGCCAGATAAATATAAAAAATATATTGATGAGAGCTTCCGCTTCTTAACGCTGAATCACGCCATGCTCAGCTATATTTCAGCACTCGGAGCACACCGTAAACGCATAGACGATCCTGAAACTCACCTTCTCATTTTAGAGGCTCACAAAGGGATTCACGAAAGTTTAGAGCAACTTGAGCAGCAGCTTTATTATCATAATGGTGAAATTACCTTAGATTCATTCAATAGTGAATTAGATAAAAAATTAAGCGAATGGCGAGAAGGCGATGAAGAAACCGTACGTTTGATCCTGCAACAACTACATTTAATCTACCGCATGCTGCCTGAGATGTACTCGCTAGCGAATAAGTTTTCGGTGAGATTGCCAGTGGCAGCGATTAGTGGTGATTAAAGGGATATTGAGTAGAAGCGTGCTAGCAATGATCGGGCTAGCACGTTTTTGGGCAAAAACGATTTAGAGTTATTGAGCTAAATCATTTATTAGATTAAGTGAAGTATCTTGACACCTTAAACGTTTGTTAGGTTTATTTTACATATGACATTGCTTCATCAATGGTATTTCGGCTAAACAACCTAGAACTGACATCACTTGTTTTAGAAACTTGCTTGTAATGATATATGTGAGAGTCCTTGCTACACAGCCAATTGCAGCGAGAAAATATGTCGTACTGAGCATCTTGAGACAACTCCGAAACCAACTCATGGTCACTCACAAATATCATCTGTTCAGAGTTTACAACTTTTTCTATTGTTTCGAGCTTATTACCGAGAGAACTAATTTCTTTTTTCAGTTCAGCGTCTGCTTTCTTACGTTCAATGGTTTCTTGAAGCTGAAGTCTAAGCATAGTTTCAACGTCGAAGTCTTCGGTTGACGGAACAGAAGTGTTATTTAAGCTTGGGTGCTGATATTGCCCTTTTTCCAATACTGCAGGAAGAACATCCTCTAAAACCCATTCTTGAAACTTTAGACAGGCTGGGGAGTTATCCTGCAGTACACAACCCGCAACAGCCCCGCTTTGGTTACATAGGTATTAGGGTAAGCTTGATCTAGATTCTCTGGAAGATCTGTGCGCGTATGAATTTCTCGAGGAAGCAAGTGTGTTATATGTGCTTTGAGTAGAGTGATAATACTCTTAGAGTTCTTGTCTGGGTCTAATACACTATTTTCTCTCTGTATAGCTCTTACAACGTCATACAGTGAAAAATGTAACTTTCCATCATAGGTAACAGTTCGAATACCCTCTTCTTCACCAGCTGCACTGTCGTAAGGCAGTAAAACTTCGGACAAACTCATTCACTAAACCTCATTTTATGATTCTCGTTTGATATTACATTTATCTCAATAATAGGACAAGATCGACAATGCTCATTTTAAACCTAACGCAAAGCGCACCGGCGACCTTGGCGCAGCGAAGCGGAGACAAGGGCGTCCGAGTGCCGCGTTTTGTTAGCCATCATGACTTGCTGCGCCCAAACTCTCATTTCTATCCATTATCGAAAAATATTCAGAGTATGACGAAATTTTGGTGTACGACTCCAATTTCTCAATAGTTTCTTGTGGATGCTTTAGACTGATATTTAACCAAAAAAACATTACCAGAACCGCACCGAATATGGCAGACAATGATGATAGAAAAGCACCTTTCAAGCTAAATAACACTGGAAAAAAATTGTCTAGGGAAATATTGAAACTCCCTTCAGGATTTACCGGCATAAAGCTTAATGGATATACAACCCCCAAAAAAAACAACATCGTTACTAAAATCAGCGCGTAAGTAATTTGTGGCGACGACTCGGGGTTACCTTTTATCGAATCAAGCATATCCGAAGCTAGACGCATATGATGCCTAGCCTCCCTAGCGACGCTATCGATCGCATCTCTCTCTTTTTGAAGGTTTTCTATCAAGTCCATGTTCAACGATGAGAAGTTGGGAAGCTTTTGAGGGGCAGGTTCGAGATACGCAAATCCTGGATTTAGTTTTTGGTAGGAAGCAGCGCGCTGCCTAAGTGCTTCTCGCTCGGCGTCTAGCATTGTTTTATGCCTTTCTATTGCCAAAGAAATTCTTTCAAGAATTTCCTCGCGTGGCGAAAAGTCCGAAAAATTCAATTGATCGAAATACTGTTCTGGAGAGAGGTAATCTTCGTCTTCAAAAAGCTCCTCTAGTTTTTCGTACTGTCTATTATTTGTGTGTTTGTTATACCATCTGAAATACAAGCCATCAGCAGCATCGACGGCCCTTCTGCACTTAGTCAATGTATCTCTGCACTTGTGCACTTTCTCTGAATAGGTCGACTGATTGCTAAGAATCTTGGTTATTATAAACGCACCAAATATACCTACAATGGCTGCCGATGACTGTGATAGTGAACTAAAGAACCAATTCCAATCCATAGCTAAAAAGTTCCTGCTTGATGGCTAACAATTTAATAGACGGAAAAAATCCGTATAGTCTTTCCGTCTATCATTCCATTCGTTTTTTCATTCAACAAGCTAAATAACTAAATTTATTCATAAAGTATGAACTTATCTCATATTAACTCAGCATAAAGTGCGGAAATGATCCGTATAGTTCACCAAAACCAACTCATGATGAAGAACTGTGGATTTACTCAGTACTCTTTCTAACTTAAAACTATGCAACATTATCAACATTTAACATGATGAAATATCTGGAAAAGATAATAATTGAAGTACTTGTAAGAGGACAGGTTAACTCGTAAAGGGGCATAAATAAGTTCATCACATCAACCCTGCCCTCCCTTAGCTGTAAATCTTGATGCCAAGTATTTTTCACTGGTAAAAGGAGGGAGTGATTTATGATCGCTTTATGTTTAGTGGTATACGCATAAAGAAAACAATTCCAACATTCGCTGCGTGATAAGTAGATTATAAAGTTGTTACTTCCCCCACAAAAAACCTCAACATCTCCCGGTATTGCTGTTCTGCTTTCTCTCGTTTAACTAATTGAAACCGAACCTTTGTACCCGGAGGACATTGCGCCAGCTTACTCACGCTCATTCGAGTCAGGCAGCCAATTTTAGGATAACCGCCTATGGTTTGGTGATCAGCCATTAACACAATTGGTTGGCCGTCGCTGGGGATTTGAATTGCGCCGAGTGCAATACCTTCCGAAATTAAACCTTCACCATCATATTCAACACGATCACCGGATAGCCGGTACCCCATGCGATCACTGTTTGGACTCACGGTATAAGTGCCGTTAAAAAACTGCTGTCGGGCGGTTTTAGAAAACTGTTCATATTGATAAGTAGGCAGCATATCTAGTATGCAGGGAGTCGTTGTGGCAGCTAATTCTGGATAATGTGGAATAAACTCAGTTGGGACTTGGCGTAAGAGATCATGCTCAGCTGCGCGATAAGCAATCACATCACCTTTGGTTAACGGTTCGCCTCCCCCATGTAAGCCACCAATTTCATCACGCACGACAGTAGAGCAACTATCTAGTGCTTGGTTGACTTCAAAACCATGCTGAATCGCTAAATAAGCGCGCATCCCTTGTCGGGCAGTTTTACATCTTAAAATTGAACCCGCTTCAACATAGTAACTGGCCCAAGGTTTAAGCGGTTTACCATCAAGCTCGGCGGACATATCGGCACCAGTCATCGCCATTTGTGTCGGGTGGGTAAACTCACATTGAAATAAACCGAAAGTAATCTCAATTTGCGCGGCATTCACATCATTACCAAGTAGATGATTTGCCCAGTGAAAGGCATGTTCATCCATCGGCCCACCGACTGCCGCTCCAACGCCTTGAAAGCCCATTCGTCCAGTATCTTGCAATAAACTTAATGGTCCAGCATTGATTACCCTTAATGTCATGATTTAGCCCTCTTATCCGTATCGATCTGTTCACTGGTATTAAGATCTCCACCCATATCGATAAACTGTTGTCGTGAAATGGCTTTAAAGCGAACCTGAGCACCAATATAAAACAGCGACAAGTTCTCTCGTTCAAAATCCACTAACGAGATTGGAGTACGGCCAATAATATGCCAACCACCGGGTGAGGCTTTGGGGTAAACCGCAGTTTGCTGTTCAGCTATTGCAACACTTCCTTTTGGGACTCGGGTTCGAGGGGTGCTTTTTCTTGGCATTTGTAAGCGGCTGTCTAAATTTCCTAAATAAGCAAAGCCGAGCGCAAACCCAATCGCATAGACGCGGTAACTTGTTTGACTATGTATTTCTACGACTTCCGGCCATGACAAACCACTATGAGCACAAATTTCAGCCGCATCTAACGCAACTTCTTCACCATAATAAACAGGTAATTCAATCTCTAAATGCGGTAATGGCCTGGCGGTAGAAGAAGACTGACTCAGTAATATCTCGACTTGCTGCTGAAAGTCGCTCATCCCTGTTTGTAGGATGTCGACAGTAATGAGAATCGAATGATAGGAAGGAATCGCATCCAAGATAAAATTGCCCAGCGAGTTTTGCAGGGCATAGAGGGCTTGAGTCACTTTTTCTGAGGTTTCAGCATCTATAGTGTTAGTAAAATACACCATAATGGTATTTTCGCTGATTATTTGTGTTTTCATGCGATTCCTTGCATTTTATTTGCCATCGTACAAGATCACTTACAACTTGACTGTAGCATTGGATCTTTCATAATGAATCGAATTTTAAAATTTCCGACAAGGTAGTGGTATGTCTCATTCGAAACTCAAAATTGATATTATTTCTGACGTGGTCTGCCCATGGTGCGTCATTGGGGTTCAACACCTTAAAGATGCCGTAGTGAAAAACAACTGGCAAGATCGTATCGATATTGAATGGTATCCGTTTGAGCTAAATCCAGATATGCCACCAGAAGGCGAAAATTTACGTGAACATATTGCGAGAAAATATGGCGCTTCAGCTGAAGAAAGTGAACAGAATCGCCAACGTTTAATCGAATTTGGCAAATCGGTCGGGTTTGAATTTAACTTTACCGACGAAACCCGAATCTACAATACTCGCCAATGTCACATCTTATTAGACTACGCTCACTCAGTAGGCTTACAAACTCAGCTTAAAATCGCTCTTTTCACCGCTTACTTTACAGATGGTAAAAACATTTCTGATACTGACGTATTACTGAATATCGGCGAAAAAGTTGGCCTAGAAGTCGATGAAATGCTCGCTTATCTACATGATAGCGCTGAACACGATAAACTAGATGTGATTGAAGACCAATGGCGTGAAATGGACATCTCTGGCGTGCCAACGATTGTGTTTAACAATGAAAAAGGCTTAACCGGTGCCCAAAGTGTCGAAAGCTATGAAGAAATGTTAAGGCACTATCTTGGTGAAGATTCTTCTAAAAAATAGCCTTTCTAGAACGTCACGACTATTCACTACCCCTTGAGCAAAAACGTTCAAGGGGTATTTTTTATTCTTCGCTAAGCTACTACTTTCTTTTGACGATAAAATTCATCACGCGAGTAGCAAATTTACCGTAGGGAGGAGCCATAAATTTTATAAAAGAGAAATTGGCTTGATAGAACACAGGGCGCATTTTGGAAAAGGTTAAGAATCCTTCGTAACCGTGATAATGCCCCATCCCGCTGCCACCAATACCACCGAACGGTAAATCATGCTGGGCGACATGGAATAACGCATCATTGACACTGACACCACCAGACAACACCGACTGTATATAACGATCAACTAACGCTTTATCATCACTAAATGGGTAAAAGGCTAGCGGGCGATCTCGTTGCACAATGTAATCGATGACTTCCTGTGGTTGTTGATAGGTTTTCACCATTAAAATAGGGCCAAAGGTTTCTCTTTGCGCAATGATCGTATCGTCACTAGCATCTAGAATAAGCGTTAAAGGAAATTTACGTGTCGCGGCATCAGCATCCTGTTCGCTTAAGTTGATTATCGTTGCCCCTTTGGCTTTTGCCTCTTCCACTGTATCCATCAAACGTTGGAAGGCCTTGTCATCAATAATCGATGTGAAATCTTTATGCTGAATATTTGGACAATGTTTTTTCACCCACTGTTGAGTACTCTTAATAAAATCTTCACGTTGGGTGTGATGAACAAAAACATAGTCGACATTGGTACATATTTGACCTGCATTGAATTGCTTAACAAACATGATGCGTTCAACGGCTTTAGTCATTGAATAGTTAGGATCAATAACCGCCGGAGATTTCCCCCCTAATTCAAGCGTGACTGGGGTTAGGTTTTCAGCACAGGCAGCCATCACTTTACGACCCGTTGCGCCAGACCCCGTAAACATCAAATGATCAAAAGGGAGTTTCGAAAACTCAATCCCAACAACCCCTGTTTCAGTGAAAAACTGGAGCTTTTCTGGCTTAAAATATTTTGGTGTGAGTGATTTCAATAACTCCGTTAAATGAATCGAATTTTCCGACATTTTCACCATAGCTCGATTACCCGCAGCAAAAGCCGCTGATAAGCCGGAAAAGCTTAAGTTAATCGGGAAGTTCCAAGGTACGATAAAACCCACAACCCCAACAGCTTGTGGAATCACTCGGTTTTTCGCTCCAAGATAAACGGTATGATCAACCTTACGTTTTTGAACCTTCATCCATTTTTTTAAGTGCTTAATGGTTGATGAAATATCATCTGCAACCGTGATCACTTCTGCAAATAAGGTTTCATGGTGAGATCGATTTCCATAGTCTTTATTGATTGCCTCTGAAATCGCTTCTCGGTTATCCATTAATAAACTTTTTAAGTTTTCTAAATGCGCCTTACGTTCTTGGTAGCTTTCCTGACCATGTTGATTGAATGCTTGTTTTTGCTCATACAGAGCTTGCTGTAACATGGTGCGAACAACTTGGCAACTGTCATTTGAAGACGTTTCAACTTGCTCAATGATTTGATTCATTCTCTATCCACTCCTTGATTGAATTTTTATACCATTCGTACTTGAAGCTTATATCCAATACGTATTATTACGGCTGCCACTTTGCTTTCATTTTAGCAATGGTAGTCGGCGCTATATCATGAATACTACCGTAGTTTTCTCGACATACATGGATTACCAATTCAACCTGACAGCGTTTAGCAATGTCTTGGTAGGCTTTCATTTCCCAGTGACGAACGAAGGTATTCGACACAATTACTGACTGACCTTGCTTTAAATGGCGTTCCGTTTGTTGCTGACACCATTGATGAGCTTGTTCGATCTTTAACGGGTTAAAATAATACTTTCCATCCGCTTCAACAAAATACATATCCGTTTCTAAATGTACTGAGCCTTGCTCTTGCGATAACTGCTTAGCTAAGGTGGATTTCCCCGAACCCGGCAAACCACGAATAAGCATTAATGTTTGAATATTGCTTGATTCTGACAATATATTAATCCCAACCTTCTAATTGATACTTTTCAATTAACTCATCAATATCTTCTTGAGTTGGCATTTTGCCATGATCAATCGTTTTGATCACTCTGCATGGATTACCTACTGCAATCACATTGTCTGGAATATCTTTTGTTACCACGCTGCCTGCGCCAATCACACTATTATTGCCAATGGTTACGCCACCTAACACAATCACCCCCGCACCAATCCAGACACAATCACCGATGGTAATCGGATCACCACAAGCGAACGGTTCAATACGTTCACGTAAAATAATAGGATGACTTGCTGCGCAGAGCTGTACATTGGGCGCTATCAACACATAATCACCAATAGTGACTGGTGCGATATCAAGTACCGTTAAACCGTAGTTAATAAACCCGCCTTTACCAATGGTAAAGTTTTTCCCCATATCGCATAAAAATGGCGGTTCAATATGAGTACCTTGGTAGTCATTCAAAATTTTACCAAGTAATTCTTTTCTCAGAATCTGCTCTCGTGGTCGGGAATGATTAAAGTCATAAAGCCATTCTTTGCATTGCATTTGCTGCTCGATCAATTCACTATCAATCAAAGTTTTTACGGTAAAATCATTAATGGTTTGGGACATAGTGGCCTACTAATATAGAGTCTATACCCAAGTAATTGGAGTTGCATTGAGGCGAATGAACGCCGTTAACAAAGCTGCGACTTCAAATACGAAGGGTATAACTTCAATTTGGATGAAAACGATATGGATAAACAACAAATAACCATCTGTGGCTGCGGCTGGCTTGGGCTAGCACTGGCAAAATCTCTGGTTCAGCAAGGCTTTGATGTCTATGGCACTAAACAATCTGATATCGATGCTCAAGCATTAGCTACCTTTGGCATTCAAGGCTTGCCGCTGGTTTTACCCGTAGATATAAACCAACTAGACAATCAGCAGCAAGCTGCCCTACAACAGGCTTTTGCCTCAGATCTACTAGTAATCAATGTACCACCAGGTCGTTACCCTAATAGTGCCGAAGATTTCAAACGAAAAATACAAAGCTTATCGCATATTGCAAAACAAGCCGGCACTAAAAAGATATTATTTATCAGCACCACAGGGGTTTATGCTGGCTGCCAAGGTGAAATCACCGAAGATACTCCGACTCTACCGAATACTGAATCGGGTCATGCACATGTGTGGTTAGAAAGTTGGTTAAGGGAAGAATGGCAAGATAACCTAGTCGTGTTGCGTTTATCGGGCTTAATCGGGCCAGATCGTCATCCTACTAAACATATTGTCAAACGCTATGAATCAACGAAGCAGCCTTTAGAAAATGGATTAACACCAGTAAACCTGATTCACCAATATGACATTATTAGTGCTATTTCTCATTTACTCGAGCAATGGCCTGAGCGCAAAGTATTACACCTCGCAGCTCATTCACACCCTAGCCGTTCAGAATATTATCAAGCCATGGCACAACATCTAGGCTTAACCGTTCCACAGTTTGTCGAGAACGGCGCACAAAATAAATGGATAAATGCTCAAGCAAGTTGCCAAGCGTTAAATCTCACATTGCAATATGATGAATTAATGCAATTTAAGCCTTATCAATAAGCTTACTCTAAATAACAAATCAATCTCTAAGCAGAATACAGAACTAATAAATATGCCAACTTTGATCACTTTTATTATTGCACTACTCGGTGGGTTAATCGGTTATTTAACCCATATTCCTATTGGTGAAATGCTAGGGGCAATGCTGGCCGTTTTAATCACAGGTCGCATGTATCCAAAACTTTCATTTCCCAAGCAGATGCTCACTGTTATTCAAATTGTGTTAGGCATAAGCATAGGCGCAATCATCAATATAAATGATTGGTTTGCAAGTTTGAGTATTGGGGTCTTAATTGGGCTTTTATGTTGTATGTCTAGCCAGATCGTTATTGGTTATTTTTGGCTAACCAAACGTTGTCATTGGAGTCGCTCAGAAGCTTTTCTCGGTGCGGTTCCCGGCGCTCTGGCTGCAATCATTGTAATGACTGATGCGCAAGAAAAACCCTCCTACCGCGTCATTTTTACCCACTCAATTCGACTTATCTTTTTAATGGTGCTAGCCAGTATTATTGCGCTATTTAATCAAGCAACAACCGAAGCACCTACTGAGTTACTGACTCAAGTACAAACTGCCTCTTATCTACTTTTATTTGGAATTAGTCTTGCTGCACTCGCTGCTGGAATGCTACTCGATAAAATCGGTATACCTGCACCATTTATGTTAACCGCCATGCTACTCACCGCAGGGTTAAATTCAGCATTACCCCAATACACTTATCAAGTACCAGAGCTATTCTTATTAATTTCAATGGCATTAATTGGTGGCTTTGTTGGGTTAAGAATGCAAGGAATTACACTACAAGAGACCATCGACAGTGTTCGCTCTGGTGTCATGGTGACGTTACTCAGTTGCGGTGTCACCTTAGTCATGGCACTGATCTTTAGCCAATTACTCAATATCTCCTTTTCAGTATTGGCTCTATCTTGGGTTCCGGGCAGCTTAGAGTCGATGACAGCAGTTGCAATACTACTGGGATTAGAACCGGCTTTTGTGATGATGAATCATATTATTCGCCTTACGCTTTTATACCTACTACCTGCTTTTCTTGGTGATGTATTAAAAGAAAATAAAGCCTAAATTAAGGTTTTTGATTGACTGAATACAGCGCACCAATTAAGTCGGATTGAGTGATGATGCCACACAACTTTTGTTCGCTGTCTAATACTGGAATGTGATGCAGGCCAATATCTGACAGCAAAGGTACTAATGCCACAATATGATCGGTGTCTTTCACTGCTATCACATTGGTGACCATAAGATCCTTCACTTTGTTATTCACTTCTTTACGGTGTTTGCGCTTCACTAACATACGGTTTAAATGCTTTAACAACCCAGAATAACTTGGCACCGTGAGGTTCTTCAGAAAATCGACACTGGATATCACACCAAGTAATTCACGCTCTTCATTCACCACAGGTAGCATACTGATTTTGTGTTTATGCAGTATTTTCCAAGCCGCACCTAATGGCATATCCGCCGACGCAGTGATCACATCCGCAGACATAATATCGCGGCTTAAAATTTCCCCACTACGACGTTGATAAGCGAGTTTTTGCGCTTGTTGGTAAATGGTTTCTAATTCTTCTTGGCTGACCGCCAACACACTATCAAAACTATTAATGGCTTGGCGTAAATCATCCGCTTGCAGCCCTAAACGTTTCAATGGTGTTTGATCATGATGAAGATGCACCGGATCATAATTCGTCGCAGGTTTGAGCCAGCGCTTTTTCAATATCAAACGTGATAACAACTGACTGGCAATAAAGAACACCAACACGTTTAAACAAATAGGAAGCAAAATATCCGCCCCGACTTCACTATGCTGACTGGCTAACACCGGCACTAATGCCGTCGCTGCGGCAGGTGGATGCATACATTCTAAGATGTACATCATCATCAACACACAAGCAATGGCCGTGGCAGCCAGCAATGCCAAATCAGCAATAAAAAAGCTCAAAACCAAACCAATACAAGCCGACATAATATGACCAACTAAAAACGGCCACGGCTTGGCTAACGGGCTAGAAGGTAACGCAAACAAAATAACCGAAGACGCCCCCATCGAGCCAATCAGCACCATCTTAGCATCACTACCTTGCACATACTGGCTGATAATAACCACCAAAAATAACGCACAAAACCCCGTAATAGAGACTTTAATTCTTTCGATTAAAGGAATAGCAGAAATGATTTGTCCATTGGCATGGTCAATGCCTAACTGAGATAAGAACTTGGATAATGCGCGTTGATATTGTTTGATAATAAGTTGCATTGTAAATGTATCAATTTATGAATGAGCCGCAATTGTATACATTCTTGTAACCTAAGAGCAACAATTAAACAGTAAAAGCAGACAGCAAGACCGACTCCAAAGCAATATAGACTGATGTGTTATGACAAGGGAAGGCAGGACGGAATGATGCTCACCTCTATACCGCCAGTCTTAATTCTTAAATCTCAAAAAACTCTTTATTGGAATCGTGCGTCTCTACCCATTTAACGCTTTGTCTAGCTTCAAAGTACAGTTGCAATCCGTAATAATTTAAATAGCATTGTGGACCGCCTAGGTGAGCGAAAGCATCAAAAAAGGCATCTTCTTGTTGGCATAGTGCCGGTAAGGTGAGGATCTGGTTTTTAAGTGCCCATTGGATGGATTCTACCGTTGCGACACCATCGCCAACATGAATGGCTTCTATTCGAGAGTAATCCCCGGCGAAACTGGTTTGTCTTTCAATCTCTTGTTGATCGTCAAGTTGCTGGCGAACTTCATCAAGAATCTTATCTCGTTGATAACCAATAATCGCTTTATTAAGTTTGGCAATTCTTAGCGCGTAATCGAGTTTTTCAGGCCCAAGCAGCTCAACTAAGCTCGGCAATAGCTCTTTATCTAAACGCAATGATTTGATCAGGTGTTCAATGCAAGTATTGAGCGACATATAACGCACCCCATCAAACTCGAAGCCGTAGGTTTCATCTTCACCTTCCACGGGAATGCTATCAACCGCGACAGCCCAACCTTGGTAAGAAAGTCTATCTCTCGCTATTTCATACATTTTCCACGCACTTTCACCAAAGCCACCAAGTAATGCGCCTGAGAATTCAGATTCTTGTAATTCTTGTTCCGTCCAATTTTGGCCGATAGCAAGATGATCAGAATACTTGTCCATTAGAGAACGCTTTACGTGATCTCGCACTGCCCAAATTGATGATACATCACTCGCGACTCGAACAGCCGCACATTCTTCACAAGCAGGAATGCTCATTGGTTCATGGGCTAAGAAATGAATATTTTTGGGGTTTCTAGGTAAATCGAAAGCCTTTGCAGCTGGCTCGCCACAAAACCAGCAGGTATGTCTGAAATTAAATGGAATATCGATGTAAGTATATTGAGACATAGAAAACCTTACTGACTACTGCATTAAAAAGTTGAAACGAAAAAGATAGCGTTCTAAAACGTCAAAGGGCTGAGATTATCAGCCCTTTACTTAATATCCAAGTGCGTTGACTTAGGTATTAATCTTCAAACTCTGTTGTATGTTCAGGGCGCAATTGACGCTGCACACCAAATAAGAAATTACGTAAGATTTGGTCTTTACACTCACGATAATGCTTATTGTCTGGCTTGCGGAAAAATGCACTTAGTTCATGTTTACTCAAATTGAAATCGACCAATTTTAGCGTTTCTAAAATATCTTCAGCTTTCATATTCAGTGCAATACGCAACTTCATAAAAATCATATTATTAGTTAGGCGGTTTTCAGGTTGAGGCTGTTCACCTTCTCGCTTACCACGCTTGGTATTGATGAGACCGTTAAGGAAAATTGCTAACTCTTTATCGGTACACTTTACAAAATCCGCATCTTCTTCTTTCTTTAGCCAAGCGCTTATTTGTGAACGTGAAACTTCATGGTCTGCAGCTGCGTAGATGGCAATCATCTCTGCATCTTTAAAATCAAAAGCGTAGCGAATACGGCGTAAAATGTCGTTATTAGTCAAAATCGTTCCTAAGGTTAAATATATAACCCAAGTGACTTCAAGATGCAGAATTCAGAATTATCATCCTAACCTTTAAGCAAGGAAGATTGGCGAAGGAATGTAAGCACCTTTCAAACCAATCTAACGCTGCTTAAAGCTTGTTTTATTCTTGCTGAAACTCGTATCGTGAAGTTACTTGGCTATAATAATTTCAATAAATAAGGGCTGCACATCTGGCAGCCCTAGAATACTCATTCATTTTAGCAGAGTTACAGATAGCCACCTATCTATATTCTCAGTCGAAACCTATTTCGCCGTTACAGTCACCATGACTAATTTGCCATCGACACGGACTGGACCATCTTCTTTGGCACCAAGTGTGTACTCAAAAACACCTGTTTTCATGCCACCAGCTTCACCATGAAGCATCAGCATTAACATATCCCCTGACTTAACAGGTTCCATTAAAATCGCAGTGACATCATGATTTTCACCGCTTTTCACAGGAGAATAGCCGACAACAGGACCGGGCTTCATATCTTTATCGGTTCGATGTACCACTAGCCAACCATTGGCATCAGCATGAATTTTTTTCGCGGTGACAGTACCACCAGAAACATCCTGGTCATCCCCCCAAACTTTATTATCGGCAAGCGCTAGAGGCGTAACACCCAGTAATATCGCAGCTAAACTGATCTTTTGTATAAACTGATTCATGTTCAATTCCTTGTTTCTAACAAAATGTAAAGAAACGACGGCAGACTGTTTCTCGGTAATCAGTAGACAATACGTACCACCTAGAAAGCGGTTCACTTTTTATTCAATAATTTTTCCTCTTAATAAAAAGGCTCGCTATATAACGAGCCTTCATCATCAATACTAAGTGAACTTATAAGATCCCTGTAATGGCGATTCCTAAGCCTACCCTTTGTTGATTTTGGTTATAGTCAATTAAGCTACTGCCATAACCGGCTGAATATTTGGCGTAACCACGAACTTTGCCCCAAATAGGAAAAGTTAATCCTAGCTCAGCATAGCCTTTATGGGTCGAAAAATTTTCACGGCCTAAAAATGAAAACTCTAAATCATTCCACTTATACACGCTGGTTAATTCAAAATGCCCCATAAAATCTTCAATATCTGGGTTGTCATCACCACTTGAGTCATTAGGGTCACTTTTTTCGCTTTCAGGAATACGCCACCAAGGTTGTAGCGCAATTAAGAAGTTATCTTTAGCAAAGTAAAATTGAGTATAAACACGGTTCCAGCTACGAGATAAGTTCTGTCTTTGGCCATTTGATTCATGCTCTATGCCAACTCCAAAAGCGGTGGTACCACCAAATGGTGTCCAAGCGGTTGGAGTCACATAAAAAAGCTCTGGTCGATAATTGGTTTCACGAAATGGGCGAGAAATTTCATCGGCATAAACCTGCCAGAATGACTTCAATGTCATGCCAAAAAATAATCCATCACCTTCAAACATTAAGTCTGAATAATTTAAAGGCACTTTAAAGCTAATTTGAAACTCAGCCTCTGCATGCTCAAGTCCTTCCGACCAGTCGGTACCTTCATAAGCTTTGTCATTGATATTATCGCTATAAGTAACAGGTAGAAGATAATTCAAACGGTGAGCGGTCATAACAAAAGGCTCAAAGGCCGTTTCACGTTCAGTTTCGAGACGGTTAACTGCTAAATTTTCCTGCTGATTCTTAACCGAGTCAGTTTGGGAAACCATATCCAATTGACATTCATCTCGGATATTTTGAACCGTTTTTTCCCCTTGTTGCAGTTTGATTTTATCTAATAAACATAAATCATAGGCGCTTGACACACTATCTTCTGACACTTGACGTGATTGTTCAGGATCTTCTGCCCATACCAATGGCACACAACACACATTGAACAACAAAACTTGCAGCGAATTCAGTCTCATGACTTATCCTTGTTCATTATTTGAAAACCAAATTAGCATACCAAGTTAAATTAATAATTTATATGAATGACGGCTAGTTATCACAAAAACCAAACATTATTTTGCTTATTATTAATATACCCAAGCCACTTGGGTATAGATAAATTGTGAGGTTAATCGACACAAAATTAAGGCGCTTTTACTTCGCCTGACCTTTCAGGCAAATTAAACACAATGGAATGTGATTAGGATTACCCAATGAAAAATAAAAGCTGGCTATTATTTGTTGCAGCCGCGGCAATGACTTCGGCAACGGCTTATGCTGATGTCATTATTACACCAATGGTTGGTTATACTTTAGGTGGTGAAGTCGAAGATTCTAATGGTAATGAATATGACTTAAAGGGAAGCGAAAGCTACGGCCTATCCATTGAAGTGCCCGTTGAAAATGGCCAGCTCGGACTATTCTATTCTTATCAAGATAATGAGTTGGAATCTTTAGATTATGACTCGTCAATCCAATACTTGATGATACAAAGCCGTTTAAATATGCCCATCAATAATAACGCATTAAGTTACTTAGGTGTCGGCCTTGGGGGCTCTTATACCGATGTAGACTGGGCCGATAGCAAGTATGGTTTTGCAGCAAGTATTTACGCTGGGTTGGAATACAAATTTACCGATAATTTAGCGTTAACTGGACAAATACGTTGGTTAGGTACAATCGTCGATAATGATTCACAAAGCGCCTGCTATGCAAACCAAAGTTCAAGCAATTGTTATATTAAATTTGAGTCAGACTGGATGAACCAATTCCAGTCTAACCTTGGTATGGTATTTCGTTTTTAAGGATAAGCCGGAATCTAAGCTTTATAAGCTAAGTCACCATAAATATACGTCGCATGCACCGTTCGGTCATCACCTAAGCTCATGAGTACGAATAGCTTCTCTTCTAAGGTTTTGGCTTGCTGCATGCGAAATTTCATTAAGGTGGTTGCACTTGGTTCTAGCACCACAAAATCGGCTTCTTTTCCGACTTCTAAGCTACCAATTTTATCATCAAGATATAGGGCTTTCGCACCACCTAATGTCGCTTGATAAAGAGATTTCACAGGATGTAATTTCTTTTGTTGTAGCTGCATAATTTTGTAAGCTTCACTCATGGTTTGCATCAGTGAAAATGACGTACCTGCACCCACATCAGTCCCCATTCCGACTCTAATTCCAAACTCTTCAATGCGGTTTAAATCAAATAAACCTGAGCCTAAAAATAAGTTAGACGTTGGACAAAAGGCAATCGCCGAGCCTGTATCCGACAAACGCTGACATTCGCAATCCGATAAATGAACCCCGTGCGCAAAGACCGACCTTGGGTGTAATAATCCGTGATGATCATATACATCTAAGTAGCCTTCTCGCTCTGGAAATAAAGATTTCACCCATTCAATTTCTTGTTTGTTTTCCGACAAATGAGTGTGCATGTAGACACTAGGGTATTCTTGCAGCAACTTGCCCACCATATCGAGTTGTTCTGGCGAACTGGTCGGCGCAAAACGTGGTGTAACTGCATAAGATAAACGACCATTATCATGCCACTTTTCGATCAGTTCTTTTGAATCTTGGTAGCCGCATTCTGGTGTATCCGTTAGGTAGTCTGGCGCATTACGATCCATTAATACTTTACCGGCGATCATACGTAGGTTACGACGCTTGGCTTCTTGGAAAAATACATCAACCGATTGTTTGTGGACCGTACCAAAAACTAACGCTGTCGTAGTGCCATTGGTGGCGAGTTCATCTAAAAAGATTTTCGCCACTTTAGCGGCATATTCAGGGTCTTTAAAACGCTCTTCTTCTGGAAACGTGTAGTTTTCTAACCAATCTAATAATTGTTCACCATAAGAAGCAATCATACCGGTTTGAGGATAATGAATGTGTGTATCAACAAACCCTGCTGTGATGATTTTATCTTGATAGTTAACCATCTCTAGCTCGCCATTTTGCTTAGCCAGAGTTTCAACATAATCACCTACATCGATAATCAGGCCGTTTTCAACCACCAGCAGACCGTCTTCAAAATAACGATAAGCTTGCTCGACACCCACTTCACTTGGGTCGGCAATCAGCTGAATAATAGAACTGCGATAACCTGTTTTGACTTGTGACATTCATTGATTCCTTTTCTTCAATCCTTCGCCTATTAGGTGTATACCCAAGTAACTTCAAGATGCAGAATTCACTTGGGTATATTCCTTTTTGTCGCTTAACCTGCTAAGACATTATTCTTTAATGAAAGATGATTTAACGGGCGCTTGGCTTCTAATGTTTCACCTTGATAATGAGCAATTAGCTCACCCGCCACAGAAACGGCAATTTCCGCTGGGTGCTTTCCTTTGACCATTGAAATCCCGATTGGACATTGCATTTTTTCAATCATATCTTGCTCAAAGCCACGATGGGCTAACCGCATATCAAACTTTTTGCGCTTCGTTTGAGAGCCTATCATGCCGAAATAACTAAACTTATCGTGAGTTAATATTTCACGCGCTAAATCAAAATCAAGCTGATGATTATGCGTCATCACTAAGTAGTAACTATTGACTGGCATGAGCTTAATTTCACCCACCGGATCATCACTCACTAACTTATGCACATTTGGCGCAAGTTGTGTTGGGAACTCGGCTTCACGTTCATCAATCCAAGTGATTTTAAATGGCAAGGTTTGCACAATATTCACTAACGCTTTCGCGACATGTCCAGCACCAAACAGCACTAGATGATGTTGATTAAAACCAATCGGTTCAAAGCTCAAGGTTGCCATACCGCCACAACATTGCCCTAAGCGTGCACCTAGGTTAAAGCGTTCGATATGGATTTTATTATCCGTTTGCCCATTGCCAATCTTCATCAACATTTCACGAGCCATTTGCGTGGCAAGGTGCTCTAAGTGACCGCCGCCTATCGTGGCATAAAGCTCTTTACGAGTGACGATCATCTTAGTTCCAGCATCACGAGGCACTGAGCCTTTATCTTCCAATACGGAAACCAAAATACACTCTTCACCTTGTTGCTCTAACAAGGCGAGTTGTTGGATCCAAGAGACTTGGCTAGTCGGGTTCGAATGTTCACTTCCATAACTAGACATAGCTATTTCCTTGTAATAAGCAATGAAGCCGTCATCCTAAATAGCGACGAAAGAGCGAAGTTCAGGATCTCCATCAGTAGTCGGTAGTAGTTAATCAACCAAAAACTTAAGGAGATTCCAAACAGCTCGTCCCTCGCTTTTGGAATGACGCGTTATTTATTACGAGTATCAAAAACACCATAAACTCATTTAGGCTTGTACTCGATGGCTCTCTACTAAAGCCGCTTTAACCGTAGAACTCCCCGCTCTCGCCTTCTCCATTGCCCATAGCACTCGCTCTGGTGTGGCTGGTGTATCAAGGTGTACCGTCACTCTTTCGCCTTCTTGAGCATTTTCTAATGCCACGGCATGAACGGCATCTTTAAGTGCGCTCCAGACCGACATTCCTAGCATAAACGGTGGCTCACCGACTGCTTTCGAGTTAAACACGGTATCTTCTGGGTTACTGCGGTTTTGTACAATATTGGTTCTAAAGTCAATTGGCATATCTGCAATAGCAGGAATTTTGTAACTTGCAGGGCCACTGGTCATTAAGCGCCCTTTTTCATTCCACACTAATTCTTCTGTTGTCAGCCAACCAACACCTTGTATAAAGCCACCTTCTATCTGCCCAATATCGATCGCAGGGTTTAGCGAGGCCCCTACATCATGCAAGATATCAGTACGTAGAATTTTGTATTCACCAGTTAAAGTATCGACAATGACTTCTGAACATGATGCGCCATAAGCAAAGTAATAGAATGGACGACCACGCGCTTTTTCATGATCATAGTGAATCTTTGGCGTACGGTAGAAACCGGTGCTCGACAACGAGACTTGGTTGAAATACGCCTGTTGAACAAATTCAGCAAACGGGATCAATTGATCGCGCACTTCCACGACACCATTATTGAATACCACTTCTTCTGGGGTGACTTTGTAATGATTTGCAGCAAACTCAATCAAACGTGCTTTGATCGTCATCGCAGCATTTTGCGCCGCTTTACCGTTCAAGTCGGTACCCGAGGATGCCGCCGTTGGCGAAGTATTCGGTACTTTGTCTGTATTGGTCGCAGTGATTTGAATTTGGTCGATATCAACACTGAACTCTTGTGCGACAATCTGCGCCACTTTGGTGTTCAGCCCTTGCCCCATTTCAGTGCCGCCATGGTTCAAGTGAATACTGCCATCGGTATAAATATGAATAAGTGCGCCAGCTTGGTTTAAAAACGTCGCGGTAAACGAAATACCAAATTTGACAG
Organism: Vibrio algivorus; assembly: GCF_030161215.1. Taxonomy (NCBI): domain Bacteria; kingdom Pseudomonadati; phylum Pseudomonadota; class Gammaproteobacteria; order Vibrionales; family Vibrionaceae; genus Vibrio; species Vibrio algivorus. The sequence goes on from NZ_BSPV01000008.1 coordinate 195,312, forward strand.
GCGTTAATGCAATGCCTTTCTTCAAGATTGGGCTATTGGCATTGAATTCCTCTATTTCTTTACGACGCTTTTGATATTCACTGGTTTTTTCTAGCTCTTCAGTGATTTCTAGTAAACAGTTATCTTCTACCTTTTGATAGTAGTGAGTCGTATCTCGGCCTTCTCCGCCATAATAATTTGTTTTACGAATTTCCAGCGGATCTTTACCAAGGTAATGAGCGATTTCATCCATGATGTGCTCAATGGTCATCATGCCTTGCGGACCACCAAAACCACGGTAAGCGGTATTCGAAGCAGTATTGGTTTTACAACGATTTCCCACTACTTTTGCATCGCCGAGATAATAAGCATTATCCGAGTGGAACATCGCGCGGTCGACAATAGAGTGTGATAAATCAATTGAATAACCACAATTACCTGAATTGATTAATTCTGCGCCATGAATGCGTCCATCATCATCAAAGCCAATACGGTATTGGTTATAAAATGGGTGACGTTTACCTGTCATCACCATATCATCATTACGCCATAGACGGATCTTAGTCGGCTTTTGTGTCAAACTCGCAATTACCGCGGCAATACAAGCAGGAGCATTAGCTTGAGTTTCTTTCCCCCCAAAACCGCCGCCCATACGACGCATATCCACTACCACTTTGTGCATCGCAACGCCCAGTACTTCTGCCACTACTTTTTGGATTTCGGTTGGGTTTTGCGTTGAGGTATAGACAATCACACCACCATCTTCAGCTGGCACGACACTACTGGCTTGAGTTTCTAAATAGAAATGCTCTTGACCACCAATATTCAACTCACCCTCTAATACGTGCTTGGCGGAAGCGAGCGCTGCTTGATAATCACCACGCTGTTGCACATGGGTTTCATGCACAAAGTGTTTTTTCTCAAGCGCTTCTTTAACATCCAAAATAGCGGGTAGTGATTCAAATTCAATCTCAGCTGCTAAGGCCGCTTTACGTGCGGTTTCCATATCTTTTGCTGCTACTGCAATGATAGGTTGACCATAATATTCCACTACGCCATCAGCTAATAATGGATCGCCAGGAAATACGGCGCCGATATCCAACTCACCTGGAACATCTTTACTGGTAATCGCAATCTCTACACCATCAAATTCGTAACAAGGATCAGTATTAATACTGACAATCTTGGCATGGGCTTCCGTGCTTAAACGACAATAAACATGCAGTTGATTAGGAAACTCTAAACGATCGTCAATATAGACCGCTTCACCTGATACTTGCTTATCTGCACTATCATGCTTAACAGATTTTCCCACACCTGTTTTTAGATCTTGCTTATATTGTGCGAGCAGCTCGTCGTAGCTTAATTTTGGAGAATGATTAGACATAAGACGTGACCCTCGTTTCAATGCTGTGTTGCTTAAAGTTATGACTGTTTTGCTGTGATATAACTTTAGTTTGTTGCTCTAGGAAAAAGCGTAAAAGCATGTTGCTCGCGGTTTTAGAGCGATATTCTTTACTGGCCCTAAAATCAGACAACGGCTCAAAATCTTGCGCTAACTGTTCCATAGCCGCTTCGACTGTCGTTTTATCCCATGCTTTACCTATTAAGGCTTTTTCACATAAATCTGCGCGTTTTGGTGTCGCCGCCATACCGCCAAATGCCACGCGAGCATCGATTACTACACCACTTTCAATGGTGAAATTAAACGCGCCACAGACGGCAGAAATATCATCATCAATACGTTTAGATAGCTTATACGCGCTGAAATATTGAGTGTTATTTGAATCCATTGGTTTTGGAATAATGATTTGCTCGATGAACTCGGATTCTTGCTGAACCGTCACTTTGTAATTAATAAAGTATTCATCAATGGCGACTTCTCGAATTTGCTGCCCTTTTCGTAATTTCAGACGGGCATTAAGTGCAATAAGAAGAGGGGGCGTGTCACCAATAGGAGACGCATTGGCAACATTACCCCCAATAGTGCCTTGGTTTCGCACTTGCAACGACGCAAAGCGGTGCAACAAGTGGCCAAAATCTGGGTAGTATTTTGCAAGTGTGCCGTAACAATCGCTGATCGGCATATTGGCACCAATCACGATATCTTGTTCGGTTTCACGAATGGTTTTCATATCCGCAACGCCAGTAACGTTAATCAGTGTTTCAATCTCACGGTGGAATTGCGTAACTTCTAGAGCGAGATCGGTGCCACCAGCGACCAATTTTGCTTTTGGATGACGCTCGTATAATTCAGCTAATTCATCGATAGTGGTTGGTGAAAAACTGGTTAAATTACCCAACACTAGAGGCGCGGTTTTAGATTCAATCTTCTCAAGTTTGGCGATAGTTTGTTGTTCAAGCTCGGCAAATTGATCAAGCAAAGGTTGGTCTGAACTTAACGATAAAGCGGCATCGACAATAGGACGATAACCGGTACAGCGGCAAAGGTTGCCCGCCAATGATTCCATCACATCTTCTTTATCCGCACTTGGCTTATTCTTACTCAACGCAAACATCGACATAATAAAACCCGGAGTACAGTAGCCACATTGAGAACCATGAAAGTCCACTAATGCTTGCTGTACTGGGTGAAGTGATTGTTTGTTTTTAAGATCTTCGACCGTAATTAACTGTTTACCGTGCAATGACGATACAAAGGTCAAACATGAATTAACACTACGATATTGCAACTTGCCATCGACAAGCTCACCAAGTACCACTGTACATGCGCCACAATCACCAGAGCCACACCCTTCTTTGGTGCCTGTCTTATGTAACTCGGTTCGTAGGTAATTTAACACTGTCATATTTGGTGAAATGTTAGTTTCACGCTTCAGTGTTTGATTGAGTAAAAACGTAATCAAAGTGCTTCTCCTGTACTCACTTATCGGCTATTTGCGAACGGTTTTTTATCGTACCGTTTAACCTATAGCTCACTTCCTGTAGATTGAGTATTGGATTTCTTGACTCATAGGTCAAGTTTTAGTGATCACATTTTTTAAACAATTTTGCAACACTTTGATTTTAAGATATAAAAAAACCGCTGATAAACAACGGTTTTATTAATTACTCAATTTTTGAATAGTATTACGATTCTGAAACCGTTTGATGTTGTACTTTTGAGGCATTCACCAACAACACACCAACAACCAAAACAATTGAACCACATAATAGGAACAACATACGTCCTGTCATTTCATTTGGTAGTAGTGCCATTGCTAAAACACCAAATCCAGCAGTACAGATTAATCGACCTAGCATAGAGCGTTGTTTAGTATCTAAATCATGCTGCGCTTCACCACTTGAAACCACCGGAGTGTTCCAGTTTTCGAATAGTCTTTCTACTTCAGCTTCACGCTCTGGAGTGCGTCCTCTGTAGAAAAGCATCGTTAGCAAGAAGAAACCGCCAGTAAATACAACGTGTGCTGCAAGGCTTAATGCTACTTTCAAGTCAGACCATTCACGTCCGGTCAGTGCTTGTTCTAAACCGAAGAAGTGTTCTACATCGTGTGCTTGTAATGAAATACCGAAAACCCAAGAAACGATACCGCCGACAATCAAAGTTGTCCAAGCTGACCAATCTGGTGTTTTACGAATCCACATGCCTAATAACACTGGAATCAACATTGGGAAGCCAATCAACGCACCCACATTTAACACGATATCAAATAAGCTTAAGTGACGTAATGAGTTAATAAACAAGCCAATCGCAATGATAATAAAGCCCATCACGATAGTGGTCGTTTTACTCACTACCACCAATTCTTTTTGTGAAGCATTTGGACGAAGAATCGGGCTATAGAAGTTCATCACAAAGATGCCTGCATTACGGTTTAAGCCAGAATCCATTGAAGACATTGTCGCGGCAAACATTGCTGACATAAGCAAGCCAACCATACCCGCTGGCATCATGTGTTGTACGAAAGCAAGGTAAGCTGCATCATTGCCCACAGCACCATACTCAGTGGCAAAGTTAGGCATAAATGCACCAACATACCAAGCAGGTAAGAACCAAATTACAGGGCCAATAATCATCAATACACAAGCAAGGCCAGCCGCTTTACGAGCATTTTCACTGTCTTTTGCACATAAATAACGATAAGCGTTAATCGAATTATTCATTACACCAAACTGCTTGATGAAGATGAACACTACCCAAAGAACAAAGATGCTCATGTAATTCAAGTTGTTACCAACAAAGAAATCGCCTTGGAAGTTATTTACAATGTTAGTAATACCACCACCTTGGAAGTAAGCAGCAACGGCACAAGTAATGGTTACCGCCATGATCACCAGCATTTGCATAAAGTCAGAAGCAACAACTGCCCAAGAGCCACCGGTTACAGACATAAGCATAAGAACTAAGCCTGTGACGATAATCGTTGCTTCCATTGGGATATCAAAAACTGCCGCCACAAAGATAGCCAGGCCATTTAGCCAAATACCCGCAGAAATTAAGCTATCTGGCATACCGCCCCAGGTAAAGAACTGTTCTGAAGTTTTACCAAAACGTTGACGAATAGCTTCAATTGCAGTCACTACACGAAGCTGACGGAATTTAGGCGCGAAGTACATATAGTTAACAAAGTAACCAAATGCGTTTGCTAAGAATAAGATTACGACAACAAAGCCATCGCTATAAGCGCGCCCTGCTGCTCCAGTGAAGGTCCAGGCTGAGAATTGAGTCATGAAGGCAGTAGCACCTACCATCCACCATAACATCTTACCTCCCCCCCTAAAGTAATCACTAGTAGAGGTAGTAAATGTACGGAACATCCAACCAATCGCAATTAGAAAGAGAAAATAGGCAGCAACAACAATAGTATCGACAGTCATTTCTTTTGACCTTTAAAATAATTAAATTAACTGATTGCTAGCCTACCTACTTCGCTAACCATTTTGTAGTACAAATAGCATTAAACATGATCTAGTGCATACTTTTAATGTGCGACACATCAAGAGTTAGAGATATATACATCAATAACTTACATATATATGTGAAATAGATCCCATTAAAATCAAGCGCTTATTGTATGATAAATAAAGCGAGTAAACCTTAGAAAAGATAAATGCATTGACACAAAAAAATCCGATATCAAGTGGTTTTTGATATCGGATTCAGCACAAAGTAGAAATGAAACGGGTTTATTAAAATTAGTTAAAGAACCAAGAAACTAAAATAAACGCCCCAAATAAAAAGGAAGAAATCAAGGCCAGTGAACCACCACCTACCGTATAAGCTTTATCTAGTGACGCAATCTTAAAGGTTGGTTTACGAACCTGTATCACCATAGCTAGGGGACCCCAGATAGCAAGGAAGACTAAAGTCACTCCCGCGTATTCGAGCATATTTAAAAACTTATTCGAAAATAAACCCGTTACTATCAAAGGCAAAATAAAAGTTAATACGAAAAGCACTACTGACGTGACTGTCCCTTCTTCTAATTTGGTTCTTTTTACAAGGCCAGCAATCGCATCTTTATTTTGATCAAACAATGCCATCGACACACCAAGGAATGAGGTCACTAAAGCCAAAGCAGAAAAAATAGCAATGATGGTTTTTAGTGCACCAGATGAGCCGCCAAATGCTGCGATAAGTTGTGAAATATCATCAAATTGACGAATTTCCGCGGTACCTAGGTTGCCGATAATCGCGAAAAGCCAAGTTAGGTAACAAATCAGCGGAATCACAGATCCAAGTAAAACCATATTGCGAATCTGCTTTGGTGTCGCTTCTTTGTTGTACATAACAAGCGATGGAATCACTACCATAGAAGCAAAACTAGTAAAAATAGTGGTGCTGTGTTTAACCACATCTTTCCATAAGAAATTTGGCGTTTGCTCTAGGTACTCAATATGAATATTGGTAAAAAGTGTCACCACAACAGTAACCAACATAGTGATCATCAAAATAAACAAAACACGGTTTAATATATCGATATACGATTTACCCGCGATGATTACAACCGCCATCAAAAAGGTAAATACCGTATAACAAATCGACTGAGGGACATCAAAACCGATACCCGCTAATAAGTTATGGAACAGATCACCAATACCGAGAATGTAGGCAACTAAAATACAAATTAGCAGCATATAAAAGAAGAAGTTGATGACGAATTTGCCACTGGTTCCCAAAGATAGTTGGGCAACACTATTCATGCCACCATTTTGATCGGTTTTGGTACATGCTTCTGTTAGTAATAAAGTGCCATAAGTGGTTCCCACAAAGATCACTAACATCAAAATTAAACTGACCGTAAAGCCAAATTGAGCTAATGCCATTGGAATGCCTAACATTCCGGCACCTAGTGCTGTTCCCGACAAAATCAAAGAACTACCGAATAATTTCATATTCACTGCATCGGTCCTTTTACATTGGTTAGCTTATATACCCAAGTGATTTCAAGGTACAGCACTCAGACTCAGAGCTATCATCTTGATGGTTATTTGGGTATACGACATAGCATCAACAGAGTAATCCGCTGATTTTTTTAAAAATTGAATATATAGGGTATTTTTAAGACGCGCAGTGTAACAGAATATTTTGCTTTATGAGGAAGGACTAGTGAAAATGTGGAATTAAAACCTATTTACCTGCTTAACTTTAAAATATTAGTATATGAATCTAAATTGGGAGTACAAATCAGATTTAAGCATTGCCTATTGACTTAAATTTAGAATCTATTTTCAATTAGGCCAACATTATCATTGACCTCATCAATTAAATTCATTTTGTTATATGTTTGAAAGGTACTTACATTCCTACGCGAATCTTCCTGATTTAAAAACTTGGAGGGTAGCTCTGAATTCTGCATCTTGAAGTCACTTGGGGATATATCTCAAATTACTTCAGAATTTTGTGGTAACACTAACTTTATGGATTTAGGCACAACTTCAAATCGAATATGTTTAGTCTCGATAGGCTCACCATCTAAATTAATTGGCATAGCAGACTTTGATTGCCACTCAGCCCAAGGCACACTAAACCGTTTTACATATTCCCCACTTAACTCTGGGCTAAACATTTCCTTTATTGTTTGAATCAAGCTTTCTGCGGGAGTTTCTAGCCAAGCAACCACATCCATTAAACCATCATTAATTTTTGCATTAGGGGCTAATTGTTGTCCGCCTCCGGCTTGACGCCCATTACATATCGCACTAACAATAACTCGGCCGGTTAAGGTGTGATCAGGAATGGTTAATACTCCATCATTTGGTTTGAAGTCTAAAGTTTTTAACAAACCATGAAGTGTGTATGCCCCACCACCAAGAAAGTTTTTTAATTCAACAGGAGTACTTGCCGTCACGTAAGCACCAAAACCGCCACTGGCTACATTCATAAAGTGCTCATCATTAGCTTTAATACAATCAACCGGCACGGCTTGACCATTTAACGCTAACGACAACGCTTGGGAATAATCTGCGGGAATGTTGCAAGCGGTGGCAAAATCATTAGCGGTACCAAGTGGTAGAATTGCTAATTCAGGGCGCTGAGCTTCATCGAACTTCATCATCGCATCCACGACTTCTTTCACAGAGCCATCGCCGCCGCCAATCATGATTCTCTGACAACCTTCTTGAATGGCTTCACGCACAAAACGCTCAACATCTCCCCCTTCCCAAGTCACCCTGACTTCAATAGATCCAGATTCTCTCGCTTGGAAGATCGATTGTCGCAGTAATTCAATTCCTGCTTTTTTGCCATTTAAAATAAGTCTAATATTCATATGCACCTTGATTTGTTATGAAAACAAAAATGCTTTCACGCCAGACAACATAAATTGAGCTCCCATTGCAATCACAATCACCCCCATATAACTCGTGACCATTTTCTTAACCATAGTTGGCTCTTTTTGCTCTTTAGAGAAAGCAACAAACGCCAATAGCACGAATAGAAGCACTAACATTGCAACTATAACGCCAATAACCGCAATGTAAGGAATCAGTGATTGATGGTGAGATGCCGCGACGGTAATAACCCCTGTAATGGTGCCGGGACTCGCAGCAAACAGTACTAATCCTGTCGTTTTATGGCTTGTGGAAGTGGAAAGTTGCTCTGTTGGTGGGGCTTGTGATTGTTGTGCGGAAATGATCATCTGCACACCAATCCAAATCAAAATACCACCACCAGCACACGAAAACGCTGGCAAAGAGATGCCAAACGCATGCAGTACTGATGTGCCGGCAAAGGCCGCAATCAACAAAACAATTGCAATGGTAAATGCAGCTTTAATTGCTTCTTTATACTGTTGAGGCTTGCTCTGCCCACGCGTGGCATCGGCAAACATTTGCGCACAAATGGCGGGGTTGACCAAAGCAAGTATAGTGATAATGGCTTGGGTATAGTGCTGCATAACAACCTTTAAGGAATACGGTAAGTACGACTATTTTAACCGTTGTTAGAATTAACGCCACAGCCTTTTAAGATCATTGAAGTTAAGAACTCCGCTGCTTCATCGTAATCCTTACGAGCCAATTTATTTTTATTCATCACCCGACAAATCTGCCAACCAAAGTCCGCATACGTTTGCGTCGCCGCCCAAATAGTAAACATTAAGTGGTGGGGAGAAACGGTATCCATTCTGCCCTGATCAATCCATGATTGAAACTTTGCAATGATCATTTCTGACTGCTGCTGTAATTCATCTTCAATATCTTTTGGTAAGGATTGCCCGCCAGACATCACTTCATTAGCAAATACCTTGGAGGCATAGGCATGATCGCGCGAGATAATCAGCTTGGTCTTGATGTATTCGGTTAGCGCTTCGATAGGATCATCAAGCTCTTGAATCGGCTTAGATGATTGTAGTAAAGGCACAGTCACACTTTCGAGTACCGCACGATAAAGGTTATCTTTGGAATTGTAATAATAATAGATATTTGGCTTAGGAATGTTGGCTTCTTTGGCAATGTCTGCCACTTTAGTTGCCGCGTAACCGTGTTTAGCAAAATGCTGGCTGGCCGCTTCAATAATGACGCTTTGATTTCGTTCTCTCACCTTTGCCACTTAGTCACTCCCGTCTTGTTGCCAAAATCCGTTGTGATTAGTGTTTTATCATAGCGAGCAAGAAATTCATCCTTTTTTTCCAACCAATTAACCAAAAAGAGACGTCAAGTCACTTGGGTCTAAAAAGTCCCGAGCGGCATCATTACTTCATTAATCCGTCGCACACAAAACTAAGATTAATTTTTCAGCCACTCGGGGCGCACTAAAGGAGACAAAAAGTGCGGTAAAAACTGAGTTTTTGCGGGATGAAAGGTTTATTCCCAAATATAAACCAAACATGCCAGTTCAATGCAAACACTCAGTTATAACGAAAATAGTACTGATTAATATACCTAAAGTAATTGGAGTTGCAGTGAGGCGACAAGTGAATGAGGCCCCATGAGCATAGCTCGCCTATGACTTTCTTTAATAAAGACACAGGGGGACGAATGAACGCCGTCAACAAAGCTGCAGCTTCAAGTACGAAAGGTATAGCTATTCACCACGAATATTATGCTTACCACGCGCTTCAATGGCTTTGATTAATGCAGAGTGATCCCAGTTAGAACCATCCATCTCCGCACATTCACCAAATAATTGTTGGGCGGTCGCGGTATTAGGTAGATCAAGACCTAGTTGCTCAGCACCTGTTAACGCAAGGTTTAAGTCTTTTTGGTGAAGTGAAATTCTAAAGCCTGGGTCGAACGTGCCTTTCACCATGCGCTCGCCATGTACTTCCAAAATTTTAGAGTTGGCAAAACCACCCATTAATGCACTACGTACTCGTGCAGGATCCGCTCCGGCTTTTGAAGCAAAGACAAAGGCTTCGGATACCGCTTCAATATTTAACGCAACGATGATCTGGTTAGCGACTTTACAAATTTGGCCTGCTCCATTGTCACCAACTAGCGTAATGTTTTGCCCCATCACTTCAAATAGAGGTTTTGCACGCTCAAACGCCTCCTCACTACCGCCGACCATGATGGTCAGCGTGGCATTAATAGCTCCAACTTCACCACCAGAAACTGGTGCATCAAGGTAATCTGCACCACATTCTTTAATTTGTTTTGCAAACTCTTGAGTTTCAATTGGCGCAATCGAACTCATATCAATCACGAGCTTACCTGCTGATAAACCCTGCGCAATACCATTGTCACCAAATAGAGCATCAGCAACATCTGGCGTATTTGGCACCATAGTAATAATTACATCAGCTTGTTGTGCTGCTTCTTTACCACTGTGCACAACTGTTGCACCGCCATCGACTAGTTCCTGAGGTGGCGCAATGAAATGGTCAGAAACCACAATCGAATAACCCGCTTTCTGCAAGTTAATCGCCATTGGTTTGCCCATGATACCCGTACCGATAAATGCAATTGTTGGTGTAGTCATAATCTCATCCTTAATATTAATTCTGTTTTTATATTCGAAACTTTTGAGTATGGATTGCCTCAATTAAGACAACGATGTCATCCACGACAGACCTTCTTGTGTGGTCGTCTTCGGCTTATATTCACAACCAATCCAACCGTCGTAACCAATGCTATCTAAATGGTTAAACAAGAATGGATAGTTGATCTCACCTGTGCCCGGTTCATGTCGCCCTGGGTTATCGGCTAATTGAACATGTTGAATTTGGCCAAGGTGCTCACTCAAGGTTGGTGCTAAATCACCTTCCATAATTTGCATGTGATAAATGTCGTATTGGAAATTCAAATTATCGCTGCCTACCTTTTTAATGATGTCGAGAGCTTGCTGAGTATTGGTTAAGAAAAAGCCCGGAATATCGCGAGTATTGATGGCTTCAATAATCAAGCTGATACCATTTTCTTTCAGTGCCCCGGCGGCAAAACGTAAATTGCTAACAAAGGTTTCTTCTGCTTGTTGCGCCGTCACACCATCAGGCACGATACCCGCAAGACAGTTCACTTGGTTGCAATCAAGCGCTTTGGCATATTGAATTGCTTTCGCTACCCCTTGCTGAAATTCATCAACTCGATTGGGATCAACCGCAATACCGCGATCGCCTGCTTGCCAATCACCAGCGGGTAGGTTAAATAGCACTTGCTTTAGGTGGTTAGATTCCAACACACCTTTAATCGTGCTAGCTTCAAAATCGTAAGGAAACAGATACTCTACTCCCTGAAAACCGGCTTGTGCTGCTTGTTCAAAGCGTTGTAAAAAATCCACTTCGGTAAATAACATTGATAGATTTGCCGCAAACTTAGGCATATCCTTCTCCTTTTTCTGCAACTAAAAAGAAATATTCAAGCATTGAAGAAGCTGTCAATACGGCAGCCCTTCAATGATGTATTACTGGTTAAAGGTAATCGCGGTTGGGGCGTCACCTTGCTCTCCGGCCAAGCTTTCAAACTCATTAATGCCGTCGATTTCTACACCCATTGCGATATTCGTCACACGCTCTAGAATGAATTCCACGACTACTGGTACACGGTGTTTCGCCATCAGTGCTTTGGCTTCTTCAAACGCAGCTGGCGCATCTTCAGGATTACGAACACGAATCGCTTTACAACCTAACCCTTCCACAACCGCCACATGATCCACCCCATAGCCTTCCATTTCTGGTGCGTTTTGGTTTTCAAAGGCAAGCTGTACACAGTAATCAATATCGAACTGGCGTTGCGCCTGACGAATCAAACCAAGGTAAGAGTTGTTCACCACCACATGAATATAAGGCAGGTTGAACTGAGCTCCGGCAGCCAATTCTTCGATCATAAATTGGAAATCGTAGTCACCAGAAATCGCAACAATCGGACGATTTGGATCGGCGGCGCGTACACCTAAAGCAGCTGGAATCGTCCAACCTAATGGGCCAGCTTGACCACAGTTGATCCAATGACGAGGTTTATACACATGTAAGAACTGGGCTGCGGCAATTTGCGACAAACCGATTGTGCTGACGTAACAAGTATCTTCCCCAAACGCTTTGTTCATTTCTTCATAAACACGCATTGGTTTCATTGGTACTTCTTCAAAGTGAGTTTTACGCAGCATGCTTGATTTACGCTCAATACACTCACCAACCCAGCTAGAACGATCTTTTAGCTTTCCAGAGGCCTTCATTTCTTTTGCAACTTCTAAGAACAGCGTTAATGCCGACTTCGCATCTGACACAATGCCAAGATCAGGGCAGAACACGCGCCCAATTTGCGTCGGTTCAATATCCACATGCACAAACTTACGACCTTGCGTATACACATCTACTGAACCGGTATGACGATTTGCCCAGCGGTTACCAATACCTAATACAAAATCAGACGCTAACATGGTGGCATTACCGTAACGGTGTGAAGTTTGTAGCCCTACCATGCCAGCCATAAGTTCATGGTTGTCTGGAATACTGCCCCAACCCATTAGCGTTGGAATAACCGGAACATTTAAAATCTCAGCAAGTTCTTGCAACTCAGCACTTGCCCCAGCATTAATCACGCCACCACCTGACACGATCAAAGGCTTGTCCGATTCTGTTAACATCGTCAGCGCTTTTTCTACTTGGCTGCGAGTTGCAGTTGGTTGATACGGCTCAAGCGGCTCATAAGTATCGATATCAAACTCGATTTCAGCCAACTGCACATCAATCGGTAAATCGATTAATACTGGGCCCGGACGCCCTGAACGCATGATGTGAAATGCTTGTTGGAATGCACGTGGCACTAGCGCAGGCTCTAAAACCGTGGTCGCCCATTTGGTAACTGGTTTGGCAATCGACTCAATATCTACCGCTTGGAAATCTTCTTTGTGTAAACGAGCACGAGGAGCTTGGCCGGTAATACATAAAATTGGAATCGAATCTGCAGATGCTGAATACAGGCCAGTGATCATATCGGTTCCCGCAGGGCCAGATGTTCCTATGCATACCCCAATATTTTTATCATTAGTTCGGGTATAACCTTCAGCCATATGCGAAGCACCTTCTACATGGCGTGCCAGTACATGATCAATCCCACCAATTTTTTTCATCGCTGCATAAAATGGGTTTATTGCCGCACCAGGTACACCAAATGCGATATCCACCCCTTCTCTTTTCAATACTTCCACTGCAGCTTCAATCGCTTTCATTTTAGCCATAACTCAACTTCCTTTTGATATTGTATACAATTAAAAATACATGATTCAGTCTAGGCTCGACAATTTGAATTGTGCAAATAAAAAACAAAAATATTTTCAAATAAAGTGTAAATATTGAGTTAAAGCACTGGTTATAAAGAAATTAAAACTGATCCGACCAAGTGTTGTACATTTTGTTTGAGTGCACAAAATGCTAAATAAACTTTGATCTTTTGTGAAAACGAGGATATACCTAGACAAGAAATTAAAACATTAATGTACACAATCTTGTTTAAATAAACACAAATACAAGAAATTCGTAGATAAGATTCATACCAATCAAATTAATTAGATAATTAGTAAGATTGGTATCAAAAACTCAAAATCACCCCAACGTTTTTGGGTTTACCCGTATTGACTGCTCGTACATGTTCATAAAGGAGACGATTATGCACAGCACTGAGGACCGTGAAACAGACATGCAATCCCAGCAATCGCGCGCGATTAATGTGGTTGGTGAATTATCAACAGAACAACAAAAGGCCATTCTTTCTGAACCTGCTTTAGATTTTCTGAATGCCTTAGTGACTAAATTCAGCGCGCCATTAGAGCAAGCGCTACACCTAAGACGTGAACGTCAAAAGCAATTTGATGCTGGTGAACTTCCTGATTTCCGTGAAGACACCAAAAACATTCGTGAAGATAAAAACTGGAAAGTCGCTCCGATCCCAAAAACATTGCAGGATCGTCGAGTAGAAATCACTGGCCCAGTTGATCGCAAGATGGTGATTAATGCTCTCAATTCAGGGGCAAAAATCTTCATGTGCTGTTTTGAAGATGCGTCTTCTCCGACGTGGGAGAACATGCTAGATGGGCAAGTCAATTTACGTGATGCCAATGCTGGCATCATCAGTTACTACGATGAGAAAAAAGATAAACAATATGACCTAGTTGCAGAGCCTGCACAATTATTGGCTCGCCCTCGTGGTTTGCACCTACCTGAGCGTCATATTGAATATAACGGCCAGCCAATTGCTGGTTGTTTAATGGATTTTGCTTTGTACTTCTTCCATAACTACCAAACTCGCGCTCAGCAAGGCGAAGGCGTGTACTACTACATTCCTAAGTTAGAAAGTATGGAAGAAGCCAAATGGTGGGATGATGTTTTCCGCTTTACGGAAGAGTACTTCAAGGTAGAAATTGGCACTATTCGCGCAACAGTATTAATTGAAACTCTTCCTGCGGTATTCCAAATGGAAGAGATGTTGTATGTGATGCGTGATCATATTGTGGCCATGAACTGTGGCCGCTGGGATTACATTTTCAGCTACATCAAGACATTGAAAAATCACAAAGACCGCATCTTGCCAGACCGCCATAGTGTAGGTATGGACAAACCGTTCTTGAACGCTTACAGCCAGCTATTGGTGAAAACTTGTCACGCTCGTGGCGCCTTAGCAATGGGCGGTATGTCAGCCTTTATTCCAAATTCCGATCCTGCGGTTATGCAGCAGGTACTGACCAAGGTTGAAGAAGATAAAAACCGTGAATCTTCTAACGGTCATGATGGTACTTGGGTTGCCCATCCGAAGTTAGTTGATGTGGCAATGGAGATTTTTGATAACAAATTGGGTGGGCAAGTCAATCAAATGGATTTTGACAGCAGCCATGTAGGTAACATTACTGCAGAACAATTACTCGCACCATGTGAAGGGCCACGTAATGAAGAAGGCTTACGTAAAAATATTCGTATCGCACTTTATTACATCGAAGCTTGGATCAGCGGTGTAGGTTGTGTACCAATCTACGGCCTAATGGAAGATGCAGCAACGGCAGAAATCTCTCGCGCTAGCATCTGGCAGTGGATTAAACACGGCGTAAAACTAGACGATGGCCAAGTGGTAACAGAGGAGTATTTCCGAACTCTGTTGGCAGAAGAGTTAATTACAATTAAACAAGAAGTTGGCGAGCAACGTTATGCTCAAGGACGATTTGAAGAAACGGCCAAGATGTTCGATACCTTATCGACCCAAGACGATTTTGCAGAGTTCTTGACTCTACCGAGCTACCCGCTTCTTTGTTAATAACCACAACTTACAATCACTCTCTGCTCTAATCGAGCCAAGTATGTGAGCAGGGAGTTTTTGTAAGTTATACCAATCAAATTAATTCGCTGATTAGAAATTGCGAAGCAAAATGCCGTTATCTAGGCTTTTCGCAAGCAATAATAATCAGATAAATAGTGCGATTGGTATTTATTAATAGAGGATTCTGATCATGAGTTTGACACTGCAACAAGCATTAAGTATCACCCAAGGTGCGTTTAGCACCGCATTAGACTTAAAAAGTGCTCCACTCACTGTGGCTGTTTTAGACAGTGGTGGCAAACTGGTTTCCCTACAACGGCAAGACGGCTCTAGCATGATGCGGCCAGATATTGCCATTGCAAAAGCATGGGGAGCCCTTGCATTAGGATGCTCATCTAGAAAATTGGCACAAGATGCTGATGTCCGGCCAGCTTTTATTTCAGCCATTAATGTACTGGCTCATGGTAATATGGTTCCTGTTCCAGGCGGTGTGCTAATTCGTAACGAATCAAATCTGGTTTTAGGTGCTGTAGGTATCAGTGGTGATTTATCAGATTTAGATGAAAAATGTGCTCTGGAAGGCATTTTGCATGCAAAGTTGTATTCATCTGACACTTAGATAAACTAAGGTCTATAATGTACAATCTATGGGCGTTGTTATTCTATACCCACCACTTTTCAGCAGATTAGGCCATGACTAAATTAACTAAGTTATCGAATACCAAAATTCAAGCGAAAGCCAATAATCAAACTCAAGATGATGTGGTGTACTGCCACATCTTTGATGCGATTCTAGAGCAACGCTTACCTCCTAGCACCAAACTTAATGAAGAATCGTTAAGTGAGATTTTTGGTGTTAGCCGAACTATTATTCGTCGTGCATTATTACGTCTATCTTTAGAGCAAGTCGTCGATATCAAACCTAACCGCGGCGCGACGGTTTCTGCTCCAACCATAGATGAAGCAACTCAAATTCTAAAAGCACGTGAAATTGCAGAGCTCGCGGTAACAGAACTAGCAACCGAAAACTGCAACCCTCAACAAATGCAAGTTTTACGTAATCTAGTGACTAGTGAAAACGAAGCAATTGCAAATGGCGATGTCGGTCGTGGTATTCGTTTATCCGGTGAGTTTCATATTGAGTTGGCTAAAATGGCAAAGAACGCACCGTTATTGCACTTCTTGCGCAGCCTTGTTTCTCAAACCTCGCTCTTAATTGCACAGTATGAAGGCAGTAATAACAGCAACTGTTCTCAAGATGAACACACCAACCTACTCAATGCAATTGAAGCCGGTGATAAGCAAACCGCTATTCATCTAATGGAACATCACTTACAACACATCAAAGCTAACCTAAACTTAACCGATGATGCAACTTCTAGCGATTTGCATGTCGTGTTTTCAAATGTCATTCGCTCACGTGCATAATCAAGCGTTTGCTTAGCAATATTCAATAGAATGACTAAAGGCAGAGTTTAATCACTCTGCCTTTCTGATTTTGTGGGAGAGGGATAAAGAGTCGTGTTAATGATCTTGAGCATTCTCTGAAAGTCGTTTTGGGGGGAAATTAGTTTCCGAAGATCAAACATTACCGATTCATTAATAACTGTAAGTATATAAGCTCGTTTAGCTAATTACCCGGTATCAATGGTAAAGATCAAGTTGATAAGGTTTTCTAATTTCAAAAGCATACCCCAATATGCTGACATCATTATTTGGTTAGTTTTTTATTTAGCTTTTTCTCGATGTATTCAACACAGTATTTCTCTATTCTCCATTCTTCTTGAGAAGAGATATTGATATAGTTATTATTACTCATAATCCCTTTCATCATTCCACGATATCTATTTGAAAGAACTGGAGAGCTATTAGACCAACAGTTCAATGAGTATGATAGAAAATAAAAAGCCGAATCTTTTTCTTTTCTTTCTAATAGCACTTCAAATAACCATAACGATGCATAGCCCAAATTTAACAACTTATTATATGGGTCTTTTTTAAAGATAAGATAAAAAGATTTATAGTAGCAAGTTAATGCATTGCCATATTCTTTCTTTATAGACAGGCACTTACCAACATTACCTAACTGCGTACTTTCATCATCATCAAGAATACTATTGGTATCAGTCAGCTCATTAAGATCTTTATTTTTTAGGAAGAAATCCAATGCTTTATCCACATCTTCTCTGTTCTCACTATCTCTATGAGACAAAGCAAGAGTATGGTTTATTTGATAATTATCTTCTTGTCCAGCGCGCTTCAACAAATAATTAGCTTCCTCACAAACATTTATTGCATCTCTATATTTCTTATTAAACCAAAAATCATAAGCTTTTATTTCACACAATTGAATATAGTTACTTTCTTTCTGTTCTATTATAGATGAATAACTATCAATTATGTAACTTGATAAAGCAGAGTCACCAAATTCAACACTTGACTTAGCAGTGCATTTTATTAATGCTTCAATACCTGTAATTTTTGAAATGGATTTCTTACTCCATGTAATGCTTCTAAACAACAAGTCAGAAACACGCAAATACTCTTCAATATAACCAGCTGAACACATTGATTCTTGTACATCTAGCAAACTGCTAACCGCACTTTGATAATCTTGTGCATTAATTGATAATTCAGCTTTTTTCGTAAAATTAGTGAACTCTTGAAAGCTAAGGTTTACACTTAACTTTTCCTTTAAAATTACAACCCATTTGTCATAAAACTTGACTAGATAAGATATGTATTTATTTCTTTCTGAAGGTGGGTAATTTGTGGTTACAAACTCTTTAACCAATGGATGTAATTCAATGTAATCACTATTCCTCTTTTCTACAATTAAGTTGAAGCTATATAAAGACTTTAACGCTCGTTGGTAATTTTTATAATTAAGCTCATCACGTAGAATTTCTGAGTAATCTTCTTTCGTTTCTGCTACAACTGACTCAGCTAGGGTTCTCAGCACTAACTTGTCTCGATCATGCAAAGAATTCCATACACTGCTCAAAACATTCTTTGAAAGGATTGATGTATCATTTTGATTTATTTTACTACCATTGCCTATCGATTCTAGAAAATTAACTAATGCAGACTCACCTTTTTTAGAATGCGCTATTATTAGGCTCAACCATAGAGCATGCCCTTTGGTTAAAGTAAACGATTCTTTTGCATAATTAATAATTTTTTCTTTTTTTATGCTCGAACCAGCTTTTAAAAAGTACTCAATTGTATTTTCTTCCGTTAAACCAGTTAAATTTAACTGAATAAACCTTGGTTTAGCAAATTGAATAAACGGCCGACAAGTAAATATGAACTTGGAATTATGCTCAGTTGCCATAGACATTTCAAACAGTTCTCCCACTCCATTAGTAGGCTCAAAGTTTTCTAAATCAATATAACTATCTATATTATCTAATACAAAGACCGCCTTTTTATTACCAAGCTTTCTAAAAAATATCTGTATTAACTCACTGTCAGAATGCCCAATTAGATCATTAACTGTAGAGTTAGGGCTGACATTTAATATCATTGATATTATCTTATGCTGAAACTTATGCTCTTGCTCCTTAAAGTCTTTCCATTCAGCAATGTCATAACTGTCCTCATGTTTGAGGTATTGAGATGCTAGCGCAGATTTACCCCCACCGCCAATCCCTGTAATGAAAACAACTTTAAAATAGTCAGACTTAAGAGTTTCTAGTTCTTCAACTCTACCTACCCAGCCAGTTACTTCTGGTGCAATATCACTCCCATCAATCTCTTTAGAAAGTAAAGACTCTTGTCTCTCTATTTTATCTACAGTTGCAGGTTGAGATTTAGGGTTATTAACTTCTGCTAGTTTGTCTAAAAAAATAGACAAATTATTATAATTCTTGATATTGACACATTCGATATTTGGGATTTTTTTATCTTCAAAGTTTCGAATAACACTTTGACTATCTGACACAAAAAAGTGATTAGGCCCAAATGAATTCTGTAATTCAGAAATATTATCAAATAACTCTGTTACATACGGATCCGAGAACGAAAAGCCAATAAAAAGGACATTATATGTTGAGAATATCTTTTTTAACTGAAAAGTTGAAAACCTTTCATAGCTATACAAATCCTCATACTGCGCGCTAAATATAATACAGTTATCGACTTGCTGAATATCACCATGAATCTTTAGAACAAAATTACTATTTGAATCTATCTTGCTAAGGTTATAGTCACTAGATTGTGTGACTACATTTACATCAACATTTCCTTCAATTAACTTGTCAAAATTAGTAGTGACAAATCGACTACTAATTAACCCTATTTTCTTATGGAGTTCGCTGATTTTTTTTTGAGAAAGCTTATTTTCAAAGAAATCAAATATTCTCTTTTTTTCATTTTTAACTTTATCCAACACTTCTAAAGGCTCAAGAATCCCAGAATCAAGAGCATCAATATAAGCAGATGCTTTATTTATATATTCTTTATTATGTTCAAGAAGCTCAATAACTATATCCTTCCAATTGGGCAAACCACAATTTACAGATAGACCTGCGCCAACGAAAATGACCAACTTATTATTTTTTACTGCTTCATTTAGCTCTTGAGGTACTTCAAACTTCATCTTCTTACACAGCTCTTAAGTCAAAATTGAACACATTGGCTCTATAGCCTTTATATTGTGCATTATGCTAACACAGTCTCATGTAAGTTGCGTAGATTGCCTCAATAGACTTGTGGAGTAGGCATTATTTTAGGGGATAAATACGTCCCATTAACTACTAACAAACTACATAATTAAGATATAATTTGTTCTCAAATTTTTCTCCTTCCCCAGATAAAAAATATAAACCAAATATGTAATGCTTAGACTGTGATGGAAAAATACCCTATCTCGGAATGCGGCATCAATAAGTCATTCACATCCCCCCCCCTCCTTTGGCTGTAAATCTTAATACCAAATATTTTTCATTGGTAAAGGGAGGGAGTTATTTGTGATCGCTTGTTGTTTAGTGGTATCTGCGTAAAGAAAAAACATTCCAATATTGCGCGCGTGATTAGTAGATTCCGGCTCTCGCTTAGGCTCGGTTGGAATGACGCGCTAATAATGTGCGGTGAATCTTAGGTAGATACTGCAACTACAAGCGACAAAGACTAGCTCTTCCCCTTGGTAGATGATGTCACTTGGCAGCAGAAGTCGATATAAGGGGAAGCGGGGATAGGGTTGGTTACGCCAAACTACTTTGAGGCACCAAATAAGTAACTCACATCAACCCTCCCCCCCCTCCCTTGGCTGTAAATCTTGCTGCCAAGTATTTTTCATTGGTAAAGGGAGGGAGTTATTTGTGATCGCAACCTTTTGGTCGAAGAGTTTATTACTCTCCGTGGGTTTTCATTACGTTTTTTATTATAGGTAACTTGGCATTACTTATAATGTAAACGATTTTGTAAGCGAGCTTTCAATGCACCATCAACTAAACCTGCTGCATGAACTTCTAAATCACGCCAATCTTGCTCAGTAAACGCTTGGTAGGTTTTATCAATTAAGCCTTGTTTCATTTCATCCGACACAAACGCCGCTTCTAAAGCACATAACGTAACATCTAATAATTCCACACGATTAAAGCCAAAGACCGTTTGTGCTATATGGTATTCCTTAGCGACATCTGTACCAAACAAACCCGCATCATCGGTATTAATCGACAAACGCACACCCTTTTCATACAAACGACGCAAAGGGTGATTATCGAGTTTTTGTTCAAACTCCGTGACCAAAATTCGGTTACTGGTTGGAGCAACTTCTAAGGTAATGTTTTCTGCAATCAGTTGCTCAATCAGAGCGTCATCTTTAATTGCTGCAATACCATGACCAATACGTTTTGCGCCAAACTTTAAGGCATCACGAATGCTTTCAGGGCCACGGATTTCACCTGCATGATAAGACTTAGGCAATGGGATATTGTCCACCAGCTCATGAACGTAGATGAAATCTTCAAATTCACCTGCCATCTCATTACCAGCAATATTGAAACCAGTGACAACTTCACGCGGGTTTTGCGCGATAAAGTCTACACTCAAATCAAGATGTTCTAGACTTAAATGTCGTACACCACAGCCTTGCAGACGTGTTTCTGTACCATATTCATCTTTTACTTCATTAATTGCACGTTCAATGCCATCCATAAATTCGTGGTATTTATCTGCGTTCAACGACACCGTGCCATTTTCATCTTCTTCACAACATAAATGAAAAGCAGATGTGATCATTTCACAGTAGATCATCCCTTGTTGTGCATTGCGACTCAGGTAGTCTTTCATGATCAAGTAGTAGTCATCAGCATCACGGACTAGATCAGCGACGACATCATAAGCTTTTACAAACTCACCAAAATCCGTTTCATCGTATTGATAACGGCCGTTCGGGAACTCAGCTTTATCATAAGCGCCATCGGCATAGAGAAAATCATCAGGCAATGACACTCCATGTTTTTTAGCCAAGATCAAAGCCATTTCAGGCGTTACAGAACCTTCAATATGTTCATGTAAAATTACTTTAGGAAGCGTAGTAGTCATGATGTTATCTCTATTGATTAATCTATTTTTCGCACCTTACCGTGCCATTTTATTAATGCAACTGTAGAGTATTAAAAGTTACGTACTGAAACACAGCAAACGTTTTCGGTACCGTTATTGAATATAGGTAAAAATCTAAGCTAGAGAACTTTCCTATTTTATTCCTAGGCTCATTTATCCTGTATCATAAAATAATTCTCTTCATGAACTTCATCTGCTAAGTCAAACTTACATTCAAGAAAAAAGCTCAGATGTTGCCACCTGAGCTTTCAAACAAGGGCTATTTACACTGTAAAATCAACGCTTAGATTGACGTTGTTCTGCTTTCTTCTGAAGCTTTAATTGACGCTTTTGCTCCATAAGCTTAACTGCATCACCGCCAACATGCTCTTCACCGCGTTGCTTTGCCAATTGAACTTGTTTTTCTCGTTCACGGAAGCGCTCAATTTGCTCATCAGAATGCGTACCAAAACATTTAGGGCAGCTTACGCCTTGCTCAAACTTCTCATTTTGTTTGTCTTCATCTGTGATCGGTAAACGACACGCATTACAAAGTTCATATTCACTTTTTTCTAATTGATGATTCACCGCCACTCGGCCGTCAAATACATAACAATCACCTTTCCATAAACTGTCTTCTTCAGGTACTTCTTCTAGATACTTTAGAATCCCACCTTCAAGGTGATAAACCTCATCAAAGCCTTGCTCTTTTAAATAAGCAGTCGATTTTTCACAACGAATACCACCAGTACAAAACATTGCAACTTTCTTATGTTTTTCCGGATCGAGGTTTTCTTTTACATAATCAGGGAATTCTCGGAAAGTCTCTGTATTAGGATTAACCGCACGTTCAAAGGTGCCGAGTTCGATTTCATAATCATTACGTGTATCCACTACAAAGACTTCAGGATCAGCAATTAAATTATTCCAATCTTGCGGCTTAACATAGGTTCCAACGACTTGTTTCGGATCGATCCCTTCAACGCCCATAGTGACAATTTCTTTCTTCAGCTTCACTTTAGAGCGATTGAAAGGCATTTCTTGGTGATAAGACTTTTTATAGTTAATGTCGGCTAAGCGAGCGTCTTGACCAAACCATGCTAATAAGGCATCAATCCCTTCACGAGAAGCTGCAACCGTGCCATTTATCCCTTCATGAGCCAATAATAACGTACCGCGAATGGCATGTTTTTCCATCAATTCTAATAATGGTGATTGCAGCGATTGATGATCCTTGAGCTCGACAAATTTATATAGAGCACAGACAACAAATTGACTCATGGAATTCCTTACGTAACAGATACAATTTGGCGCTATTGTACTTGAGAAAGATCGCGACAAATACTTACAATTTATAAGCCTATTAGGCAATTTTAACCACTTAAGTAAATTTGCCGTCATAAGTTGTTATAAACTCGTTAATTAACCTCGTACACTATCGTAATTATTTATAAATGAACTAGAGTTAATTGGTGTGCAACACAGTATTAAAAGAAAATGAATTTCTTATTTCCATTTCACTAAGGAGTGAATATGACTAAAACAAATTGGTTGAAACCATTCGCCATTGCCTCTTTTTTCGCACTAGCTCTTGCAGCTTGTGATAACAACTCAGCCGATAATGCAGAAGAAAACGTTGATACTGCCGTCGAACAAACCCAACAAATGGCTGACGATGCAGGACAACAAATGGATGAAATGGCAACTGATGTACAAGAGTCAGCATCTGAAGCTTCTGATCAAATGGGTGAGCAACTAGACCAAGCTGGCGATGCAATGTCTGATCAAGCCGATGCGGCTGCCGATAAAGTTGATGAAATGAGCAATGACATGTCCGATCATGCCAATGACGCTCAAGATTCAATGGATGACATGGCAACGGATGCAGGTAACGCGATTGAAGATAAATGTGAAGACATTAAAGAAGGCGTTAACGCTGAAGATACAGATTGTTAATCACTCTCAAGTGAACCTATTATTTTAAATCCCCCCTAGGGATCAAAAAGCCACTGTATGCTGTATTTAGCATCAGTGGCTTTTTTATACCCAAGTCTCTTATTTTATAACCAAGTGACTTATTTATAACCAAGTCACTTAGCGATAAAGATCGCGACTATTAATGGAAAATGACATCTTGCTCAATTTCCACCAACATCAACCCCGCTCTTAAACCCGGTCTTACTTTAGGATTTGGAAACAATACCCACTCTGTCGGCTGTTGTACTCGGTAGGTTGTATCTCGATCAACGGCTAATATTTCATCTTGCTCGAAAGCGGTAAAGTTTTTCACATCATCGCTAAAGTTCATGGTAAAGCTTTCAGATAACTTGGTTAATTGTTGGGAAACTTGGTACACCTTTAGCTTTGCGGTAGTCGATGATGGCGGTAAACCTTGGCTTACCAACTGCCTTAACCCATTATTGATACCTTCAAATTGTGATAAGTCGTTTTGCCCAAAGGGTTTGGCTTTTCCCAACTCTAAAGTACAACTATCTGCCCTACAGTGCTCGCTTGAATAATAAGAGAATGTGGCACTCGGCTCTTGATTTAATACAATGGCTTCGACTCCCGAACACGACAACCAATCACACACTTTTTGGCTATATTGCCCACTATCTTTATAGGGTAATAGTGCAAAGCGAACATGATGTGATTCTCGAATAGCGGTATGCAAATCAAAATGAAGTTTGCGACCTTTGCTCGATTCAAAAAACTGTGCCGTTAACGCTTCAAGTTGCTCCGCTCTTAACGTTTCAGCGCACGGTGGGTAATTTTTATGATGTTGGCTAAATAAACGATTCATATCGATATCGTTGTAACGCTCACCATTACCCATTGCTTCTGGGTTACCCAACATTATCATCAGTTTCACATTGAGTTTCAGCCGACTGTTGAGCAAATCGCCCACTAGTTGATCGAGCAATTCTATCGGTGCAGTTTCGTTACCATGCACACCGGCCGATAATAAAACATGCTCTAGCTGATTTATCTCACCTTGATTTGGCTCAATGACCATTACACCATGATCAAGCCAATACCAATTAATGTCCCCTATCGTTCCGCTAGTGATAAGAGGCGCTTGTTGCTTTAAGGTACTTGCAAGAAAGTTATCCATCACACTCACATCCTCATATTACTGCTGAAATGGATAAATACTGCCTAGTGCGAGAATTTGCGTCAGCTCATCTAATGCTTGACGGTTTTCATTCAGCAATTGTGGATCAGCTAAATCGGCTTCGAGTAGTCGGTCTCGATAAAAACGCTCTACCCAAGTATTTAACGTATTAAACAACTCATCATTCATTAATACTTGTGGAGTCACGGCTTGCAGTTCGGCTTCAGTTAACACTACTCGCTGACGCAAACACGCCGGCCCTCCTCCATTACGCATACTTTCACGCAAATCGAACACTTTCACTTCATCAATTGGTCCATTCGAACTGATCAATTCAGTGAGGTAATTCCACACATTGGTGTTTTGACGAGACTCTTCTGGCACGACTAACATCATCTTGCCGTTCGATTTAGTTAATAACTGGCTATTAAAAAGGTAGGTACTGACGGCATCTTGTACCGAAACTTGCTCTGTAGGCACTTGGATTGAAATAAACTCGGTTTGTTGTAATGACAATTTTTGTTTAATTTCATCAAAAGCCGCAGTCTGATTCAAAAAAGCCTGATCATGATGAAAGAGTACGTTGCCATTACTGACGGCAATAACATCATTATGAAAAACGCCTTGATCAATAACCTCTGGGTTTTGCTGTACAAATACCGTTTGTTTCTCGGATAAACCATGCAATCTTGCAACTGCTTGGCTAGCTTCTAAAGTCTGTCTTGCAGGATAACGAGTCGGCTCTACTTGACCACCGTAGGCTTGCCTACCATAAACAAAGACTTCAACACCTTTCGCGCCGTATTCACTACATAATCGATTATGGTTAGCTGCACCTTCGTCTCCCATTACCGACTGCTGCGGCAAAGCATCGTGATGCGCAAAGTATTGTTCGTTATTAAACATCGCCCGAAGTGTGGCACTGGTGGTATCCGCTTCGATCGCGCGGTGAAATTTATTATTGAGATTAGCGGCCGTAAAATGCGCTCGGCCATCTGCCGTATCGACAGACGGAGACATAGTGGCGGCATTGGCAGTCCACATGGAAGATGCAGAACTTACTGCCGACAATAATTTAGGCGCTTGTTTAGCTACATTGGCAAGAATTTGTTCATCGGATCCGCTAAACCCCAACTGTCTTAAAACCGGGATATGCGGACGCTCTTGTGGTGGTAATACGCCTTGCTTAAACCCCATATCACTCAAGGCTTTCATTTTTAACAAGCCTTGTTGAGCGGCCAGTTTAGGGTTAGAGACTGCACTTTGGTTACTGGTTGAGGCCACATTACCAAATGACAAACCTGCATAGTGATGAGTCAGCCCCACCAAACCATCAAAATTGACTTCATAAGCTTTCATATCAACGTCCTTACCCAAATGTTAAACCAGGAGATAATTGTTCAGGTAAAGCAATGTTGTCACTTTCAAGTGATGCCATTGGCCATGCACAATAATCCGCTGCGTAATAAGCACTTGGACGATGATTCCCCGATGCCCCTGTTCCACCAAATGGCGCAGCACTTGAAGCTCCAGTTAACGGCTTGTTCCAATTAACAATCCCTGCACGAGATTCAATTAATAATTGCTCATAATGATCTCGATTTGGTGAAATTAATCCCATTGATAGACCATAACGTGTGCTATTGGCGATCTGCAGTGCTTGATCAAAAGTTTGATAACGAATAATCGTCAGTAGTGGGCCGAAATGTTCTTCATCTGCAATCCCTTCTACACCGGTAATTTCCATGATCCCCGGAGTCAACAGTGCAGCTTGGTCATCGACTTGCGTCATTTCTAGTAACGAGGTGGCACCTTTCTTTAGTAGATCTTGCTGAGCCGCGAGTAATTGTTTCGCCGCATGCAGAGAAATCACACTCCCCATAAACGGCGCAGGTTCGGCATTCCATTCCCCAACACCAATGTCTTTACTCACTTCAACTAAGCGCTTAATAAAGGCATCCCCTTGCGTGCCTTCTTTCACCAGTAAGCGACGTGCACAGGTACAACGTTGACCTGCCGAAATAAAGGCCGATTGAATCGTTAAATGCACCGCCGCATCCATATCTTCAATGTCTTCAACAATCAGCGCATTGTTACCGCCCATTTCGAGGGCCAATACTTTCTCTGGTTGACCGGCCAATTGGCGGTGTAAGTGATAACCCGTATTCGCACTACCAGTAAATAACAAACCGTCAGTACCATTATGTGAGGCTAAAGCTTCACCGGTCGTTCTACCACCTTGTACTAGGTTAATGACCCCATCAGGTAACCCCGCTTTTACCCACAGTTTCAAGGTTTCTTCAGCAGTCCAAGGCGTAAGCTCACTTGGCTTAAACACAATAGTATTGCCGGCTAACAATGCCGGAACAATATGCCCATTCGGCAAGTGTCCTGGGAAGTTATAAGGTCCAAATACGGCTAGTACACCATGCGGACGATGGCGCAGTACTGCTTGTCCGTCTGGCATATCAGTCGATTTTTCACCGGTTCTTTCATGGTAAGCTTTTAGTGAAATAGCCACTTTACCGATCATAGCGCCGACTTCGGTTAAGGTTTCCCAATATGGTTTGCCAGTTTCTTGTGAGATGACTTCGGCTAAGTGTTGTTTGTTTTCACCCAGTAATTGAGAAAAGGTTTCTAACAACTCAACACGCTTCTCAAGTGGTGTTCTCGCCCAACTAGGGAAAGCAGTTCGCGCGGCATTAATGGCTTTATCTACATCCTGAGCGGTCGCTTCTTGGCCTTGCCAAATCACCGCATTATTCGCAGGGTTGGTTTTATCAAATGATTGACCCGTTGCATTACACCATTGGCCATTAATGAATAGATTTGGATGAGACATTACGAATTCTCCTTTGGAAATAAAGTGACTGCGCGGATCACATCACCCGCTTTTACGCCGAGTGCTTCTGCGGCGTGGGAAGGAATACAAATAGCTTGTTCTTCAAATGAAACTTGCCCTAATACGGCTCGGTAATTTAAGAAATCTTGATTAGCGAGCAAGTAAACCGAACTATCTTGCGATATCGTTGGAGATTGAATAGAAACAGGCCACAACTCACTCTCTCTCACCGCTCGAATATCTTCAATTCGCGCCTCTAAGGTTGGGCCTGCATCGAAGATATCCACACAACCTTCATATTTCATACCTTCACTATTTAATATAGCGGCAGCCGGTTCAGTTTGAGGATGTACTTTACCAACGACGTCTTGCGCTTCTTGGGTTAAGAATTCAACATACATAGGGTGTTTTGGCATAAGCTCAGCAATAAAGGCTTTCTTGCCCATACCAGAGAGATGATCGGCTTCTGCAAAATCCATACTGAAGAAATGTCGACCTAGACTTTCCCAAAATGGTGAGCGGCCTTGCTCATCAGAATAGCCTCGCATTTCAGCAATTAATTTGTCAGAAAAGCGGTCTTGAAAATTCGCCATAAACAGAAAGCGAGCTTTAGATAAAAGGTAACCATTTTGGCTGTGACGGTAGTCAGGATCTAAAAAAAGCGTACACAGTTCACTGTAGCCGGTATGGTCATTACTTAGGAAAAGCGTTGGCATGCTACGATAAACACCCAACTTTTTAGAGGCATGTACTGTCGTGCCTACCCGGTAATTATACCAAGGTTCATCAAGGCCAATGGCAACTTCAATGCCACTCACCCCCACGACCTTGTTAAGTTCAGTATCTTCTAAAACAAACAAGTAACCTTGCTCTTCAAGCTGAGCATGTTGATGCCAAGTACTAAGCATGCGTTCAATTCGTTGCTCAACTCGTTCTTCATTTTGCGGTAGTGAAGTAAAACCAACCCCCGTTTTGCTAGCAAGCTCTACAATTGCGGCTCGGTCTTCCAATCTGACCGGTCGAATTATCATCATATTAATATCCTTGTACTGCCAAAATTCCATTTATATACCCAAGTGACTTCAAGGTGCAGAATTCAGAGCTATCATCCAAGTCTTTAAACAAGGAAGATTCGCGTAGGAATGTAAGCACCTTTCAAACGAATCTGACGCAGAGTAAAGGCTTGGATGAAGCTCCCAAAGGGCAAGTTAAAACAAGCTTTATGCTGCGTTAAATTGAACAGAGATAGAATGACTATGATCATATTCAATTTGCCTTGCCTAAAACTTGTTTTAATCTTGCTGAAACTCGCACCTTGAAGTTACTTGGGTATACAATTGTTCTATTTCTTAGTGTTGCTACTTTTATTCTCTCTGTGCCCAAACGCCTAATTAGTCACAAATGTCGCATAAAGAATCAAATTGCAAAATATACTATCTACAAATCCATTATTTGCAGAATTTTAAACATATTTATAACATCTTTTATAAACAGAAGAACTAGCAAAACATGATCGAAAACACAGATCAAAACTTTATATTTTTAGGCACCAAAGAGACAAGGAACGAATACGGAAAGGAAAAATAGATATTAATTTACAATAAATGAATAAGATTTCGCTTTATGGCATTTAAAGACAAACTTAGCAGAAAAGCTTGTCTTTATTGGAAATCATTCAGTAAATAAGCGAGCAAAGAGCGCTCAACAAACAAAGAAAATCACACAAGGCTCTGGATATAGGCAGTTAAAATGTTATGCACCAAAGCGTGTCGCTTCAAAACGATTTAAAAACTTATGTAAGAAAAAGCACACCATTAAAGTGATCACAATCGCCACGCCAATACTACTCATTCGATATAACGCGCTGAATATCAAATCACCATTGGGGCTTAAATACTGGCCAAATAAAATCCCTAATGTCGTCATTGCGCCAAAACCTGCACCAGAACCACTTGCCTCTTTGACATGAGCTTGGCTAAAAATCATCAAGCCAATCCAAAGAAGCGGCACCACGAAAATCAGCATGTTCGACCAATCATATAAAATAACTTGGACGGCAATCCCAAAAGTCACACCTAGAATAGTTCCTATTGCCCGCTTACGTGCATAACCTAACATTCCATCCCAATTCATAGGAAACAATAAGAGTAAGCTCGTTGCTTGAGCCGACATTGAATCTTGTAAGTCGAGGACTTGAAAAACAATAAATGACAAGGTTGCCATGATTGATCCTAACAAGGCTTCATGGCGCATACGATTGGCATTTTTTTCAACCGCAGGCCTTGCTGCTCTAGGTTCGACATCAGGCCACAAGTGCATCATTAAATAGGCGATCATCAACGAAGTGCAAGATGAAACGATATTATCTGAAATCAACACTTCAATATTGGTAGTCGGAAAGCTAGCAAAGTGAAGCATGATACTTAGGTTGATAACTCCAGTAGCGCCAAATAAAAATAAGCTACCTTTGCTCATAGCCATAAAACGATAGAGGAACATCAAAAAAGCCATCAGCGTCATCATAGCGGGGCGATCTCCAAGCATGCCAGCGATCAACCCAACTTCAACGGCAGAAACACAAGCAGAAGCCAAAACCTGACGCACCACATGCATATTGACCTGGGGAATAAGGCCTAATAATAAAATCGGTGTGACGGTATAAAACACCCCATTTTGCCAACCGAATAATTTGCAAATCAAAAAGCCTAATGTTGCGCCAGTGGCTATCCGCAAACATTGCCTAACATCATTAGCGTTTAATGGATGATGACGAAGTAACAACATACTCACCGCCCCTAATAAACGTAATGCAAGAAACTGATGAATTTAATTTGAGCCTTAGCCAATAACGCAAAGAAACCATTATCAGGAATCAATTGAACCGTGGTTCGAGCCCCTGCTGCTGCGGGAAAGTCCAATGGATTCACCAGTTTCAAATGCAAACGTAAACGTTGAGCATCTCGTACCCATCGGTCTGAAGACGTAGGAGTAGCTAACTGACCATTCGCATCAAACTGACCAGAACTCACCCCAGCATCAATACTTTCTACTATGGCATCAAATAACTGCCCCGGACGGCCATCAAAAGCCACAATCGCATGATCGCCTTGATGAGTATAAGCAATATTTTTTTCACGGAAATCGGCAATAATATCCACTTTTTGTGACACCAAAGCCAATGCAGGGCTGCCTGCACTTTTAAAACTACCTTCCTGCAAATGCAAGTTAGTGACTAGGCCACCTTTCTCCGCTATTACTTGAGTATAAGAAAGATTTAATTCCGCTTGTTTTAGATGATTTTTAGCCTGACGAATACTTAAATTTTCTTCACCATCCAGACCACGGCTGACTTTAATTTTTTCAAGCTCTGCTCTTGCAGCAAGTAAATTGGATCGTGCCGATTTGGCATTACTAACGGCCTGATCTCGCTCTTGCTGTGATACGCCATGATTTTTCAATAAATTAACCATACGTTTAGCTTCACGATTTCTCTGCTCACTGATGCTCTCAGCGGCATGAACATTTGCTTTCGCGGCTTCAAGTGCCGCATCTAATTCTTGGTTGTTTTGTTTGGCTTGTTCTAGTGATAAACGCGCTTCATCGACCGCTAACTGAAAAGGTGAAGAATCAATTTCAAATAACACATCCCCTTCTTTTACCGTCTGATTATTATAAACATTCACATGCTCAATACGCCCACTGACTTGCGGAGCCACTTTGACAATCGAGCGTGTCGCCATCGACTCAGTGGTTACTGGCATTTTTAAATCGGCAACTAAGAAATAAATGAAGATGAAGGCAAAGCCAAACATGGCGATACGCACAAGGCGTGCAAACTGTTGATCTGGGGACATAACACTCTCTAATTTGTTAAGTAGTATTTTACTCTCACTCTTTTAACTGCTCTAACGCATTACGACTAATCTGCTCAACCACAAATTCAAACTCTTGTAATTGCTGCTCAGAAAGCCCTGATAATACTTTTTTACGGACATCGAAAATTCTAGTCTCCATCTGCTTCAAGATGGTTTCCCCCTCCTTAGTCAAACAAACTAAACGGGCTCGTTTATCATTTGGACAGGTCTTGCGAATAATCAGTTGCTGTTGCTCTAATTGGTTAAGCGTTCTCATCAATGAGGACAACTCTATTTCTAACCCTTCAGCTAAACATTTTTGACTAATGCAATCACCAAGTTGACGCAACTTCCATAAAGCACTCCACCTAGGATGAGTCAATCCTAGAGGGCTTAATTCGGCATCAGCAACCATTCGCCATAACCGAGTTAAACGGCCTAATCTCTCGGCAAGAGGTAAGTTTTGGAGATGTTGTGTATCAGAAGAATTCATAGCATTCATACCGAGTTAGATAAATCGCAATTTAGTTAGCAGGCTAAGCAATTGGTACAGCATTATAATTATTTAGCATGCTAAGTAAAGTCTTCGTGTTCTTTTCTTTATAAAAAAGCAACATTTAATCTACATTATAATTATTAGCTGTTGACATAAGTCACATTTAGTTACACTTTGTAATATATAAGCGTGAGCTATTTATCGCTTTCTTAATCACAGGGAGTTTGTTTCTATGACGTTTTTCTCGCTGCTGTTCATCTTGGTTGGCTTATGTCTCACTATTGGTGGTGCATGGCTAGTTTCATTAGGTGGCAGTTTTTATTATTTAATCGCAGGGCTTGCATTACTTGCATCTGGTGTATCTATTTGGCAAAAAAAGCGCACAGCCTCACACTACATTTACGCAATATTTTTACTATTCACGACCTTATGGGCTTTATTAGAATCAGGAATTGATTGGTGGCCATTAGCAACGCGGATGGGACTACCACTATTACTGGCAATTCCATTATTGGTGACATTTAAGAAAGCTAACCGCCCTTCAACGCTTTCTCTTTTAGTTATTTGGGTTATTAGTAGTGTGATTACTCTAGGTTCAATCTTTAACACCACTCACGATGTTAGAGGAGACTTATCCACTGAGGTTATCAATTCAAATCCAGATATGGGTGGAATCAGTGATGATGCGTGGACAAGTTATGGTAGAAATAACTATGGTCAGCGTTATTCTCCACTGGACCAAATTACACCTGAAAATGTTGCTCAACTTGAACCTGCATGGCAAATCCAAACCGGCGATGTAAAAGGCCCTAATGACGTAGGTGAAACCACCTATCAAGCGACGCCTCTTAAAATCGGTAATACACTGTATCTCTGCACGCCTCATAATTGGCTCGTGGCATTAGATGCCGATACGGGTAAAAAACAATGGATTTTTGATGCCAAAGTGCCAGCAGAAAGTCAGCGTCAGCACCAAACGTGTCGCGGTGTATCTTATTTACCAGCTCAAGACTCATCAGAAAGTATGACAGTAGCGGCACAAACACCGAATATGAGTACACAAGATTTGCCAAGTACTCAATGTGATGCCCAGCTATTCTTACCAACTTCAGATGCACGATTGATCGCCATCGATCCTAAAACAGGTGCTCGTTGTAGTAACTTTGCAAAAGATGGCGTACTCGATCTCATGGCAAATATGCCATATAAACAAGATGGCTATTACTACTCAACTTCACCACCTATTGTGACTAACGGAGTGGTTGTAGTTGCAGGTGCGGTCAATGATAACTATGACATCAACTCACCATCTGGCGTTATCCGCGCTTACGATGATAAAACCGGTAAGCTCATTTGGAATTGGGATTCCGCCAACCCAGATGACACGGCACCCATTGGTGAAGGTGAAACTTATTCAGTCAGCTCACCAAATAGCTGGTCAGTCGCCAGTGCGGATGAAAAACTTGGGTTAATTTATTTCCCAATGGGTAATCGGACTCCGGATCAACTTGGTATGTACCGAAATGAGAGTGAAGAGAAATACTCCAGTTCAGTCGTTGCCCTTGATGCAAAAACTGGCCAAGCTAAATGGGTACAACAATTTGTTCACCATGATTTATGGGATATGGATACGCCAGCCCAGCCAAGCTTAATCGATCTCCACACAAAAGACGGAATACAACCTGGTTTGGTGGTTCCAACGAAACAAGGTGATGTTTATGTATTAAATCGAGCAACCGGTGAACCAATTCAGCCTATTACTGAAAAGCCTGCACCACAAGGTGCAATGAAAGGTGACTTCGCATCGAAGACTCAACCAGTTTCGGCGCTTAGCTTTAACCCACCAGCATTAACGGAATCAAACATGTGGGGCGCAACCTTGATTGACCAGATGATTTGCCGAATTCAATTCAAATCATTGCGTTATGAAGGTCGTTACACGCCACCATCGGAACAAGGTACCATTGTTTATCCCGGTAACTTTGGCGTATTCAACTGGGGCGGGATTGCTGTCGATCCTAAACGTCAAGTGATGTTTGGTATGCCACTTAACCTCGCCTTCGTTTCTACCGTAGTAGATAAAAAAGCAGCTGGTTTCTCAGAAGAAGGCAGTAACACTGGTGAACATGGTGTTAATGCTAACCACGGCGCACCTTATGCCGTTGAGCTAAAACCATTTCTATCTCCATTAGGTGTGCCTTGCCAGCAACCCCCTTGGGGCTATGTTGCCGGTGCGAACTTGGTAACGGGTAAAACCGCATGGCAGCATAAAAATGGAACCATCTATGATATGACCCCTCTCCCACTACCAATCAAAATGGGTGTACCGGGAATTGGTGGGCCAATTATTACTGGTGGTGGCGTCGCATTCTTAGGCGCATCGGTTGATAATTACCTCCGTGCTTACGATCTCACATCCGGTAAAGAGCTATGGAAAGGTCGACTCCCTGCCGGTGGGCAAGCAACTCCAATGACTTATCTAAATAATAAAGGTGAGCAAATGGTGGTGATTGTTGCTGGTGGGCATGGCTCTATAGGAACAAAACCGGGAGATTATGTACTTGCTTACAAATTAGCAAATTAAGCTTCATCGTAAACTCGAGTTAACTAACCATTAAGCAACCTCCGGGTTGCTTATTTTTTGCCTATATTTACACCAATAACCATAAAATATGAATAAATAGATAACTATTCTTCATTCATTTCATATTCTTTAGTTAATAGTCTCCAGAAATTCAGGTACATTTATATACCCAAGTAACTTCAAGATGCGAGTTTCAGCAAGAATAAAACAAACTTTAGGCAAGGCAAATTGAATATGATCATAGTTATTCTATCTCTACTCAATTTAACGCGGCATAAAGCTTGTTTTAACTTGCCCTTCGGGAGCTTCATTCAAACCTTTATGCCGCGTCAGATTGGTTTGAAAGGTGCTTACATTCCTTCGCCAATCTTTCTTGCCTAAAGGTTTGGATGATAGCTCTGAATTCTGCACCTTGAAGTCACTTGGGTATATACTCAAGCAACATCAATATGCAAAACTTACTTAAGATCAATGATTAAAGGATATAATCAGCCGTGCAGGAACATTCATTTACACTGCTTCATAAACCACTAGATCCCAAGCAAACTCCAAAAAAGATCTGGCGCAGATTCACTTGGATGTGGCCCTGTTTACTTTTCATTTCGGCAATTGCTAGCTACTTCTTATATAAAAATTACACTCATAAACTAGAAGAACAGATTCTACGTGGAGAGAGTAGTTTCATTAGCACTACCACACAGTTGCTACAGAAAGAAATTCAGCAGCAGATGATGATCTTGCAAATGACGTCAAAATCAAAAGTTCTGTCACAGTACTTTTTGGCGACGACAGAAGCAGAACGAGCGGCATACCGCCAACAAGTTGAAGCTTTATTCATCAATCTTGCTAATACCTTCCAAAGCCATGATCAGATCCGCTTAATCAGCCTAAATGGTCAAGAACTAGCAAAAACTTTATACAATCCAAAATTTGAACAAAGTATTGCTTCTAATGATTTACAAGACGTATCAAATACTCATTATTTCAAAGCAGCTCAAACGCTCCAACCAAATGAAGCCTACATCTCTAAAATGGAACTCAGCTTATATAAAGGCGAATTAGAAAAGCCTTATAAGCCTATTTTAAGATTTGCGAGCCCAGTACTTGATAATAATGGAAATAAAGTTGGCATATTAATGATCAACTATCTCGCACAAGACTTTCTTAACAGTTTTAGCAGTCGCTCTAAAAGCGATATTACTAGTCATGCAATGCTCACTGATAATCAAGGTTTTTGGTTAAACCATTACAACCCTCAATTAGAATGGGGACGAGAATTCGATCAATTAGAAAAAAACATAAAAAATAAGCATCCTACAGTATGGCAAAAAATTCAAAACCATCGTTCAGGCTCACTGCATACTGATGAGGGATTATTTCGTTTTCAATCCATCGAACCATTTGATTTTGAAGACATTCATTTCTTTCCTGCTGTTAAACGCTTAACAATAACTCCCGAGTCAATCGATAATTCCCATTGGAAACTCGTACTATTTATTCCCAATGATTTAATACACAAAGCATCCTTTTTTTATCAGCCTTTAGGCATAGGGTTAATTACCAGTGCTTTGATTCTCATATCGGTACTTTTATATTTATCAATTAGCTTATATGAGCAAAAGCGCTATCAACGTGAATACAACAAAAGAGCGACCTTAGAACTAACTGATCTCTATGAAAATGCACCATGTGGCTACAATACTCTTGATAAGAAAGGATATATTAAACGAGTTAACAGCACTCTGGCCGAATGGCTTGGCTATAAAAAATTAGAGTTATTAAATCACCATTTTAGTGATTTTTTAACCGATGACAGCAAACTATTATTCAACAACTTAATTGAAGATTTGAACACGAAACCGCAAGTAGAAGGCGTTACTTTAGAATTAATATGCAAAAATGGCCGTAGCTTCCACGTTTCTTTATCAGCGAGTGGTGTCAAAGATCGCAATCGCTTAGTCGTTGCAAGAACCACCGTTTTCAATATTTCTGACCGTGTAAAATTAGAAAAGCGATTGGAGAAAATTGCTAATACTGACTCCCTGACAGGAATTCATAATCGCCGTTACTTTTTCGAACAAGCGGAATACTTTTTCCCACCTCACACATCAGAAGCTCATATGCTCTCTGCATTAATGTTTGATATTGATTACTTTAAAAATATCAATGACACATATGGTCATAAAGCTGGTGACCTTGTGCTGCAAAGTTTCACCCAAGCTTTACAGGAAAACATTGAGGAAGGTGACATTTTTGCAAGAATGGGAGGAGAAGAATTTGCCATTTTATGTCGCTTAAATTCAACGCAAGCAACCGTCGATAAAGCTGAAAAATTACGCCAGGTTATTGAAGATCTCACTATCAAAATCAACGATAAAATAAGCCTTTCTATCACCGTTTCAATTGGCTGCTGTCATCAACGAGCAGATAAAAGTGACATTGATCAACTCATGCATCAAGCCGATATCGCACTGTATCAAGCAAAAATTGCAGGTAGAAATAGAATTGCTTTACATCAATAAAACATGGTACTCATTCAAATATAGGCAGTCTGAATGAATAGCATGCCATTAAGGTATACCCAAGTGACTTCAAGATGAAGCTCCCGAAGGGCAAGTTAAAACAAGCTTTATGCGGCGTTAAATTGAACAGATATAGAATAACTATGATCATATTCAATTTGCCTTGCCTAAAGCTTGTTTTATTCTTGCTGAAACTCGCATCTTGAAGTTACTTGGGTATATATCAATTACTCAAAATTTCTTGAAAAAATAGCGATCCATATAAACAAATTTCACACTATCTAACTTAGAAAGAGTTAGAGTTTCATGCTGATTACGCTCAGTTTCCGTTAGCTTTTCAAATGCTCGGTCATAGTTAACTTTTGCTTTACGATACGTCGAGCCCATACGATCTTGCCCTGCAAACGTTAAATATAAACTGAGATACTCTAAGCCTAGCCTTTCATCAAGAAACTCTGTATAACCTTCATCAGAATATCCTAATAAGATATTTCCCATTGATGCTAGAGACAATAAATCACCTTGCTGTAATAATCTCACCCGCCATTGATAAGCCGTTTTATAATCACCCTCTAGTTCATAATTTTTGATCAACTGTCTATAAGCGGGAATGTAACTTTTGTTTGCCGCTTTTGCTAACCAGTTATTCATCTCTTTAAAACGATTAGACTGAAAGAAAAAAAAGCCCTCTCCTTTTTGTAACTTAAGCGCTTGTTCATACATGGCTAATGGTTGCTCAGCCTTTAAAGCTTGTTCAAAATATCTTTCGGCTTTTTCTTCATCGCCACCATAATCTTGGTTATAAAACTGATAAAGATAAAAATCAGCCTCATTAGGTTCGATTTTTGCAAATTCTAATAACGACTCTAAATAACGTTGTTTCCATTCAGCCTGTTCAGCACGACTCAGTAACTCTGGTTGGCTATAAAGCTCAAGCATTGCTGGGCGATAACCACTTTCGGCTGCTTCTAGTAAATGTTGAACTGCCACAGGTTGATAACGTGATGATGGGTGGTAGGTTAATAAGCTAATCGCATACAAATACTGGGCATTCATATTCCCTTCTTCTGCCGCATATTGAAGGTACCCTCTTGCTTCTTTATCTTTAAACTGAGCTCTCAATAACTCACCTTTTTCAACAGCGGCCTTTGGTGTCAGTTGATCAATATCGAGTGGCTGCTGAGCAACTGCGCCAAAAGAACACAAGATTGAAAATAAAATACTGGCACCCAATCT
Source organism: Vibrio algivorus (assembly GCF_030161215.1). Lineage (NCBI taxonomy): Bacteria > Pseudomonadati > Pseudomonadota > Gammaproteobacteria > Vibrionales > Vibrionaceae > Vibrio > Vibrio algivorus. The sequence goes on from NZ_BSPV01000008.1 coordinate 233,636, forward strand.
AACCAATGTTAACACTTGAACCTCCAATAATAACGCCACCACAATCTACGGCATCTCCCACTCTTACGGCAGGTTTTCCATCAATCATAACGGTCGAAGAACCACCTTTTATCACCCTAGGATGTATTGGATTTTTAGGTTTATCGTGTGGCGTAAGTGGATCACCTTGCCTCGCCACCGCTTTACCATCAATTTTGACTGTTGGTGATCCTGCAATAATTGGTGTAGCAGGAAAACCATCATGATCAGAGCCTAGATCTCCGATTAACGCTGCATTGGGCATAGAGTCTCCTTATGGTTTAAATTTTCAATAATGCCACCTTGTGTTGCATCATCATCCAAACCATTTAGCAATATCCATACCAAAAATAAAAACCATTAAAATCAGCAGTTTATTTTTTTCCTTATTTAAGGTAGGCAAAAACTTGCCAGTGAATTGGCAAGTTTTTGCCTACCTAAGAAGATAAGTATTGCCTGTTTAAAGTTTTCACCTTCGACAGTAAGATTGTGATGTTGCTTACTGGCACATCTGATCGACATATTGTTTAATCAAGGCTTGTCCCTGCTCGGACACTTTTAACTCTTTATACAACTTATCTAGCGGATAATCGGTTAATCCAACCAAACGACCGAGCACCCACGCTTGGGTATGGTCTTCATCTAAGCCTTGTTGTTTGGCTTCCTTCCATGCGTCATTGATGGTGCTGTCTAAGTTATCGACGGGATTGACTAGATGTGGACTGTATTCCCACAGTAATTGTAAAAAAGTAAATTGCGGTGATGAAGATTCCAGTTTGAACTGTGAATTGGGAACGGGTGGTTTGTTCTGCCAACAACGGTAAGTGATTGACTTAGGTTTCGGTGTAATAGGTTTTGGTCTTGGATTGATAAGATCACCTTGAGCGTTGTAGTCATCCAGAGAATAAACGTCAATATCCCCTTCTTGCCAATAGACTTTATGAACTTTATCCCAAGGAATTGGAAAGAGAGATTCACCTAACTCATTCGCTTGCTTTTGGCGATTAATAAATACACTAGACGAAACAGTTTTACCTTCAGCATAAAGTTTTTTATCTTGTAAATTTAATTTCGTCTTTATGTCTTTAAATGGTTTCAGTTCTCCTATATAAATGAAAGTATCACAACCTGAAAGCCACACCTTAGCATGTCCATTTGGTAATAGACCAAACATGAAATCATTCACATAACATGGTCTTCCCCAACTCCACTCTTTTTTCTTTAGCATTATATTTTTAATCTGTGGAGATAAGTTGAACTTAGTGACATAAAACTTTAAATCATGCATTGATGTCCAATGTATATACACTGAATCTGGCAGATGATTGGTACCTCCCATTTGGACACTGGAAAGAATAGTTAATGTATCTAAAGCAATACCGAAGCCATCATAATTTGAAATCCACGTATGTATGTTTTTTAGGCTATTTTTATTTGGCAATTGTGAATAACTGAACACATAAGATGTCCAATCTTCATCCTCGTTAATAGCATATGCTTTTTCTACATCTACATTATAAAAGCTCGGTGTCGTCACTCCTATACGCCACTTAGGTTTATCTTTGGGTACTTCCGGTACTTTGCTAAACGCGGCGCAAGGCAATGAAACTAAAGTTAATAGTAGCAACACTCGTTTACACTGTCGGATCATATTGTTCACGATCAAACGCTCCTTGTGAATTGGTATTCGGGTGGTTAGCAATGCCATCATCAGATGAATGATGAATCAGGTTATAACGCATAAAAGCGTCTAAAAATTCATTTGAGGATAAGTAAGTCGTTAATTCTGCAATGTTGCCTTGTTTGCTCATTTGCAATATGACATCGCACAATTTACCAAAGGTCATAGCTGGAGAGTTATTAACGCAACTAATCAACTCAGGCACTTTGTATTTATACTGTTTTGAATCAGACCATACAGAAACTGATGAGCCTTCTGGATATTCATTAAATGGCACCTGCATTGACTCTGCTAGACCATACATCACCCGTAAGTACAAACGCGATAAATCTCCTTGTACGAGACGTTGCAAAATTAATTCACCAATCGCCTGCTGGCGATCTCCTTTTGGGGAGATACTTTGTTTTATTTCAATCTTATAATCATCCGCGTTCCAACCTTGCGCCACTTCTTTCGCTAGCTCTTGCTGCAATGTCTTCTCAAGTTGCTGTTTGACGCTATCAAACTGAAACAGGCTAAAATCTCGCGAAATACGTTTAATTCGTTTGCGCTCAATCAGAGGTAGCAAGTATTCATTTTGATCAAAGGCATATTGTGAGTAATAACCACCACCCACATCCGAATGTGCGCCATACACCATAATTTCATGAAAGTTATCAGCAGAATTAAGTTTATTACTACTAAAATTATAACGGTATTCCGTTTTCGGAGAGGCGGTTAAATGTACTGCATGGCGTACCCGTTGTGGGTCCAACCACAAACGCACATTGCCATTATCTTGGTTATGTGGGGTAAAATCCAGTGAGCTAAAATCAGCAATTGCGGCCACGGTATCAAACAACCCGGCAAAGGTCACTTCGCAGTGCTCATTCTCATTCCAATCAAAACCCGCTTGCAACGCTAACTTATTTTGCTGGCACACTTCAACAAACTTTGGTACAAATTCACCTTGCTCGCCATCGAGCAACACATTAATAAAATGGCGGGCGGCAGCGGCCCCGCGACTAAAGCCAAATACATCCAATTCAATTTTGTTGATTCCATCAATTTTTATAGATGGAAGTTCTGGTTTTATTTGTTGTTCTAATGCTTGATTCACTTGTTCAATAGCTATACTTACTTTGGCTTCTACACCGTAGTCACCCAGCCCTAGAGCTTGACCACCAAGTACAGATTCATCGGCCTTAGCGATTTCTGTGCTATTACCTGTACCAATACCAGTAATGTATTCCGAGTGGTAAAATACGGTCTGTTCTTGATTAAATTCATTATTAAGGTAACGCTCATACAGCTTTTGAATGTTGGTCAGCTCGTTAGCCGCGCTGCTTTCCACTTTCTCATCATCTTCCCAAAACCAATAAAAGTCGTCTTGATTAGGGTAAGCATAACTGCGAGCTTGCCAGTCTTTAACCGGTAAATTGCCTTCTAGACTGCATAAGGATTGCCATTGGTTATAATAACCTTCTAACTGTTGCTTACCCCATTGAGCACTGTAAGTGTTATTGGCAGTGCCATCAAAGAACAGGCCAAATCGTAGTGTTATGTAGTTAAAACCTTGCACGCAAACCACATAGCATTTATCCGCTAGAAGATGACCACTAAAACTAGGATCATTGAGTGATAACGCTTGTTTCGTTTGATGACGTTCAGGAAGCGCCTCGGCATCAGCCGTTGATAACAAATCACCTGCGGTCATATTGACGCGTTGTCTCGTCGCTTCATGGTAACCGATGGAGTTTTGAGCGAGCCATTCATCTACTGGATCGCCTTGATATTGTTCATTAAGCTTTACCGTATCACCCACCACAATTAAATCAGGATCATCTTGATATTGTGGATTTAATTCCAATATCGCATTGAGTGTCATGCCATGTTGCCCAGCAATAGATGTTAAAGTATCGCCAACTTTAACGTTATGAATTTGATTCACGTTAGGATCCATTACAAATGGTCGTCGTTGCTGAGCTTGCTTAAGCCATAATGTCGGGTCTAGTTCGATTTGAATGCGGCCAGCGGTAATTCCGTCTAACCGAATTGGCTGATTATTCAAAGTGATAGTATATCGACGGCCTTTAGCGTCAATCAATGTCCCTTTGACGTTATCAAAATATTGGTTGCGTTCATCAACTACAATCAACTCAATCCAGTGATCAGTATTGGCACATTCAACGCAATGCGGGTTAACGCCTAGCATTCCCATTAAATTGTTCCCTTTTCTATTTCTTGTAATTCATCTAATTCATCACGAGTGAGCAACAAAGCCTGTGACAGTTCGGTATAAGACGTATTGGTGAGCTTAGAAAACTGAACTAAAGCGATGCTTTCTGCCTTATCGCTATTTGTGCCGTCATTGAGGGCTTGTTGTAATATTTCCTGAAAAAACACCAAAGGGTCTGGCAATGCATCGATTTTCTGGGGCAGCTTTTCCCACAGTTTGCTCACAATGGCCTTTGCGTGTTCATTCACTTTATATAGCGGCTCTAAATGCTGAGGTTGGATTTTCCACCATGTCTCTGAATACAGCTGATAATCCAATTGACTTGTGTTGTGATAAACGGCTAATTGTCCTTCTTGAAGACAAGTTAACTGTTGGCTATTACCTAAAAATGCATTGATTTCATCTTGAGTAAAGGTTGTAAGCATTGGCACTACCACCTTTGGGTCATAAAATCGAAACATCACTTCTTCGCCATCAAGAGCGGCATAAAGTAAGCTTCTTAAGTGTGTAACCACATTCCACATTGGCTCATGACTGACGAGCATGATTCCTTGATTAAACGTGTCACTATCTACATTCTGAAGCTCTGGTTGTATTGGAATAAGCCAAGGTGAATAAGGCATGACCTGTTTGAAGCTTTCACCATGAAATAATGGTAAAGCATCGGAAAAACCCAATTGATGGTTTTGCTTAATCGCTTGCTGGTGGATGTCGGCACTGACAAGCCAGTAGGCACGCTCTTGTCCAAAAAAGTAAGAGGCTAACATTATTGACCTCCTTTTAATGGACACGGCTTGATGGTGGCTTTATTAACAGTTTCCGCTTCTATAACAGAGTCAATCTCAATTGGGATCGCTGGTTGTGGTGGTTGTATTGGCTCAATGTCATTAGGCAACATTGGCGCGCTGCCACTATAAGTGCTAGCAGAGCCTGCACTTCCTCCAGAGTTGATATTCACACCAGCACCCACTAAATGAACCCCTGCCGCATCCACTTTTACAAAACTGCCACCAACTTTTAAAGTCACTTCTGAGCCAGCTTCAACGATCAGCTTCCCACCACTGGTTAAGCTCACTTCTTTTCCTGCTTCTATAACATGAATGGCGCCGATTTTCTGTTGTATTGAGCCAGTCGCTTCTTGAGATAAATGACCCGTCACTTTGCTACGACTTTCACCCTCTATCGTCAAATGATGATTATTTTTAACCTGAGTAAATTGGTCATTTTCAACCATTAGATGCTGGTCGTGATTTACATCGGTGATGTGGTCGTTGAGAGTTTCGGATTTAAAGTCCTTTTGCGCGTGAACATACACTTGCTCTGAGCCAGATTGGTCTTCAAAGCTGATTTCGTTAAAGCCTTCACCTTGGTGGGTTTCACTGCGCCATACGGTTTTGGTTTTATTACCCGGCAGTGTGTAAGGCGGCAGGTTTTGTGCGTTGAACGCACGGCCTGTCACAATCGGTTGGTCTGGGTCGCCATTTAAAAACGAAACAATGACTTCATGGCCAATTCTTGGAATGGCGATTTGTCCGTATTGACTACCAGCCCAGCCTTGTGAGACTTGAATCCAACATGAACTATGTTCATTGCCATTGGAATATCTATCCCACGGAAAATGCAGTTTCACTCGACCATATTCATCGCAGAAGATTTCTTCACCCTCTGGGCCAACCACGTAAGCGGTCATGGGACCGTCAACTTGTGGGCGAGTCATCTGTGGCATGCGCCAGGTTTTATCCGCTGGAATGGCGTCAAACTGGTTGGCGTAAGTCGTCGGTTTGCCGCCGGCGGATTCTTCGAGCGCTTGCGGTTGGTCGCCTTGATGAGTGCTGGCGATTATTAGCCAGTTTTTATTAAAGTTGTCATCACTGTGTTCGCTTAATTCAAACTTGGCGCCGCTTTGTAACTGTGGCTCATTCCCTTTGCCTTTGGCGGTATGAGCATGGCGTCGCAAGCTATCTAGACGTAGTTGATTGAATTCTTTACCAACTGCGTCATCTTTAAAGCGCCCCGGCGCGTCAAAGTGTTGATAGGTATCACGCTGATAATCCATATCATTGGCGACGGCCTGCTGACTAAAGGTGTACTGCGGTTTTTTAAAGCTACTATCACCGCTGTGCGCTTCACTGACTTCAAACTGAGTCGTCTTGCTGAATTCTTTTATATACGGCGTTGAACTAATGCCACTGGCCATCACGTTATAAGGCACAGGTGAGTCTAGTGAGGTAATGACTTGAGAGTCATCGGTAAACAAGACATTGTGTTTACCTTTGAACTGCTCAATGTGATAGACCATGCCTTCTTCAGCAGCAAGGCGGTTAATGAATTCAAGGTCCGTTTCACGATATTGCATGCAAAACTCACGTTGCTTTGGCGTGCGAGTTAATGCAAAGACAAAGCCTTGGATGTCCATTTCTTTAAATAAGGTGGCGATGATATCGGGCGCAGAAATGGATTGGAAAATGCGGCTGTTATGGCGCAAGGATAAACGCTCAATTTCAGGCACGAGAGTTAAAGAGTAAAAGGTATGGTGATGGCCGGTTTCGCCTTGGGTGAAGTTACGCACAATACCGTTAATTCGTTGCACTACTTCGCCGTCACGATGCATGACAAGCTCGGTTTTTTTGTCCACCATGTCTAAGGCGGTGAAATCCGGTCGGCGACTAGCAAGTTGGATGTCATAACGAAAACCATGGCACCAAGTACCATCAGCGTGTTGAACGGAAGAAAAGTTATCTTGCCCTTGGTAGCTTCTTACCACTAAATCTTCGTCATTGACGCCATCGACGAGAATACTAAAGTGTAGCGTAGCCATGCCCTATCCTTTTAATGTTTAACGCTTTACCGATTTGCTTTGTGCGCGAGCAATCCACCCAAACCCAAAGCAAACAAGTAAATATTGAAACGAAAAATAAACAGAAAAAGCTTGGCAGAAAACTGCCAAGCTCGAGTACCTAATCTATAGCCAAAGTAATTGGAGTTGCAGTGAGGCGACAAGTGAATGAACGCCGTCAACAAAGCTGC
>NZ_BSPV01000009.1:0-597892 GCF_030161215.1 Vibrio algivorus
ATAAATGATGTTTTAACAAAAGAATTTGCTTGGCGACCATAGCGCTTTGGACCCACCTGATTCCATGCCGAACTCAGAAGTGAAACGAAGTAGCGCCGATGGTAGTGTGGGGTTTCCCCATGTGAGATTAGGACATCGCCAGGCTTTGAATTGCAAAATGCTGAATAGACACTGCGGAGTGGTAGTTCAGTTGGTTAGAATACCGGCCTGTCACGCCGGGGGTCGCGGGTTCGAGTCCCGTCCACTCCGCCACTTTTTCTTAAATTAAGAAAAATACAATTTACTTTTTGAGCCAAGAAAAGTAATATAAACAAAGTTTTAGGGGTGTAGCTCCAATTGGCAGAGCAGCGGATTCCAAATCCGCGTGTTGGGAGTTCGAATCTCTCCACCCCTGCCATATTAAGGCCTTAGCAGAAATGCTGAGGCCTTTTTACTTTGTAGGCTTAAGAGACGGTGTCAAAGCAGCGGATTCCCCTAATACCAAAATAGCGCGTGTTGAAAATTCGAATCTCTCCACCCCTGCCATATTAAGGCCTTAGCAGAAATGCTGAGGCCTTTTTACTTTGTAGGCTTAAGAGACGGTGTCAAAGCAGCGGATTCACCTAATACCAAAATAGTGCGTGCTGGAAGAGCGAATCTCGCCACCCTTGCTATATTAAGGCTCTAGCAGAAATCCTGGAGCCTTTTTGTTTTGATGGTTTTGCTGGAAATTATGAATACCAGTTATATTCAAATTTCATTCAAGGCACTAAGTTTACTTAATATCTTATGGTAGAGTGATGTATCAACAAGAGGGAGCACTATGAACACTGTTATTGAAACCATGCTGAGCCATCGCTCTATCCGTAAGTTTACTCAACAGGCAATTTCATTTGAGCAGCTAGATACTATTTTGTCTGCAGGTATTTCTGCTTCATCATCCAGCTTTCTACAAACCACATCGATTATTCGAGTTACTGATCCACAAAAGCGTAAAGCGCTAGCTGAATTTGCTGGCGGACAACAATACGTTGAAACGGCGGCTGAATTTTTGGTTTTCTGTATTGATTATCAGCGTCACTTCCAACTTTCTCCTGAAGTAAAACCTGAATTTACTGAGCTCACATTGATTGGGGCAATTGATGCCGGGATCATGGCGCAAAATACCTTATTGGCTGCGGAATCGTTAGGATTAGGTGGTGTGTATATCGGTGGTTTACGTAATGCACCTAAAGAAGTTGATGAATTATTAGGGCTGCCTAAATATTGCGCTGTGATGTTTGGCATGTGTTTAGGTCATCCCGATCAAGATCCGCAAATTAAGCCGCGTTTACCACAGAAAGTCATGGTTCACCAAGATTCTTATCAGCCGTTATCTGAACAAGATATTGCGGAATATGATGCTGAAACTAGTCATTACTATCAGACACGTGGCAGTAATCAGAAAACCGGTTCATGGTCAGATCATATCCATGGTCGTTTAAGTAAAGAGTCACGCCCATATATTCGTGACTACTTGAACTCTAAAGGACTAGCGACTAAATAAACCTCGCTTGTAGCCATAGAAAAAGGCCTGACGATAAAGTCAGGCCTTTTGACATTTTGCGTAGTGGAATGGTTATGCCAAACCCTGAATCACTACAAATTTTTCTAGCAACTCTTCTTCCGTTTCAACATGCTCAGGGTCGGTAATGATGCAATTATTAATTGGGCATACCGATTGGCATGTTGGCTTATCGTAATGTCCTTTACATTCAGTGCATAAGTTATGATCAATTTCATAAATGCTGTCACCCATGCTGATTGCACCATTAGGGCATTCTGGGTCGCACATATCACAGTTGATACACTTATCTGTAATTAATAAGGCCATATTACTTCGCATCTACTGCATCATTTACGGGGTTACGCGTGTTTTGACCGTTCGATAAGTTACGCATAAGAAGTCCATAACTTAAATCCAAATCTTCAGGAACAGGAATAAACACAAAGTGACCATTGCCTTTTGCGTCATCCACTTTTTCTGATTTACGGTTTTCCATCTCTTCTAAAGTGAAGTTGATATTACCGTTTGGTGTCATAAGCTCTAAGCTATCACCTAATAGGAATTTGTTTTTCACTTCGACTTCTGCTAAGTAGCCACGACGTTTACCTGTAAACTCGCCAACAAATTGTTGAGAATCGGAAACCGAGTAGCCGTAATCGTAGTTTTGATACGAATCATGGGTATGACGACGTAGGAAACCTTCGGTATAACCACGGTGAGCCAGGCTTTCTAACGTACCCATTAGGCTTTCATCAAATGGTTTACCGGCAACCGCATCATCAATCGCTTTACGGTATACTTGCGCAGTACGAGCACAGTAGTAGAAAGATTTAGTACGACCTTCGATTTTTAATGAATGGACGCCCATTTTAGTCAAACGCTCTACATGTTGAATCGCACGTAGATCTTTTGAATTCATAATGTAAGTGCCGTGTTCATCTTCAAACGCCGCCATTTGTTCTTCTGGGCGATGCGATTCAGAAAGTAGCACAACTTCATCGGTAGGTTTACCTAGGCCAAGGGTGTTGTCTGGACGCTCTTCTTTAACCTCGATCGCTTGTACTTGGCTAGGATCAAATTGCTCAACCGCTTGATTGGCTGGTACGATTTGACCGGCGTCGTTTTCAGTGCCTTTTTCGACTTTATATTCCCAACGACAAGCATTGGTACAAGTGCCTTGGTTTGGATCGCGTTTGTTCATGTAACCAGACAATAAACAACGACCAGAATAAGCCATGCATAATGCGCCGTGCACAAAGATTTCCAACTCAGTTTCAGGGCAATGTTCACGAATTTCCTCTATTTCTTCTAAGGAAAGTTCACGTGATAAAATCACTCGCTCAACACCTTGAGTAGACCAGAACTTCACCGTTGCCCAGTTAACTGCATTGGCTTGAACTGATAAATGGATTGGCATTTCAGGGAAGGCTTCTCGCACCATCATAATTAAACCAGGATCCGACATGATCAACGCATCCGGGCCCATATCAACGACGGGTTTCAAATCACGAATGAAAGTTTTAAGTTTTGAATTATGTGGTTGGATATTACATACCACATACAGTTTTTTACCTAAAGAATGAGCTTCATCGATACCGATTTTGAGGTTTTCATGATTGAATTCATTGTTACGTACACGAAGGCTATAACGAGGTTGTCCTGCGTAGACAGCATCGGCGCCATAAGCGAATGCATAGCGCATGTTTTTTAGGCTGCCAGCAGGAGACAGTAGTTCTGGTTTAAACATAATATATATCTCTAGGTCTGATTTCAGGTCAGATTTATACCACCAAGCGGTATAAATTAGGGGAGCGAATTTTACGCCAAGTTAAGAAGAAAAGCGAGAAAAGCACAGGATAAGTAGGGAATAAAAAACAGCAGGGCTTGGTTATGTCACAAAGCCCTACATCGTTGGGAGCACATTATTAATCGTTCTTCGGTAACCCACCTAGTGCATCAAACAGTTGCGGTAAAAAGGCATCAAATTCACCACACATTAAAGTGAAATCTGCATCAAAGCGCTGTGCCTGATCTTCGCGTGGAATGTCCTGATTGGTGTCTTTAAGTTCATCGCTGAATTTTAAGCGTTTGATGCTTACGTCAGAAGACAAGACAAATTCAATGTGTTCTTGCCAATCGAGTGCTAACTTGGTGACCACTTTATCGGCTGCAATGTGATTTTGAATTTCTTCCGCGCTCAATTCTTGTTTCTTACAACGAATGATACCGCCTTCTTCCTGCAGTGAATGAAATTCAGCTTCATCTAAAAGTTGGAAGCCTTGCGGTAAGTTACCGGTTTTGACCCATTCCGTTAGGCTGGTTTCAATTGAAACTTCGGGGATAGCAGGCACAACAGGAAGACTACCTAAGGTTTTGCGTAGTAAAGCTAATGCATCTTCCGCTTTTTTACTGCTGCTAGAATCTACCACAATAAAACCAAGTTTTGGCATGATTAAAATAGATGTAAAGTTATGACGACTAAACGCTCGTGGTAATAAGTCGATTAAGATTTCATCTTTAAGATCGTCTTTTTCTTTTTTCTTAAGAGATCGACCTTCTTGTTGTTCAAGCAGATCAATTTTATCTTGCAGAGAGTCTTTAATAACGGATGCTGGTAGAAGTTTCTCTTCTTTTTTAGCTTTGATCAGAATGTGATCACCAGCAATATGAGTTAATACATCTGAGTGCTTATTTAGTACGCTCGTCCAGCCAAACTTTTGCTTATCTTGGCTACCACAAGGCGTGAACTTAAATTCAGCAAGTTGAGATTCTAGTTTATCAACATCAAAGTTAATTTCACGATTGAAACGGTACACTAAACAATTCTTAAACCACATAACTCTCATACTCAGTCTGGAAATTGGACGCCTATCATAGAAGATTTATTCGCTTAGTCAAAGCTAAGGGGAATATTCGAGAATAGTGCTGACTTAAAGCAATGGTTGCTGTGACAAAATAACCATGATTGGTTGACAGTTATATGAAAATTACTTTGCAGGAGTCACAAAACTGTCATACTTAAGACACATAATAAGTAGCAGATTAATTTTGGCTAATTTAAATTAGTAAAGTAGACGCGAAAGGATTTTTGGGTATGTCGAGAAGAATTTTGGTTGTTGAAGATGAAGCTCCTATCAGGGAAATGTTATGCTTTGTTTTAGAGCAAAAAGGTTACCAACCAGTTGAAGCTGAAGATTACGATACCGCCATTAATAAATTGTGCGAACCTTATCCTGATTTGATTCTATTAGATTGGATGTTACCAGGTGGTTCCGGTATTAATTTTATCAAACACCTCAAGCGTGAAGAGTTAACTCGAAATATTCCTGTTGTAATGCTTACAGCACGTGGTGAAGAAGAAGATAAAGTTCGCGGTTTAGAAGTAGGTGCGGATGATTACATTACGAAACCTTTTTCACCTAAAGAATTAGTTGCTCGCTTAAAAGCGGTTATTCGTCGAGTCACACCAACAGCAATAGAAGATGTTATTGATGTGCAAGGGTTAAAACTCGATCCTGTTTCTCACCGTGTGACTGCGAATGATTCTCCACTCGACATGGGACCAACAGAGTTTAAAATGTTACATTTTTTCATGACACATCAAGAGCGTGTCTATAGTCGTGAACAGTTATTGAATAACGTTTGGGGCACTAATGTTTACGTTGAAGATCGTACTGTTGATGTGCATATTCGCCGTCTAAGAAAAGCATTAGAACAAGAAGGTCACGATAAACTTGTTCAAACCGTACGTGGTGCAGGTTACCGTTTCTCAACGCGAGCTTAATTTATACTTTATCCGAATGACGGAGTACTGAACTGAATGGTTGAAAGGTTAACCAGAAAAAAGCTAGCTTGGTCGCTGGCTTTTTTTTACCTTCCGTGGTTAATAATTGGCTGGTTTTTTGGTTATATGGGGTGGTTATTGTTTGCCGCTACCGTATTACAATTATTATGGCAATTGCATAACCAAATACGCTTATCGGAATGGTTGTGGGATGAAAAACGTCTGAGCCCACCTTCAGGAACGGGGCATTGGGAACCTGTATTTAACGGTATTTATCGCTTACAACAAAAGCAACGCCGTCGTCGAAAAGAGCTCGCTAATTTAATTCGTCGTTTTCGAAATGGTGCTGAATCTTTACCCGATGCTGTGGTGGTATTTCGTAGTGAAGGTAATATTGTATGGTGCAATAAACTGGCTCAATCATTACTTGGTTTTCGTTGGCCGGATGATTCAGGTCAACCGATTGCCAACTTAATTCGTACGCCTGATTTCATAAAATATCTTTCTAAGCAAGACTTTACTGAACCGCTTGAAATGCTATCTCCACTTACACCTGAGCGTATTTTAGAATTGCGTATAGTGCCTTATACCGATGGTGAGCACCTGATGGTGGTGCGTGATGTGACGCAATTAAAACAACTGGAAGGGATGCGTAGAAACTTCTTTGCTAATGTGTCACATGAATTAAGAACACCGATGACTGTTTTACAAGGTTATCTAGAGATGACAGAAGACCCTGAAATATTAGCAGGGCCAATGTGGTCAAAAGCTCATGGTGTGATGACGGAACAATTGTCTCGCATGAATGCTTTAGTCGAACAATTGCTGACACTCTCAAAGATTGAAGCAGCACCAATTCATGAGCTTGATGAAATCGTTAATGTACCCGCGATGTTAGACATTTTAGAAAAAGAAGCCATAGCGTTAAGTGGCGATAATAAACATAAAATCGTGTTTGATATCGATAAACAAATGACGGTATATGGTGATGAAGAACAATTACGCAGTGCTATTTCCAATTTAGTGTATAACGCCGTTAAGTACACTCCAGCGGGAGCAGATGTACATGTTAAATGGTATGAAACGGTTGATGGCGCATGTTTGTCGGTTGAAGACTCTGGAGATGGAATTGAGCCTCAACATATTAACCGATTAACTGAACGCTTCTATCGAGTCGATAAAGCTCGCTCTCGGGAAACTGGTGGCAGTGGGCTTGGCTTGGCTATTGCTAAACATGCATTAAGCCACCATGAGTCTTATTTAGAAATCACCAGTGAAGTTGATAAAGGTAGCTGCTTTTCGTTCGTATTACCTAAGAAGCTTGTAGCTCGTTCAACGTCATAACGTGTCAAGGAATAATATGCGTAACGCAGTACTCGTTTGTTTGATCGCCATACTTTCAATGCCTTGTTTCGCAAATGAAATGGTTAGAGATGAGCTTGATACTTATCATAAAGTATCAGGAATGTCAGGAACGATATCTTCTGTAGGTTCGGATACCCTTGCGACATTAACCTCTGTGTGGGCAGAAGATTTCCAACGTATTTATCCTAATATTAACATGCAACTTCAATCTTCTGGATCATCAACTGCGCCAACAGCTTTGACCGAGGGAACATCACAACTCGGCCCAATGAGTCGTCCTATGAAAGCCAAAGAATTGGAGGCTTTTGAGCGGCATTATGGATACCCACCTGTTCAATTAAAAATTGCCATTGATGCAATTGGTATTTTTGTTCATAAAGATAATCCAATTAAAGGTTTGAATTTCTCACAAGTTGATGCCATTTTTTCATCAACATTGAAATGTGGGGCGACTGAGCCATTAAATAAGTGGCAACAACTAGGTGTAGATACCGACTGGGCTAAACTAGGCTTTCAACTTTTTGGTCGTAATTCGGTATCAGGCACTTATGGTTATTTTAAGCAACATGCATTGTGTAAAGGTGACTTTAAAAGGCAAGTGAATGAACAACCCGGCTCAGCTTCTGTTGTGCAATCTGTCGCTTCTTCAATTAACAGCATTGGCTATTCTGGTGTGGGTTATCAAGTATCAAAAGCGAAATTGATCCCTATTGCTCTTGAAGGGCAAGATTATATTTATCCAACTCGAGATAATATTTTAGATGGTCGTTATCCACTCGCTCGTTATTTATATGTTTATGTAAATAAAAATCCATTAAAACCTCTGCCTCGACCACAGGCTGAATTTTTAAAGTTTATATACTCTAAACAAGGACAAAGAGGGGTGGAGAAGGATGGTTATGTTCCGTTATCGCGTGAACTGGCCAATGCTCAACTGCAGAAAGTCGGCTTGCGTTAATTTATTAGAGAAGTCATTCTAAAAATGATAAACGTTTTCTAAGCAGCTTGCTTTAATCTCTAGAAATAAAAACAGCCTTGAAAAAGGCTGTTTTAACGATCAAAAAAGTTACCATGGCAATAAAGGGTATGTTGCTTTAAAAGCTTAGATTCCAGCCAGCATTAATCCAATATTGTTGTTCTGTTTGTAGATCGGCATGTAATAAGCGATTGTTATCTAACCAATCTTTATCCTCACAAGTCAGCTTCCAGAGTTGATCGCCACCTTCTTCATTTTTCTCGTCATTTACCGTTTCTATTGAAAGGGTTAATTTTGGCAGTTCGTTTTCTTCTTTTCTTTGTCCATTAACGACGATCGCTAAACGCAATATGGCAATTAAAGGCAGTATTTGTTTTTTCTTATAAATAGTTAATTCTGGCATTTCTTGCAGTTTAAGGGCTTTACGTTGAAAGCGAACTAATGCAGCAAGGACTTGTTGCTGTTCTTGGTTAAACCCCGGCATATTGGTGTGTTGAAGGATATAAGCAGAATGACGGTGAAAGCCTTTATAGCTAATACTAAGTCCTACTTCATGTAGCAAGGCTCCCCAAGATAGTAAGCTGCAAAGCTCACTTTTAGGTTTTATATCGAGTTCTGATCCTACTTGCTTTAAAAAGCGCTCTGCTTGATTACGTACATTTTGGGCATGGTTAACATCAACTTGATGTTTATCGGCAAGGTTTTCTGCAGTGCGCATGCGAATATCAGAACGTTGGAATCGCTCTTCCATTTCATACATTAAACCTTCACGTAATGCACCATCGGAAAAATGTAGTTGTTTGATGCAAAAAGACTCAAATATAGCTAATAAAATCGCGACACCAGCAGCAAATACAGGTTTTCGTTCATCGGTTAAACCTTCGAGCTTAATATCATCAATTTGGTCTAGTTTGCACAACTCTTCAACCAATTGATTGAGTCGTTCTAAGGTTATGATGCCATCTTCATGCCCCATTCCAATGAGAACTTCTCTGATTGCTTTTATCGTCCCCGAAGATCCTATTGCTGCATCCCAGCCTAATTTTTTGTATGGCTTACATAAGGCTTCTAACTTTTGTTGAGCGGCTAAGGTAGCTTTTGAGAAGTTCTTTTTGGATAACTTCCCATTGTGAAAAAACTTATTGGTATAACTGACGCAACCTAATTGTTTGCTATTGAGTAGTTGTGGCTCAAAGCCAGTACCAATGATCATTTCAGTACTGCCACCACCGATATCAATAACAAACTTTTTTTCCCATTCTGGTTGAGTATGAGCAACACCTAGATAAATTAAGCGTGCTTCTTCAACACCAGCAATCACTTCAATTGGAAAGGGCAGTACATGACGAGTACGAGAAAGAAATATATGAGCGTTATTTGCCTGACGCAGTGTGTGGGTTGCCGCGATTCTAACGTTATCGGCATCGAAGCCTTGTATACGTTCAGCAAACATGGCCAGACAATCTAAGCCTCGTTGTATCGAAGTATTGTCTAAGTTCATATGTGAATCCAAACCATCAGCTAACCGAACACGTTGTTTATGGCGACTAACAATTTGCAAATCATGCCCGGTGACTTTAGCCACTACCATGTGAAAACTGTTTGAGCCTAAATCTATAGCGGCAATATGCCTAATACTTGGTTCAGTTGGTAGATTCATAAATACCTATTTATTCTGTTTTTAAACGAGACTTTCTTTCAATTTGCTTTAAATAATCATAAATAGCAATTTGTGAACGGACTTTTTTTCGATTACCACGTGGTACATAGCTGTTACTCATTTCTTTATCAATACGTCTGGCTTTGACGGTATCAATAAAATGAATATTGAGAATATCGATGATCCGTTGCTTTAATCTTTGAGAATGGATAGGGGTTGCGACTTCAATTCGATAATCTAAGTTACGTGTCATCCAGTCGGCTGAAGAAATATAAACTTTTGGATCGCCATCATTTTCAGTCACAATTACCCTAGGGTGTTCTAAAAAGCGATCGATGATGCTGATGACCGAAATATTCTCACTAACTCCTGGGATTCCTGGAACGAGTGAGCACATTCCGCGAATGATCATGCGAATTTTAACACCAGCATTGCTCGCTCCATACAGCTTATTGACGAGTCCTTTATCGACTAAGTTGTTTACTTTTAAGGTGATACCTGCAGGACGACCTTCTTTCGCAATCGCTATTTCACTGTCTATCAACTTATAAATTTGTTGCCGAGCATTACGCGGTGACACCATAAGCTGAGTAAAACGCACTGGACGATATGGATTTTCAATATAACCAAAGACATTACGTACTTCAGCGGTTAATTGTGGATCTGCGGTTAATAAAGCGAAGTCGGTATAAATTCGAGCAGTTTTTTCGTGAAAATTACCCGTACCAATATGAGCGTAGCGCTTTAATTCATCATCTTCTCTACGAGTAATGAGTAATAACTTTGAGTGTATTTTTAATCCTGGGGCACCGAAAATAACATGAACACCAGCATCCGTTAGTAATTTAGCCCATTCAATATTGGCTTCTTCATCAAAGCGAGCTTGTAGCTCAACCACAACGGTGACTTTCTTTTTGTTATGTACAGCATCCATCAATGAATTCATCAATTTTGAGTTCTTCGCAACACGATAAATATTGATTTTGATACTGATCACTTTAGGGTCAAAGGATGCTTGCCGAACTAACTCGGTAATATGGTCAAAACTATGGTACGGGTAATACAATAAAATATCTTGCGCGCTGATGGCTTCAAAGTTATTTGGATATCCATCAAAGTCAGCACATTTAAGAGGAACTAATGGTTTGTTTTCTAAGTAATCTCTTCCCACATTAGGAAAACCAGTGAAATCTTTGAAGTTATGATAACGACCACCAGGAATTAAGCTGTCATAGCTACTCATATTGAGCTTTTCACATAAATATTTCAGAAGATCTTCCGGCATATCTCTTTGATAGACTAGTCGTACAGGCATAGCGGTAAGACGTTGATTGACCCCTTCAGACATCTGCTCTAATAGACTGTGTTCAACCTCATGCCGTAAATCATATTCAGCGTCACGAGTCATAGTCATGGTGTAGCTATTGAGTTCATCGTATTCAAAGAAGCCTTTGAAAATATCATCAAGACAAAAGCGAATAATATTATCAAGTAATATTATGGTTTTACGTCTCTTCCCTTTTTGCTCCGGTACCATAATGAAGCGTGGAAGATGATCGGTTGGAATATCAATTAAGGCATAATTCTTTTGATCTTGATGAATAATTTCAACAGTAAGATAGGAATGTTCATCCTTTAAAAAACTCAGTACATCGGTATCTTTATTCATTAAAAATGGGGTGATGTGAGGAAGCACTTCTCGTTGGAAGTATTTTTTGATCCATTTTTGTTGAGATTCTTGTAACTGTGATTCATTGACTAAAAATATGCGGCGTCGGGCCATTTCGAGTATTAATTCGTTATACAATTCGTCAAATTTTTGGTTAAGCTTTAATACTTTCGACTGCATCTTGGTTAAAAGGTGTTTAGGGCTGTCGTTGCTACTACTTTCTTGGCTGATTAAAATGCGGCGTTTTACATCAGCAAAGCGAACTTTATAAAACTCATCTAAATTACTAGAAAAGATCCCTAAAAAACGCACACGTTCAATCAGCGGAACTGTTTTGTCGGCCGCTTCTTGTAAAACGCGTTCATTAAAAGATAGCCAACTTAGTTCTTTTTCTATGTAGAGTTTCTCGGAGCTCATTGTACCATCCAGCATGTATTAGTGGAGAAGAGGAGAGAGAATGGAATCCTTTACCATATCTAAGAGTAAGTTAGTGGTTTTTTGTGACATTTTTATTTCAATGAGGCTTATATAAAGAAGCAATAGCAGTAAAATCAAGCACAAATCAAAGTATAGTAATAAAACTGTCACACAATCGACATATTATGTCATCAATCAAAAAAGGTAATGTGGAACATGGCTCAAGTCGATACTTTCTTTCAACAACGAGATAAAAGGCGCTGGCTGACAGATCGCTTTGCAAGCTCGGTGATTAAACTGGGAGGTATCAGTGTTCTTATCGCTTTAGTATTACTGATTTTCTATTTGATTATGGTGATTGCACCAATATTTTCTCCTGCAACCATAAAGTTAAAAAGTGAATATTTACTTACGGATAATCACACCATAAATAAAACCGTTGCTGTTGGTATAGATGATGATGGTAGAACGGCTTTTCGTTTTACTGAAGATGGACAATTGATTTTCTTTGTACTAAACCAATCCTTGAATTCTCCTATTGAGACAAATCAAAATAACACTCCGTTATTGGTAAACCAAATTGTTGACCACCCAGTAGCCTTCAAGGAGGCTGAAACCAGCTCTCGTTGGTATGCTTATACTGATAACCAAGGAGGGATCTACGCGGTGCGACCTAAGTTTTCGACTGTGTTTACCGCGGGTGGGCGTCAATCTTCCCCAAGCTTTAGTTCTTTTGCTGATACCCCGGTTTCCCTCGATAGTGATGGGGTAGCGATTCGTCAGTTTGATTTTTCTATACAGACAGATCAGGCGACCTTTATTGGTATTAACCAAAATGGGGAATGGCGTGCTCTCGGTTATCAAAATTCTTCACAATTTGGGGATGTTGAGTCACATTGGCAAAGTACTCCACTTAACCTGCCCACGATATCCTCAAAGGTGACTGATTTTGTTCTCACACCAGATGGAAAAACACTATATGTGTTATATCCTGATTCGATTAGTGTTTTAAAGCGTAATGATGTGGGTTTTCAACTACGAGAAACTGTCGCTTTAGAGAATGCTTCTACTAAGCATGATACTCAAAAAGAAAAGTCATCATCGGTACAAGGTGTTAATTTAGATCTACTTCCAGGAGCTTACTCCGTTTTGATCACTCAATCCGATGGTAAGGTTTCCCAATGGTTTGATGTGTTGAAAGATGGTAAGCGTCAGTTTACTCAAATTCGTGATTTTGATTCAGGAAGTAAAGCAACACCGGCTTTTGTTTTACCGGAGTTTTACCGAAAAGGTTTTTTTCTATTTGATGACACTGGCCGAGTAAATAATTTTTATACCACATCTGATAATAAAGTGTTTTCGAAAAAAATTGCTCAAACGCCTCCTATTACAGCTGCAACGTCACCTAATGAGCAGTTTTTAATGACCGCATTTCAAGACAAATTATCGCTATTTAAGATAGATAATCCTCATCCAGATATTACCTTTACCTCTTTGTGGCAAAAAGTCTGGTATGAGGGGTATCCTGAGCCTGAATTTATTTGGCAATCTACTGCTGCTAGTAATGATTTTGAAGCGAAATTTAGCCTGGTTCCTATCGCTTTTGGTACTTTAAAATCAGCATTATTTGCTATGATTTTTGCCGTGCCAATTTCAGTTTGTGGCGCGGTTTATACTGCGTATTTTATGACGCCAGGGATGCGCCGTTATGTAAAACCGACAATCGAGTTAATGGAAGCCCTGCCGACGGTGATTATTGGTTTTCTTGCTGGCCTATGGTTAGCCCCAATCGTTGAGTTAAATTTATTAAATACCGTACTGTTTATAGTGTTGTTGCCTATGGTTATTCTACTTACAGCACTATTGTGGCAAGCGGTTCGAAAATTTACTGGGCTCGGTGAATATCAAGGTTGGATAGCTTTATTTTTAGTGCCTGTAATGATGGGGTTTGCATGGTTAATATTCAGTTATGGTCATTACTTTGAATCTTGGCTATTTGGTGGAGATGTTCGGCTATTTATGGCCAATATGGGCGTCGATTTTGATCAAAGAAATGCATTAATTGTCGGTTTTGCAATGGGGTTTGCGGTGATCCCAACCATTTTTACGATTGCTGAAGATGCTATATTTTCGGTACCAAAACACTTATCTGATGGTGCTAGTGCACTTGGTGCGACCCCGTGGCAATGTTTAACTACTGTGGTTTTAGTAACGGCATCCCCAGGGATATTCTCAGCGGTAATGATGGGATTAGGGCGTGCGGTTGGTGAAACTATGATTGTCTTGATGGCAACTGGTAATACCCCTGTGATGGATTGGAATATTTTTGAAGGTATGCGTACGCTGTCCGCTAATATTGCGATTGAGATGCCGGAATCGGAAGTTGGAAGTTCTCATTTCAGGTTGTTGTTTTTATCGGCTTTTTTATTGTTTATTTTTACCTTTGTCGTCAACTCGATAGCAGAGCTAATCCGTCAACGTTTAAGGGATAAGTACAGTGCTTTATAGCTCAACGACAAAAGGTTGCTTGATATTTGGAGTCAGGGGGCTGCAATGTTAAGCGGTTATCAATTTACTTGGATTAAATCTGGCAATCCTTGGGTATGGCTGACAGCTGGTGCTGTGAGTATTAGCCTTATCTCAGTATTAGGTCTGTTGTTATTAATTGGTTGGAAGGGGCTGGTGTACTTTTGGCCTACGCCTTTATATCAATGGCAAGACGAGCATGGTCAGCACTTGATAGGTCAGATTTATCAGCAAAATTATGTTTCTCTTGATCAGTTATCAAATCAAGATAGGCAGTGGCCAGACTCGGTATTGCAATCAGGGCAAGCGCAGAGATTATCGATCAAAGTGGCTAATCGCGATATTTATCCACGAGATTTTATTTCGGTATTAGAAATAGATTTGCATCACCAAGATACACCTCAAGATCTTGCTGTTTTTGAACGTACACGTTCTGGGGACTTTTTTGGTCAACCCGTGTCACTTGAAAGTGAAGGGCATGTTTATAAAAACTCACTACCTAAGCACATTGGGCTTGCTCTACAAAGTGCTGATGCGGTTCGGGATCAAATTGATGATGTTTTGCAAAATGAGTTGCAAGGAGTAACTCAACAACTGAATAAGTTACGAGTTGAGAAGCGATTAAAGCAGCAAGAAGGTCAAGCGACAGCCGCTTATCTCAAAACCTTATATCAACGCCAAGATGAATTAGAGGCTAAGTTTACTCTGGCTGAAAATAAGATCTTAGCATTACAAGAACAATTATCATCAGCACGAGTGTTAGTGAAAGATATGAAAGGTGAGATTATTTCCTTACCTTTAGAGTCAATATTGGATGTTTGGTATCCCAATGCAATGAGTTGGGTTGAAAAAGCTCATCATTGGGCTAAGCAAGTTGGAAAATTTTTACTCGATAACCCAAGAGAATCGAATTCAGAAGGAGGGGTATTTCCTGCCATTTTCGGTACAGTATTATTAGTTATTATCATGTCGGTGGTGGTGATGCCTCTTGGTGTGATTGCTGCTATTTATCTGCATGAGTACGCTAGAAATACGATGCTAACACGACTGATTCGGATCTCGGTGGTTAATCTTGCCGGTGTCCCATCGATTGTCTATGGTGTATTTGGTCTAGGTTTTTTTGTGTATACCATAGGCAGTTCGATTGATGAGCTGTTCTACTCTGATACATTACCGACACCGACGTTTGGTACTCCTGGTTTGCTATGGTCTGCTATGACGTTAGCAATATTAACCTTACCTGTGGTGATCGTTGCCACAGAAGAAGGGCTTGCTCGTGTCCCTAACTCTGTTCGGCATGGTTCTTATGCTCTAGGGGCAACCAAGTTTGAAACGCTATGGAGGACCGTGCTGCCTATGGTTAGTCCAGCGATCATGACGGGATTAATTCTCGCAGTTGCGAGGGCAGCTGGGGAAGTCGCACCTTTGATGCTGGTGGGGGTAGTGAAACTTGCTTCTAATTTACCGGTTGATGGTAATTTCCCATACTTACATTTAGAAAGAAAATTTATGCATCTTGGCTTTCACGTTTATGATGTTGGTTTTCAAACGCCGAATATTGAGGCGGCAAGACCGTTGGTGTTTGCGACGTCATTTTTATTGATCACTGTAGTGGTAGGTCTCAATATCACTGCGATTATGATCCGTAATAATTTACGTGAAAAGTTTAAGATATTAGGAAACGATTAATATGCTTTCGATTCATTCGGCACTTGGATATCCAGAACCTTTAGATGTTCATAAGCTAACCGAAAAACAAACGGCAATTTCTATTGATGCTTTGAACTTGTTTTACCATAAAGCTCAAGCTTTGAAAGATATTAGTATGCGTATTCCTAAAGGTAAGGTGACGGCTTTTATCGGGCCTTCTGGTTGTGGTAAATCAACTTTATTGCGCTGTATTAACCGTATGAATGATTTAGTGGATGGTTGCCGAGTAGAAGGAGAGGTTCTTTTAAATGGTAATAATATTTATCACCCTAATGTCGATGTCGCGAGTTTGCGTCGACGAGTGGGGATGGTATTCCAACGTCCTAATCCTTTCCCTAAATCGATTTATGAAAATGTGGTGTATGGATTACGTTTGCAAGGGATAAAAGATTCTCGTTCTTTAGATGATGCGGTTGAACGTTCATTACGAGCGGCAGCCTTATGGACTGAAGTAAAAGATCGTTTACATGAAAATGCTTTTGGATTGTCAGGTGGTCAACAGCAACGTTTAGTGATTGCTCGGGCTATCGCCATTGAGCCTGAAGTCTTATTACTTGATGAGCCGACATCCGCTTTGGACCCTATTTCGACTTTGACGATTGAAGAGTTGATTTCAGAATTAAAAACAAAGTACACAGTGGTGATTGTTACACATAACATGCAACAAGCTGCGCGAGTCAGTGATCACACTGCTTTTGTGCATATGGGACAACTAGTGGAATATAGTGATACTGATTCGATCTTCACATCGCCAAAAATGAAGAAAACCGAAGATTATATTACTGGCCGATACGGTTAAATAAGGATTTTAAATAACATGCAACTTGGTCGTCATATTTCGGGGCAGTTTAATGTCGAACTTGAGTCTATTCGTACTCACGTATTAGCGATGGGAGGCTTAGTTGAAGAGCAGCTTTCATTGGCATTACACGCATTGTATAAACATGATTCTCAATTAGCGACTAAGGTTAAGCGTAATGATGACAAAGTGAATCAAATGGAAGTGGCGATTGATGAAGCTTGCACACGCATTATTGCTAAAAGGCAGCCAACCGCAAAAGATTTACGTTTGGTAATGGCGATCATTAAAACTATTTCAGATCTTGAACGAATTGGTGATGTCGCGACCAAATTGAGTCATGTCGCACAAGAAACATTTGCTCCGAAACAAGAAACGCTGATTGTTTCAGTCGAAGCGTTTGGGCGCATGGCCGTCAATATGTTACATCAGGTGTTAGATGCTTTTGCTCGTATGGATGTACAAGCCGCCGCAACGGTATATCGTATGGATGATAAACTGGATGCGGAGCATAAAAAAGTTCAACAGCAGATGATCAATTTTATGATGCAAGACCCTAGTTCAGTGCCCAAAGTCATGCAGATTGTTGCCTGTGCTCAATCGATTGAAAGAGTTGGCGACCGCTGTCAAAACATCTGTGAATATATTATTTACTTTGTACAAGGTAAAGACGTTCGTCACGATAAAGAGTATTTAGAATCTTTAATTTAAGGTGAGTGTTGACCTTTTCACTGTGAAAATGACGATCAATCGAGATCGCCATATTGATTCGGTTGGAATGTTAGTCTGAAATGACCGTTTTTTTAAATGTTATTGATAGTCTGTTTCACCGATTGAATCGTTTGTTTATTGGTTACCGGAATTGCAAAGTCATCGACTGAATCTGACCCCATTTTAGCGCTATCAATGTGAAGTTTCATATGGCTAGGGCGGGTTGTCTTTCCAGAAAGGTGAATCTCGTGAATGCCAGTCTGCTTAATTATTTGTGCTGCGTTATCAATGTTGACACCTGCGCCAGCCATAATTGAAAATCGGCCTTGGGCTTGTTCTACCATTTCAGCGATAACGTTAATACCTTGTTTTGCTGTACTTGCCAACCCGGATGTTAATATACGCTCACAACCTAGTTCAGCGATATCTTCTAATGCTTGTTTAGGATCGCGACATTGATCGATGGCTCGGTGAAAGGTCACCCCCATGCCGGATGCTGCTTCGATAAGTCGCTGACAAATCATTTTATCAACATCACCTTCAGCGGTAAGTGCACCAATCACAATACCTTGCAAGCCAGCTTGTTTGGCGCAAAGTACGTCTTCTAGCATCGACTCAACATCTTGCTCACTATACAAAAAGTCACCTTGTCTAGGGCGAATCATCGCGTAAATAGGAATGCTCGAGTATTGCGCGGCTTTTTTCATAAAACCATAGCTAGGGGTTAAGCCTCCTAACGCAAGTGATGAGCATAGTTCAATACGTGTCGCCCCCCCCTCAATCGCAAGGTGTAGGGATTCTAAATTATCAATACAGACTTCTAATTCGATGGTCATGATAGGCTGCTCTAAGCTAATAAATTGATGGTGTATATCCAGTAATTTCAAGATGTTGTGAATTCTGCATCTCGAAGTCATTTGGGTATATTGTAGAATAAAAAAAGCCCTGCACAATGGCAGGGCTCAATAAATCATTTAGGCGAGATTATTTTTTGCCTAGGTCATCTGAGTGCTCAGATAGGAATGAAGCAACACCTTTTGGAGATGCATCCATACCTGCTTTACCTTCTTCCCATTGTGCAGGGCAAACTTCACCGTGTTTTTGGTGGAAGTTTAGTGCGTCAACCATGCGTAGCATTTCATCGATATTACGACCTAGAGGAAGGTCGTTAACTACTTGGTGACGTACAAGACCATCTTCGTCGATTAGGAAAGAACCACGGAAAGCAACGCCTGCTTCTGGGTGCTCAACATCGTATGCTTTAACGATTTCGTGTTTAACGTCAGCAACTAGAGGGTATTTAACTTGGCCGATACCGCCGTCAGCGATAGCCGTGTTACGCCATGCATTGTGTGAGAATTGTGAATCGATAGAAACACCGATTACTTCAACGCCTTTAGCTTGGAAATCTTCGAAACGCTTATCGAAAGCGATTAGCTCTGATGGGCAAACGAATGTGAAGTCTAGAGGGTAGAAGAAAACAACGGCTTTCTTGCCTTTAGTGAATTCTGCAAAGTTGAATGAATCAACAATTTCACCGTTACCTAGAACTGCTGCTGCTGTGAAATCTGGGGCTTGACGACCTACTAGTACCATTTTATTGCTCCTAAATTTTGCTTTGATATAAAAATCAACACTCAAACTTCTGTGTCTGAGCTTGGTTTCAACGAGACAAACTATAGTACAAGTTGTAGTATGAAAAAAAGCGAAATAAACCGATTAACTTAATCGAAAAAAGCGATTATCTCTAATTTGTGATCACACCATGGTTTCACTACAACTTCATCGAAATTTAATATGACTAAATGGCCTAGTTTAAAACAATTACATTACCTAGTGACGCTTTATGAAACGCGTCACTTTAGCGAGGCTGCAGAACGTTGTTTTGTTAGCCAATCAACCTTAAGTAAAGGTATTCAAAATTTAGAATCCTTGATTGGTTGTCCACTTTACGAAAAAAAAGACAAAAAGAGTCCTTTAGTTTTTACTTTAGCGGGCAAGCAAGTGGTGAAACAAGGACGAGAATTATTAGCTAAAAGCCAAGATTTACTTGAATTAGGCTCGTTATGCCAGGGCAACAATATGCAAGGCCAATTACGAGTTGGCTGCATTCCTACTATTGCTCCGTTTTTACTTGGTGACTTGGTACAAGAAGTGAATCAACGCTTTCCACAACTGACGTTATTACTACGTGAAGATACCACGAGCAATTTATTAAAAGCGCTGCGTAACGGCGACTTGGATGTGTTGATCTTGGCGATGCCAGTGGATATTGATGGTATGGAATGTCGAATTGTTGGCCAGGATCCATTTCGTATGATCATCAGTCGAGAGCAAGCCGGCTCTATCCGCATTCCTTTGCGTTATGATGATCTGCCAGATGAATCGGTGTTCTTGCTTGAAAACGAGCATTGTTTAACCGAGCATGCGGTGTCGGCATGTAAGTTAACTAAGAAAGAAAAAATCAACCCATTTTCTGCTACTAGTTTACATACATTAGTGCAAATGGTTGCTAATGGATTAGGCACTACCTTTATTCCTCAAATGGCGATTGACCACGGTTTAGTGGATAACCAAAACATTGTTGTGATTGAGCCACCGGGAAAAAGTGCTCACCGTCAAATTGGTTTGATTTGGCGACCAAGCTCGAATCGCACGATGACCTTTGAAACATTAGCCAATGTGGTAGAAGGTTTACTTTGATTCAAAGTCCATCAAACTCTATACTAGCGCCAGATTTTTACACCGCTAATATCCAAATTGAATAATTGTTTAGCCTTAAAAAAGTGACCCCTCATGCAAGTATCTGATTTTGACTTCGATTTGCCCGATGAGCTCATCGCTCGTTACCCTCAACCGCAGCGTACTGCAAGCCGACTATTACAGTTAGATGGTAATAGTGGTGAACTAACAGATGGTAAGTTCACAGATGTGTTGGATCTCGTTCAGCCAGGGGATTTAGTGGTATTCAATAATACTCGCGTAATTCCAGCGCGAGTATTTGGTCGTAAAGAGTCAGGCGGTAAAATTGAAATCTTGGTCGAGCGAGTATTGGATGAACATTCGATTCTTGCTCATGTACGTGCGTCAAAATCTCCCAAACCAGGTAATGTGCTATTTTTAGGTGAAAATGATGAATATCAAGCCACTATGGTTGCACGTCATGAGGCATTATTTGAAATTCATTTTGAGCATGAAAAAGGTGTGTTCGACATTTTAAATGAAATTGGTCACATGCCATTGCCACCTTATATTGATCGTCCTGATGAAGATACTGATAAAGAGCGTTATCAAACCGTCTATAATCAAAAACCAGGAGCGGTTGCTGCACCAACCGCTGGGCTGCATTTTGATAATGAACTTTTAGATGAAATTAAAGCCAAAGGTGTCGAGTTTGCGTATGTGACTCTGCATGTTGGCGCAGGTACTTTTCAACCAGTTCGTGTTGATGATATTAATGATCACCACATGCATTCTGAATATGTGGAAGTACCACAAGAAGTGGTTGATGCGATTGCTGACACTAAAGCTCGTGGTGGTCGAGTTGTTGCAGTGGGGACGACTTCGGTGCGTTCATTAGAAAGTGCGGCGCAAGATGCTAAGCAAAAGGGCACAGAATTGGCTCCTTTTTTTGGTGATACCGAAATTTTCATCTACCCAGGTTATGAATACCAGCTGGTGGATGTCTTGATCACCAACTTCCACCTGCCAGAGTCGACGCTAATTATGTTAGTGAGCGCTTTTGCCGGTTATGAGCATGTGATGAATGCCTATCAGCATGCTGTACAACAACAATATCGCTTCTTTAGCTATGGCGATGCGATGTTTGTAACGAAAAAGCAGTAATGGGTATCTAGTTCCTAGTTTCTAGGAAAAGACGAAAAGCTCGCTGTTTGTCGTTATCACATCGATATATTGAGTTAAGTAATAAATTGTTAGCGCATAACTTTCTAGGGACTAGTCACTAGGGCCTAGAAACCTAAGCGCTTTTATATCGTTGGACTGTTTATCCGACATTTTGGAGGCTTCGTGAAATACGAACTAATTAAAAAAGACGGCGTTGCTCGTCGTGGACGCTTAACCTTTAAGCGCGGCTCTGTTGAAACCCCTGCATTTATGCCTGTGGGTACTTACGGGACAGTAAAAGGCATGACGCCAGAAGAAGTGAAAGATACTGGTGCAGAGATCTTGCTAGGTAATACTTTCCACTTATGGCTTCGTCCTGGTCAAGAGGTCATGAAATTACATGGTGACTTGCATGACTTCATGAACTGGCAAGGTCCTATCTTGACCGATTCAGGCGGCTTCCAAGTATTTAGCTTAGGTAAAATGCGCAAAATCACCGAAGAAGGTGTGCACTTCCGTAACCCTGTGAATGGCGATCGCATTTTCATGGACGCTGAAAAGTCGATGGAAATTCAAAAAGATCTTGGATCTGACATCGTGATGATTTTCGATGAATGTACTCCATACCCTGCGACCCATGAAGAAGCGCGTAAGTCGATGGAAATGTCATTACGCTGGGCGCAACGTAGTCGTGATCATTTCGACAAATTGGAAAACCCAAATGCCTTGTTCGGTATTGTTCAAGGCGGTGTATACGGTGATCTTCGTGATGTATCAGTAAAAGGGTTAACCGAAATTGGTTTTGATGGCTACGCAGTAGGTGGTCTTGCGGTTGGTGAACCTAAAGAAGATATGCACCACATGCTAGAACATACATGCCCACAATTACCGGAAGACAAACCTCGTTACTTAATGGGAGTTGGCAAACCGGAAGATTTAGTTGAAGGTGTACGCCGTGGTATTGATATGTTCGACTGTGTGATGCCAACTCGAAATGCGCGTAACGGGCATTTGTTTGTAACAGGTGGCGTGGTTAAGATTCGTAATGCGTCACATAAAACGGATACATCACCGCTTGATCCACATTGTGATTGTTACACTTGTAAGAATTACTCGAAATCCTACTTACATCATCTTGACCGTTGTAACGAAATTTTAGGTGCGCGTTTAAACACCATTCATAATCTTCGTTATTATCAACGTTTAATGGCAAGCATCCGCCTTGCAATTGATGAGGATCGTTTTGAGGAATTTGTACAAGAGTTCTATGCTCGTCGTGATCGAGAAGTACCACCATTACAAAAAGAACTACGAATGAGTGATTCATCACAATAACATCGTATTTTAAGTGGGTTAAGCTGCTCTTTGCCTTGAAAAAAGTAAAGAGCACCCCAATCTAAAAACAAATTATCAAAATCAGAAAAAGGAAATGTTTTAATGAGCTTATTTATTTCAGAAGCACACGCTGCAAGTGCAGGCCCAGCTGGCGGTGGTATGGAAATGTTCATCATGCTTGGTATGTTTGCGCTTATCTTTTACTTCATGATTTATCGCCCACAAGCGAAACGTGTAAAAGAGCATAAAAACCTTATGGCATCAATGTCAAAAGGTGATGAAGTGCTAACTGGTGGTGGTCTTGTAGGTAAAATCGTTAAGATTTCAGACGATAATGACTACATCCTATTAGCTTTAAATGAAAATAATGAAGTAACAATCAAGAAAGATTTCGTTACTGCTGTGCTACCGAAGGGTACACTTAAGTCTCTTTAATTATAGTTAGCTAGCTATAAAAGCTAAAGGATACCCGCTGTGCTAAACCGTTACCCGTTATGGAAGTATCTGATGGTGGCTGCTGTCATCTTAATCAGTGCGCTCTACGCCCTTCCAAATATTTACGGTGAAGATCCTGCGGTACAAGTCACTGGGGCGCGTGGCGCCTCAGTTGACATGTCTACACTGGATTCTATTAATACCGTATTAAAAGAAAACGATCTTGAAACCCAATCTGTTGCATTAGAAGACGGTTCTGTTCTTATTCGTTTTAAAGATACTGATTCTCAAATTACTGCTCGCGATGTAATCAACCAATCAATGGGAAAAGATTATATTGTTGCTTTAAACCTTGCCCCTGCGACACCGAATTGGCTTGATTCAATCGGTGCAACCCCAATGAAGCTTGGCCTTGATTTACGTGGTGGTGTTCACTTCTTAATGGAAGTGGATATGGATGCTGCGATGGAAAAACTCGTTGGCCAACAAGAAGAATCTTTCCGTAGCGATCTTCGTGATGAACGTATTCGTTACCGTGCTATTCGACCTTCCGGTAAGGACGCTGTTGAAGTTGTTTTACGTAATGAAGAACAACTTGAACAAGCGAAGAGCATCCTTGCTGATAAGCATCGCGATATGGTGTTTACTGAAGGCAAAAACAACGCATTGATTGCTAAGTTTAATGAAGCTCGTTTACTTGAAATTCGTAACTACGCTGTTGAGCAAAATATTACAATTTTACGTAACCGTGTTAATGAGCTAGGTGTTGCTGAACCTCTTGTCCAGCGTCAAGGTGCAAGCCGTATCGTAGTTGAATTACCAGGTGTTCAAGATACTGCTCGCGCTAAAGAAATTTTGGGTGCTACAGCAACACTTGAATTCCGTCAGGTTGATGATAAAGCTGATTTGGCAGCTGCAGCGGCTGGTCGTGTACCACCAGGTAGTGAAGTTAAATTTGATAAAGATGGTCGTCCGGCAGTATTGAAAAAGCGTGTAATTCTTGGTGGCTCAAGTATCACGGATGCAAGTTCTAGTACCGATGAGTATGGTCGCCCTCAAGTAAATATTTCTCTTGATAGTGAAGGCGGCAATAAAATGGCTGACTTCTCAAAGAAAAATATTGGCAAGTTAATGGCGACAGTCTTTACCGAATATAAAGACAGTGGTAAACGCACACCAGAAGGTAAAGTGATACTAGCTAAGCACGAAGAGGTGATTAACCAAGCGACTATTCAATCTGCTTTAGGTCGTAGCTTCCGTATTACTGGTATTGATTCAGCGGCAGAAGCGCACAACTTAGCACTCTTATTACGTGCTGGTGCCTTGATTGCGCCAATTTCAATCGTAGAAGAACGAACTATTGGTCCATCAATGGGGCAACAAAACATTGATAAAGGTATTCAAGCTTGTATCTGGGGTATGGTGGCAGTAATGCTCTTCACTCTGATCTACTACCGTCGATTTGGCTTTATTGCCAACATGGCATTAATGGCTAACTTAGTGTTAATTATTGGTGTGATGTCTTTGATTCCAGGGGCAACAATGACCTTACCTGGTATTGCCGGTATCGTGTTAACCGTTGGTATGGCTGTTGATGCGAACGTGCTTATCTTTGAGCGTATTCGTGAAGAACTGAAAGAGGGACGTAGTCCTCAGCAAGCGATTCACCAAGGTTATGCCAATGCCTTTAGTACCATTGCAGATGCAAATATTACCACGCTTATCACCGCAATAATTTTATTTGCAGTGGGTACAGGTGCGATTAAAGGCTTTGCGGTTACTCTGTCTATCGGTATTTTAACGTCTATGTTTACGGCTATTATCGGCACACGTTGTGTGGTTAACCTGATGTATGGCGGCAAGCGTAATATCAAGAAATTGTCGATCTAAGGAAGAGTCATGTTTCAAATATTGAAAACTACCAAAGCGATCGACTTCATGCGTTGGTCTAAGTTTGCCTTTGTGTTCTCTGGCCTAATGATCGCTGCATCTTTGTTTACCATTTCAACTAAATGGTTTAATTGGGGGTTAGACTTTACTGGTGGTACTTTGATTGAGGTGTCATTTGAACACCCTGCCAATCTACCAGTACTACGTGAAGCACTAGCTAAAGATGGCTTTGCCGATGCCACAGTTCAAAACTTTGGTTCTGCACATGATGTGATGGTGCGTATGCGCCCACGTGAAGATGCAAAAGGTGAAGTGATAGGTAACCAAGTACTTGAGTCATTAAAACAAGGTACTGGTGATCAAGTTACACTTAAGCGTATTGAATTTGTTGGACCTAATGTTGGCGATGAATTAGCGGAAGCGGGTGGTTTAGCTATTCTGATTTCACTGCTTTGTATCTTAATGTATGTATCTATGCGTTTTGAGTGGCGTTTGTCTGCTGGGGCAGTATTAGCATTAGCGCACGATGTGACTATTACACTAGGTATCTTTTCATTGCTACAAATTGAGATAGACCTGACCATCGTGGCAGCATTGTTGACGGTAGTGGGGTACTCACTCAACGATACCATCGTAGTATTTGACCGCATTCGTGAGAACTTCCGTAAGATGCGTAATGGTCTACCAGGTGACATCATGAACAACTCAATTACACAAACGTTAAGCCGTACTTTGATTACTTCTGGTACAACTTTGTTTGTAGTTATTGCATTGTTCACTCAAGGTGGTGCGAATATTCACGGTTTTGCACTGGCATTATTACTTGGTATTACCGTAGGTACTTATTCATCCATTTACGTGGCCTCTGCACTAGCGTTAAAACTAGGCTTAACACGTGAGCACTTGATGCCAACACAAGTTGAGAAAGAAGGTGCAGACCAAGAGTCAATGATACCTTAATCTTGTAATCGTTTAACTGATCAAGGCTTTGAATTTCATTTCAAAGCCTTTTTTATATCGAGAAACCAGAAAGCGGACAAATAAAAACGCCCGCTGAGAGTATCAGCGGGCGTTTATCCTATGATAAGAATGAGTTACTTCATCATACCTTCGTTAGAGTGCTCACGAACGTGTTTAAGGATGTGTTTCACACCACGTGCGCTTGAAGCGACTAAGTTACCAGAAGTAAGGTAGTTAGTACCGCCAGCGAAATCAGTCAAAATAGCACCGGCTTCACGAGCAATAAGCTCACCTGCTGCGATATCCCAAGGTTTCAAACCTAGTTCAAAATAACCATCAACACGGCCAGACGCTAAATAACATAAATCAAGAGCTGCAGAACCAGTACGACGGAAATCTGAGCATTCTGTAAACAGGCCACCAACGATTTTTACAAAGCTTTCTGCATGTTGTTTTTGTTTAAATGGAAAGCCAGTTGCAAGAATAGCGCCATTCAAATCTTTAATTGGGTTTATACGTAGACGAGCGTTGTTTAATTGAGCACCAGAACCACGTTGAGCAGTAAATAGCTCATTACGAATTGGATCGTAAACACAAGCAACTTCAGTTTTACCGCGCATGCGCACAGCAATTGAAACTGAGAAGTGAGGGAAGCCTTTTACAAAGTTATTAGTGCCATCCAGTGGGTCAATGATCCATTGAACATCAGTATCTTTACCTTCAATTGAACCGCCTTCTTCACCTACGATGCAATGATCAGGGTAAGACTTTTTGATGGTATCGATAATCAGTTGTTCTGCTTCTTTGTCGACGTTTGTGACAAAGTCGTTCTGACCTTTTTGAGCAGATTCAATCTTGTCAGTGTTTTCTAATGATTTTGCAATATGGTTGCCAGCCATTCGTGCAGCACGAATAGCGATATTTAGCATAGGATGCATATAATTTTCCCAACGGATGTTAAAGAACGAAAAAGCGGCGTGCAGTATACCAGAGTTTATCTAAATAGAAAGCGTCTATTTTTTGCTCACTCGTAAATTGTCTAGGTTAAGGTAGCATTTATTTGGTTTGGAGTATGATATTATGCGGTTAATTTTCACTATGGCGAAGACTGCTATGTTAGACAATGTAAAAGTAATTTTAGTCGGCACCTCACATTCAGGGAATATCGGTTCTGCAGCAAGAGCAATGAAGGTGATGGGGTTAACTGAATTAGTCTTGGTTTCACCACAGTGTCAAGTCGATGAACAGACACTATCTTTGGCATCTGGTGCCGGTGATGTGGCGGAAAATGCACGCATTGTAGAAACCTTAGATGAAGCGGTGTCAGACTGCGAATTAGTCGTTGGGTCAAGTGCTCGCTCTCGTACACTTGAATGGCCAATGCTTGAGCCTCGCGAGTGTGGTGAAAAATTTATTCAAGAAGCTGAAAAAGGCAAAGTTGCTTTAGTCTTTGGCCGAGAAAGAACCGGCCTAACCAATGAAGAGCTGCAAAAGTGCCATTATCATGTTTGTATTCCTGCAAACCCTGAATATAGCTCGCTTAATCTAGCGATGGCGGTACAGACTTTAAGTTATGAGATCCGTATGGCTTGGCTTAACAAGCAAGCTGGACAATACCCGGAACCAGTCACTGAAGAGTACCCGAGACATAAAGAATTAGAATTATTTTATCAGCACCTTGAAAACACCATCTTGAAGACCCAGTTTATCTCTAAAGATAAACCAAACCTGGTGATGAATAAATTACGTCGCTTGTTTAGCCGGGCTCGTCCTGAAGTTCAAGAATTAAATATGCTACGAGGCATTTTAACTTCGATTGAAAAGTCTATTTCTGATAAAAAATAGTTACTTACGAATACCTGACTAAAATAGTCAAATGAATACTTGACCATTTTAGTATGGTATGGAATCATAGTCCCCACATACTTACTGTGGGTACGGTGCATATGAGACTTACATCAAAAGGAAGATACGCGGTAACAGCAATGTTGGATGTGGCTTTACATTCAAACCAAGGACCTGTGCCATTAGCGGATATCTCAGAACGCCAAGGGATTTCATTATCTTACTTGGAGCAACTTTTTTCACGATTACGTAAAGCCGGTTTAGTGGCGAGTGTACGTGGTCCAGGTGGTGGTTACCGCCTTGGTATCGAAGCGGATCAGATCGCAGTCGGTACTGTGATTTCAGCCGTTGATGAATCGGTTGACGCAACAAAATGTCAAGGTAAAGGCGATTGCCAAGGTGGCGTACGCTGCTTAACTCATACCTTGTGGCATGATTTGAGTGCTCGCATTAGTGAGTTCTTAGATGGTATTACGCTTGGGGAACTTATGATGAACAATGAAGTTCTTGATATCTCTGAGCGCCAGAATATTGAGCTAATAGTGAATAACAGCTTTGGTAATAACAATTACGCTTCAGAAAAGAATGACAAAGCGGACACTGTTGGTATGAATGCTCGCCTTTAACGTGAGCGAAAAGTTTTCACATTGGAGTAAAGAATGAAACTGCCTATTTATTTTGACTATTCAGCGACATGTCCGGTTGACCAGCGTGTGGCGGAAAAAATGGTTCAATTTATGACGATGGATGGCACCTTTGGTAACCCAGCATCGCGTTCTCACCGATTTGGTTGGCAGGCAGAAGAAGCAGTTGATCATGCTCGTGAGCAAATTGCAGACATCTTAAATGCAGACCCACGTGAAATTGTATTTACTTCTGGTGCTACAGAATCAGATAACCTTGCGATTAAAGGTGCTGCGCACTTTTATGGTAAGCAAGGTAAGCATATCATCACTTGTAAAACTGAGCATAAAGCTGTGTTAGACCCATGTCGTCAGCTAGAGCGTGAAGGTTATGAAGTAACATACCTTGAGCCTGAAAGTAATGGCTTAATTGATATCGAGAAATTTAAAGCAGCATTACGTGAAGATACTGTTCTAGTTTCTATTATGCACGTCAACAATGAAATCGGTGTTATTCAAGATATCGAAGCAATTGGTGAATTATGTCGCGCAAATAAAACAATTTTTCATGTCGATGCAGCACAATCAGCAGGTAAATTACCTATTGATACTAAAGAATTAAAAGTTGATTTGATTTCTTTATCTGCACATAAAATTTATGGCCCTAAAGGTATTGGTGCACTTTATGTTCGTCGTAAACCGCGCATCCGTTTAGAAGCACAAATGCACGGTGGTGGCCATGAGCGAGGTTTCCGTTCTGGTACTTTAGCAACTCATCAAATCGTTGGTATGGGTGAAGCTTTTGCCGTCGCTAAACAAGATATGCAAAAAGATTATGACCATGCGTTAGCACTGCGTAATCGCTTGTTAGACGGCATCAAAGATATGGAAGCGGTGACAATTAATGGCGATCTTGAGCAGCGCCTACCAAACAACTTAAATGTAAGCTTTGCTTTTGTTGAAGGTGAATCATTATTGATGGCGCTAAAAGATCTTGCAGTATCTTCGGGTTCTGCATGTACATCTGCCAGCCTTGAGCCTTCATATGTATTACGTGCGCTAGGGCTAGATGATGAATTAGCACACAGCTCAGTTCGTTTCTCTTTTGGTCGTTTTACGACAGAAGAAGAAATTGACTATGCCGTTAAACAAATTCGTGTAGCAGTAGACAAACTCCGTGACATGTCACCATTATGGGACATGTACAAAGAAGGGATTGATTTGAACACCGTTGAGTGGGCTCATCATTAATCTCAAGGAAGTCGAGAATTCGAGGTAAACATTATGGCGTATAGCGAAAAAGTAATTGAACATTATGAGAACCCACGTAACGTCGGTTCTTTTGATAAAGAAGATCCTTCTATCGGTAGCGGTATGGTAGGTGCTCCAGCTTGTGGTGACGTTATGAAACTACAAATTAAAGTATCACCAGAAGGTATTATCGAAGATGCGAAATTTAAAACCTATGGTTGCGGCTCTGCTATTGCATCAAGCTCGTTAGTAACTGAGTGGGTTAAAGGCAAAAGCCTAGATGAAGCGGCTTCAATTAAAAACGCTGAAATCGCAGAAGAGCTGGCATTACCACCAGTAAAAGTTCACTGTTCAATTCTTGCAGAAGATGCAATTAAAGCGGCAGTGTCGGATTATAAAAAGAAACATCAGCAATAATGTTAAATTAGGGGAAGGACTCTCCTTTCCCTATTTGACTTAGGCATCTTTTAAATTTTCATCCTATTTATTGATATACACAAGGTTGCAGTATGGCCATCACCATGACAGACGCGGCAGCAAATCGCGTAAGAACATTCCTGGAAAACCGAGGCAAGGGCATTGGTCTTCGTTTAGGTGTAAGAACAACAGGGTGTTCTGGTATGGCCTATGTTTTAGAGTTTGTCGATCAACTTAACGAAGAAGATCAAACTTTTGAACATGATGGAGTAAAGATTATAATTGATCCTAAAAGTTTAGTTTACCTTGATGGCACCGAGCTTGATTTTGTCAAAGAAGGGTTAAATGAAGGCTTTCAATTTAATAACCCTAATGTGAAAGGTGAATGTGGTTGTGGTGAAAGCTTCAACGTATAATCCTTAATATTAGGAACGATGGCACTCTAAATAGGGTGCCATTGCCATTTTAAGCGTCGGTGACGAATCATTACGGTTATGTTATTGGCCAAGTAGTAGGCACGAATTATTGCTATGAACCATTTTGAATTATTTGGCTTACCTAACCAGTTTGAGTTAGATAATAATACTTTGTCTGAAACGTTCCGTGATCTCCAACGTCGTTTTCATCCTGATAAATTTGCCTCCGCTTCCGAGCGTGATCGTTTAATGGCAGTGCAGAAAGCTGCAGAAATCAACGATGCTTACCAGACTTTAAAATCACCCATTTCTCGAGCAGAATATATCCTTGCTCTACAAGGTATTGATATTCGTGCTGAACAGCAAACAATGAGTGATCCTATGTTCTTAATGGAACAGATGGAATTGCGAGAAGAAATTGAAATTATCGCTCAATCTAATGAGCCAGAAAGTGCTTTATTTGATTTCGATAGTAAAATTCAAACAATGTATCAACAGCAACTCGCACAATTAAAAAAACAGCTTGAAAGCGAGCAGTGGGATAGCGCTGCGGATGGTGTTCGAAAGCTTAAGTTTGTTAATAAATTAAGATATGAAATCGAGCAACTTGAAGATAAGTTGCTTGGTTAAAGCTTTAGAGTTAATGCTTGTTTAATCTCTATTAGCCAATATAGAAAGGATAGTTCCGAATATGCTACTTCAAATTGCAGAACCTGGTCAAAGTGCCGCACCACATGAGCATAAGTTCGCCGTAGGGATTGATTTAGGTACTACCAACTCTCTTGTTGCCGCAGTAAGAAGTGGCTCATGCACTCCTTTGGTTGATGAAAACCAAACCGCAATTTTGCCTTCAGTGGTTCATTATTCTCAAGATGGCGTGTCAGTTGGTGCACAGGCAAAACAAAAAGCGCAACAAGATCCAAAAAATACTATTAGTTCAGTGAAGCGGCTTATTGGTCGTTCACTTGACGACGTTCAATCGCGCTATACCGACCTACCTTATCAATTTCAAGCGAGTGATAATGGTCTACCACTTATTCAAGTTCCTACTGGTTTAGTCAATCCTATTCAGGTTTCAAGTGAAATTTTAAAAAGCTTAGTTGAGCGAGCGGAAAGTACTCTGGCCCATGAGATAGAGGGCGTTGTGATTACTGTTCCAGCTTATTTTGATGATGCTCAGCGTGCAGGCACTAAAGATGCTGCTGAGTTAGCTGGATTGAAAGTGCTTCGTTTATTGAACGAACCAACTGCCGCTGCGATAGCTTATGGGTTAGATTCAGGCCAAGAAGGTGTGATTGCTGTTTATGATCTAGGTGGCGGTACCTTTGATATTTCACTATTACGTCTATCAAAAGGTGTATTTGAAGTGCTGGCTACGGGCGGCGATTCTGCACTAGGTGGTGATGATTTTGATGATCTTTTATTAGGTTATTTTAAGCAGCAAGTTGGTCAGCTTGATAAATTAAGTGCCGAGCAGCACCGAGTCTTATTGGATGCGGCAACTCAAGCCAAAATCGGTTTGTCAGATAATCAACAAGTTAGTGTTGAAGTACTGGGTCAAACTATTACGTTAACCCGAGAACAATTTAATGACATTATTCAGCCTCTGGTTAAAAAAACCTTACTATCATGTCGTCGTGCATTAAAAGATGCCGATGTGACTGCAGAAGAGGTCAGCGAAGTTGTGATGGTAGGCGGTTCAACTCGTACTCCACTTGTACGTACTATGGTTGGTGACTTTTTCGGCCGTACACCTTTGACTAGCATTAACCCAGATGAAGTTGTGGCAATTGGTGCCGGAATTCAAGCGGATATCCTAATCGGTAATAAACCCGATTCAGACATGCTGTTATTGGATGTGATCCCGCTTTCCCTTGGTATCGAAACCATGGGCGGCTTGGTTGAGAAAATCATTCCACGCAATACCACTATTCCTGTTGCTAAAGCGCAAGAGTTCACCACATTCAAAGATGGTCAAACCGCTATGTTAGTTCACGTCGCACAAGGTGAGCGTGAAATGGTTGATGATTGTCGTTCACTAGCTCGTTTTACTCTAAATGGTATTCCGCCAATGAAAGCGGGGGCAGCGCATATCCGTGTGACTTATCAAGTTGATGCTGACGGATTGCTTTCAGTGACGGCAATGGAGAAGAGTACTGGCGTACAAGCCGATATTCAGGTGAAACCTTCTTACGGTTTAAGTGATACTGAAATCGCCGATATGCTGAGATCCTCAATGACTCATGCTAAAGAAGACATGCAAGCTCGTGCGTTAGCTGAGCAAAAAGTTGAAGCAGACCGAGTGATTGAAGGCTTATTAGTTGCTCTACAAGAAAATGGTGAACAGCTACTAAGTAAAGAAGAATACTTAGCACTAGAAGACTCGGTAAGAACTTTGATCCAACTACGTAATGGTCAAGATGCTGATGCGATTGAGCAAGGAATTAAAAACACTGATAAAGCCAGCCAAGAATTTGCATCGCGTCGAATGGATGTATCAATTCGAGCGGCATTAGCTGGACAGTCAGTCGATAATATTTAATTAATGGATATTGGTTAAGAATACTTAACCAGTTGCATAGACAATATATTATAAGTAAATAAAACTTATAATAACTCTATTGAAGTAGGATGAATTATGCCTAAGATTGTTGTATTACCTCACGAAGATTTATGCCCAGAAGGTGCAGTATTAGAAGCACAAACAGGGGAATCAGTATTAGATGTGGCATTGAAAAATGGCATTGGCATTGAGCATGCTTGCGAAAAATCATGTGCATGTACCACTTGCCATATTGTGATTCGTGAAGGATTTGATTCATTAGAGGAAAGTGAAGAATTAGAAGATGATATGTTAGATAAAGCTTGGGGGTTAGAGCCTGAATCTCGTTTAGGTTGCCAAGCGAAAGTCGCAGATCAAGATTTGGTGGTTGAAATTCCTCGCTACACCATCAACTTAGCATCGGAAAATCACTAATAATATCTGGTAGAGCAAGGAGTAGCACATGGGATTAAAATGGACGGATTCACAAGATATTGCCATTGAACTCGCGGATAAATTTCCAGACCTTGATCCTCAGACCGTACGTTTTACGGATATGCACCAATGGATCACGGAGCTTGAGGATTTTGATGATGAACCCAATCGTTCCAATGAAAAAATCTTAGAAGCTATTTTACTTTGTTGGTTAGATGAAATTTAACCGTAGGTATAACACTCTCGATTTTCATTTATATAAAGCCTCTTCGGAGGCTTTTATTTTGTCTGAAGATTTTTTAGAGTAAAAATACCCAGATCAGTTGTAAATAAAGGTCAAAGTCACAAGTTATCACGGCTATTATGATACTTGTGATGATTAGCATTATGATATAGCTTAGCTTTATACCTTTCGTACTTAAGTATAAATCTAATTTATATACCCAAGTAACTTCAAGATACGAGTTTCAGTAGGAATAAAACAGACTGTGTGCTTGTATCTTCTCAAATAATGACAGCCTATTTGGTTTTAAGGGCTCCCCAGACATTTAGGTAAGGAGTAAAAATGTCAACACAACTATCAGTGAGTATTACTCGTGAAGCCGCTCCAGCGCAATGGGGCGAAAAGGCACTACTTTCTTTTTCTGCCGACGGTGCGATGATTCACTTACCATCAGCATCTGATTTTGATTTGGCACAACGTGCAGCACGTAAACTTGACTCACAAGGTATTAAACATGTTGAGCTGACCGGTGAAAGCTGGGATTTGGAAACGATCTGGGCTTTTGTTCAAGGTTTCCGTTCTTCAAAAAAAGGTAATAGTGTTACTTGGCCTCAATTAGATAATGAAGCGCAATTAGAGCTGGAAGCACGCATTAAGGTAACTGATTGGGTTCGTGACATTATTAATAGAAGCGCCGAAGAAGTAGCTCCTCGCCAATTAGCCACTATGGCAGGTGAATTTATTAAATCTGTAGCCCCAGAAGGCAGTGTTAGCTACAAGATCATAAAAGATAAAGATCTGTTAACCGAAGGTTGGGAAGGTATCTATGCAGTAGGTCGAGGCTCTGAGCGTACCTCTGCTATGTTACAACTCGACTTTAACCCAACCGGCGATGATGACGCACCAGTTTATGCTTGTTTGGTAGGTAAAGGGATCACGTTTGACTCAGGTGGCTATAGCATTAAAGCATCTGGTTTTATGGATTCAATGAAAGCAGATATGGGCGGTTCAGGTACTATTACCGGCGGATTGGCATTAGCGATTGCTCGTGGATTGAATAAGCGTGTGAAACTTATCTTATGCTGCGCTGAAAATATGATCTCCGGTCGCGCATTAAAACTAGGTGATATCATTACTTATAAAAATGGTAAGACTGTTGAAGTCATGAATACTGATGCAGAAGGTCGCTTAGTATTAGCCGATGGCCTTATGTATGCTAGTGAGCAAAAACCAAAGCTGATTATTGATTGTGCCACCTTAACTGGTGCAGCCAAAAATGCGTTGGGTAACGATTATCATGCTTTACTCACTTTCGATAACAAGCTTGCACAGAAAGCTCTAAAAAGTGCAGAGCAAGAATCAGAAGGTTTGTGGCAATTACCGTTAGCCGATTTCCATCGTAATATGCTGCCATCAAACTTTGCCGATATGTCGAATATCTCGTCAGCGGCATACAGCCCTGGTGCAAGTACAGCCGCCGCCTTTTTGTCTTATTTTGTCGAAGATTATAAAAAAGGTTGGTTACACTTTGACTGCTCAGGTACTTATCGTAAATCATCAAGTGATAAGTGGTCGGCAGGAGCAACAGGGATGGGCGTAAGAACGTTAGCTAGAATTTTGATAGATCAAGCAAAATAACTACACAAAATAAGCAAACTAACCACAACATAAAGCTTAGGGGGAGTCATTTTCTCCCTCTTGCTGACTAAAATAAAAATAAGACCAAAGGATTTTATATGGCTTTAGAAAGAACATTCTCAATCATTAAGCCCGATGCGGTTGAACGTAATCTCATTGGTGACATTTATCAACGAATGGAAAAAGCTGGGTTGTCGATTGTTGCTGCTAAAATGGTGCATTTAACAGCAGAGCAGGCGAGTGGCTTTTATGCTGAGCATGAAGGTAAACCGTTTTTTGAGCCATTAAAAGAATTTATGACATCTGGACCGATTATGGTGCAAGTATTGGAAGGTGAAAATGCCATTGCTCGTTACCGTGAGTTAATGGGAAAAACCAATCCAGAAGAAGCTGCTTGTGGTACTTTACGTGCAGATTATGCGCTTAGCATGCGTCATAATTCTGTTCATGGCTCGGATAGCCCAGAATCGGCAGCACGTGAAATTGAATATTTCTTCCCTGAATCAGAAATTTGCCCACGTTAAGCATTAGAATTTTATTCAGATAGAATTCCACTATACTTAAGAGACCAATAAGGTCTCTTTTTTTATAGACGTTTTGTATTTAAGGGCACCGTTTTGTTAGCGACGTTTATTCAACCCCAATTTACTTGTCACTTCACTGATACCCTAATGGCTTGGCGTACAGTTATTTGAACAGTACATACTGAACAAACCTTGTTGTGAGTGTATAAACCCTGTACAATTCGCGCCCTTATTTATCGTTCCATTAGTGAGAAAACCATGACCATGACAAAAGTAAATCTGCTGGATTTTGACCGTAAAGGTTTGCGCCAGTTTTTTACCGAAGAGCTGAATGAAAAGGCATTTCGTGCCGATCAGATCATGAAATGGATCTACCATTTTGGTTGTGATGATTTCTCACAAATGAGTAATATCAATAAAGCGCTTAAAGCCAAACTAGAAGCGCGTTGTGAAATTCGTGCCCCTTATGTATCTGAAGCTCAGCATTCGAATGATGGCACCATAAAGTGGGCAATGCGTGTTGGCGATCAAGATGTTGAGACGGTTTACATTCCTGATGGTGATCGTGCGACGCTATGTGTGTCATCTCAAGTTGGTTGTGCACTCGCTTGTACGTTCTGCTCGACCGCGC
Source organism: Vibrio algivorus (assembly GCF_030161215.1). Classification (NCBI taxonomy): domain Bacteria; kingdom Pseudomonadati; phylum Pseudomonadota; class Gammaproteobacteria; order Vibrionales; family Vibrionaceae; genus Vibrio; species Vibrio algivorus. Next base: position 36,154 of record NZ_BSPV01000009.1, read on the forward strand.
AACAAGGCTTTAACCGTAACTTAAAAGTGTCCGAAATTGTTGGCCAAATCTGGCGAGCATCACGTGAAATTGGTTTAGAAAAAGTAACTGGTCGTCGCCCAATTACCAATGTGGTAATGATGGGAATGGGCGAACCATTACTGAATATGAAAAACTTGATGCCATCTCTGGAGATCATGCTTGATGATCTTGGTTTTGGCTTATCTAAACGCCGTGTGACGGTTTCTACTTCTGGCGTGGTTTCTGGCCTTGACCAAATGACCGGAAACATTGATGTGGCACTTGCGATCTCATTGCATGCGCCTAACGATGAGTTGCGCAGCCAGATTATGCCAATTAACGATCGCTGGGATATTCAGGATTTCTTAGAGTCAGTTCGTCGCTATATTGCTACTTCAAATGCCAATCGAGGCAAAGTGACGATTGAGTATGTTTTACTCGATCACGTTAATGATGATATGGAACATGCTAGGCAGCTCGCAGAGTTGTTAAAAGATACCCCGGCAAAAATTAATTTAATTCCATTTAACCCTTATCCTGGGTCACCATACAAAAAGCCAAGTAATTCTCGTATTGACCGTTTTATGAAAACCTTAATGCAATATGACTATACGGTGACGGTACGTAAAACTCGTGGTGATGATATTGATGCGGCATGTGGCCAGCTTGTCGGAGATGTGATCGATCGAACAAAACGTACAAAGCAGAAACAGCAAGGGGAACCTATTCCTGTAAAAGCCGTCTGATAAATATAGATGGTATTGGTTCCCACTCCTAAATTAGGTGGAATCCAATGTTTTCTATAAAAAAGTTAGTTTTTACTTTAGTAGTTAGTTTCTTAGTTGGTTGTGTTACAGTGACCGACAAGCCAAACACTGCTAAATTTGATAATATAAAAGCGTCGGAAGCAAGAATCTCATTAGGTTTGGGGTACTTGGAAGAAGGCAATATGGTGAAAGCTCGAGAAAACCTTGAGATGGCTGTTAAATATGCGCCTTCTTATTATCGAGCTTTGAATTCGGTAGCGTATTATTATCAACGAGTTGGTGAATACGAATTAGCTGAAGAGGCTTATGAAGATGCATTGGATAGTTCTCCTAAAAATGGGGATGTCTTAAATAACTACGGTGCATTTTTATGTCGACAAGGCGAGTATGAAAAAGCGGATGAATTTTTTAACCGCGCGATAGAGCAACCTTATTATTACTTAGTCGCAGCCAGTTATGAAAATGCTGGATTATGTGCCCTAAAAAGTGGTGATAAGGAGAAGGCAAGGAATTATTTTTCTCGTGCTCTTGATCATGATCCCAGCAGGTCTCAGTCGTTATTACAATTGGCTGAGTTGGAAATCGAAAAGGACGAGTTTTCCGATGCAAGGGTTCGACTATTAAAGTTTAATAAGAGATATGGGTACCGTCCAGTTAGCTTAGGCTTGTTAATAAAACTAGAAAACAAAGCCAATAATCCTGAGCTAGTGTCTAAATATGGCAACATACTTAAGACTAAATACCCAGACTCTGTCCAATATCAGAAGTACAGGCAGAATGAGTACTGAAAATAACGAGTTAGAGCAAAAATCAGACAATCACAAAATCCTTCCTGGTGAAATATTACGCCAAAGAAGAGAAGAATTAGGGTTAACTCAGAAGGACATTTCTGAACGTTTACGCTTAAAAGTATCTGTGATTGAAAATATCGAAAGTAATCATTTCGATAGCCATCATGTAGCCACATTTATTCGTGGCTATTTTCGATCTTACGCTAAGGCCGTTGGCATCAAAGAGAAAGATATCCTTGCAGCTCTAGAAGAGTCGGGAAGAGGGCAGCATAAAGAACAGCCTATGCATAGCTTTTCTCAAAAAACCAAGAAACAACAACATGATAATCGTATCATGCGTTTAACTTGGGGGATCTTAGTTGTCATCATCGGGATCTCATCAGTATGGTGGTGGCAGAATCACCAACTTGACACATTATCCCCTTCATCTCTGTCTTCTCAGCAACAAGAAAACGCTGTGAGTGAGCCTGAACAAGTAGAAGGTGCTCCAAAAGAGCTTGCTTCTGAAGAAGATGTAATCGCTGAATTATCAACCCCATCGGAACTAGGTTCTACAGAGGCAGGCGATAATCAGCCTGAAGTAGACACTCAATCAGAAGCGATAGAAACAGAGCAAGTTTCATTGGGTGACAATGCCGTTGAATCCTCAGAGACGCTAGGATCTACCCAAGCAGAAAGCCAAGATGTTGCTCAAGATTCAACACAACAACAAACGGATAATGTTCTAGCAATGAACTTTAAAGATGATTGTTGGATACAAGTAAAAGATAGCTCAGGCTCAGTACTTGCGACTGGACTGAAAAAAGCCGGTGAATCTTTAACCTTAACGGGTAAAGCACCTTACTCTATTATTTTAGGCGCTCCTGAAGGCGTGTCTATTTCGTTAGCTGAAGAACCTGTTGATCTTTCTAAGTATACTCCAGGTAAAGTGGCCCGATTGACATTACCGTAGAATTATTATGCAACACGAATCTCCTATTAAACGACGTAAGTCGACCCGTATTTATGTTGGTAACGTGCCAATTGGTGATGGTGCACCTATTGCTGTTCAGTCAATGACTAACACTCGCACTACTGATGTTGAAGCAACTGTCGCTCAAATAAAATCACTTGAGAAAGTGGGCGCGGATATTGTTCGCGTATCTGTACCGACAATGGATGCAGCAGAAGCCTTTAAGCTAATTAAACAACAAGTGAATGTTCCTCTTGTCGCGGATATACATTTTGATTATCGCATTGCGTTAAAAGTAGCGGAATATGGTGTTGATTGCTTAAGAATTAACCCTGGTAATATTGGTAATGAAGACCGTATTCGTGCAGTTGTTGATTGTGCTCGCGACAAAAATATTCCAATTCGAATTGGTGTTAATGGCGGCTCTTTAGAGAAAGAAATTCAACAAAAATATGGTGAACCTACTGCGGAAGCATTAGTGGAATCAGCAATGCGTCATGTTGATATTCTTGATCGCCTGAACTTTGATCAATTTAAAGTCAGTGTGAAAGCCTCTGATGTATTCTTAGCCGTAGATTCCTATCGCTTACTGGCAAAACAGATCGACCAACCATTACACCTAGGGATCACCGAAGCCGGTGGTGCTCGTGCTGGCTCTGTTAAATCGGCTGTTGGCCTAGGTATGCTGCTAGCGGAAGGTATAGGCGATACGCTACGTATTTCTCTGGCCGCTAATCCTGTTGAAGAAATTAAAGTTGGTTTCGATATATTGAAGTCGCTGCGTATTCGTTCTCGTGGCATTAACTTCATCGCATGTCCTACCTGTTCACGTCAAGAGTTTGACGTTATTGGTACAGTTAATGCGCTAGAAGAACGTTTAGAAGACATCATTACTCCAATGGATGTTTCTATTATTGGTTGTGTCGTTAATGGCCCAGGTGAAGCTGAAGTTTCGCACATGGGTATCGCTGGCGGTAATAAGAAAAGTGCGTTTTATGAAGATGGTAAACGTCAGAAAGAGCGCTTTGATAATGATAATGTTATCGATCAACTAGAAGCGAAGATTCGCGCCAAAGCATCCATGTTAGATAGCAATAACCGTATTGATATCAGCCACATCGATAAATAATCACCTATACGAATATAAACGGTAAAGACTGTGACTAAAATAATTCAAGCAATTCGAGGTATGAACGACTGCCTTCCGACACAATCTCCACTTTGGCATAAAGTTGAAGACGCTGTGAAGCGTGTCGTTAGCTCTTATGGATACAATGAGATCCGTATGCCAATCGTTGAGATGACGAACCTATTTAAGCGTGCAATTGGTGAAGTCACCGATGTGGTTGAAAAAGAAATGTACACCTTTGAAGACCGTAATGGCGATAGCTTAACTCTGCGCCCTGAAGGAACCGCAGGTTGTGTACGTGCTGGAATTGAAAATGGTTTGATTTATAACCAAGAGCAACGTTTGTGGTACATGGGTCCAATGTTCCGCCATGAACGTCCACAAAAAGGTCGTTATCGCCAATTCCACCAAGTCGGTGTTGAAGTTTTTGGTTTACAAGGACCGGATGTTGATGCGGAATTGATTATGATGACTGCGCGCTTATGGCGTGAGTTGGGGATCGATAAGCATGTTCGTCTTGAATTAAACTCGATTGGTTCTTTAGAAGCTCGTCAACACTACCGTAATGTCTTGATTGAGTTTTTAGAACAGCATATTGATGTGCTGGACGAAGACTGCAAACGTCGTATGTATACCAACCCTCTGCGTGTATTGGATACTAAAAACCCTGAAATCCAAGCAATTTTAGTCGATGCACCTCAATTAGCTGATTATCTTGATGATGACTCAAAAGCCCACTTTGCTGGTCTATGTGAATTACTCGATGCTGCGGGCATTGAATACCAAGTTAATCAACGTTTAGTTCGTGGTTTAGATTACTACAATAAAACGGTTTTTGAGTGGATTACCGAAAGCTTAGGCTCACAAGGTACCGTTTGTGGTGGTGGTCGTTATGATGGTCTAGTTGAACAGCTTGGTGGTAAACCGGCTCCAGCAGTCGGTTTTGCGATGGGGCTTGAGCGTTTAGTCTTAATGCTAGAAACCTTAGAGCTTAATGACACTCGTAAAGCGGTTGATGTTTATTTAGTGACGGCAGGTGAAGGTACTTTAGTTAATGGTATGAAGTTTGCTGAGCAATTACGTGAATCAGTACCGGGACTTCGTCTTATGACTCACTTTGGCGGCGGTAACTTTAAGAAGCAATTCAAACGTGCGGATAAAGTAGGCGCAACTATTGCACTGGTATTGGGTGAAAATGAAGTAGCAGAGCAAAGTATTGTGGTTAAAAATCTCGCTGGTGGTGAACAACAAACTATGCCGCAAGCCGATGTTGCTGCTCATTTAGCTAACATTATTTAATTTTATTGAGTCGATTTATTTAAGAGGACAGGACGTGAGTATCTACGACGCTGATGAAGAACAACAAGTAGAAGCAATTAAAGATTGGTGGCAAGCGAACGGTAAAGCCGTGATTATCGGTGTTGTTGTTGGTATTGGTGGCATTTTGGGGTGGCGTTACTATCAAGACACCCAAACGACGGCGCAAGAAACCGCATCGCATGGTTATACGGCCATCGTTTCGAATATTGAGGCGAAAGGTATTGATGCTGCTGCATCAGCGCAAGAGTTTATTGATAATAACGATAAAACGGCTTATGCGGTTTTAACTGCATTACAACTAGCAAAAGTACAAATCGATGCTGATAAGCTTGATGATGCTCTTACTCAGTTAAAATGGGCTCAAGCTAATACCAAAGATGAAACCTTAACGCCAATTATCGCTTACCGTACTGCACGCGTACTCGCGGCACAAGGTGACTATGATAATGCGATTAAAACAGTTTCAGATGTGAAATCAGAAGCTTGGAAGGCAAGAAACCAAGAGCTTATGGGTGATATTTATCTGCTAAAAGGTGATAAAGACGCCGCAATGAAAGCATATACTCAAGCACAACAAGATGGTTCAACCAATCAAGCACTACAAATTAAACTTGATGATCTTGCAAAGTAAGGGATGTCTTGCATGAAGAAAATGTTCAACCGCAGCTTAGCGATTTCAGCTATTGCACTTGCTCTACTCGGCTGTTCTAGCGAAGAAGATACGATTGTGATGGCACCGCTACCAGTCGTAAACAGCCAATTTACTCCGACAACTGAGTGGAGTGCTTCTATTGGTGATGGGGTTGGACATTATTTTTCAAAACTTTCTCCAGTGTATGCTTATGACAAAGTATTTGTTGCGAGCCGAGATGGTGAAGTCAAAGCACTGGATCCTGATACTGGCAAGACTCTCTGGGAACAAGATTTATCAGAAGGTGGCCCAGCTCGTTTATCCGGCGGTTTAACTGCTTCTTATGATAAGTTATATATCGGTACTGAAAATGGCGAAGCGTTTGCTCTTTCGGTTGAAGATGGTTCCATTGTTTGGCAGCAGAAAGTCGATGGTGAAATCTTAGCAAAGCCATTAGCCGATGAAAGCCTAGTGATGTTGCATACCAGTAAAGGCTCTCTGGTTGCTTTAAAGCAAGATTCCGGAGAGCAAGTGTGGGATATCAGCAATGAAGTACCTAACTTAACCTTACGTGGTGATAGTTCTCCTGTTTCTATTTCAGGGGGGGTATTTTGGGGGATGGCAAATGGCCGTCTTGCTGCAGCATTGATTCAACGTGGTCAGTTATTGTGGCAACAACCGATTGGTACTCCAAAAGGCTCAACAGAAATTGATCGTCTCGTCGATGTTGATGCTAGCCCATTAATTATCGGCGCTAACCTATACGCCGTTGGTGTCAATGGTCAGTTGGTAGCGATTGATTTACGTTCAGGTGCGCCAATGTGGAAACGTACTTATTCTTCTGCAACCGATCTTGCAACTGATGCTAGTCGTATTTTTGTTGTCACCGATAAAGATCATATTTCAGCGGTAGATATCCGTAGTGGTACTGAAATTTGGAGCAATGAATCTCTAGAATATCGTCAGTTAACCGCACCTGTGATGATCGGTAATTACTTAGTTGTGGCAGATGGAGAGGGTTATCTACATTGGCTAGATAGAACTTCTGGTAAATTTGTTGCTCAACAGTTAATTGATGATGAAGGAATCGCGGCCGCACCAATTGAAACAGATGATGGTTTTATTATCATTGGTCGTGATGGCGATATAAAGAAAATGCAGATCCCTGAAGGATCGTGATATAATCTGCGCCCCTGATTTTATCAGTATGAGTAATCGGCTCCTATCCAACTCGGATTATAGGAGCCGTTGTTATTCTTAGCTATGCTATTTAAGTGGCTAACTAAGAATGTTGAATAGATTGAGTAGTTATAGGTAACCATCATAATATAGATGATCATTACCTATAACTACTGATGTGATTTTAAAGATTGTAGAGGTAAATATGATTCCTGTAGTGGCTCTAGTTGGGCGTCCAAACGTTGGTAAATCCACGTTATTTAATCGTCTTACACGTACACGTGACGCACTGGTGGCTGACTTTCCAGGCTTAACTCGCGATCGTAAATATGGTCAAGCTAAATCGGGTGAACATGAGTTCATCGTAATCGATACTGGTGGTATCGATGGTACTGAAGATGGCGTAGAAACCAAGATGGCAGAACAGTCATTAGCAGCGATTGAAGAAGCAGATGTCGTTTTATTTATGGTCGATGGCCGTGCTGGCCTAACTGTTGCCGATGAAGCGATCGCTCGTCACCTGCGTATGCGTGAAAAACCAAGCATGCTAGTTGTTAATAAAGTCGATGGTATTGATGCTGATGCGGCAAGCGCAGAGTTTTGGCAGCTAGGTATGGATAAGATTTATCAAATTGCCGCTGCGCATGGGCGTGGTGTAATGAGCTTAATTGATAAAGCATTAAAACCATTTTCAGATGAACTTGCAGCAGAGCAGGCACTACTTAATGGTGGAATTGAAGATCTTACTGGCGATGTAGATGTAGAAGAAGAACAGCTTGAATACACTGAAGAGCAAGCTGAAGCTGAATTCAAACGCTTACAAGATCAACCAATTAAACTTGCTATCATTGGTCGACCAAATGTTGGTAAATCAACGCTCACTAACCGTATTCTAGGTGAAGAGCGTGTCGTAGTTTACGATATGCCAGGGACCACTCGTGACTCAATCTATATTCCAATGAAGCGTGATGAGCGTGAATATGTGCTGATTGATACTGCCGGTGTTCGCCGTCGTAAGCGTATTAATGAAGCTGTTGAAAAGTTCTCGGTCATTAAAACCTTAAAAGCAATTGAAGATGCTAACGTTGTCCTAGTCATCATTGATGCTCGTGAGAATATCTCAGATCAAGATCTTAGCTTATTAGGTTTTGCGCTAAATGCCGGCCGTTCGCTCGTGATTGCGGTTAATAAGTGGGATGGTCTTGATACAGATGTCAAAGAACGCGTGAAGAAAGAGCTAGATCGTCGTTTAGGTTTCGTTGACTTTGCTCGAATTCACTTTATCTCTGCGTTACATGGTACGGGTGTTGGGCACCTATTTGAATCAGTACAAGAAGCGTATAAGTCTGCCACGACACGTGTTGGTACTTCTGTGCTAACTCGTATCATGAAGATGGCTCAAGATGATCACCAGCCGCCGCTTATTCGTGGCCGCCGTGTGAAGATGAAATATGCCCACGCTGGTGGTTATAATCCGCCAATCGTGGTTGTGCATGGAAATCAGGTAAAAGATTTACCAGATTCATACAAACGCTACTTGATGAATTATTTCCGTCGTTCTCTAGAAATTATGGGCACACCAATTCGTATTCAATTCCAAAATAGTGAGAACCCATTTGAGAATCAAGCGCCAACCAAAAAAGCGGGCTATTCTGAAGAGCAGAAGCGTAAGCGTATGGTAAGTTTGATTAAGCGTGGCCGTAAGAAGTAGTTTTTACTGCATTCACTATAATCTCTAACTTTAAATACCACTCAATTGAGTGGTATTTTTGTATGTCAGTCTATTTATCTAATACCAATCGCACTAATTAACCTCAGCTGCGGATAACTAGAAGTCACTCAATACAGCACTTTAGGCGTCTAACTTCGTTAAAATCAACGCAATAGGCAAGCTATTGACTTATGATTTTGCCTTGTTATCCATCCCAAATTGCAGCATTGAGAGAAAGTCATCAATCCTAGATGCCTGACAGATGTTTTTATCATTTTTATATCAGTGTGTTAGGTTAATTATTGTGACACTCTTATCCGAAGTTGAGGTTAATTATCTGATCATTTTTGTTTGTTAAAAGACTCGATCACTTCGTAAGAAATTTTTATTGTAGAATGACTACTTATCGAAAATTTCCGCCTTGTTATCAAGCCTTTTACTTACGCAATTTCTGACCATCTAATTAGTGTGATTGGTATTAAACGTAGTTAGACGCTAGAAGAGTAGTATTGAGTCGCTCTAGTTATCCAAATCTGGGTTATCTAGATAAGTACGTAGGAAGCATGAATTATAATTAGAAGTCACTTCTCCTGTAAGACGATGATCTTTTGGTTTAATAGCCTAAATAGCGTTTTGTGGAATATTTAAAATATCGGATCATGGCGTTTTAAATTAATATTTTAGATTATTGTGCTTTTTAAAATTGAAATGCAGAACATGTAACTTATGCTTTCGGTATATGGTGATATAAATATTCTTAATGGGGTAGATCGCTGATCACGAGGTAGAAAGCGGAAGATCGGTGAAAGATCTATTTATCTTATTTGAAGTCAGTAAATTTTTTGTCTTGATGGATAATAATACTATTGAGTTAAATCTACAGGTATTTTTATTGAGGTGATAATGAAGCAGGATTTATGTCCTTCCTGTCAGGAAGAGTTAACCTTCAAAGTTAGTGGCAGCGTGAGAGGGGAGCAGTATCTATGTCATGCATGCCAGCGTATCTATACACGTGTCGCTAAGTGTCCAGACTGCCAACAAACGGCAGAAAAAATACAGGCTTGTGGTTCGGTGAGCTATTTCTGTTCTCATTGTAATGAACTGAAGTCTAAAACGCGTATTCAATTTGAATATAATGATGCTCTTTAAACTGGAAGCGGCTAATTTTTTACGACGTTTATTAGCCGTATAGCAGCTAGGTACAAAAACATCGAGTCATAATGAACTCCTCGCTGAATTTAAATTTTGTCGTTACTTTTGGTATCAAGGTAGATGGATTCAAAATCTTCCGGAGAGAGCGGGCGATCCCAGTAATAACCTTGCATAAAGTCGCAATGCAATGATTGTAGATTTTGACAGATATCTAAACTTTCCACCCCTTCAGCAACCACTTTCAAGTCTAACATTTTACCTAGTGATACAATGCCTTTAACCAGTTGTTCTGATTTTTTAGAACTGTTTAAGCTAAAGATAAAACTTTTGTCGATTTTTACGATATCGATCGGGAAGTCGTGCAAGTGGCTCAAAGAAGAAAATCCCGTTCCAAAATCATCCAGAGCGATTTTTACTCCTAGCTGAGAGAGTTCTTGGCAGTGCTTCATCACTTGTTGCTGATTATCAAGTAATGCGGTTTCTGTTATCTCTAGTAGGATGCTATCGGGGTTAATTTGATATTGCTTCAATTTCGCTTTGATCTTATCGGAAAAATCATCTTGGCTAAACTGAGTACTAGAGATATTAATACTGATATAAAAGCCTGGGGGATTCTTCTTGTGCCAGCGCTTTAAACTTTCAAGCGCCTGATCGATGATCCAATCACCGAGTTTCACCATCGCACCACACTTTTCCGCTAAGGGGATGAATTCATCAGGGGAGATCATCCCTAATTTTTCATTGTTCCAACGAACCAAGGCTTCACAACCCACAATCTGATTTGTTTCGGCTGAGATGATAGGCTGATAATTTAAATAGAACTCATTCTTTTCAAAGGCACTTGGAAACTGTTGAGTTATTTCATAATGATGCTGGCGTAATTTTTGCTGGTCTGGATTAAATATATGAAATGCTTTTCCTGAACAAGCTCCTTGAGTACAAGCAACCGTTGCCATATCAAGGACTTCTTCAAAAGGATGTGCATTATTGTAAGAGAAAGCACAACCAATACTGATTGGAATGGTAATTTTTTTATCGTTTAAATTGAGTGGAGAAGAAAATAATTCGTGCAGTAAACAAGCTAGGTTCTCAGTTTTACCGGCTAATGTATCGGGTAGTTGAGAGCTAACAACTAATATCATTTCAGAGTTACTGATGTAGTAGATTCCCACATCTTCCGGAATACAATTTTTTACTTGTTTATAAAACTCTTGAGTTAACCTCTGTGCATCAATTAAGCCTAGATTATCTCTAATATCAAATGCCTGAATATTGCGAATGAAGAGAATAGATAAATTGAGATTATCTTTATGTGAATACTTATCTCGACATAGCGATTGAGTCGGTAAATTGGTCAATGAGTGATAATGATCTCGCTCTTGAAGTTCATCATTTAATTTCAGGTTTTCAATGTGCATTGCCAGTGAGCTTTCAATTGAGCTAGCCAGTAACTGAACTAAGCGTTGAAACTTATCATCAAACTCTCGTTCTTTATTATCTAAAATGCAAAAAGTGCCGAAGGTGCTTCCATCTGGAAAATGGATCGGCAAGCCATAATAAGCCACCATGCCAAGCTTGATATCAGGATTGTTTTTCCATTTGTCTAGTTTTAGAGCATTGGAAACATGCAGAGGAGAATCTGTTTGTACCACATGATGACAATATAGGTTATGACATAAGGTTTCCTTATCACCAATCTGGTAAGGGTTATCAACCTCATTGCTGTTGGTGGCTATGACTTCCATACTATTGGCATTTTTACGCATAATAAGCGCTACCGGTACTTCGGTAAGATCTGCAACCAAGTTTACGATTTCTTGCCATAGTGATGGCCAAGTTTCTTTATGCTGATTCAAATCAAGCCTCGCTATTGGAATGCATAGTGATTAAAAAAATACTCATACAACAACTGAGTATATATCACCATCAATAAATTTCGTGTTAATTGTCTCTCCAGAGCGGAGCTGTTTAGCATCAGTGATCAACTTGCCATTTTTATCTCGTGTTATCGAATAACCACGCTTTAAAGTGGAAAGAGGGCTAACAGTATCGAGTTTTTCAGCTTGAAGAGAAAGTCGATAGTGTTGATTCAATAAATATTGGTTAATTGCTTGAATCAATCGTTCTTTATTATTTTTCAAGTGATATTGATTGCGCTCAATAGATTTATTGGGCGAATAAAAATTGAGTTTTTGTTGTGCTCGATCTAATTGGTTTCTTGATTGTGCCAATTTCCGAGTTAAAGCTTGTTGCATACGCGAAGAAAGGTCATCTAACTTTTGACTTTGTTTTTCTAACTGGTAGCGAGGATGCTGCTTTTCTAATGCAAATTGTAGTCGATTGAGCTGCGTTTTTTTCTGATGGCTATAATGACGCCAGGCACTCATTAACGCTTGTTGCTTGCTTAAAATGGTTTGTGCTTTATGACTATTATCTCGGCTAACTAATTCTGCCGCAGCAGATGGTGTCGGTGCACGAACATCTGCAACAAAATCGGCAATGGTGACATCAACTTCATGGCCAACTGCACTGACAATCGGGATCTGGCTTGCGGATATGGTTCTTGCCACTATTTCATGGTTAAAACACCATAGATCTTCTAGTGAACCACCGCCTCGTCCTACAATTAAAATATCGCATTCATTACGGCTGTTCGCTCGACCAATCGCTTGAGCAATTTTAAATGCGGCGTCTTCGCCCTGTACCGTAGTAGGGTAAATAATGACTGGTAGGCTAGGATCACGACGCTTCAAAACATCTAATATGTCATATAAAGCAGCGCCAGTTTTAGAAGTGATAACGCCGATGCGTTTGGGATTAGCGGGTAACGGTTTTTTTAGATGCTGAGCAAATAACCCTTCACCCGCTAATTTCATTTTTAATTCATCGAACATTTGTTGTAAGCGACCATCGCCTTCAGGCTGCATATTTTCGACGATAAGCTGATAGTCGCCACGTGGTTCATATAAAGATAAACGGGCTTTAACGAGAACTTGATTACCATTAAGCGGTTTAAAGCTCACTCGTCGGTTATTACCTTTAAACATGGCACACTTAACTTGAGCTCGTGTATCTTTTAAAGAGAAATACCAATGACCAGAAACGGGCGCTGAAAAGTTCGATAGTTCACCAATAAGCCATACAATGCCCATCTCATTTTCAAGTAGCATTCTGACTTCGGCATTTAAACGAGAGACGGTAAAAATATTGGGATTAGAATGTAGAGTCATCGGTCGCCATTTTTAGATCAAAAAGAGGTAAGCAATCGATTTTATTATAGCGTTAGTTGGATTTTGAGCCTAATTAAGTTGTCGATTATCTGAGAAAAAACACATTTAATAAGCTCAATAAACAAACGATTTTTAACCATATTTTTTATCGATAAATTTATTGATGAAAATATCATAAAGAAACTAACAAAAACGTCTAGTCAAACGATTGCGTGAGGCGTATAATCCCGCTGCAATATCAAATCCCAAATTCATTTTGTTATGCGAAACGATGAAATGAGTTTATCGCGGAGAGCTAAAGCTCAATGCGGGATTTATTCCTCCAAAACTCTTATGTGAGATATTGCAATGTTACGAATCGCTAAAGAAGCTTTAACGTTTGATGACGTACTGCTCGTCCCAGCACACTCTACTGTTCTTCCAAATACAGCTGATCTTCGCACTCAGTTGACCAAAAAGATCACCCTTAATGTCCCAATGATCTCTGCCGCTATGGATACGGTAACAGAAGCTCGTTTGGCTATTGCTCTAGCTCAAGAAGGCGGAATCGGTTTTATTCACAAGAATATGTCGATCGAGCAACAAGCTGAAGAAGTTCGCTTAGTAAAAATTTACGAAGCGGGTGTGGTTAGCAATCCTGTGACTATCCGTCCTGATGAAACCATTGCTGATGTGAAAGCATTAACCGAGAAACACGGTTTTGCTGGTTTTCCTGTTGTGACAGAAAGTAACGATCTTGTTGGTATTATTACCGGTCGTGACGTGCGTTTTGTAACCGATTTAACGAAAACCGTTGAACAAGTGATGACACCAAAAGATCGCCTGGCTTCTGTTAAAGAAGGCGCATCAATGAGTGAAGTTCAACAATGCATGCAAGCACATCGAGTTGAGAAAGTATTAGTAGTAAATGATGCTTTCCAACTTTCTGGCATGATCACCGCAAAAGATTTCCAAAAAGCAGAACGTAAACCTAACGCTTGTAAAGATGAGCGTGGCCGTTTACGTGTTGGTGCTGCCGTTGGTGCGGGTGCTGGTAATGAAGAACGTGTTAAAGCGCTAGTTGAAGCGGGTGTTGATGTACTATTGATTGATTCTTCTCACGGTCATTCTCAAGGTGTTCTTGATCGCATTAAAGAAACTCGTGCTCTATATCCTGATCTGCAAATCATCGGTGGTAATGTAGCAACGGCTGCTGGTGCTCGTGCACTCATTGATGCCGGTGTAGATGCGGTTAAAGTCGGTATCGGCCCTGGTTCTATTTGTACTACTCGTATCGTAACGGGCGTAGGTGTTCCACAAATTACTGCGATTTCAGAAGCGGCTAGCGCAGCAGCTGAATTTGGCATTCCTGTGATTGCTGATGGTGGTATTCGTTTCTCTGGTGATATCTGTAAAGCGATTGCCGCTGGCGCATCTTGCGTGATGGTGGGCTCAATGTTCGCAGGTACTGAAGAAGCACCGGGTGAAGTCATTCTTTTCCAAGGCCGTTCTTACAAGTCTTATCGTGGTATGGGCTCACTAGGCGCGATGTCTCAAGGTTCATCAGACCGTTACTTCCAATCGGATAATGCGGCAGACAAGCTAGTGCCAGAAGGTATCGAAGGTCGCATCGCTTATAAAGGTCGTCTAAAAGAAATCATTCATCAACAAATGGGTGGTTTACGTTCAAGCATGGGCTTAACTGGCAGTGCAACTATCGAAGATATGCGTACTAAAGCCGAATTTGTTCGTATTTCTGGTGCCGGCATGCAAGAGTCGCATGTGCATGATGTACAGATCACCAAAGAAGCACCTAACTACAACAGAATGTAAGTTTTGAATCTATGGGTAAAGTGAGTCATTCGATGAAGCTTTACCCTGATAATATTTTAATGGTGCGAGTGATTGAGTTTAGATAAAGAGGAACTAGTCTTTTCGAAACTCGAAACTCGAAACTCGAAACTCGAAACTCGAAACTCGAAACTCGAAACTCGAAACTCGTACCACACCCACTTTGATTAGATTATTAGAGAACACTAATGACAACCAATATCCATGCTGAACGCATTTTAATTTTAGATTTTGGCTCTCAATACACCCAATTGATTGCTCGTCGTATCCGTGAAATCGGTGTGTACTGTGAATTGTGGAGCTGGGATGTAGACGAAGCGGATATCCGTGAATTTAATCCAAACGGTATTATCTTATCGGGCGGCCCAGAAAGTGTGACGGAAGCAGGTTCACCTCGCGCTCCTGAGTATGTGTTTAATGCAGGTGTACCGGTATTTGGTATTTGTTACGGCATGCAAACCATGTCAGAACAACTTGGCGGTAAAGTAGCGGGCTCAAATGAGCGTGAATTTGGCTATGCACAAGTGAAAATGGTTGAAGAGTGTGAACTATTCAAAAACATTGAAGATGCGATCGCTGAAGATGGCAAACCACTGCTTGATGTATGGATGAGCCACGGCGATAAAGTTGTCGAGATCCCAAGTGATTTTACTAAAGTTGCTCAAACCGATACTTGTCCATACGCAGCAATGGCCAATGAAGCAAAACGTTTTTACGGTGTTCAGTTCCACCCAGAAGTCACGCACACTCGCCAAGGCTTACGTATGCTTGAGAACTTTGTGCTGAATATCTGTGGCTGTAGCAAACTATGGACACCATCTTCAATCATCGAAGACGCAGTTGCTCGTATTAAAGAGCAAGTGGGCGATGATGAAGTGATCTTAGGTCTTTCTGGTGGGGTAGATTCATCGGTAGTGGCGATGCTTATTCACCGCGCGATTGGCCCTAAACTGACTTGTGTATTCGTTGATAACGGCTTATTGCGTTTGAATGAAGCCGAGCAAGTAATGGAAATGTTTGGCGATCATTTTGGTCTTAACATCATCCATGTTGATGCTGAAAACCGTTTCCTAGATGCGCTAGGTGGTGAAGCTGAGCCAGAAGCGAAACGTAAGATCATTGGCCGCGTATTCGTGGAAATCTTCGATGAAGAATCGAAGAAACTGAAAAATGCGAAATGGTTAGCGCAAGGTACAATTTACCCGGATGTGATTGAATCAGCGGCATCGAAAACCGGTAAAGCGCACGTGATTAAATCACACCATAACGTTGGCGGTCTACCTGATGATATGGCAATGGGCTTGGTTGAACCATTACGTGAATTGTTTAAAGATGAAGTGCGTAAGATTGGTCTAGAGCTAGGCTTGCCGTATAACATGCTTTACCGTCATCCGTTCCCAGGTCCAGGCTTAGGTGTGCGTGTACTCGGTGAAGTGAAAAAAGAATACTGTGACTTACTGCGCCGCGCTGATGCCATCTTTATTGAAGAGCTTCATGCTGCGGATCTTTACAATAAAGTATCGCAAGCCTTTACGGTATTCCTGCCTGTACGCTCGGTTGGCGTCATGGGCGATGGCCGTAAATACGATTGGGTAGTGTCACTACGTGCTGTTGAAACGATTGATTTCATGACCGCACATTGGGCGCACCTACCGTACGATTTCCTAGGTAAAGTCTCGAACCGTATCATCAACGAAATCGATGGTATTTCACGTGTGGTTTACGATATTTCAGGTAAGCCACCCGCTACGATTGAATGGGAGTAGGGCTTACTATAATTAGTGAGTTAAGTTTTCCCAACTAACTATAATCCCAGTCAGTTCACAGAATTGACTGGGATTTTTATTGGGTGCAGCTGAACAACATTGGATGCGCTCCAAAGATAAAAGCTATTACCAATAAAATGAGATGCTAGCCGTTTTGCTGCCACAAAAATATACAGGTAAGGAATGGTTCATCGGGCCGAATGCGGTCCATGAACTTATTATGGTGAGGGTGTAATTTGTTTCTGGGCACAAATGAATCGCTCTGGCCCTGTCCTCCCGCACATGAGCCTAAGCGAAGAAGATGCGGGATCTCGCTTTCACGCAAGTTTCATTGGTGTGACAGATTTCGGATAATTCGTTCCTTATTTGCGGAATGGCAGGTTTTAGAATAGCCAAAGTCTAAAGTATTTCTTAGGTAAAGAAACAAACTCGTTTTGGACAGAAACGATTTAGGGTTATTGAGCTAAACCGCTTTTATTCGATTAGCTGAAGTATCTTGACACCTTAAATGTTTGTTATGCGCTACTTGCGATTACCTTAAACCAATACCATAATTAGGTACTATTTGGTATTAGGAGATTGCAATGGCTAAAAATACTAGCATCACTCTCGGCGAACACTTTGATGGCTTCATCAGTAACCAGATCCAAAGTGGACGCTATGGCTCAGCAAGTGAAGTAATTCGTTCCGCTCTACGTTTACTCGAAACACAAGAAACGAAAATGAACACTTTACGACAACTACTCGTTGAAGGTGAAGAAAGTGGTATGGCTGATTATGACCTCGATTCGTTTATCAGTGAACTAGATAACGAAGAGAGAAAATGAAACCATTCCAAATAACCAACAAGGCAAAATCTGATTTAAAAGATATTGCCTTGTTTACCTCCCGCAGGTGGGGCCGTGAGCAACGAAATATTTATCTCAAACAATTCGATGAATCATTTTGGCTACTTGCTGAAAATCCTGATATCGGTAAAACTTGTGATGAAATCAGAGATGGCTACCGAAAATTTCCACAAGGAAGCCATGTTATTTTTTATCAACAAATTGGTAGCCAAAACATCCAGATCATCAGAATCTTGCATAAGAGTATGGATGTGAGTCCAACCTTTGGCGCATAACGAGGCTGTAGGATTACTCCATTCTTGAGAAAATACAGCAATTACTAAAAATAAATAACCAAATAAAACAATAAGTTAAACATGGCGTTTCTTATGAAATTACTAGAATAATGAATTATTCTACAGCCTCAACGCCCGCTTAAGGGGTGAGTGAACGTGTGCCATGCTTGAGCGAAGCGAGTTCGGCACGCGTTCACGAATCCCTCTTGAAGCGTTTGTTAGTTGCTTTTTCTATAATAACTAAACATAGGTCTGCACACTTTGAAAAAATGTACTCAAAAGGCAAATCTCTATTGTTTGAGTGAACTACAAACCCCTTCGAGTTTGCTTCCACAATGTCTCCATACACTGACTCACACATAACAGTGATAGAAACCCCATCAAGTACATCGCTGCTCTTAACTGGAATAGTGTACCTATACATAACTTCACTAGATGAAGCACTAACGCAAAAAGGTAACGATGTTGAAACGTCTTTTCTTTGAGGTAATTTCTCTTCGATTACCTTTGAAAAATCGTTGAAATGGGTAATTTCAATATCTTCATTTTCTAAGTGCAGTGTGATTTTTTTGAGGATGGCAACACCATTGCCGTCATTAATCAACCTAAATTCTCGAGTTAGCCATTCGTCGCGAACATCTGCAGAAAAATACGTATGAATAATTGGTAGCAACTCTTTCCTATTATGCTGTCGTTGAACAAAAAGCGTTGTACAAGCAACAATTAGTGCTAGTAAAACTAAGAATGTTTCCATTATTCCTCCGAATTTTGATTCGCAACTAACAATTTAATAGACGGAAAAAATCCATATAGTCTTTCCGTCTATCTTCCCAGTCACTTTTTGTAACAGCAAGCTAAACAACTAAATTTATTCATAAAGTAAGATTTATCTCATATTCACTCAGCATAAAATGCGGAAATAATCCGTATAGTTCACCAAAGCCAACTCATAGTGAAGAACTGTGGATTTTCTCAGTACTCTTTCTAACTCACTTTGGGGCAAAAATGAGTTTCCCCCTCCGTCACCCCGCACATGAGCCTAGGCGAAGAAGATGCGGGGTCTCGCTTTCACGCAAGTTTCATTGGTGTGAGAGATCCCGGATAACTCGTCCCTCGTTTCCGGGATGACGAGTTTGAGGGGAGCTAACACTTGGATCATTAAGTGATTTCGGGGCATAAATAAGTTACTCACACCAACCCTCCCTTAGTTGTATGTGCCTAAAGAAAAAGCTATTCCAATATTCAGTACCTGATAATTAGATTCCTGCTCTCGCTTAGGCTCGGCTGGAATGACAATCCAATAATGTGCGTTCGGCCATGCTACTCGCTTGACGAAAAGTGATTGCAAGCCAAGTAGCGACTTCTCATAAATAGGCGTTATTATCAAAAAAGCATGTTACTGATGTAAATGTCCTGTTATGATTTGTGCGTAATAGTCGGGGGGCCAGTATTGGCTGAGATCGAAATTCGAGACCCGTAGAACCTGATTCAGTTAGCACTGACGTAGGGAACTATAACGCTTTGCCATTCGCCGAATCATATCGGTAACCTTTGCGAATCTGATCCTCGATCCTTCCCAATGACGGCCAAAGTCAGTTCCTATACGTCGGTAATAGGAGTGGCAATGGCGAATTCTTCAATACCGCGTAATCCTCAACAAATACAAATATTTTTATTCCAAGCCCCTTGTGTGCCTGTGATCTCAGCAGCTCATCATGTCAGCTTAACTCGCTTATCGATAATCCAGCGTAATACCATTGCGATAACGTTAGGTTTTAGTTATGTCGACTAAAGCTACGTCTCCTAGAGCGACAGCTCCTAGAACAACGTCTCTTGAAACTACGTCTTCTAGTGCAATGCCGACTAAAACCATCGGCATTCAGCTTATTAACGCTTGTTTGCAATATAAGGATAGCCAAGCGCCGACGCTTTCAGGCATTAATATGACGATTCCAGCTGGGCAATGGACGGTGTTGCTGGGCCGAAGTGGCTGCGGTAAAACGACGATTCTTCGCTACCTAGCGGGTTTATTAGATGACAAAGTTGAGTGGCAGGGCGAGCTGATTACTACCGATAACTTACTTTTAACTGAACATATCGCGTATATGGCTCAGCAAGATCTGCTGCTGCCGTGGCTCAATGTGTTGGATAACGTGTGTTTAAGTTCGCGCTTTAATCATTCACAACGCGACTTACATAAAGATCAGCCACGTGCGCTCAAACTATTACAGCAAGTAGGGCTGGTGGATTATTGCTATGCCAAGCCGGATCAACTTTCAGGTGGGATGAGGCAACGTGTCGCACTTGCTCGCACCTTAATGCAAGACAAGCCCGTCGTTTTGATGGATGAACCTTTCTCCGCATTAGATGCAGTGACTCGCCACAAATTACAGACTTTATCAGCCGATTTATTGAAAGATAAAACGGTGGTTTTGATTACTCATGATCCGCAAGAAGCGGTTCGGCTAGCCAATCAATTGTATGTGCTGCAAGGAAGCCCGGCCAAAGCGCAACCCCTTGCTGTGCCAGAGTCAGCTATTCCTCGTGTGCTGGATGGTGAGTGTGCCGCCTTACAACATGCGATTTTGCAGCAGTTGGAGAAAGATTATGAGTGAGATGACTCAATACCAATCACTTTCTCGCCGAGTGAGTCAAAAAGAGCGGGTGACTCATCCTGCGTTACGTTTGTTAGTTACGGTTGTGGTGATTCTCGGCTTGTGGCAATTGATTGTCGTTATGTTTGATATGCCGAGTTTTATTTTGCCTGCGCCTGTTGATGTACTGGACAAACTCGTCACTCGATATGATGTCTTGCTTAAACACACTTGGGTGACTGCACAGGAAATTTTGTTAGGTCTTGCACTTGGTTTATCGATGGGATTGCTATTCGCCTTACAAATGTTGATGTTTGAACCGCTCAAACGTTGGTTATTACCGATTCTTATTGCTAGCCAAGCGATTCCAGTCTTTGCCATTGCGCCAGTACTCATGCTTTGGCTCGGATATGGCATTGCATCGAAAGTTGTCATGGCAGCCATCATTATATTCTTTCCTGTGACCACTTGTTGTTATGACGGTTTGCGTAATACCCCAACGGGTTATCTTGATCTTGCCAAAACCATGGGCGCTTCTAAGTGGCAGTTGTTACGTCATATTCAATTACCAGCGGCGTTGCCAACATTAGCTTCTGGGATTCGTGTTGCAGTAGTGATCGCACCAATTGGAGCGGTAGTCGGGGAGTGGGTAGGGTCGAGTGAAGGCTTAGGGTATTTAATGTTACAAGCTAACGCTCGGATGATTATCGATGAAATGTTTGCCGCATTATTTATTTTGGCAATGCTGTCGATCTCCTTGTATTTCCTCACCGATAAATTATTGAAAGCGGCTATTCCTTGGGAAAGCAAATGATTAGGCCCTTGGGAAAGCCAATAACTAGGCAACAGACCCTAATATATCGTAAACCAACAGGACTATTTAATAAGGAATGATTCGTGAAAATAAACAAATTGATCAGCGTTGTCACTTTAGTTACCTCGCTTATTTCGGCTAATGCGCTTGCCGCAGACAAAGAAATGACTTTAATGTTGGATTGGTTCGTCAATCCAAATCATGGCCCCATTGTGATTGCTAAAGAGCGGGGCTATTTCAAACAACAGGGATTAAAAGTCAATATTCAAGAACCTGCGGATCCGAGTACTCCGGCTAAGTTGGTAGCGGCAGGCAAGGTTGATATGGCGATTTCATACCAACCGAGTTTAACCATTGATGTCGCTGCTGGTTTGCCTTTAATTCGCTCGGCAACCCTTATTGCCACACCGCTTAATACTTTGATGGTGCTTGATAACGGAAAGAATGAAAAGCTTGCAGACCTTAAAGGTAAGAAGATCGGCATTGCTATTTCCGGCAATGAAGGGGCAACCGTTGGCACTATGTTAGCGCAAGAGGGCGTTCAACTTTCCGATGTACAAATGATCAATGTTGGTTGGGCGTTATCGTCTTCATTAGCTTCTGGCAAGGTTGATGCTATTTGGGGAGGTCTACGCAATTTTGAAAGCAATCAGTTAGCACTAGAAGGCTATAAAGCCAAATCTTTCTACCCTGAAGAACATGGAGTGCCTGCCTATGATGAGTTAGTGTTTGTTGCCAATGCTAAAAGCTACGATAAAGAGAAGATCCAGGCTTTCAATACTGCGCTACAACAAGCCACCACTTATATCGTTAACCACCCAGAAACCTCGTGGAAAGAGTTTGTCGCCTACGCACCCGATACACTAGATAACGAGCTTAATCATCGAGCTTGGCAGGATACGTTAACCCGTTTTGCACTGCGTCCATCAGCGGTCGATCTCAAACGTTATGATGATTACGCCAAGTTTATGTTCGATAAAAAAATCATCGAGACGCTACCAAAAGCAAAAGATTACGTACCGAATCTTTAGTTAAGAGGCTGAGTTATAAGACTAAGTTAAAAGATTCAGTTAATTCGATATCACCAATTTGAGACAACCATATTATGAAATACCAAGATTTGATCGACGCTTGTCAGCAAGATTGGCAGCAATACACCAAACATGCTTTTGTTGAGCAATTGGCAAAAGGCACTCTGGCTCAACCGTGCTTTTTACACTACTTAAAACAAGATTTTTTATTCTTAAAACAATACGCACGAGCTTATGCGTTGGCCATTTACAAATCACGAACTCTAGATGATATGCGCCGCGCTCTACCTACGGTACAAGGTCTACTTGATTCTGAATTATCGCACCATGTGACGTATTGCGGTCAATGGGGATTAACTGAAAGTGATTTGGAAAATGAGCCAGAAGATTTTGGCACAGTCGCCTATACCCGTTATGTACTTGATGCCGGTATGACGGGAGATCTCGTCGATCTTTATGCCGCTTTAGCGCCTTGTTCGATTGGTTATGCCGTGATTGGTAAAAGATTGATCGAAGATGCCGATACCGTTTTGGAAGGCAATCCTTATGCAAGTTGGATAAATTTATATGGCGGCGAAGAGTTTCAGTCTGGTGTGGCAAGTGGAGCGGAGCACTTTAATCAACTGTTAGCCGAAATTGATATTAATAGTCAGCGTGGCCGAAACTTGATTGAAGTATTTAAAACCGCAACCCGTATGGAGGTGGCTTTTTGGCAGCAAGGATTAAACGTTAAACAGGGCTAGTTGGAGAATTAACATGTTAATCGAACAAATTACTCAAGCATTAACCGCATTACGTGAACAGAAGCCATTGGTGGTGAATATTACCAACTATGTTGTGATGAATAATACCGCCAATGCGCTATTGGCAATCGGTGCATCTCCAATAATGGCACATTCAAAACAAGAAATGGCAGAGATGATGTCATTTGCTGGTGCTCTAGTGGTGAATATTGGCACGCTCGATAGTGCTTGGACAAAGCGAATGATATTTGCAGTTGAGCAAGCCAATCTTCACAATAAAATAGTGGTGCTGGATCCGGTGGGGTGTGGTGCCAGCCAACTACGTACCAACACGTCACGGCAAATAGCTCAGTTAGCTAATCGGTTGATCATCCGTGCTAATGCCTCTGAAGTTATTGCATTAGCGGGTGAGCAAGCTCAAAGCAAAGGCGTCGATGCTTTAGATAGTAGCGATACAGCATTAACGGCAGCCGGTTTCTTGGTTAATGAGTATGGTGCGAGTGTCGTGATCTCCGGTGAAACCGACTACATAGTGAGTAATACACAAACCGTAAAACTCAACAATGGCCACTCAATGATGCCCTGCGTGACAGGGATGGGCTGTACGCTTAGTGCTTTGACAGGTGCGTTTGCCGCTGTAGGGGATGAGTCCGGTTTAGCGGCTGCGGCGGTGCTTGGTGTGGTAGGTGAGATCGCGGCAGAACAAGCACGCGGTCCAGGTAGTCTACAAATGGCATTGTTAGATGAGTTATATCAGTTGGATGAGCAAACGATGAGGCAGCGTCTTAAATTAGAGCCTTTAAACCGAGAGCGTGTCGAATAAGGAAGTGTAATGAGCGACTATCGTTTGTATTTAGTCACCGATGATCAACAAGATTTAGCCACACTGAAACATGTAGTGAGTGAAGCGGTACTTGGTGGGGTTACTATGGTGCAAGTGCGTGAAAAGCATGGTGATGTGCGAGCTTTTATCGAACGGGCGCAAGCGGTCAAAGATATTTTAGCCGGGAGTGGTGTGCCTTTAATTATCAATGATCGAGTGGATGTCGCATTGGCGATTGATGCTGATGGCGTGCACTTAGGTCAGTCGGATATGCCTGCTGAAATCGCTCGGCGGTTAATCGGCCCGAATAAGATCCTTGGTTTGTCGATTGAGAACGAGCAGCAACTTGCCCAAGCAGATAGTTTGCCAATTGACTACATAGGTTTAAGCGCCATTTTTGCTACACCGACTAAAACCAATACTAAAAACCATTGGGGAATTGAGGGATTGAAAAAGGCGCTCAGTACGACTCAATTACCTATTGTGGCTATCGGTGGTATTAATGAAGCTAATATTCCGCAATTAAGTGCGACAGGCGTACATGGTTTGGCGTTGGTTTCCGCCATTAGTCATGCGCAAGATCCTCAAGCGGCGGCCAAATATTTGTTAGGTTTAATGAGTTAATTGTTATTGAATAGACGTGCAGGTAATACTCTGTTACGTCTATTCACTTTGTTATGCCGAGAATCCACTTATCATGATGTGAGTATATATTCTTAAGGGATAACTTCTTGGAACAAACGTCTACCTTTTCGCACTTTCAGCGAGCTTTCAAACGCATCGATCAAAGTAAGAGTTTTCAATGGTTTGTGATTGCTGTGATCATTATTTCAGCTTTAACGGTTGGTGCTCATACCTATTCTTTACCTCCGGCTATGGAGTCGGCACTCAATATCATGGATATCGCGATCACGGTATTCTTTTTAGTGGAATTAGTGATCCGTTATCTCGCCAGTGATGGCATCCGCGCTTTCTTTAAAAAGGGCTGGAATATTTTCGATACCATTATTGTTATCGGTAGCTTATATCCAGCGGCTGGCTCGACCATCCTTATCGCTAGACTACTACGTATCTTCCGTGTATTGCGTTTGGTTTCCATGGTGCCGGAGTTACGGGTACTGGTAAATGCATTGATAAAAGCGATTCCTCAGATGGGGTATATTGGATTATTAATGTTCGTGATCTTCTACATTTACGCCGCAATCGGCAGCATGTTGTTCGCCAACATTAACCCAACTTTGTGGAGTGATGTGTCGATCTCAATGCTAACCCTGTTCCGGGTGGCAACCTTTGAGGATTGGACTGATGTGATGTATGAAACCATGGAAGTCTACTCACTGAGTTGGATCTACTACTTAACCTTTATCTTTCTGACTGCGTTCATTTTCTTAAATATGATGGTCGGTACTATTTTGGAAGTGATGTCAGAAGAACATAAGCAACTACGTGAAGAGCAAAACCCCGATGCAGATACCATGGCGACTTCGCAAGAAATGCAGGCGTTGCATCAAAAACTCGATCAATTGCAAGCGACACTTGCTGAGATGAATAAGCCGAAATGAATTTAATTTAAATGCTTATCTAGATAATCGAGCAGTAAACGAACCTTAGTTGATAAATGATGGTTGTGAGGGTAGACCGCCCACACACCATCATTTTTTGTTTGTAGGTGAGGCAAGATTGCGACCAATTGACCTGATTCGACATAACTTTCTACGTAGTAATCAGGAAGCTGAACGATACCTATACCTTTGAGTGCCGCATCGAGTAATGCATAACCATTGTTGCACTTTAACGAGCCATTTACGGTTAGCTTCCTATTATGAAAACGCCAATAATCTAGGGTGCCCACTAGGCAATTATGATGCTTGAGATCGTTTAGCGATTCTGGTTGACCATATTGTCGTAAGTATTTGGGCGAGGCGCAGAGATATTGCTGCCTTGGACGTAATTTTTTCGCCATCATACTTGAATCATCTAACGCGCCTAAGCGGATCGCCAGATCGACTTTTTCTTCGGTCAGATCGACTAACTGATTGGTTAACCAAAGCTCGATATTCAAGTCTGGATACAGCAAACAGAAGTCATTAATTAACGGCGCAATATGACTTTCACCGTAGGCGATTGGCACCGAAACTTTAAGCTGACCTTGCAGACTATGATTAAGGTTGGTGACGGACAGTTCGGCTTCTTTCAGTTGCTCTAAAATAGCCTGACATTGTTCAAAGTAATTCTGCCCAATGTCGGTGAGCTTAACTTGACGAGTAGTGCGATAAAACAATTTTACCGATAGGCGTTTTTCTAGCTGATTCACCTGACGGCTAATTTGCGCGGTCGATACCGATAGGTGTTTGGCAGCCAAAGTAAAGCTACCGGTTTCAGCCACTGCTACAAATTCCGATATTCCTTGCCACTGCATATTTATCACCTATATGTATCAATCGACACTATATCCTATCTATTATTACCTATTAGTAAAAGTGTTTTGCAAATAAAATCCTTATCATTTAGGTGAGCTTGACTATACTGAAAGCAATTAAAAAAACATTATTAATATTCTCAATAAGGAATTGAAATGACAGTACAAGTAATTAAGTCACGCGCAGCCGTAGCGTGGAAAGCCGGTGAGCCTTTAAAGATGGAAACCGTTGATGTAATGCCTCCACAAGCAGGTGAAGTACGTGTGAAAATTATTGCCACAGGTGTTTGTCATACCGATGCATTTACCTTATCGGGTGATGATCCAGAAGGCGTATTTCCAGCCATTTTAGGCCATGAAGGTGGCGGTATTGTTGAGTCTGTAGGGGAAGGAGTAACCTCGGTTCAAGTGGGTGATCATGTTATTCCGTTATACACCGCAGAATGTGGCGAATGTAAATTCTGTACTTCAGGCAAAACCAACTTGTGTTCTTCAGTTCGTGAAACGCAAGGTAAAGGGTTAATGCCAGATGGTACAACCCGTTTTTCTATTAATGGCGAGCCGATTTATCATTATATGGGTACCTCGACGTTCTCTGAATATACGGTCCTACCGGAAGTCTCATTAGCCAAAATTAATCCACAAGCAGACTTAAAAGAAGTTTGCTTACTTGGTTGTGGCGTAACTACGGGTATGGGGGCAGTAACCAATACCGCAAAAGTTCAACCGGGGGATACGGTGGCCATTTTTGGTCTTGGCGGCATTGGTTTATCTGCGATCATTGGCTCGACAATGGCAAAAGCAGGCCGAATTATTGCCATTGATATCAATGAATCAAAATTCGATCTTGCTAAAAAACTAGGCGCGACCGACGTGGTGAATCCAAAAGATTTCGATAAGCCAATTCAAGAAGTGATCGTTGAAATGACCGATGGCGGCGTTGACTACTCCTTTGAATGTGTTGGCAATGTACACCTAATGCGTTCAGCGCTTGAGTGTTGCCACAAAGGCTGGGGCGAATCGATCATCATTGGTGTAGCAGGTGCTGGGCAAGAGATCTCAACCCGTCCGTTTCAACTCGTTACTGGGCGGGTATGGAAAGGTTCGGCATTTGGCGGCGTAAAAGGACGTTCACAGCTACCTGATTACGTAGAGCGCTACATGAATGGTGAATTTAAGTTAAATGACTTTATTACGCATACTATGGGATTAGAAGATATCAATGATGCTTTTGATTTGATGCATGAAGGTAAAAGCATCCGTAGTGTTATTCATTATTAATCTTCTTCGTACTTGAACTTACAGCGTTGTTTACTGCGTGCACTCACCCCAATCACATAGGCAAGCTATGCTCATGGGGCGTCGTTTACTTGTTGCCTAGCTGTAAGCTCAATTACTTTGAAGATTGAATCGTGATTAGAAAGCTTGTCATTTGTGTTCCAGTTGTAGAATCTTTATCGAGACACGAGACACGAGACACGAGACACGAGACACGAGACACGAGACACGAGACACGAGACACGAGACACGTAAAAATGACAGATGGATGATTTATGAAACAGTTGAATTCAAATCAGTGTTTTGGCGGACAACAACAGCAATTTGAGCATGATTCACAAGTGCTTAATTGCACTATGCGCTTTTCGATTTTTATGCCGCCGCAAGCCAGCGAGGGAAAAGTGCCGGTGCTGTATTGGCTATCAGGCTTAACATGCACCGATGAAAATTTTGTGCAAAAAGCTGGTGCGCAACGGATGGCAGCAGAGCTAGGGATTGCGATTGTTGCGCCTGATACTAGCCCTCGTGGCGACGAAGTGGCGGATGACGAAGCTTATGACCTAGGTAAAGGGGCGGGGTTTTATCTTAATGCTACTCAAGAGCCTTGGGCTAAACATTATCAAATGTATGACTACATTGCTTATGAGTTACCGACTTTGATTGAAGCGCATTTTCCCGTTACGGATAAGCGTGCTATCTCTGGGCACTCGATGGGCGGTCATGGCGCGTTAACGATTGGTTTGCGTAATGCCCCAAGATTTAAATCGATTTCTGCATTTAGCCCAATTGTTAGCCCACTGCATTGTCCGTGGGGGCATAAAGCACTGACTGCTTATTTAGGCGATGACCAAGCGTTATGGGTCAAATACGATGCAGTAGAATTGATGAAAAAAATCAAAGGCAATGAAGCCTATCTACCGCCGATTAAAGTTGATCAAGGTTTGGCTGATAATTTCTTGCAAGAGCAATTGAAACCGCAACTTTTGGAAAATGCGGCTAACGATGTGAATTACCCATTCGAGATTAACCTTCGTGATGGCTATGATCATAGTTACTTTTTTATCGCTAGCTTTATTGATGAGCATTTAAAGTTTCATGCTCAGTATTTGAAGTGAATTTTGAGTCATAAATTTAGCGCAATAAAAAGGGCAGAATCATCTGCCCTTTCTTATATCTAAGCTATATTAACTTGCTGCTTTTTCTACTTCTGTTGGTGAAGTAGATTCGTTTTGAGCTTCTTGCTCTTGTTTTTCTTTGATTAAATCATTGAAAGCAATTCGAGCCTCTTGCGCTTCTTGCGAGGCGGCAAGTTTCACTTCTTTAGCGGCCATTGCTTCAGTTGTTAGGGTATCTAGCTGCTTCTGTAGTTCAGCCGGAATATCACCAAGCTCAAGACCATTATCACCATAGGTTAATGCTTCTTCACGGATTTGCTTTCTCAGTTTCCAAATCGCTTTCAGTGCTTGACGTTCATCATCGGCAGCTTCAATAGCGGTTGCTTTTAGCTCTTCAAATTTAGCCAGTGCGACACCTTCAGTAGACCAAGGATCGACCTCAGGTAAGTCTTCAATGTTGATCACTGGATCTTCGTAACCTTCTTGGTTTGCTAGGTCGAAGTTGGCAGCTTTAACGGTAGACATCATTAACATTGCAGAAATGGCAATCAGTGGAATACCAGCCACAATTGAAGCGGTTTGTAGTGTCGCTAGGCCGCCCATGAACATCAATACCGATGGCATGAATGATAGGGTAAATGCCCAGAATAAACGGTTCCAACGCATTGGTTCTTCAGTAACATCATTTTGCACAACAGAAGCTAGGATATAAGAAATCGAATCAAAAGTTGTTGCAGTAAAGATGATACATAGCGCAGTAAAGACCACGATAACCAAAGTGCTCATTGGTAGTTGATCTAATATTGCAAAGATAGCCGCAGTTGTACCTTGAGCATTTAAGACACTGATAACATCTAATTGGCCAGATAGCTGAAGTGATAAACCAAAGTTACCTAGAACCATGAAGAATAAGAAGCAACCTAAAGAGCCAAAGAACACTGAGCCAGCAACCATTTGTTTAATCGTACGGCCGCGAGAAATACGTGCAATGAATAAGCCCATGCTTGGTGCAAATACTAGCCACCACGCCCAGTAGAAAATAGTCCAATCTTGTGGGAAGTGGGTATTCTCAAACGAGCCGTAACCACCAAAAGGTTCAGCCCAAGAGGCCATGACAAAAAAGTTTGATAGCATTCTTCCTAAAGAATCCAAACCCGTTTCAAGTAAGAAAGTTGTTGGCCCAACCGCAAAGATGAAAATCAATAATGCTAAAGCTCCCCAGAAGTTTATATTACTGAGTAATTGGATCCCTTTTGACATTCCAGCATAAGCAGAATAAGCAAAAATCATAGTACAAACTAATAAAACCATTAGTTGTATACCAGTTGTTTTCGGTGTACCAAATAAGTGATGTAGACCTTCGGTAATCAATGGTGATGCTAAGCCTAGTGTCGTCGCACCACCGCCTAGTAAACCAAAGATAAACATAACGTCAATGGTTTTGCCTAAACCTCCTTGAGCGCGTTTTTCACCAATGATAGGCATCAGTGCTGCTGAAACCTTTAAAACTGGTTGTTTACGAACATAGAAGAAGTATGCAATTGGAATAGCCGGTACTAGGTAAATAGACCAAGCGATTGGACCCCAGTGAAAAATGCCATAAGTCGCCGCCCAACGGACCGCTTCTTCGCTTCCTGGTGTTAATTGAAATGGTGGGTTTTGATAATAAAATGCCCACTCGATAGTACCCCAATATAAAATACTGGCACCGATACCACCACAAAATAGCATGGCAGCCCAAGATGCAGTTTTGAACTCTGGTTCTTCATCGGGGTCACCAAGTTTGATTTGGCCAATGTCTGAAAAAATGATGTAAATCATAAAGAAGAAAGAGGCAAGGCCAAGAATTAGATAAAGTGCCCCAACCTTATCTGTCATAAATGTTTTGGCCAGTGCAACCCATTTTTCTCCTTCTTCAGGGAAAATAATCAAAGGGATGACGGCACATAAAAGAACGATAATCGCACCGAAGAAGGTGGGTTTATCTATGAGTGAAAAAGAATTTTTTTGCGTGTTCATTAGCTAACTCCTAAGCAAAATACAGCAATCCATTTACATTATAAAACCACATTTTATATATGTGTTTACATGAAGCTAACATTCTTTATATAGAAAACTAAGACCAAAGTCGAATAAATTGAATGTGGTTAACACTTTCAATTTTAAAGTATTTATGTTATTGGTTGATGTGTTTTTGTTATTGATGTGGTGAATGATTTTAAGGTTTTGAGATAGATTTTATTCTTTATAAATACCGATTGTTAATCCTCCCTTATAGTAAACTGCGTCATTGCCCTCTATTTTTTAGTCACCACTTCGAATTGTTTTCTTTATTTTGTTAATCGGAAGTCAGTTTTTATTATTGAATGTTGTCTATAAAATTCATGATATAGACGCTAACATTCGGTAAGTGGTGGTTGTTTTTTCTTTTCTCATTTTTCTTCTCTTGGTTTTTCTGCACATTTTTTATTTGGCTAAAACTTCTATTCCTGAATTTAACCTATCACTTTTGAGAAGTTAGTTTTCATTTTTGAGTAGTGAGTTGTTGTGTTTATGTAAGCATAATGGTCTAAATGTAACTAGATATTTTTAAATGTAATATTTTGATTTTATTTGGTGTGATTTGTTGTTTTTAAATGTGTGCATTTTGTTTCTTTAAGGTGGGGGCAAAATATATACGTGAAACAATAAAATTAAAAAAAAAGCAGTAAATGTTAGCTAAAAAGTCGCTAAATGCGTTAATTGACTAATAAAACTGCGTTGTTTACCACTCGGTTGTTTCCTTTATATCCACAATGTGACAGCAACCCTTAAACATCGAGAATTAGAATGGAAGCCTCAAGATATAGAAGCCTCTTGGTTAGAGGAGGGATGTTTATTGCAGCTCTACTCTTATCAGGGTGCAAATCTGCTTTGCTTGATCCTAAAGGGGTCATAGGTATTCAAGAAAAAGAGCTGATTATTACAGCGTTATTGCTGATGCTGATTGTTGTTATTCCTGTGATCTTAATGACAGTCTTTTTTTCATATAAGTATCGCGCTAGCAATACAGATGAAAAATACGATCCGGAATGGGCACATTCAACCAAGATTGAAATAGTGGTATGGACGGTTCCAATTATTATTATCGCTATTTTAGGCACGATCACTTGGCGTACCACTCACGAATTAGAACAATCTAAACCGTTAGTGAGTGATGTTGACCATATGACCATTGAAGTCGTTTCTTTAGACTGGAAATGGTTATTTATTTATCCCGATCAGCACATTGCAACGGTCAATTACGTGGCTTTTCCTAAAGATATTCCGGTTAAGTTTAAAGTCACTTCAGACAACATTATGAACTCTTTCTTTATTCCTCGCCTTGGCAGTCAGATTTATGCGATGCCAGGGATGATGACCAGTGTTCATTTAATGGCTAACGAAGCGAATGATTACAAGGGTATCTCGGCTAGTTACAGTGGTGCAGGCTTCTCTGGAATGAAATTTACAGCTCATGTTACTGATACACCTGAACAATTTAATGACTGGGTGAAGAGTGTTAAAGCCAATAAGAATGCTTTAGTGATGAATGACTTTGATGGTTATCGTCAGCTTGCAAAACCAAGTGAAAACGTGCCGGTGACTTATTACTCCAGTGTTCCAGAGCATTTGTTTGCCGATGTGGTGAAGCAGTACAAAGGTTCTCTGAACTCATCAGAAAAAGGGATGAGTGAAGGGCATCATATGGACATGGCACAAAATTAAAGGGTAGGAAATACTATGTTTGGAAGTATATTTGGAAGACTTTCCCTCGACAGCGTGCCATACCATGAACCCATTATTGTGGTGACATTGGCCGTTATCGCGTTGGTTGGACTTGCGTTAGTTTCAGCTATTACTTATTACGGGAAATGGCAGTATTTATGGTCGGAATGGTTCACTTCTATCGATCATAAGAAAATTGGTTTTATGTATATTGCAGTGGCATTAATTATGTTGATTCGAGGTTTCTCGGATGCAGTAATGATGCGTAGCCAGCAATTGCTTTCTTCAGCAGGAGATGCAGGCTATTTGCCACCGGAGCACTATGACCAAATCTTTAGTGCTCACGGCGTGATCATGATTTTCTTCGTTGCTATGCCACTTATCATTGGTTTGATGAACATTGTTGTGCCGCTACAAATTGGTGCTCGTGATGTGGCATTCCCATATTTGAACAATTTGAGTTTCTGGTTGTTCGTTGTGGGTGTGATATTAACTAACGTTTCGTTAGGGGTAGGTGAGTTTGCCCGTACTGGTTGGTTAGCGTACCCACCGTTATCTGGCATTCAAGCGAGTCCTGGAACCGGTGTCGATTACTGGATTTGGGCACTACAAATATCCGGTGTGGGTACCACGTTATCTGGGGTAAACTTCTTTACCACTATTATGCGTATGCGTACACCATCTATGCCTATGATGAAGATGCCTGTGTTCACTTGGGCTTCATTGTGCGCCAACATTTTAATTATCATCTCTTTTCCTATTTTGACTGTGACTATTGCGTTATTAACGCTTGATCGCTACATCGGTACCCATTTCTTTACTAATGATATGGGTGGCAACATGATGATGTACGTCAACCTTATTTGGGCATGGGGACATCCAGAAGTTTACATCTTAGTACTACCGATATTCGGTGTGTATTCAGAAGTGGTGGCGACTTTCTCTCGTAAGAAATTGTTTGGTTATACCTCGTTGGTGTGGGCAACGGTCGTGATCACTATTTTGGCCTTTGTAGTTTGGCTGCATCACTTCTTTACTATGGGATCTGGTGCGAATGTAAACGCCTTCTTTGGTATTGCCACCATGATTATCTCAATTCCAACCGGAGTTAAGATCTTCAACTGGTTATTTACTATGTACCGTGGCCGCGTTGAGTTTACCTCTCCAATGCTTTGGACAATTGGCTT
Organism: Vibrio algivorus; assembly: GCF_030161215.1. Lineage (NCBI taxonomy): Bacteria > Pseudomonadati > Pseudomonadota > Gammaproteobacteria > Vibrionales > Vibrionaceae > Vibrio > Vibrio algivorus. The sequence continues at coordinate 69,486 of NZ_BSPV01000009.1, forward strand.
TCTTATCACCTTTACCGTTGGTGGTATGACAGGGGTATTGATGGCCGTTCCGGGAGCAGATTTTGTATTGCATAACAGCTTATTCCTGATCGCTCACTTCCATAACGTGATTATTGGCGGTGTGGTATTTGGTTGCTTTGCTGGTGTGACTTACTGGTTCCCGAAAGCGACAGGTTTCACTTTGAATGAAACTTGGGGTAAGCGTGCATTTTGGTGTTGGATTATTGGTTTCTTATTTGCCTTTATTCCACTGTATGCACTTGGCTTTATGGGTATGACTCGTCGTTTGAGCCAGCACATTGACCCTGAATACTTCCCACTACTAGCAACGGCAGCATTTGGTACTTTCATCATTTTCTGTGGTGTTTTGTGTCAAGCCACTCAATTTATTGTCAGTGTACGTGACCGTGAACAAAACCGCGATCTCACTGGTGACCCGTGGGATGCCCGTACTCTTGAGTGGTCGACATCATCTCCTCCGCCATTTTATAACTTTGCCAAAATTCCTAAAGGCGATGAAATTGATGCCTTCTGGTATCAAAAGCAACGTGGTGAAGCAGGCATGGAAGCTACATTGTCAGAGAAGGAAGAATATTCTCCAATTCATATGCCTAAAAATACCGCAACGGGTATGTATATTTCTGGTTTTGCCCTGATCTTTGGTTTTGCCATGATCTGGTATATGTGGTGGTTAGCCGCAGTTGGTTTCGTTGGAATTATCGTGACTTCTATTGTTCATAGCTTCAATGAAGACCGTGATTACTACGTATCAGTTGAAGAAATTAAAGCGATTGAACAAGCTAATAAAGAGCAGCTTCGTAAAGCAAAAGCTCAGCAAACTAATACACCAGCGGATGATGAAGATATGGAGGTTGATTATGCACGCTAATACTGCGGTTGAGCATGGTCATCATGATGATCACGATCATCATGACGCAAATGAAATGAAGCAATATGGCTTCTGGATTTACCTAATGAGTGATTGCATTTTATTTGGCTCGTTATTTGCCACTTATGCGGTACTTGTTAATGCCACGGCTGGTGGTCCAACAGGTAAAGATATTTTTGAATTACCATTTGTGTTTGTTGAAACCATGTTGCTGCTTTTAAGTAGTATCACATTTGGTTTTGGCATTATTGCGATGAAACGTGAAGATGTTGCTGGTTTAAAGCGTTGGTTGTTAATCACCGCTTTACTTGGTCTAGGCTTTATTGCGATGGAAGTATATGAATTCCATCATTTGATTGCAGAAGGGTTTGGACCACAGCGTAGTGCGTTTTTATCGGCATTCTTTACTTTAGTCGGTACACACGGACTACACGTTACTTTTGGTTTAATTTGGTTGTCAGTATGTTACTTCCAATTAAGCACGAAAGGTCTGAATGATTTAATGAAAGGTCGGTTTTATTGCTTAAGCCTATTCTGGCACTTCTTAGATATCGTTTGGATTTGTGTATTCACTATCGTGTACTTATTGGGGGTGATCTAATGTCTCATTCATCTGTATCAAAAGAACATCAAGATTCAGGCGCTAAAGGTTACATTATAGGCTTTATTGCTTCATTGGTGTTGACCATCATTCCATTTTATTTTGCGTATACTGGGGTGCTGTCTCGTGAGACGACCATTGAAATTTTGATCATTACCGCAGTGCTGCAATTGCTGGTTCATCTGGTGTATTTCTTACATATGGATAGCTCTGAGAAAGGTCGATTTAACGCGCTTTCTTTTGCGTTTACTGCCGTGATTGTCTTCATTGTCATCGCAGGCTCGATCTGGATCATGTGGAACTTGAACCACAATATGATGATGTAGGTCTACTGATGTTAAAAGAATACCTATCGATAACCAAACCCGGCATTATTGTTGGCAACTTAATCTCTGTTTTAGCTGGCTATTTTTTAGCGGCTAAATCAGAGCCTGTCACATTGAGTTTGTTGTTATTCACTATGTTAGGTGTGGCGTTAGTCATTGCATCTGGCTGTGTAATTAATAACATTTTTGATCGCGATATCGATTTTAAAATGTCACGTACTCAAAATCGCACCATGGTGCAAGGTGGAATCAAGGTCGATCACGCCTTTCTTTACGCCTTAGTAATGTTACTGGCAGGTACGGGGTTACTTTATAAAATGGCTAACCCATTGTCAGCAGTGATGGTGTTACTAGGTTATGTGTTTTACGTGTTCTTTTACACCATGTGGTACAAGCGCACCTCGGTATATGGCACTTTAGTAGGCAGTGTATCGGGGGCGATTCCACCTCTGGTCGGCTATCTAGCCGTGACTAATTACATCAGCTTTGAAGCAGTATTGTTGTTTAGCTTGTTTTGTTTATGGCAAATGCCCCATTCGTATGCAATTGCTATGTTCAGAATGCAAGACTACGAAGAAGCTGGCATTCCAGTACTACCTGTGGTGAAAGGGATTCAGCGTGCTCGTCAACATATGATGGCATACGTGGTTGCGTTCTCTCTAGTTGCTTTTGGCTTATATACTTTCGGACATACCGGTTATGAATATTTAGCGGTGGCGGCATTATCTTGTTTTGCATGGTCAAAGGTAACCTTTAGAAGTATGGATGAATCAAATTACATTCAATGGTCTAAATCTGTATTTAAAACTTCGTTACTTGTAGTGATGGCGTTTAGTTCAGTATTAGGTCTAGAGTTAATACCACTCTCAGTTTTGTAGTTTGTTTTTCTAAAAATGCCAATTTTGAAAGTGATGTTTCCAGTAAATTTATATTTCAAAAATGGTAGTTTTATTTTTCATTAATGTGTCCATAATGTAACAAAAGATGTTGTGTTGTAGATGTTTTGTTTCTTTGCTGCCTTGCATCTACTTTACGATAAATGTTTGCACTAAATGCAACGTCGCTGGAATGAACTGAGGCATTAAGCTTTAGAATGTTTCAATTGGAATAGCGATGTATCTACAGTGTAAACCTAGTTAAACTCCAAGTTAGCTAGTAAAAATGAAAAACACCAAGCCTCCCCAGCTTGGTGTTTTTTTATGTTTGTTTTTTGAGAGATTTACAATTAGCCCGAGTTTAAACTCATTATTTCGATATAACCGATGCTTGGTATTGGCTGCTATTCACTGGCACAATAGCTTGGCCTTTCATCAACCAATAGTAACAGCCAGCCGCAGTCAAACCGCCAATAAATAACGAGAAGTTAGCTAAGTCGGTGAATACAAACGAGCAAGCTAAAGCAAGCATAGTTGAGGGAATCAATGCTTTTACTGCTTTAGGGTTTATTCCGTTAAAGTACCAATATGAACCTCGACGATCTTCGGTGTAGAGCGACTCAACATCAATTTCTTGCTTGCGAACTTTGAAGAAATCAATCAATACAATGCCATAGATAGGACCTATCATCGCAGCAAGGATGTCAACGGTATAGTGAATCACTTCAGGGTTGCTGAATAAATTCCAAGGGGTGAGTAACACGCTGCCAATTGCCGCAATGAACCCGCCAGCTTTAAAACTGATGCGTTGTGGTGAGACATTGGAAAAATCAAATGCAGGAGCAACAAAATTGGCAACAATATTTATCCCAACAGTAGCAAGGATAAAGGTGAATGAACCTAAAATAATTACAGTGCCGTTGTCGAGAAGCTTCACGGTTTCAATTGGGTCGGTGATCATTTGACCAAAAACAGGGATGGTAGCCGCTACAATCACCACACTAATAATTGAAAAGATGATGAAGTTAATAGGAAGGCCAAGTAGGTTGCCTAGTTTTAATGATTTATAGGACGGGGAATAACGTGAAAAATCAGAAAAGTTAAGTGTTGGGCCGGCAAAGTAACCTACGATGATGGCGGTGGCCATGGCCATTTGGATCAACACATCCGAGCCTGCTAGCTTCTTATCACTTAAATTGAAATTAATGTTTTCCCATCCCGCTTTATAAACCATCCAGACGGTAAGCAAAATCATCGCTAAATAAATAGCAGGACCAGACCAATCGACTAATTTTTTAATTGCTGCCATGCCAAACATAAATACCGCCGCTTGAATCAACCACATAGCGATAAAGGCAAACCAACCTAGGTAAGATAGCCCCAAGAAAGATACGGTAGTGTAGTGTTCATATTGAGGTGCGAAATACAGGATCATTACAATCAGACAGCTTGAGGCGAGATAGGTTTGAATGCCATACCAAACTACAGCAATAAGGCCACGTATTACCGCAGGAATATTCGCGCCACTGACGCCAAATGCCATTCGGCAAACAACAGGAAAGGGAATCCCGGCTTTTTGTCCCGGTTTGCCCATTAAATTCGCGAACAATAAAACAATTAAAATTCCGACAGTTAAACAAATTAATACCTGCCATGCCGTTAACCCTAGCGCAAATAGTGAAGCTGCTACCACGTAGCCACCGACAGAGTGAATATCTGACATCCAAAAAGCGAAGATACTATACCAACCCCAGCTTTTATCTTTGGTTGGGATAAGATCTTCATTTGCTAATTTATTGCTGATAGCAAACTTTTGTTCATTCATAGTGAGTCCTTTAATTTTATCGTCCAGAATTTGTATTTCTATATCTCTATTTTTGAATACAATTTGTATGCCAATTTGATTTTTTAGACGTAAAGAAAAGAAAAGTCTTATTAAGACCGTGGTTTTGTTAGGGAAAAAAAAGTGATTGGTTGTACGAAAAGGGCGCTAGATCTGGGCTGTTTTGTGATGTTTATGAGGTCGTGCTATTTGGTGGTGCGTATTCTGGTTTATTCTTGTGCAACCAATGTTGTATACAATTAATGGTTTCTTTTGTTTTGGGCGTTTATGTTTTGGCGTGACATTTGCATTGAATGTTTTCTTATTTAGGAGAGATTAGTATGAAAATAAATGTCATTAACCCAAATACATGCCTTGCGATGACTGATAAAATTGCCACCAGTGCTTTATCGGTTGCTAACCCAGGAACGGAGATCATGGCTTGTTCACCTTTACATGGCCCTGAAAGCATTGAATGCATGAGAGATGAAGTATTGGCATCTGCTGCGTTGTTGGATGTCATCGCAGAAGGGGAAGCGCGTCAAGTTGATGGTCATATTATTGCGTGTTTTGGCGATCCTGGGTGCGATGCTGCAAAAGAAATCGCCTTAGCCCCGGTTATTGGTATTGCCCAAGCAGCGTTTCATTTTGCCAGTTTAGTCAGCCATCGTTTTTCAATTGTGACGACATTATCAAGAACTATTCCAATGGCAGAGCACTTATTAGCAAAATATGGCTTTGCACACCAATGCGTTTCGATCCGTGCTGCTGAGGTCGAGGTACTCAGTCTGGAAACGATTTCAGATTCTTTATTTATTGATTTAAAACAAGAGTGTCTCAAAGCAATAGAAGAAGATCACTGCGAAGCCATCGTGCTTGGTTGTGCCGGTATGTCTGATATTGCAGAGCGATTGCAATTGGAGCTTTCTATCCCTGTCATTGATGGTGTGGTGGCAGCAGTTAAGCTTTTGGAATCGCTGTATTGCTTAAATTTAAAAACCTCGAAATCGTTTATTTATAGTGAGCCGCCACAAAAACATTTCAGTGGACGATATGCTCATTGGTCGAAGTTAAGAGAATGAGACAAAAATAACTCGCTTCAACAGAAAACACACACTACAATCCGCCGTCCTGACCTCTTTAGTTTTTTCTATATTCCCCTTAGAAAAGAGAGGCAGCGTATATTTTTTTAGGATAAAAATGAACGTTGTTTTGACTGAAGATGTGATTCATTTACCTCAAGTTGATGAATCACTATTTGATGCGATTGCCGAAAATATTGCTCACCAAGGTTACAGTATTCACCCAAATGCACTTCCTACTGATCTATTAAATCAATTGCATCAACATGTACACAGTATGTCTGATGGCAATTTTAAGCGGGCCGGTATTGGGCGTGAAGATAATCTGATGCTCAACCAGTTTGTACGTAAAGATGAAGTATGTTGGATTAATGGCGAAAGCTTGGCAGGAAAAGCATGGCTTGCTTGGGCCGATGAATTACAACACTATTTAAATCGACACCTATTTTTAGGTTTATTTTCCTTTGAAAGTCACTTTGCGCATTATTCGCCGGGTGATTTTTATAAAACTCACAAAGATGCCTTTAAAGGTGAATCTAACCGTATCCTCAGCCTTGTAGTGTATTTGAATCCGGATTGGACGAAAGAAGATCAAGGCGAGTTGGTTATCTATCAAGATGATACGCGAGATGAATTAGTTCGAGTGACGCCAAGCTTTGGTACGATTGTACTATTTCTAAGTGAAGATTTCCCCCATGAAGTCTTACCGGCTACCCGTGACCGCTATTCAATAGCTGGCTGGTTTCGAGTAAATGGTTCAGGCATTAATAGAGTCGACCCGCCTCGTTGATTCAAGCTTTTCGGCTTTGTTTTAATGTTAAGTGATTTATTTTTATAAAGAAATATTTCCATGATACCGTTATTTTCTAATATGATTATATCCAAGTGACTTCAAGGTGCAGAATTCAGAGCTATCATCTAAGTCTTTAAACAAGAAAGATCCTATAGGAATGTAATCACCTTCAAACTAATCTGACGCAGTGTAAAGGCTTGGATGAAGCTTGTTTTAATTTTGCTGAAACTAGCATCTTGAAGTTACTTGGGTGTATAAGATAAACGATTAGAAAGTGAATTATAGAAGGGGAGCTAGAATTGAAAGTTGCATGGATTGAAGAGTGGCTTCCCGGCTTATCTCAATTTAAAAGCTATGACAAAGCTTGGCTTGGTGATGATCTTCGAGCCTCGCTTTCTGTAGTAGCGGTTGCCTTACCTGTTGCTATTGCTTATGCCGAATTAACTGGAGTAAGTGCGATAGTTGGTTTGTATTCTTGCGTATTACCTATGTTGGTCTATGCCTTCATGGGAACTTCTCGTCAACTTATTGTCGGCCCTGATACGGCAACTTGCGCTGTGATTGCAGCTGTTGTCACGCCACTTGCTGCTGGTGATGCGGTAAAGCATTGGCAACTCGTTATTACAATGACAGCTATGACAGGCGTATGGTGTTTAATTGCCAGTAAGTTTAAGTTGGGTGTCTTTGCTGATTTTCTCTCGGGTCCAATCTTATTAGGCTTATTAAATGGCGTCTCGATTACCATTATAGTTGGTCAGTTTTTTAAAGTTTTTGGTATTACCTATAACCAACCATACCTCATTGAGCAGATATGGGAGGCCCCTGCACAGTTAGTGAATATTCATTGGCAAACACTGTTGGTTAGTGCGCTGACTATTGGGATCTATCTCTCTTGTAAAAAATTACGTCCAACTTGGCCCGCAGCAATGCTTGCCATTATTATTGCGAGTCTTTTTGTTTGGCTCGGTGATTTTCAATCGATTGGGGTTGGTGTTGTGGGTATGGTTGATGGCGGTTTGCCTGTTTTTCAAGCCCCTGAGTTTGATATTGGTTTAAGTCGTGAACTTGTGATGCCAGCGCTAAACTTAGCCATGGTGAGCTTTGTGAGTATGATGCTCACTGCGCGTAGTTTTGCTGCCAAGAATGGTTATGATATTGATGCCGACAAAGAGTTTCGTGCGCTTGGTATGATTAACATTGCCTCGGCATTCTCTCAAGGTTTTGTGGTCAGCGGTACCAGTTCTCGAACTGCGGTGAATGATGCTAATGGTGGTAAGACTCAGCTCGTTTCGATTATTTCTGCTGTTATTATTGCTATTGTAGCGGTGGTTGCTTATCAACCTTTGCAATTTATTCCAGTGGCAGCATTAGGTGTCGTCTTAATTGTGGCTTCTATTTCTTTAATTGATTTGAAAGGGATTTGGGGACTGCGTAAGCGTGATAAAGATGCTTTTTATTTATCTAGTATTACTTTTATTGCCGTATTGGTGATTGGTGTTATTCCAGGGATCACCTTGGCGGTATTGCTTGGTTTATTCCAGTTCTTGCGAATTGTAATGCGTCCAACTGATCAAGTGTTGGGTATAGATACCAAAGGTACAGTGAGAAGTTTAGGTAAATCAGGTAAGGCAAAATCAATTCCTGGTTTAGTGATTTATCGTTTTAACTCTCCACTGACTTATTTCAATGCCGCACATTTTAAACGTCGTTTATTGCACAAAGTAGCCGAGGCGGGATCGAATGATGTTAAGTATGTGATTATTGATGCGGTGGCTAGTTTTACCCATTTGGATCTCACTGTAATGGCGATGATTAACGACATTCAAGCGATCTTAAAAAAACGCGGTATTCGTCTAGTTTTGGCTGGCCATAAACGACGCTTAAAGCAATGGTGCGATTTAGGTGGCGTAAAAGTAGGGGAAGATGGTATTCGGATCCGTGCTGATATGTACTTAGCGATAAAAATGAGTGGTTGTTATCAAGAGGCGGTGAATGAAGGATATATTCCAGAAGTGAAGAAAGATAAGCTCTCTGAAGAACGGGAAAATGTTCAAGCGGAAGTGTAGAGTTAGTTATGCTTATACCAACTCCAATAAGCAAATGAGAAATTACTTGTTGGAATTAGTATTAAGTTATTTGGATATATTCAATAAAAAACTAGCTCATGATGAGCTAGTTTTTTGTATGAAATGATAATTACTTAATATTAACCATCTTGGCGAATAAGATAATCAAAGGCACTTAAGCTTGCTTTGGCACCATCACCCATTGCAATGATGATTTGCTTGTAAGGGACAGTAGTTGCATCCCCAGCAGCAAACACACCTGGCATGCTGGTTTCACCACGATCATTGACAATGATTTCGCCACGCTCTGAAAGTTTCACGTCACTATCTTTTAGCCATTCAGTATTTGGTACTAAACCAATTTGTACGAAGATACCGGCCAGTTCAATGTCTTTGATTTCATCAGTGTTACGGTCTTTGTATTTTAAGCTAGTTACACGTTTGCCATCACCGATCACTTCTGTGGTTTGTGCCATGGTAATAATATCGATGTTAGGCAGTGAGTTCGCTTTGTTAATAAGAACTTGGTCTGCGCGTAGCACATCAGCAAATTCCAATACCGTTACATGCTCAACAATACCTGCTAGATCAATCGCCGCTTCAATCCCTGAGTTACCACCACCGATAACTGCAGTTCTCTTACCTTTAAACAATGGACCATCACAGTGTGGGCAGTAAGCGACACCTTTGTTACGGTATTCTTGTTCACCTGGAACATTCATTTCACGCCAGCGAGCACCTGGGCTCAAGATGATACTTTTACTTTTTAGTGTCGCACCACTTTCAAGGTTGACATGAATTAAGCCATCGTCAGTATGAGCGTTACCCATGATTTTATCGGCTTGTTGTTCAGTGACCACATCAACATCGTATTCTTTTAGGTGTTCTGCTAAGTCAGAAGCTAAGCGTGGGCCTTCAGTACGTTTCACTGAAATAAAGTTTTCAATTGCCATGGTATCCATGACCTGACCACCAAAGCGTTTAGCTACCACACCAGTACGAATGCCTTTACGAGCGGCGTAAAGTGCGGCTGCACTACCACCAGGCCCTCCACCAACTACTAATACGTCGTACGGATCTTTTTCATTTAAACTTGCAGCAGCTTTTTCTGCGGCGCCGTCATCTACTTTGGCTAAAATTTCATTTAGAGTCATACGGCCTTGACCAAAGAGTTCGCCGTTCACAAATACGCTAGGCACAGCCATGATATCGCGATTTTTTACTTCATCTTGGAAAAGCGCACCATCGATCATAGTTGTGCGGATATTAGGATTAATAGCCGACATCATATTAAATGCTTGAACTACATCTGGACAATTTTGGCATGACAAAGAAATGAAAATTTCCACATCAAGATTTTTATCCAGGTGACTAATTTGCTCAATAGTTTCGTTTTCTAACTTGATTGGGTGGCCACCAGAGTGCAGTAATGCAAGAACCAAAGAAGTAAATTCATGCCCCATTGGTAGGCCAGCAAAACGTAACTGTGTGCCTTTTTCTGGATTAACCACAGACATTACAGGTTTACGATCGCTAGCTGCATCATCGCGTACTACGGTAATAAATGAGCTTAGCTCTGCAATTTCATTAGCAAGAGAAAGAATATCCTGCGCAGCTTTGCTTTCATCTAGGCTAACCACTAATTGGATATCATGTTTAACATTGGCTAAATACTGTTCTAATTGTTTTTTGATCGCTTGTTCAAGCATGCTATGACACCTTACTTCTTAAAATTAGAGTTCTTTTAAAATGAGAGTGGTTACTCTGGATAAAACTAAATGAGTTAGGGAGAGAGCCAGTCAGCAACATAGGTCGTCAGAAGTAATATTGCCGACCAGCTCTCTAATTACCAGTCAGTAGCGGGGAACTACCGACTGTTTATTGCTACCTATTAATAGGACTAATTAAATTTTGCCTACTAGGTCTAAAGAAGGTGCTAGTGTTTCTTCGCCTTCTTTCCATTTTGCTGGGCATACTTCACCTGGGTGAGCTGCAACGTACTGAGCGGCTTTTACCTTACGAAGTAGGTCCTCTGCATCACGGCCGATACCTTCTGCGGTAATTTCCATCGCTTGGATTGTACCTTCAGGATCGATTAGGAAAGTTGCACGGTCTGCAAGGCCTTGACCTTCACGCATTACACCGAAGTTATTCGTGATGTTACCTGTTTGGTCACCTAGCATGTAGTAGTTAATCTTACCGATAGTGTCAGAGCTATCGTGCCATGCTTTGTGAGTGAAGTGTGTATCAGTTGATACTGAGTAAACTTCTACACCACGTTTTTGTAGTTCTTCGTAGTGATCAGCAAGGTCGCCTAATTCTGTTGGACATACAAACGTAAAGTCTGCTGGGTAGAAGAAAAATACTGCCCACTTACCTAGTACGTCTTTTTCTGAAACCTCAACAAACTCGCCGTTTTTGAATGCTGTTGCGTTGAATGGTTTGATTTGAGTGTTAATCATAATATTGTCTTTCCCTTTTATTGAAAATTTTAAAATCTTGCTGAAATCTAAATGGGCAATACTTTATTGCGCCTCGTTTCTTGCTTACGGGAAGTATATTCACATTGTTTGAGTGTTTTGAAAAATAGATTGTTCTTATTGTATTGATAGGTGAATTCTATTAACGAGTGAGAGTGATAGAAGATCGCTTAATGACAGCAATAATATCTAATTAACCATAAATGAGATAAGCTAACCACATACCTTCTTTTTCTATAAGTAGTCCCCCCTCAGTAATGAAAATACCTAAACAAATGCAATCTTTGGTTGAAGATGGCGTCATTGATGACGTAGTTAGCCAACTTATGAGTGGTAAAGAAGCGTCAGTCTATATTGTGCGTTGTGGTGATGAAATTCGTTGTGCCAAAGTCTATAAAGAAGTTAATCAACGTAGCTTTAAGCAAGCAGTGCAATATAGAGAAGGGCGCAAAGTTAAAAATAGTCGCCGTGCTCGAGCCATGGAGAAAGGCTCGAAGTTTGGTCGTGGTGAACAAGAGGCTGTTTGGCATAGTGCTGAAGTTGACGCACTATATGCCTTGAAAGCTGCCGGAGTAAGAGTGCCAGAACCTTACGGGGTAGTGGATGGCGTGTTACTTATGGAACTCATTACCGACGAAGAAGGCTTTGTCGCACCGCGTTTAAATGATGTTTCTATGTCTTCTGAACAAGCGTCAGAAGATCATGATGAAATGATCGAGTATATCAAGCGTATGTTATGTGTAGGGATCATTCACGGAGATTTATCTGAATTTAATGTGCTGGTGGATGAATATGGTCCTGTGATCATTGATTTACCCCAAGCAGTCAATGCCTCAGCTAACAATAACGCGGAGTGGATGTTTGCCCGTGATGTCAATAACATGCGTAGTTACTATAGCCAATATGTACCAGAACTAGAGCAGACGGAATACGCCAAAGAAATGTGGCAGTTGTATCAAGCAGGTGAATTATTTCCCGAGACTAAATTGACAGGATTGTTTGTCGAGTCAGATGAATTAGCCGATGTAGAATCCATTCTAGATGAAATTGATGCCGCAAGGTTGGAAGCAGAAACTCGTGAATTGAGAACGAACGAATCGGAACAAGACTAATATCAATCGCAAGAATGATCAGCTAATTAATGTGATTGCTATAAAAGAAAGGTAGACGCGGGTTCAAATCCCGCCAGCGAATTTGATTCTACTTTTTAAATTACAAAAATCAAAAAGGCCGCTAAGCTTTAAAACTTAGCGGCCTTTCCAATCGATTGGTGGAGCTGGCGGGACTCTTTTGAAAGTCAAGCTAGCATCCAGTAAGTTACTGTTTTTAAATGGAGTTGTTGTTTGTGTTTTCTGTGATGTTACCTTTTTGTGTATCCCATATCAATAGTTTGGATTAATTGATATAACAAATGGTTTGTGCAGGTTTTGAAAGATACTTAAAAAATTTAACCATATTTTCAAGTGGTTATGATTGTGATAGCTTCATTCTCTGAATGCTTAGGGGAGCTGAATAATGATTACTGATTTTGATGAACTGTATATTAAGCACAGAGATATTGTATCTGACACTTTAGATGAAGAACTCAAAGTTATGCTAGAGGAATTCGTGTGTGATACGGGTTTTTCTTTGAATAATGATTTGAAGACCATTACCAATAAAGTTCAGCAAATCGCCCTGAGTAAATACGCTATTAAGGATAAATTAGAGCAGCATTATTCCATTTGTCCTTTGTGTGGTGCTAACTCTAAAACATATTTTATCCCACGAGGTTTCAAGTTAGGAACAGGAGGAACTAGGGGGAATGGTCTTCAGATGCACCTAGAAGGAAGAACAAACGGAGAGCAATGCACTGTGATGTTTTCTGTTTATAAGATTAGTGAGTTTTACGACAAACTCATGAACCGCAGAACTTTTTACTGAAAAAAATCTGAGACCTTATTTATATATATTATTTCAGCTCATTTCCCCATAGCCATCTGCTAGTCAGATTTAAATCATTTTTCCTACCAGTGTATTTTGATGCACTATCAGATAGATTAATTGGTTAGGATGGCAGCAGGTAGAGAGATGTGTGGAATATTTACGTTTCCCTGCCATTCAATTTTAGGGCTACTGCCTCCTAATGTTTCAATTATTTGTGGCTACTTAAATTACAAGGTCTAGTTCCAAATTTTCTTGTTTAGGGGGTTCTTTAGTTAAGCAACTTGACTCGATGCTATCAAGAACTACCCGTGCGACTATCTCAGCTAGTTTACATGGTACGGCGTTACCAATTTGGCTAAATACTTTTGATTGTGGGCCTAAGAATTCGTAAGTTTCTGGAAATGTTTGCAAAATTGCAGCTTCGTCGACGGTCAGTCGCCTAAGACGAGATGGAGCTTGTTCATACTTAGGTGTGAAATTGCCTTCCATTAGGTTGCGATGGTGCTCTTCAACCCAAGGTTCTTTATTATCGTACAGATGGTCTTCATCAATAATAGGTGTACGATTACCCCCCATGCTTGCAGGTAATGTACTGGACCAAGCATCTGGGTTTAAAGGTCTACCTTGACCGTTGAATAACATTCCAGCGTATGGAGATTTTCTAAGTATAGGCTTCGCTGCTAGTGTTATCTTTGCATTTGTAACATTAGGATTCTTTTCTGAACCCGCTCGACCTAAAGGCCCTATGGCTTCCCTTAGTGAAATCGCTTCAGCTTTATATTTATCAAACGCTGATTTTTCTATTGTAGGTAGACCTACTTTAGTACCTATGAAAAATACTCGCTCGCGAGATTGAGGTACTCCAAATTCCTTTGCATTCAGAATGTTCATTGTAACGTTATAGCCAGCTTTGTTCATTCGTTTGAATATTTCTTTACGAACATCTTCAAATTTAGCTAGTGAGCCTAATGCTTTTACATTCTCCATAATAAAAGCTTTAGGATTAACTCTTTCAACAACTGAGCAGTATGAAAAGACAAGTTTTGAACGAGGGTCATCTTTATCCATCTTACCAGCGACAGAAAAACCTTGGCATGGAGGCCCACCTACAACAAGATCGATATTCTCGTGAGATACCATTTGCTCAAAGTTAATCTCCTCATCAATATCACCCTCAATTAGAATTGTGTCAGGATGATTATGACGATATGTATTTGATGCATGTGGGTCTAGTTCAGACGCTGTGATAACAGTAAATCCAGCGTTGACCACACCAACATCCATTCCACCAGCACCTGCAAATAATGAGATAGCAGTTGGCATGATGCCTCCAAAATATTTGATTTTCGAATATTATGTAAATGGTAGCATAATCGAAAAGTTATGAGTAGAACTAAGACCATTTACAATCAAGATTACTGTTTATTTATACAGTGCTTATGTGAGGAACGCAAGCGGCTGGGATTATCGCAGCTTGAAGTTGCACAAAAGCTTGGGATGACTCAGTCTGAAATTTCAAAGATTGAGATGTCAGAAAGACGTGTTGATATTTTTGAGTTAAAGCAGCTCTTAAGAGTCTATCGAGTTCAGCATAACGAAAAGTTGAGACATTTCGTGGTCGATTTTTTTGGATTGGAGCTACATGAGCACAACGGAAAGGAATGAACGAGCAAAGAATTACATAACATCTAAATTAGACAATGCTCAAAGACATAATGAGCAAATGTTTGTTGGGATTAGTGATTATGTAACGCTCTCATCTACACTAAACGATCTAATCAATGTGAAGGCCATGGGTTTTCGAGGTGTAGTTGCAACAGCATTAACTGGGATGCACTTAAATCCAACTTCTTATAATCCACTAGAGAAATTTTATGATTGTAACCCTCGTTCTATATTTGAGCAGGGCATCTTTTATGCGTTTGAAGGACGAGTACCATGCGGTAAGTCTGACCCATTGAATGTAGCAAAGAATCAGTATTCACTAGATAAAGCATGGGCTACGGGGAAAAGACCTCAAAAGGCAGCAATGGCTGCTGTAGCATTTTTGGAAAGAGTAGTAGGTGAAAAAGACCCTGCTATTAAAGATTTATTGATTGAGTTCTTTTTCTACCGCCTTTACCAATATGCAGATAATGTACGTTCTATTGTCATTGCAGCTCCCGAGAATGAAAAAATTGCTCACCAAGAATTTTCACATAAACTATCTGAGTTCACTTATAGCTACCCTGAGAGTGGTACTATTCCCCAACTGGTGATCTCCTTGTTGTTGGAAGAATGTTTCAGCACTAGTCAAGTTTCAGTTGTTGGTGGTAGTGACAGTGTATTTGGAACGAACACAACGTCGAAAAAACCTGCAGATATTTGGCTGGAGTTAGACAATAATTCATACAATTTATATGAAGTGACGGTTAAAAAAGTTGACCATAAGCGTTTAGATGATAGTTTGCAGGCGCTCTCTGCTATGAATATGTCGGGTAAAAGTGTTCACTTTATTTGTAGGCTGCCAGAAGATGTAGCTACATTAAATGGTTATCACGATGGTGTATGCTCTTACAAAGGTAAAACATTTAATTTTGTTGATTTAAAGCAATTCATTCTTACCATTGTTTCATTATTAGATAATGATGCAATTGAGCGAGTCACATCCAAGTTAGTCCAATTTATAACTCATATAGATCGCCCTATTTCCACAAAAGAAGGCTGGAATTTAATATTTAAGTAATTGAGTGCCGCCTAACATAGTGATTGCGATAGCATGAGGTCCATTAACATGTGTAGAGAGCGTTTGAGTTTTTAGCTGTGTATTTCACCAAAATTTATAAATAAAGAGTTAAATAAGATAAACTAAAATTAAAACCTCAAAGTAAAACTGAAAAAAATTTGAAACCCTATTTATATATATTTATTTCAGCCAATTCCCCCATAGCCACCAGCTCTAGGTTGCTCAGAAAGAATCAAAAGTCTTCCTTAAGATTTTTTTGTCTATACGGTATCTGCTAGGCGTAACGTTCTGTCTGTCATTGAGCTGGCTGTAAGTTGACTGCATGTGCCTAGGTCAGCCCCAACTTGGGGTCGACTATCAGCCAACCATTCCTAAGGTGGCGTTTTGCACCCTTAGGATTCCATCTATCAAACTATCAGACAACTCTATCATAAGATTATGGTTCAATGATCAAATGATAATTACCTATCAAATAGCCTTGACGCAACTTAAAAGATAGATTTATCATAAGACCACTTAAACGATAGAGGTTAACTTAATGTCTACTCGATTCATCTATGCTCGTACTTCCACTACAGACCAGAATGTAAAGCAACAAGCAGACTATTTGCTGTCTAAATATTCAGACGCAGAGGTCTACACAGAACAGCTATCAGGTAAATCTACAGACCGCCCTGTGCTTAATGAAGTTTTAGCTGAGGTTAAGCAAGGCGATACCATTATCGTGTTGTCTATCAGCCGTCTTGGGCGCACTACTTCAGGTGTCATTGGCTTGGTTGAAGATATGAAGAACAAAGGCGTTCACATTGTCGTAGATGATTTAGGTGGAATTGATGTAACAAGTTCAATGGGCAAGCTAGTAATGACAACTCTTGCAGCGGTCGCAGAAATGCAGCGAGACGAAATGCTAGACAAGCAGCGTATTGGCATTGAGCGAGCTAAAGCTGAGGGCAAGTATAAAGGCAAGCAGCAATCCCCTGAGACAATCAAGAAGTGCAAAGAAGCCTTGAGATATATTGAAGACAACAAAATGAGTAAAGAGAAAGCAGCAAAAGCAGCAGGTGTTGGCATAGCGACACTCTACAGATACATCAAGGAAAACAATCGAGATTAGACTAATAATGTCAATTGGCGTTATGTAACTTACTGTATTAATTGATGTTTCTGTTAAATAATTAGAATAAGTACACCTATTTGAACAACTAATATCATTCATTTTATTTTCAGCATTTTTTCTACCGAGTAATCACAAAGTCATTAGTGGTTATTGTGTCTGAATTAACGCTCTCATAACTATCATGCAGTAAAACCACAGCCTCGATAATTCGGGGCTTTTCTATATCTGGAGGGAAGCAAATGAAAACTTGAAGAATGACACAGTAACAGGCACACAATAAAACCAATTTTTTACTACTGACAATCTCGAAACTAACACAAGGAAATCAACGATAAGAAAAGAAACACAAACACGTTTAAAATTTACCACTCCTATTGGCATTGCACGCCACCCATACTTGAACAAGCCTGACACGAAGTACATGAAAGATGGCGAGTACAAGACCGACATAATCCTAGATTCACATTCCCCAAATACACAGGCGCTTATTGCCAAACTTCAAGACTACCTAGAAAGCTACGCTGAATCTCAAGGCAAAGCTGGAGAGATTCTGCCTGTCTACACTGAAGGCGAAAAAGGAGAGGTGGTTATCCGCTTTAAGCAAAAAGCATTCGCATTGAATAACGAAATAGTTCTACCCAGACCGATTCTGTTTGATGCAAAAGGAAATCACTTGGGCTGCAATATTCCGTCTATCCAGTGTGGCTCACAAATCGCTGTGAGCTTTGAGGCGTGGGCTTATACCTTACATGAATCTATACGGGAAAAAGGAAAACGCATGAATATCATCACTTACGGTCTAGCTTTGAAACCTAAAGCTATTCAACTAGTACAGCTAGCAGCAAATGATGATGACATTACCGCTGATAGCTTTGGCTTTAGTCCTGTAGGTAGTTGTGAATCTCGGGAATTACCGCTTATTAAACAGCAAGCATGAACTTAAACAAATATTTTAACCAATTAAAGAATATGACAATGAATACAAAATCAAACAACACTCTCGCTCAATCTGAAATCGCTAATACTACACCGCTCTCACGTTCTATTTACTGTGACGGGTCTGCACCAAACAACCAAGGCTCTTGCACAAAAGGTGGCTATGGAGTGGTAATTTATGACCACCAGCAAAATGTACTAGAAGAATATGGCAAGACTGTCAGTGATAAAAAGGTAACAAATGTAAAGATGGAAATGATGGCATTTGCCCTTGGCTTACATTTATCAAAGGCTGGAGACACTATTTTCAGTGATAGCAAAATGGTTGTTGATTCGTATAACAAGTGGTTAGACGGGTGGAAAAAACAAGGTTGGAAAAAGTCTGATAAAAAGACACCTGAAAATCTAGATTTGTGGTTGGTAATAGATGAACTGAAACCTCAACGCAAAGGCGTCACTGTGAAACACGTTAAATCGCATTGTGGCATTGTTGGTAATGAGCATGCAGACCGCTTAGCAACGAATGCAGCTAAGGGATTAGAGGTTGAATCGCCTTTGTTAGAGGAAGAACTATGAAGCAATTTGATTTAATTGACGTTGATGTCTTCGAGTTAGATTTAAACGACCTATACACAACTCGTAGTGCTGAAGCTGTAAGCCGACCACATGATCTCTGCGCCCGTAACCTTGAACGTAAAGGCATGAAGGATAGGCTGACAGATGCCTTAAAGTTAGGCAAGAAATTCGAACAGCCGATCATTACAGCGATTGTAGAGGGGAAACGAGTTGTGCTTGATGGGCATTTACGAGTCACAACAGCCTTGAAGTTCAACTCAAAGAAACATAAGACCAGCTATCTTATTCAAGCTAAGTGTTTTGGCGAAATAACGCAACGTGAAGCATTCTTCTTTGCACAAAACATGAATGTTGAACATGGGCTACCTGTTCTACCTGAAGCATTGAGGCACATTCAGTTAAGACAGCACATCTTGGAGAATAAGCCTATTGGTTCAGTTCGTGAGTTAGCAAGGGAATTTAACTTATCTTCTCCCACCAGCGGGTCTTCAATTCAAAAGTGTCTTGAATGGTGTCTGCCGTTTCAGAATGTTATTCAGCAATTTATGGATGACGGAAAGGTTGAGGAAGCAATCAGTTTTCTTAGTGAGACAATTAAGAGCGAGTTATTAATGAGTGGAACGTCTTGTAAAACGCTAGGCATTCCTAGTGCTGGTCAATGGGCTAGGGCTATTAATTTATTTAATGAAGATATTCAAATGAATGAAGATGATATGGATGAAAAGCGCATTAGGCAAAATGCTTTGGTATCTTTTCAGTCATGGCTAGGGAAGCATGATATTGAACTGCTTAGGTATGTGCTGACTAAGACACCAAAATTAAAATCAGCAGCAGGTATCAGTGTTGCTCGTGAGTATGACAAAAAGAAAGCTCAGGAGGTTGAAATGTTCTGTATGGGAGAAGAATTCTAAGTAGATGAATTGCTCCAGCTAGTGACTTAATGTTACTAGCTGGGGACAGCTCTCCTGTTTTTATTTATTGAGAAGTGGTGCTTGGCTCAAGGCATTCAGTCTTTATGCTTGCAGTTAGTTGCTCAATATAGGCTGGTGGATTGGCAATATTTCTCAGGGTGTACACGGGTGGACAGTGAGATAGCTAACTGTACACCTCTCAGGAAAGAACCTTTGCTACATAAGGGCTGAGAGGCGTTAAAAGCAGGTGTTGTTAATTATTGAAAAGCAGGTTTTGCTTGGTGTATCACTCCATCGTGTCAGCCAAATTTTTCCAAGTAGTAACCTTAATATCAAACTCAAGGTGCTCAATTACAGGCTGTAGAACATCCATTACATAGGCTTTACCGTAGCGACCGAATGTTTCACTGGTTTCACCATGACCTAAAATAGCAGCAACGGGCGATTTTTTCAGACCACATTGCTTTAAGTGGTTGGCTACCGTGTGCCTGAATGAGTGGAATGTTTTACTCTCAGCCTTGGCTTGAGGTAATATTTTGTCTCGATAACGGGCAAACCACTTAGATGCAGCTTGTTGATAACCATCACGCTGGTTTTTAAGTTCAGGGAATAGGCGCTCATGATTAAGTTCAGACACGTAGTCAATAAAGCCAAGTTTGATTAGCTGACTGTGAACTGGAATTGTTCGCCTTGAGCTGACATTTTTTAATTTTTGGTCTTCTCTTTGATCGGTAATGGTTATTGTCCAAATACCGCTCTCACTGTCTTTCTTGATGTCATCGATATAAAGTTGGCATAGCTCATTCATGCGAGCGCCAGTGTACAATCCTAGTAGCGGTAGCCAGTAATAGTGTGCATGTTTAGGTTTTACCGCTTGATAAATATCCTGAGAGAACAATGCTTGTAAGTCGGCAGTTTCAAAGATTGACCGACTTTCAGAGTCTTTTTTCTTCACTCTAACCTTAAGGTCTTTGAATGAATTTTTTGCAGCATATTCATTGACAACACACCATTCGAAAAAGCTATGAATATCAGTCAAGGTGTCATTGGCAGTTGTCTTAGACATTGGTTCGGGCTGTAAAGCAATGACATCTTGAATCGACAAGCCTTTGAATTCTTTTTTCTTGTTGATATTTGCAGGCATAGCCAGAAGCGTAGATTTAAACGTTAAGGCATCTTGACGATTTAGAGTGTCAATAGGGCGATCACCAATCACTTCAAGCAGTAATTTCATGCGTGATTCATAGCGTTTGAATGTTTTCTCATTGATGTCATCTAATTGACGAGCTTCGAGATACTTATCAATACAATGAGACAAAGTGTTCTTAGACGCGTATTGAGCTTTTTGTGTTGATTGCTCTGGTAATCCAGCAGTTGACTCCCAGTCAAGTTCAGGCAAATCAATGCAGTCTAATGGGTTGGAAATTGATTTATTAACTTCTGGTTGGTAATTGCGTAGCCCTTTCACAAACTCAAGATACAAACGGCTTTGATCTTCAGGCGAATAGGTCTTGAATTGTTCAAATTGACTGTTCGACATATTTGCTTCGAACGCTTTCCATTGACGCTTTTGAGCCAGCTGATAGGCAGATAGACCACCATTGATAATTTGTTCAGCTAATTCGATATGGCTGTCAATGTTTGCGTTAAATGCGTCATGTTGCATCCTTTTCAGAGCTTCATCACCAAAAGGAGATAAGTGCTGCTTCTGAAAGGCAATAGCATTCTCTGCGGCTTGTAAACCGATAGCTTCAATTTGCTTCTGACGAGCTTGGGCTTCGTAGTAGTCAAACTCTGTGCTGGTGGACGGTGATTTTTTAAAGCTGTCTTCAAGGGCTAGAGTTTTGTGTCGGCTAAACTCAATGTCTAACTCAGCAGAAAGCTGGCGAGCTAAAAGTTTGGCTTGCGACTTCTCTTTTGTTTTCAATGAGCGTTTGAAGAATTTCTTCCCGTCATAAAAAGGCTGAGAAACAGTTGGAATGCGTCTTTGGAAATACCACGTTCCAGTTTCTCTTTGAGTGATGTGCAAGGGCTTATCTCCGTCCATTGTAGAACAGTTTTGTACCCCATTGTGATTTTTCTGTTTCACATAAAAGAAAAACCGCTGTAAAAACAGCGGCTTACATAGAATTGGTGGAGCTGGCGGGATTTGAACCCGCGTCCGAAAATCATCCATCATTGGTACTACATGCTTAGTCGATCTTTAATTTCACCACCGACCTGCGAACCGACACGCTAGTTGATGGCTATCCTGAATTATTTTTAATGCTTTGTCTCTCAGGCGGGAGACGCCACACGAGTTTGTTTGGTTTTGACTCTCTGTTATTCCCCGTCTTACAAACGGAAGCTAGGGCAGAAAGGCTCTCAGCAGGTTATTAAGCTGCTAGTGCGTAGTTTTCGTCGTTTGCGACTATTTTTTTGCGGCTTTTAACGTGGCCAACCGCCCCACGACATGCACCTCAGACTTACAAATTCCCGTCGAATCCTGAATCAGCCCCAAGGTTGTTTGATTTTGAACTACTCATCAAAATGTCAAACTAGCGCTTTCACGCTTTGTATCTTTATCAAGTTTAGTGATAATGGATACTTCAAACGCATAGTAACATAAAACTTTTAAGAGTCTAGCGACTTGCGTTTAAGTGGTTAACATTAACTCACTTAATATTTGTTAATTAAAAACGGAATGTTAGCGTAAGCTGCTCTTCATAATTCGAGCTTTATCGCGCTGCCAATCTTGGTTCTTTTTATCATCACGTTTATCGTGAAGTTTCTTACCTTTAGCAACTCCGATTTTCATTTTCACCCAAGATTTTGACCAATAAAGAGAGAGGGCTATCAATGTCATGCCTTCTCGGTTTACACGGCCAAATAGGTTATCTAATTCACGGCGGTTAAGTAATAATTTACGAACACGAGTTGGATTAGCAACTATGTGAGTTGAAGCTTGTTGAAGTGGTATGATTGATGCACCACTTAGAAATGCCTCACCGTCGCGAAGAAAGACGTAACTTTCTGCGATATTGGCTTTACCTTGACGTAAAGATTTAACTTCCCAACCTTGCAGCTCAAGACCAACTTCTATTTCATCATCGACGAAATATTCGTGTCGAGCTTGCTTGTTAAGAGCGATAGTATTACTACCGGCTTTTGATTTTGATTTTTTCTTTGCCATAATGGCCTCATTATACGGATTGCTTTTATTTTGGCGAATCCTTTTGTTCTAATTCTTGGTAATATTTTGTTTATTTTCGAGAATTTGCTTCATGGCTCAAATTAGGAAGAAGTATGCCTCAGGTTAATCGTTCAGCATTAGTCTCGTTTAGTGCTCAACAAATGTATGATTTGGTCAATGATATTGAAAAGTATCCTGAATTTTTACCAGGATGTTCGGGGTCCAAACTGATTGAGTCAACTGATGGTGCTTTGGTTGCCTCGGTTGATGTTTCAAAAGCTGGAATTAAAAAAACTTTTATCACCTCCAACACAATGGAACCTGGCCGTAGGATTGATTTGGAGTTGGTGGATGGCCCTTTCAAGTCCTTGACTGGATTTTGGAGGTTTACTCCATTAGATGACTTTGCTTGTAAAATTGAGTTTAGCTTGTCGTTTGAGTTTACTAACAAGTTGATTGAAATGGCGTTTGGTAAAGTTTTCAATGAACTCACTAATAATATGGTGAACTCTTTTACACAACGTGCAAAGCAGAAATACAACAATTGATTGGTAAATTTTCATACAGGTAACAAACAATGACAGAGCAAACAAGTGCTAATTCACTGATCCATGTTGAAGTGGTATATGCGCTGCCGAATGAGCAAAAAGTGTTTGAACTTGCGGTATCAGAAGACTTAACTGTTCAGGAGATTATTGAACAGTCTGGCGTTTTGGCTAATTATCCAGAGATAGATTTAGCAAAGAATAAAGTTGGTGTATTTAGTCGAAATGTAAAATTAGATTCGACAGTGCGCGATAAAGATCGCATCGAAATTTACCGACCTTTATTGGCTGATCCAAAAGAGATTCGCCGTAAGAGAGCTGAGCAAGCAAAAGCAGAACTAGCCAAGAAGAAAGCTTAAATTATTGAATTTAAGCGAAGTCTATTCGATTTTTTACAGCAATAAATGGTATATAGCCAAGTAACGTCAAGATGCGAGTTTCAGCAAGAATAAAACAAGCTTTATGCCGCGTTAAATTGAATAGAGATAGAATCACTATGATCATATTCCATTTGTCTTGCCTAAAGGTTTGGGGGATAGCTCTGAATTCTGCATCTTGAAATCACTTGGGTATACTTAGTGAATGAGCAGAATTCAGTTGATAGGCCATTTCGGATATATGGGCAATTCGTTATTAGTTTAACGGAGTGTTGAAATCTGGGCTTAACTCAAAATCACCTGAAGCTTCAGTTAATGCTTGAGTTTGAGGGCTAAATTTCACAATAAAGTTTTTCTGAACAGAATCGTCATGCCCGTGAGTAAAGTGGTAAATGTAGTACCAAGTATCAGGGTAACCATTTTCAACTAACATTGGAGAGCCTAGAACAAATTGAACTTGTTCTTTAGTCATGCCAATACGAAGTTTATCGACATCTGGTTGCTCTATATAGTTACCTTGAGCAATATCGATGCGATAAACTAAGCGTTCAAGTACGCTACAGCCGGATAATATCGTTAAAGCGAAAGGGATAATGAGTATCCACTTTTTAAAATGCATAGTGGTTTCTTTGAGTTAAAGGCGAAAATCTTGCCCGATGATAAACAAGCTAAGCGAAGAAGTAAAAGCCCGTAGTGTTAAACATGCAAATTAAGACAGAAAAGTTAGAGTTTAGTTGCAAAGTTTATATAAATAGACGTTATTCTTCCGAGACCCGAGACCCGAGACCCGAGACCCGAGACCCGAGACCCGAGACCCGAGACCCGAGACCCGAGACCCGAGACCCGAGACCCGAGACCCGAGACCCGAGACCCGAGACCCGAGACTTAAGCTGCAATTAACAATTCTTTGGCATTCGCTTTAGTTGAATCTGTAATCGTGCTACCGCCAAGTAAACGGGCCAGTTCATCAATGCGTTGATTTTCATCTAATT
Organism: Vibrio algivorus; assembly: GCF_030161215.1. NCBI lineage: Bacteria > Pseudomonadati > Pseudomonadota > Gammaproteobacteria > Vibrionales > Vibrionaceae > Vibrio > Vibrio algivorus. The sequence goes on from NZ_BSPV01000009.1 coordinate 93,697, forward strand.
GATGAATACGAGTTTCTGTTTTACCTGCTTTTGCTTGCTTCGCGACAAATAATTGCTGGTGACCACTACCTGCTACTTGTGGTAAGTGGGTCACACATAGCACCTGAGTTGACTCACCTAATTTACGTAGCATTCTTCCTACGACACTTGCCGTTGGGCCACTGATGCCGACATCTACTTCATCGAATATTAAGCTTGGTGTTTGAACCTTTTGTGCAGTAATAACCTGAATTGCTAATGAAATTCGTGACAGCTCACCACCTGAAGCGACTTTGGCTAACGCTTGTAATGGCTGACCAGGGTTAGTTGAAACTAAGAAATTGATTTGGTCGATGCCTAGTGGTGCAGCATGTTTTTCATCTTTTATTACATCAATACAGAACTGTGCTTTTTCCATGCTTAGCTCATGCATACTTTGAGAAATAAGTTTATTCAGCTCTTTTGCATAGCGGCTACGGCTTTTACTCAGTTTTTCTGCTGCAGTTAAAAAGGTTTGATATTTATCATCTACATCTTTCTCTAATTGCTCAAACTTTTCATCAGAGCAATCGAGAGCTTCAATTTGCGCTTTTACTTCTTGATGATATTGATATAGCTCTTCCGGGCGAACGTGATGTTTGCGCGCGGTGCTCATCACTTTGCTGAAACGCTCTTCAACCTCGGCTATTCGTGCTGGATCAACATCGATATTGTCAGAATAGCGCCTTAATTCTGAATTGGTTTCTTCTAGTTGGATCATGGCTTCTGATAATAGATTAGGTAGGTGAGCCAATGATGGATCTAATTCTGCAAGTTCACCGAGTGAATTACTGACAGAATTAAGAAGACCAAGTGCATTCACTTCTTCGCCTTCATACAGTTCATTGATGGCTTGTTGACAAATAACCGCAATTTGGCCACTGCTTGAAAGGACTTTATGTTCTTGCTCGAGCTCTTCAAATTCGTTTTCAGATAATGCTAATTCGTCCAGCTCTTTCACTTGATATTCAAGTAATTGCTTTTGAGCAAGGTTTTCTTGGCTATTGGCTCGTAAGTTCTTTAGTTGGTTTCGTAGTTGGCGCCAATCGGAATAATATTTTTTACTCGTTTGGATCAGTTGTTGGTGGCCTGCGTATTGGTCTAGCAATGTCAATTGGTGTTCAGGCTTCATCAATAAGTGATGAGCGTGCTGCCCATGAATGTTGACTAAATTTTGGCCTAAGGATTTTAATTGTGAGAGCGGTACAGGGTTACCATTGATAAAGGCTCGCGAACGTCCTTCATTAGTGATGATGCGACGAATAATGCATTCTTCGCCATCCAGTAATTCATTGTCTTCTAACCATCGAGTGGCATTAATGTTGTTGTCTAAAATAAAGGAGGCGGTGATATCGGTTTTTTCCTCACCAGGACGTACCATATTGCTATCAGCCCGGCCGCCTAAACACAGGCTTAACGCATCAATCGCAATAGATTTACCAGCACCAGTTTCACCGGTAATAGTTGTCATTCCTTTGAAAAGCTCTAGCTGTAAAGACTTAACAATTGCAAAATTATTAATACTTAAATGGGAGAGCATAAATCCACCTCGAAAAAAGAGAAAATAAATCACTGTATGTAAAAACAGTATATACTGGCTTTTTATACAGTAAAGTTTTTTGTGTGAATTTTTCTCTACGCAATTAAAAATGCCTTGCCGATCATAAAATCAACAAGGCATGCTTTGTTTCGAGTTTCGAGTTTCGAGTTTCGAGTTTCGAGTTTCGAGTTTTGATAAGCAGGAAACGTACTCCAACATCTAGATTAAAATAACTTACTCGACCAGCCTAGCTTATGACGCAATACATGGTAGTAGCTATAATCTTCAGGGTGAATAAGCTTTAAAATGCTTGGGCTTTGGAAGATTTGAATTTCATCTCCAGGGGACACAGGCAGTGATATTTGACCGTCACAACTGACTTCTTGAGTGCCTCGATTATCGGGAGAGACCACAAGTTTTATTTTACGCTTTCCATCAACGACAAGAGGGCGGCTAGATAAAGTGTGTGGGAACATTGGAACCAATGAAATGGCATTTAAGCTAGGTGATAAAATTGGGCCACCGCCAGAAAGTGAATAGGCAGTTGAACCGGTTGGTGTTGAAACGATTAAGCCATCGGAGCGTTGTGAGAAAGCAAATCGGTCATCAATGTAGACTTCAAACTCAATCATATGGGCGATTTTACCAGGGTGTAAAACGACTTCATTTAATGCTGAATTATGACTTTTTATATGCCCACTACGATGTACTTCCGCTTCTAATAAAAAGCGTTCTTCAACTAAATATTCGCCTTGAAGTACTTTGAGAAGTGCATCGTGAAAATCTTCAGGATTGAGATCGGTTAAAAAACCTAGACTACCTCGGTTAACCCCAATAACGGAAATATCGAAGCGAGATAATATACGAGCAGCACCTAGCATGTTGCCATCACCACCAACGACAATCGCTAAATCCGCTTGTTCACCGATCTTCAGTAAGCTTGAAAACACATCTTTTGGGATGTCATCTAAAATATCGATCAATCGATTATCAATTAAAACTGTGTAATCTTGCTCTGTCAGCCAATGAAAAAGCTCTTTATGCGTTTGCACAGCTTTATGGTCGCGAGGCTTACCAATGATGGCAATAACGTTAAAAGGCTTCTGCATAGGTATCAACTCTATTGTGAAAAGGGGCGATAAGGTATTTTATCAGGCGTATTTATTAAGATAAACGCACTCTACGCTTGAATCATAAATCTTCATCCCCATAATAAAGGCAAGCAGAGTAACTATGCGAGTATTTTGTGCCTATTCCGTTAGGGCAAGCGTATGGTGTTGAATATATTCTTGGAGATATCATGACTACAGAACATAACAAACCGCAAGATGAAGAGCTAAAATCGGAAGATATGCAAGTTGAGCAAGAACTTGTTGAAGATGATGTGAATACAGATGATGCTCAAACCATTGGTGGTGAAGGCGATATTGATTGGAATGAAGAAATTGAACAAGTGGAGCAAGAAGCTTCTCGTGTTATAGAATTAGAAGCTGCTTTAAATGCCGCGGAAGCTCAAATTAAAGATCAACAAGATTCTGTATTACGTGCAAAAGCGGAAGTGGAGAATATGCGTCGTCGTAGCGAGCAAGAAATTGATAAAGCTCGTAAATACGCATTAAACAAATTTGCTGAAGAGTTACTGCCTGTCATTGATAACTTAGAGCGTGCACTTCAATCTGCCAACCCTGAAGATGAAGCGGTAAAAGCGATTCTTGAAGGTGTTGATATGACGCATAAATCTTTTGTTGATACGGTGGCTAAGTTTGGCTTAGTAGCAATTAATCCAGAAGGTGAAGTATTTAATCCTGAGCTGCACCAAGCGATTGGCATGCAAGAAAGCCCAGATCATGAATCGAATACCGTGATGATCGTTATGCAGAAAGGCTATCAATTAAATGGACGAGTGATCCGTCCTGCAATGGTGATGGTTGCTAAGTAACCGTACATAAGCAATATAATTAAAACTAAGCAGTGCCGAGTGTAAAAAACTCGGCATTTTTTTATTTTTTCCCTTGAAAAGCATTTTGTCGCCCTTATCTATTGAGCATACAGAAAAACGTAATGCGAAATGCAAAACAAATTAGCTTACAGGGTTGAATCCCAATTCTGAGCCCCCATCTATTTGTTATCAAAAGCTGGGTATAGCAAAAACTGAATAACTGAAATTCTTTGGAGAATGTCAAATGGGTAAAATCATTGGTATTGATTTAGGTACAACTAACTCATGTGTTGCGGTATTAGACGGCGACAAACCACGCGTAATTGAAAATGCTGAAGGCGAACGCACAACGGCATCAGTAGTAGCTTACACCGATGGCGAAACATTAGTAGGTCAACCTGCAAAACGCCAAGCAGTAACTAACCCTGAAAATACATTGTTCGCAATCAAACGTTTGATCGGTCGTCGTTTTGAAGACGAAGAAGTTCAGCGCGATATCGAAATCATGCCTTATAAAATTGTTAAGGCTGACAACGGTGATGCTTGGGTTGAAGCGAAAGGCCAAAAAATGGCAGCTCCTCAGGTATCAGCTGAAATCTTGAAGAAAATGAAAAAAACCGCTGAAGATTACTTAGGTGAAGCGGTAACTGGCGCGGTTATTACCGTTCCTGCTTACTTCAACGATGCACAACGTCAAGCAACAAAAGATGCGGGTCGTATCGCAGGCCTTGAAGTTAAGCGTATTATCAACGAACCAACAGCAGCTGCACTTGCTTACGGTCTTGATAAGAAAGGCGGCGATCGCACTATCGCAGTTTATGACCTTGGTGGTGGTACATTCGATATCTCTATTATCGAAATTGATGATCACGAAGGTGAGCAAACTTTCGAAGTACTAGCAACTAATGGTGACACACACCTAGGTGGTGAGGACTTTGATACTCGTTTAATCAACTACTTGGTATCTGAGTTCAAAAATGAGCAAGGCATCGATCTTAAAAATGATCCACTTGCGATGCAACGTGTGAAAGAAGCGGCTGAAAAAGCGAAGATTGAACTATCTTCTGCACAACAAACAGACGTGAACCTTCCATACGTGACAGCGGATGCGACTGGTCCTAAGCACATGAACGTAAAAGTAACTCGCTCGAAACTAGAATCTCTAGTTGAAGACCTAGTTCAACGTTCACTTGAGCCGCTAAAAGTTGCTCTAGCAGATGCAGACCTATCAGTAAGCGAAATTACTGACGTTATTTTAGTCGGTGGTCAAACACGTATGCCAATGGTTCAGAAGAAAGTCGCTGAATTCTTTGGTAAAGAAGCACGTAAAGATGTGAACCCTGATGAAGCAGTAGCAATTGGTGCTGCGGTTCAAGGTGGTGTTCTTGCGGGTGACGTAAAAGACGTTCTTCTACTAGATGTGACTCCTCTATCTTTCGGTATCGAAACGATGGGTGGCGTGATGACTAAGCTAATTGAGAAAAACACAACGATTCCAACAAAAGCGAATCAAGTATTCTCAACGGCAGAAGACAACCAAAGCGCAGTAACGATTCACGTACTACAAGGTGAACGTAAGCAAGCGACTTACAACAAGTCTCTAGGTCAATTTAACCTAGAAGGCATTAACCCTGCGCCACGTGGCATGCCACAAATCGAAGTAACGTTTGACCTAGATGCGGATGGTATCTTGAACGTTTCTGCGAAAGATAAAGCGACAGGTAAAGAGCAAAAAATCACGATCCAAGCATCTGGTGGTTTATCAGATGAAGAAATCGAGAAAATGGTACAAGAAGCTGAAGCTAACAAAGAAGCGGACAAAAAGTTCGAAGAGTTAGTGACGACTCGTAACCAAGCTGACCAAATGATTCACGGTACTCGTAAGCAAATCGAAGAAGCAGGTGATGCACTTCCAGCTGATGAGAAAGAGAAAATTGAAGCAGCAATTACAGCACTTGAATCAGTGAAGTCTGGCGATGATAAAGAAGCCATCGATACTAAAGTTCAAGAGTTAGCAACAGCAGCTCAAAAACTGATGGAAATTGCTCAGCAGAAAGCTCAAGCACAGCAAGCTGAAGGTGGCGAACAAGCTAAACCTGAAGATGACGTTGTTGACGCTGAGTTCGAAGAAGTTAAAGACGAAGACAAGAAATAATCGAGATTGATTATTGTTAAGTCTGTCGCCCTTAATTAACTGAGGGCGAATGATACGAAACTGCGGGCGTTTAGAGTTTGTCTCTCACGCCCGCAATTTTCGATCTGATACTGGTTAATTTATTTGGGCATTGTCCCGCTAGATAATCACTTCTACTTAAGCTGTCATTGATAGAGATTTTAGGTATATCGGATTATCTAGCTAGATATAGTTTCTCATAGTTTAAAACACACACTGATGAGCAATGCTTATTGGTAATAAGAAAATTGGTGAACCGAGCATGTCAAAACGTGATCTTTATGAAGTATTAGGTGTCAGCCGTGATGCATCAGAGCGCGATATTAAAAAGGCGTACAAACGTCTTGCGATGAAATATCACCCAGACCGCAACCAAGAAGCGGATGCATCTGACAAATTTAAAGAAGTTAAAGAAGCGTATGAAGTTTTAACCGATCCTCAGAAAAAGCAAGCTTACGATCAATATGGTCATGCCGCCTTTGAACAAGGTGGGATGGGCGGTGGAGGCGGCTTCGGTGGAGGCGGCGGCTTTGAAGATATGTTTGGCGATGTCTTCGGCGATATCTTTGGTGGTGGACGTCGTGGCGGTCCACAGCGTGCCCAACGTGGTGCAGACTTACGCTACAACATGGAACTGTCTCTTGAGGAGGCGGTTCGTGGTTGTGAAAAAGAAATCAATATTTCGACTCTAACAGAGTGTGAAGTATGTGACGGTAGTGGTGCTAAAGCGGGTTCAAGCTCGCAAACTTGTGGCACTTGTCATGGACATGGTCAGGTACAAATGCGTCAAGGTTTCTTTGCCGTACAGCAAACGTGTCCAACTTGTAATGGCCGTGGTCAAATCATTAAAGACCCATGTGGTGCTTGTCATGGTGAAGGCCGTAAGAACAAGAGTAAGGTATTAAACGTTAAGATCCCTGCTGGTGTTGATACTGGCGATCGCATTCGTCTAAACGGTGAAGGTGAAGCGGGCGAACGTGGCGCTCCTGCCGGTGACTTATATGTACAAGTACATTTAAAAGACCACCATATCTTTGAACGTGATGGCAATAACTTACATTGTGAAGTACCAGTAAGTTTTACTTTAGCGGCGTTAGGCGGTGAAGTAGAAGTCCCAACTTTAGATGGTCGCTTTAAGCTTAAAGTACCTGCTGAGATGCAAACTGGTCGTATGTTCCGTATGCGTGGTAAAGGTGTGAAATCAGTACGTGGTGGCGCAACGGGGGATTTAATTTGTAAGTTGGTGGTTGAAACACCAGTGAAATTAAGCTCTCGTCAAAAAGAACTATTACGCGAACTTGAAGAGTCTTTTGGTGGCGAAGAAGCAAGCCAAAAGCATAAGCCGAAATCTGACGGCTTCTTCAATGGCGTGAAAAAATTCTTTGATGATTTGACTAGCTAATAGTCGATTTTGATATGAATAACAAAGCCTCTGCTAGTGATAGTCGAGGCTTTGTTGGTTTATGAGTCTTGGTTTTCGGGCGTTTCACTGCTCGTTGCTCGGTAAAGAGCGATTTTTAGTAACGTGAAGATACTAAGACCAACTATTTACAAAAATATTTCTCAGGAATTGCTTTTATTCTTTTTCGAAAAACGAGCAGCGCAGCGTCCGAGACTCGAATTACGTAAATCAATTCCAACATCCATCTACATTAACGCCACCTTTCTTGGCGCTTCCTACAGAGCCTGCATTCATCTCTAGCGTCCCGCATTTGTCTTTATCTTGCCCCAAAGCTGATTGTGGAGCGGCTTTAATCACATAGAGATCAATGCCACTTGCACCTGAAATAATAGAGAATTTATAGCGGCCAGTGTCGGTTTGGCAGCCTAGAGTAGAGTCGCATGTGCCAGCAGTATTATCGATCACCGTATAATCATAGCTACCAGTTTGAGTGCGATGCTGCTCAATTTCTAATTGTATTTTCATCATATCGGACATGGCAGAAGCTCGGTGGCTTTTTAATACATGCTCTTGATAACTAGGGTAGGCGATAGCGGTCAAAACACCAATGATCGCCACAACGATCAATAATTCGATCAATGTCATTCCTTTTTGTTTGTTTTTGCTTTTCTTGCATCGATTTATTCGAATCATTTCTATTACTTCCTGTTAGAGACTTATGCCATTTTTGATAAGTGCTAGCATCACTGCAAGTTGAAATATCAAGATGTAACTAGTTGCAGAGGATTTTGGGGAATGGCTCGAGGGTTTACGCTAATAGAAATGCTGATTTCATTAGTCGTGCTAGCGGTTTTGTTGGCTGCGGCCGTGCCATCGTTTAGTGGGATGAGTGAAAGATCGAAAATGCAAAGGTTAGCAGAGGAACTGCAAGGGTTTTGGGGACAAACTAAATCAGAGGCCGTATTGAGAAATCAGGAGCTTTATTTGCACTTTGTACAAGATGGGGCAGCCTATGCAGGGGAGTGGGCATTAGTGACAAATACTTCTCCAACCGCACCTGCAGATCGTCATGCAGCGAAAGTCAATGCGTTAACGTATTTGGATGGTGCGCCTTTTAAAAATATTACTATCAATTTTTCCGCCTCATCTACGACGACGATCTTTGATCGGGTAAATGGCCGTCCAACACAAAATGGCAATATCCAATTCTCGGTAGATTCAACCAAGCCTTTAATGTTGAAGTTTCATAATCGTAGCAGTACTCGAATTTGCGGCGTGACAGGGGATGTATATGGCTATCTGGAGTGTTAAGGCCTTAAGGAAACATCAAAAAGGTGTTTCGCTTGTCGAGTTGATGATTGCATCTGCTATGGGAATCATTGCTTTAATCGCCGTTGGTGGTGTTTTTCTTTCGAGCCAGAAAATTGCAGCTGAAAGATCTCAACGTCTGTTTGTCTTGCAGAGTATGAATGAAGCGTTACGTTACATTAAAGAAGATACCCAAAGAGCAGGCTTTAATGGCAATAACGGGCAAAGTTTTATTTTGTCAGGAGCAAATTCGATTATCGAAACAACCTCAAGCAGCTTAGCTTATGGATACCAAGCTCAAATGAGTGGAGGAAGTAGCTTATACACACAGGTGGCATTTATTTATAAAGATGAAGCATTAAGAGTGTGCGAGAAATCAGTATCCACGACACAAACTTTCATACCGTGTGGTATATCGGCGAATCCATCATTTTCACTTCTTGATACCAATCGAATCAAAGTAAATAATTTTGAAGTTGTTAGTCAGGCTTTAGGGTCAACGGTTAGTTCAGCACTTTATACCATTACTTTAACCGCTTCTTTATCTGATGGTTCACACCAACAAACTATGTCGACTCAAATTAAACAAAGGAATTGGAAGTAATGTTGAATCATTCTAGTTTGGCCTTATTACTTTCAAAACAAAGAGGAGCTGCAACATTATTAGTGGCAGTGCTGTTACTTGCCAGTGTGTTGGTTCTTTCTCTGGCGAGTTATAAAGGTGTTTTCTTTCAGGCTAAGCGTGCGCAAAATGAAATTGAGGCGCGCATAGCTCATTGGATTGGCGAGGGAGGGCTTGAGTGTGCATATACAAAAATGTATCAAGATAGAGACCAATCTGTTTTAGTGTCTGGAACAATTTATTTCGATTCTGATTGCGTAGTACCAATGAATCTAAGCTCAATGAATATAGACTCTTTAGGAGGGCAAAAATATCGAATAGAGCCTGAATTTGAGCAATCAGGAATACTTATTTCACCGGTTTCTAAAGTAGTCGATTTTTCTCGAAATAGAAGTACGGGAGCGATAAAAGCAACAGCCGATTTATATATCAGAGGAACAGGAACTTTTAATCCACCAGATCCTGGTAATGAGTTAGCAAGTGGTTGGGAGTGTGTTGGATTACGGTATAAAAATAATTTTGAGATGATAGGAGCCATTGATAATAAACAGTTTTATGCGGCAACAAATTATCCTTCAGCTAGCTTTAATCCAAATGGTAAGCAGTGCTTGTCCTCGCATGTTACGACTAGCTCGGCTAACTTAAAACGTGATTTTCAATATGATGATAAGCTCGATCCATTTCAAGAAGCATTTGATCTTAGTTCTAGCTTATGGACAGAAGTTAGAGATAACCCCATATATGATTTTGATATTATTCAGACTAGTAGTTTAATTGTAGGTAATGCTAGTGTAAATCCCGCTAGTAAATGCGGAGAAGCGGTTAAAAATAAAATTGAATCAGGTTCTACTAGAATTTGGGTTGAGGGATCGTGTGAGCTTTATAATGATCCGGTTGTAACTCAACCGCAATGGCTTAGTGAAATAGCAGCCGCAACACAAGATACGGACGGTGTGTTATTACTTGTTCATAATGGTATTTTTTCAATTCACGGTTCAGGTGAATTTAAAGGTTCTTTATTTCATATTAATAATAGCTTCAGCCCTACAGCTAGTGATTGGAATGGGTTGTATGGTGAATCTGTCAAAAATCAATTGAGTAGTTATTTTCCATCTGTTCCTACTAGTGCAGATGTTGCTTATGTTCAAAATGGTTCGTTCGTTTTTACTGGTGGACAGAGCTTGGATTTGGATGGTCAGATAGCTTATTTTAACAATGGATTAGATTTTAAATATAACAGCGATGTTCTTGACTCAATTTTTGGAGTCCTTCCTCCACGTTGGCTAAAAGGATCATGGAATGATTTCTAAACAACAAGGCTTTAGTTTAATCGAAGTGCTGATTACTTTTGTGATTTTAATCGTTGGCATTATAGGGCTAGTAAAATTACAAACTTACATGGAAAGGCAAGCCGACTATGCTGAAAACAGTATCAAAGCGTTGCATTTAGCGGAGGCTCAGTTAGAGCTATTTCGGACTCGATCGGTTAGCGGTGCGAATAGTTCATTAAGTGGAGTGAGTGGCACAGAGACTTGTGATGACGTTGGCTTTATGACTTTTGATTGCATTAACGATGGTAGTAGTACTTCAGGGGCTTTTACAACAATTTGGACAGTTTCTGGCTCATTCCCTATTTCTGGGGGAGTGGCTTTAAAAACCATCGAGATTGAAACAGGTTGGAATAATCGTTGGAATGAGCGTCAGTCAGTTGCTTTGAAAACTATGATCTCTAAATATAATGAATTTGATAACTGACTCGAATTTATGGTTGTAACAATCAACAACTTTCTCAAATATATTTAAATAACTAATTTATCAATTAAAATTTCTTTGTCTTAAAAATAATAATGCAAAGGAATTGCAATGATGAGATATCAAAAGGGGGCTGCAAGCCTCCTTTTTGCTAGTTTAGTTTTAATTGCTGCTCTGACACTATCGCTTGCTGCTTATAAATCGACCTATTTTCAATCCAAACGAGTTCAAAATGAAATTGCGGCTAGGCAGTCCTTGTGGGCTGGGGAGGGGGCGATCGAGTGTGCTTTTGCGAAAGCGCAACAAGATCGCAATCGAGCTGAGTTAATTGGTGCAGACTACCTAAAAACAGACTGTCAACAGGCTTTATCTTTAGTTGAAATACAGGTGGTATCGTTAGGCAGTCAAAAGTATTCCCTTCAACCATTAGATGAAAGAAATCAACCAATAGTCCAGAAAGTCATGGATTTTAGTAATGGACGTTTAGCTGGGGCGATCCAATCGACAGGGGATTTATTTATGCAAGCGGCGACTCTTGTTAGCCCTCCTGATCCTGGTACGGAAACGGATGAAGGCTGGGAGTGTGTCGCAATTCGTTATAAAAGCGATATAGAGTTGGGTGGTTCGCTTGTTAATCATGGGCTACAGACAACAACCAAGCCTTATGACGGTTTTGATAGTAATGGTAAAGATTGCATTGATAGTAAAGGTGGCGGTAATAAAAAGAAAGATGGCTTAAAGCAAGATACCGAGTTAAAGCCTTTTGAAGCGATGTTTGAAACCACCAAAGGGAATTGGCAGCAAGTTAGAGATAATCCTAAATATGAATTTGCTGTTTTGACTGGAGATAAAGCGGTTACAGGCAGTGAATCTCCGAGAGTGAGCGATTGTGGACAAAAGGTAAAAGAGCTTATTGAATTGGGTAACTCACGTATTTGGATTGATGGATCTTGTGAAATAACAGGGGCTAGTTTATCGAGTATGTCTCAAGAAAGTCAATTAACGGATGGTGTATTACTACTTGTTCATAACGGTGTTTTTTCACTACATGGTTCGGGCAGTTTTAAAGGTGTCTTATTTCAACTTAATGATGGATTTCAACCCACAAGTTCTGATTGGAACGGATTGGAAGGAGATTCATACTTAAGTAACCCAGGGTTTAATAATCAAGTGAAAAAGGCATTTGGGAATGATTATCCTGATGCTAATACTGCTGCCTACTTTCAACGAGGATCGTTTAATTTTACCGGTGGGCAGTTTTTGGATGTCGATGGTCAATTAGTTATGTTCCATGACTCTTTAAAATTCAGTTATAACGAAGATGTTATTGACTCAATTTTTGGCCTAACACCACCTAAGTGGGTAAAAGGATCTTGGCAGGATTTTTAATCTCTTTTTCTTCAAACTCTCTATCTTAAATGTGATCAGGTATAATCGGGCTATATTATGTAACCTGTGAGTTAACTGACATGTGTTCAGATAGTGAGGGGAAGCCTCAAGTTGCTTTTAGTGAGCAAGATAAAGCGTTTATGCAGCGTGCCATGCAACTTGCCAATATTGCAGAAGAGCATGGTGAAGTGCCTGTGGGAGCTGTACTAGTCAAAGGCAGTAAAATCATTGCCGAAGGTTGGAATGCTTCGATTAGTGAGCATGATGCCACTGCGCATGCAGAAATTGTCACACTGCGCCAAGCAGGACAAAGATTACAAAACTATCGCCTGTTAGACACCACTCTTTATGTCACTCTTGAACCTTGCCCTATGTGTGCAGGCGCATTATTACACAGCCGAGTAGGTCGTATTGTGTTTGGTGCTTATGATTTAAAAGCAGGGGCGGCTGGAACGGTATTGAATCTGTTTGAAAGCCAAGCTTCTTATCATTACGCTCAAGTCGAAGGTGGTTTACTAGAAGAAGAGTGCCGCCATCAACTACAAGCTTTTTTTAAGCGTCGCCGAAAAGAGATTAAACAGGCTAGAAAAGGCAATGCAGGTGAGTGATATTTATCGACAAACAAAAAACAAATAGGCTGTTTGTCGATATAGGGTGTAGCGAGTTTTAGATTGTTTGTATAACTAAACCACTTCAGACCAGAAAACGTAAGAGCGATGACGCCATAGTACCTGTTTCTTATTGTTGGCTAGCATACGTTTTCTACGAGTGGTGTTAGCTTTATTACGAACAAGACGATTCATTGTTTTCTTCTTAGAGAACATGGTTATGCCTCCTTAATATTTATCTATATTTTTCGCACTTGAAGCAGTAGCTTTGCTGACGACATTCATTTGTCTCACTGCAACTCCAATTACTTTTTATTGAACTCATTTATATCGTTTTTTTATGACGTAACAATGACAGTTGTAGCACAGTTTATTTTTTCCAGCTAATCATTTTTAACAACCTAATTTGTCCTTTTCAATTATTAATTAGCTTGGTTACCTACCAATCATAAAAAGCCCCAATAATTAGCATTAACTAAGTATTGAGGCTATTTTTCATATGTTTGAGCTGTATTACTTAATTGGTGGTGATTCTGCTATTTCGCTGGTATTTGATTCAGCTTCACTGACCGTCGGTGGAATGACCTGAAAATCATCTTCTTTATCATCAGAATTTACCGGTTGATTTTCTGTTTCGTAACCAATGATCGTTTGGTAATAGCGACGAATGTTTTCTACGTAATTCTTTGCTTCATCACCTCGAGCAAATCCGTAACGCGTATATTTGTAATAACCCGGAATTCGCAATTTAGGTAGTCTTTCTTTTACATCTGTCCAAGAATCAGGGTTACCTTTTTCATGCTGAGTAATACGTCTGGCATCCATTACATGGCCATAACCTACGTTATAAGAAGCAAGGGCAAACCAAATTTTTTCATGTTCAGGAATGGAATCTGGGATGCGTTTAATGACACGTCGTAAATATTCAACACCACCACGAATAGATTGAGATGGATCAAGGCGATCTTCAACATCAACCATTTTGGCGGTTGATTGCGTTAGCATCATCATTCCTCGCACACCGGTCGGTGACTTAGCGTAAGGATTCCAATGTGATTCTTGATAAGACAAGGCGGCAATTAAACGCCAATCAAATTCTTTAGAATAAGTTTGGAATAACTTTTTATATTTTGGCAGTTTACTATCTAATGAGCGAATAAAAGCACGCGTATCGACATAGTCAAAACTTTGAATATGACCAAAATATTTTTCTTCTAAGCTAGCCAATTGCCCTGATTGGTTGAATTGACCAAAGAACTCTAAGATTAATGCATATAAAGAGTCATCATTGCTTTTTCGCATAAACCATGAAATAGGTTGATCATCTGTTAATTCAAATGCTAAAGCTAAGTTAGGGTGAAGCCTTTGAGTGATCGAAAGTGATACTGAATCTACCACCGTAAAATCAATTTTGCCTTCTGAAACATCCTTTAATAAGTCTGTGTTATCTTCGGTATTGGTGCTCGTCCATTTTAAGTCTGGATGAATCTTACTAAGTTGCTGCAAGGTGTATTCATATTGAGAGCCTTTAACTACGTGAAGTTCGGCTTTTTTATCGATCAATTGTTGTAAATTTCTTGGTCGCCAAGTGCCTTTTTTATAAATCACTTGCTGACTAACGTAGTAGTACGCTGGGCCAGCATTGAATTTTTTTAAGCGGTCGGGGGTGTGGCTTAGCCCCGCGGCAACAATATCAACCTCGTGGTTTTCTAAAGCAGGTAGTAGTCCGGTGAGATGGTAAGCGGGTTTGATTTCTAGTTTTACACCAAGCTGATCGGCAAATTTTTTCGCCAACTCGTATTCCAAACCGGTTTGACCATCAGGACCAATAAAATAAGAAAGTTGATTATTTAAGGTGCCAACTCGCAAAACCCCGCGTTCTTGGATCTTTTCTAAGTCAGTCATTGATCTGCTATTTGGTTTACATGCGGTTATTCCTATAAGAATAAATAGCATGAAAACCAAACGCTTAAAGTTGGAATGAGAACAAAGTTTTATCAAAAGGAAATCTCACAAAGCCATTAGTAGCTACTTTATACCAAATGGTGACCATATCAGCAAAAATTGAAAGGGATTATATATTCTTAGTACTTGAAACTGCAGCTTTGTTGATGATGCTCATTTCCCTCTCTTTTATAGATAAGACATAGGCTAATTATTCTCAAGGGGGGGTCATTCACTTGTCGCCTCACTGTAACTTTAATTGCTTTGGATGTAGTGCAAATGACTTTTATTGAAAAAAATACGCAAACGGTTGCTTTTGGTGTTACGTCGACTTGGAAATTACTCTATAATACGCCGCAAAAGGCTAGGTGAAATTGAAATCCGCTTTATATATTCAGTTATGGACGATGTACTCTGAACGGATTTCAATATCACTTTTCTTTTTTAACAACTGCTAAAGAGACCTAAGCACATGAGAATTTTGCGTGGTTCCCCCGCTTTATCCGAATTTCGTGTCAACAAGCTTTTAGAGCTGTGCCGTGAATTGAACTTACCTGTGTCTGGCATCTATGCGGAATTTGCGCATTTTGCAGACCTCACTTCTGAACTGAACCCTCAAGAGCTTTCTAAGCTTGAAAAGTTACTGACTTATGGTCCAACCATTGAAGATCATGAGCCGCAAGGTCTACTTCTGCTTACCACACCTCGTCCGGGTACTATTTCGCCTTGGTCATCTAAAGCGACTGATATCGCTCATAATTGTGGCTTAAACCAAATTAAACGTCTTGAGCGTGGCACTGCCTATTATGTTGAATCTTCGGTTGAGCTATCTGAATTACAACTTCTTGAGTTAAAAGCTTTATTACATGATCGCATGATGGAAGTAGTATTTAGCGACTTTGAACAAGCATCATCCTTATTCCAAGTGGCAGAGCCAGCACCATTAACCGAAGTCGATTTACTTTCTGGTGGCCGAGTTGCGCTTGAAGAAGCCAATGTTTCACTTGGGCTTGCGTTAGCTGAAGAAGAAATTGAGTACCTGGTTGAAAGCTTTACGCAAAAGTTAAAGCGTAACCCGACTGATATTGAATTGATGATGTTTGCTCAAGCGAACTCTGAACACTGCCGTCACAAAATCTTTAATGCTGATTGGACGATTGATGGTGTGGATCAAGAAAAATCACTGTTCAAAATGATTAAAAACACCTTTGAAGTGACGCCAGATCACGTGTTGTCTGCTTATAAAGATAACGCAGCGGTCATGACGGGCTCTACCGTTGGCCGTTTCTTCCCTGATCCCAAAACACGCCAATACGGTTACCATCAAGAACAAGCTCATATCTTGATGAAAGTAGAGACCCATAACCACCCAACCGCCATTTCTCCTTGGCCAGGTGCTTCTACTGGTTCTGGTGGTGAAATTCGTGATGAAGGCGCAACCGGTATTGGTGGTAAGCCAAAAGCGGGTTTAGTCGGCTTCTCGGTATCTAACCTTAAGATTCCAAACTTCGTACAACCTTGGGAAACTGATTTTGGTAAACCAAGCCGTATCGTCACTGCGTTAGATATCATGCTAGAAGGCCCATTAGGTGGCGCGGCATTTAACAACGAATTCGGTCGTCCTAACTTATTGGGTTACTTCCGTACTTATGAAGAGAAAGTCAATTCTCATAACGGTGAAGAAATTCGTGGTTACCATAAGCCAATCATGCTGGCTGGTGGTATGGGGAATATCCGCGATGAGCACGTTCAGAAGAAAGAAATTCCTGTTGGCGCAAGCTTAATTGTATTAGGTGGCCCAGCAATGAACATCGGTCTTGGTGGTGGTGCGGCGTCTTCTATGGCGTCAGGTCAATCTGCGGAAGATCTCGATTTTGCTTCCGTTCAGCGCGAAAACCCAGAAATGGAACGTCGTTGCCAAGAAGTGATCGACCGTTGTTGGCAGTTAGGGGATGAAAACCCAATTGCCTTTATCCATGATGTGGGTGCGGGCGGTATTTCTAACGCATTACCTGAATTGGTGGATGATGGCGAACGTGGCGGCATTTTCCAATTGCGTGACGTGCCAAATGATGAGCCAGGCATGAGTCCATTAGAAATTTGGTGTAACGAATCTCAAGAACGCTATGTAATGGCAGTAGCGCCAGAAAATATGGACGTATTTGATGCGATTTGTAAGCGCGAACGTGCTCCTTATGCTGTGGTTGGTGTGGCAACTGAAGAGCGTGAACTGAAACTGGAAGATTCTCATTTTGACAATACACCAATCGATATGCCTATGGATGTTCTTTTAGGTAAAACGCCTAAAATGCACCGTGATGCCAAAACGTTAAAAGCCAATAATCCAGCCATTGATCGCAGTGGTATTGAGCTTAATGAAGCAGTAGACCGCGTACTACGTCTTCCAACTGTGGCAGAGAAAACTTTCCTTATCACTATTGGTGACCGTACGGTGACGGGGCTTGTGGCTCGTGATCAAATGGTCGGTCCTTGGCAGGTACCAGTTGCCAACTGTGCAGTAACCGCTGCAAGTTATGATTCTTACCACGGTGAAGCGATGTCACTTGGTGAGCGTACACCAGTAGCATTACTTGATTTTGGCGCATCAGCACGTTTAGCGGTGGGGGAATCCATCACTAACATTGCAGCCACCGACATTGGTGATATTAAACACATTAAATTGTCGGCTAACTGGATGTCTCCAGCCGGTCACCCGGGTGAAGATGCCGGTTTATACGAAGCGGTAAAAGCGGTCGGTGAAGAGCTTTGTCCTGCATTAGGTTTAACCATTCCTGTTGGTAAAGACTCAATGTCGATGAAGACTAAATGGCAGCAAGATGGTGAGCAGCGTGAAGTGACATCGCCGTTGTCATTGGTGATCACTGCATTTGCTCGTGTTGAAGATGTACGTAAAACAGTGACACCTCAACTTCAAGTGACGAAAGGCGACACTAGCCTGATCTTGGTTGATTTAGGTAATGGCAAAAATCGTATGGGCGCGACGGCGCTGGCGCAAGTTTACAAGCAACTGGGTGATAAACCTGCCGATGTAGATAACGCTGAGCAGTTAAAAGGCTTCTATACTGGCATGCAGTCTTTGGTTCGTGACAATAAGCTTTTGGCTTACCACGATAAAGGCGATGGTGGTTTATTTGTTACTCTTGCTGAAATGGCGTTTGCCGGTCACTGTGGTGTGAAGGCAAATATTGATGCTTTAGGTGAAGATACTTTAGCTGCATTGTTCAATGAAGAATTAGGTGCGGTAATTCAGGTTCGCAATGACGATCTTGAAGTTGTTCAAGCTGTGTTAGCTGAAAATGGCTTAGCATCTTGCTCACACGTGATTGGTTCAGTTGATGCATCGGATACGGTTTGCATTGCTTCTGGAAATACTGTGGTACTTGAGCGTAACCGTACGGAGCTTCGCACCATTTGGGCAGAAACTACCCATAAGATGCAAGCGATGCGTGATAACCCCGCTTGTGCCGATCAAGAGCATGCCGCGAAAGCAGACAACAGCGATCCGGGCTTAAACGTTAAACTGAGCTTTGATATTAATGAAGATATTGCTGCTCCTTATATATCGACTGGCGCTAAACCCAAAATGGCGATTTTGCGTGAGCAAGGTATTAACTCTCACGTTGAAATGGCGGCAGCGTTTGACCGTGCAGGCTTTGACGCGACAGACATTCACATGAGTGACATCTTAACCGGCCAAGCGGCATTAGAAGAGTACCAAGGCTTAGTCGCTTGTGGTGGTTTCTCCTACGGTGACGTACTTGGTGCCGGTGAAGGTTGGGCGAAGTCGATTTTGTTCAACGACAATGCTCGTGAGCAATTTGCTGCTTTCTTTGAGCGCCAAGATACGATCTCTTTAGGTGTGTGTAATGGTTGTCAGATGTTATCAAACCTACGCGAACTGATTCCGGGCGCAGATTTATGGCCACGTTTTGTGCGCAATGAATCCGAGCGTTTTGAAGCTCGCTTTAGCTTAGTGGAAGTACAAAAGTCGCAATCTGCCTTCTTTGACGGTATGGCGGGCTCACGTATGCCTATCGCAGTTTCACATGGTGAAGGTCGTGTTGAAGTGCGTGATAACCAGCATCTACAAGCGATTGAAGATTCTGGTACGGTGACACTACGTTACGTGGATAATATGGGTAATCCAACTCAACAATATCCGAATAACCCGAATGGTTCACCTAATGCGATTACAGGCTTAACAACGACTGATGGTCGTGTGAGTATTATGATGCCTCACCCAGAGCGTGTGTTCCGCAGTGTAGCGAACTCATGGCATCCAGAGGACTGGAATGAAGATAGCCCATGGATGCGTATGTTCCGTAATGCACGTAAGCATATTGGTTAATCGATTTTCGTAGCTTGAGCGCTTCGCTTCTCGTTACTTGAAAAAGCTAAGCAAGCATAAGACGGTCACTTCGGTGGCCGTTTATGCTATCTATTTCACAAAAAATAATATACGTCTAATCAAATACTGATGAGTTAAGTATATTTGTATGATGAATGCTTTTTTAGGGCTGCGGCGTATATGAATATAATCCTTATTGTTATTTTCTCATTTTTAATTACTTCTTGTGCGACGTCAAAACAAATACATACATCCTCAGGAAAAATTGGCCATAGTATTGATTGCTCAGGTGGAGCCCTTAATTGGGGGATGTGTTATGAGAAGGCTGGGAATTTGTGTGGTAAAAATGGGTATAATATTATAAATCAAGAAGGTGAAACCGGGGCCGTAATTACAGGTAGTCAATATGGTATTTATGGTGGTTCTGTAACTTATCGGACCTTAGTTATAGAGTGTAAAGGTGAAGTTAGATATATAAATACTTCAAAAGAACCTGAAAAATCATCACACAATGATGACTATTTTTTTGAGTAAGTATTTTTTGTATTTATACGCTATTGTTATTTTCTATATAACTATTTAATTAACTGCAATTTTCTGCTTTCTTTGAGCGCCAAGATACGATCTCTCTAGGTGTGTGTAATGGTTGTCAAATGCTATCGAATCTACGCGATTTAATTCCTGGGGCTGATTTATGGCCACGTTTTGTGCGCAATGAATCCGAGCGTTTTGAAGCTCGCTTTAGCTTAGTGGAAGTACAAAAGTCGCAATCTGCCTTCTTTGACGGTATGGCGGGCTCACGTATGCCTATCGCAGTTTCACATGGTGAAGGTCGTGTTGAAGTGCGTGATAACCAGCATCTACAAGCGATTGAAGATTCTGGTACGATGACACTACGTTACGTGGATAATATGGGTAATCCAACTCAACAATATCCGAATAACCCGAATGGTTCACCTAATGCGATTACAGGCTTAACAACGACTGATGGTCGTGTGAGTATTATGATGCCTCACCCAGAGCGTGTGTTCCGCAGTGTAGCGAACTCATGGCATCCAGAGGACTGGAATGAAGACAGCCCATGGATGCGTATGTTCCGTAACGCACGTAAGCATATTGGTTAATCGATTTTCGTAGCTTGAGCGCTTCGCTTCTCGTTACTTGAAAAAGCTAAGCAAGCATAAGACGGTCACTTCGGTGGCCGTTTTTTATATTGTCATAAAATTAATGATGTTCTGACATTGTTAACACTTAATCTTTACAAAAAAAACATACACTATCAGAGGAACTAAGCTAATAGATATGATGTTGTATTGAACGATAGGGAAGATAGTATGAAAATGTCAGTGAGTCAGTTTCTCTCAAAAACCAAAATATTCTCCAAAGTTGCAGGGATTGTTTTCGGTTTTGCTTTTTCTCAGCAAGCCTTAGCATCGTGGCATTTAGATCCGTTACATTCGGAATTGCATTTTGTTACCGTCAAAAATTCGGCTGTGACTGAAGTTCATAGCTTTCGTACCATAGATGGAATGATTAATAATCAAGGTATGGTAGTCGTGGATATTGATTTAGCCAGTGTGAATACACATATTGAAATTCGCGACGAACGTATCAAAGATATGTTGTTTAATGTGGTGAATTATCCAGAAGCAAGTTTAAGTGCTCAAGTTGATTTAAAGGTTCTCAATGGTATGAAAGTGGGCGAAATTAAAACCGTGCCACTGACCGTTGATCTTTCTTTGCATGATCACCAACAGAAAATCGATACTAAGGTCTCAGTTACCGCTTTAAATGATGGGGCGTTTCAAGTGAACACCCTTAAACCTATCGTCATAGATACGGCATTATTTGAGCTTTCTGACGGGGTTAAAGCATTACAAGATGTAGCCAAGCTAGACTCAATCGCAACGAGTATTCCCGTTACGGCACAATTTGTTTTTCAGCCGGAGTGATCTGCACAGTAAGAGTATTAATATTTGCATCTTTTTAAATGGATTTATGCTCTAATGCGCACCTAATTTAATCCTATGTCAGAGCGAATGTTTCCTTGTTTGAGGTAGGATAGGTCAAAAGAGTGTTATGAGTAAAAAATACAGTTTTCAATTAATCGAGAAGCGTAATGGTTGGGCAGCAGAAATCATTCGTCACATTACTTCTCGCAGAACGATTGTATCTAAGCGTCAACTGGGTTTTGCCACTGAATCAGAAGCAACTGAGTGGGCAGAGAAAGAGTTGGTGGAATTTCAAAAGATTCAAGCGGAACGTAATAAACGTCGTTCAGCAAGTAAGCGTAAAGACCAAGAATAATATTTTGGTTATCCAAATCTGAGGCTAGCTAGCTGAAGAAATAAAACGGTCACTTTGCGGTGGCCGTTTTTGTTTTTAATAATCTAATTTAAATGCAGCTTTCTACCCACTGTCTGACTTGTGCAAATGGGTACTGTTCTAGCTTTCCATAACCATCCATTTTGCTTGCTTTCAGTTGAGTACTTAATGGCGTGGTTATTCCACAAAGAAAGCGAGTTTGAGCTTCTAGGCTTAAAGTCCATTGTTGAGATTTTTCGTGCTTACTAAATGCTTGCCGGTAAGGTTTTAACCAGTGATTAATTTTCTCGATCTCTACGTCATCTAGATATGGAGAAGGTAGGGTTGCCACCTTTCCTCGACAAACACTACAATGACCACAAGCATTTGGAACATCATGATCTAAAAAGTAGCTAGCTAGCTTGGAGCTTAGGCATGACGGGCTTTCAAATAAATTAATCAGAGTTTGAATTCGGTTTAGATCACCATGTTCTTTTTGCTTAAAGAGCTGAGATAACTCTTGTGCAATCACTTGGTGATCATGCGTTATTTCTGGAGAATTTAGAACTTGATAGACATCGGTGATTTGCTTGCTTTCTAACTCAATCAGCCCTTGTTCATGGAAATAGTCTAAGGCTGATACCACACGAGAACGTTCGGCTTGATAACCCATCCACAACGCGTCAAAGTCGACACTACGCCATGTCTTAGCAATTTTAGAACAGTTAAAAATAGCTTGTATAAACTGGCGCCTTTCTGCATGTTTTCCTTGCTCTGGGAAGCGCAACAAAATATCACTTTCACTGGCAATATGCTTGAAACGATAATCTGCAAAGTAGCTATATTTGGCTTGAATGACTTGCTGTAATTCGAGGTAAACCAGCAGAGTCTTTAGTGGTAGTTGGCGGATGTTGGAATCACGAGATAAGCGAGTTAGCATTACTTCCCATAGCCCAGAGGCACTTTGCTCATCAAATATCGACTCCAGTAACCACTGAATTGATTGAGGATCTGGGGTATCACCATAGACAAAGTTCTCAAGCACATTAATGCCTGATTTATTGGCCAGCACTGTACAATAAGAGGGGTGCCCATCTCGCCCTGCTCGGCCAATTTCTTGTGAATAATTTTCTATCGATTTGGGCAGGTCGTAGTGTACGACTCGGCGAATGTCTGATTTATCGATTCCCATACCAAATGCAATGGTTGCCACAATACAAGGCACATCGCCATTCATGAATTGTTGTTGAATATTTTGCCTAATGTCAGAGTCTAAACCTGCGTGATAAGCCAGAGCATTAAGGCCGTGATGTTGTAAATGCTTGGCGACTTGTTCTGCAGTGTTTTGCAAGGTGACATAAACAATAGTTGGTAAGTTCGCTTCGTTACAAAGCAGATCAACCAATGCTTGAGGTTTTTCATCTTCTTCACAAGGTAATACGCTGAGATCAAGATTAGAACGATAGAAACCCGTTACCGTGATGTGCTTTTTATCAATATTAAATTTACGGCTCATATCTTCAATAACACTAGGTGTTGCGGTTGCAGTAAGCAGTAAAACTTGTGGGATGTTTAAACTTTGGCAATAAAAAGGCAGCTTGAGATAGTCAGGGCGGAAGTTATGCCCCCACTCAGAAATGCAGTGTGCTTCATCGACGACTAACATTGAAATAGGGACTTGTGAGATAAATTGACGGAAACGCTCATTTTTCAGGCGTTCAACCGATATCATCAAAACTTTTAGTTCACCATTGCGAACTTGCTGCATAATGCGGTTGGTGGTTTCTCTATCTTGGCTTGAGTCCACGGATGCTGCAGCAATACCTTTACTATGCAAGAACTCTAATTGATCTTTCATTAATGCGAGTAGAGGGGAGATCACTAATGTCAGATGTGGTAATAAAACGGCAGGTAACTGGTAACATAGTGACTTGCCTGATCCGGTAGGGAAAATCGCAGCGGCAGAGTGGCCTGATAAAATAGTGTCGATGACTTGTTGTTGACCACCACGAAGGTGTTCAAAACCAAAGTGCTCTTTTAACGCTTGTTGAATCGGGCTCATAAAAATCCATCTACTCTTGAGAAATAATGCGATATTGATTAGTGGAGAAACTATCAATGAAGATGCATCTTAGCTTATTTAAAATGATTAATGAAAAAGGTTATCGAGCTTTTCTATGAATAAAGAAAATTTACATCAAGCGATCATTAAAGCTCTGATAGATATCCATGATGTCGCACATCAAGCAACGCAAACGGCGATCAGTACCGCTACCGATAAGCAAAATATACCGGAGCATAAATACGATACCTTGAGCTTGGAAGCGGCGTATTTAGCCCATGGTCAAGCACAAAGAGTTCATCAATGCTTGCAAGATATTCAAGCATTTAAGGCCTTGCCCATTAAAAGTTTATCTCACCAGGATCCTATATATTTAGGAGCATTAGTTGAGCTTTATGAAGAGCAAACTGACATTAATAAATGGTTCTTTGTTAGTCCTGTTGCTGGTGGATTGATGCTTGACTTTGAAGGTCAAACTATTCGGATGATCACCCTAGATTCACCGTTAGGAAAAGTCTTGAAAAATAAGCGGCTAGGAGATGAGTTTGAATTAAATATCGCAGGTAAAGAAAGAGGTTATGAAGTGGTGGCATTATTCTAATTGACCCCACAAATATTTCACTTATTGCTGACGTTAAGCACAATAATCTTGCTATTGTTTCTGTATATATCCAAGTCATGCTAAGGTTCGAGTTTTAATTTGCCCTTTAGGGGGCTTCATCTTGAGGTTACTTGGATGGAATAAAACCCTATAACAGTTGTATTTACTCATCTCTAATGAGGCTATTTAAATGAAAAAAACATTTTTGGCGACACTACTGACACTGTCTTCGTTTTCTACTTTGGCCCAAGTGCCACGTTGTGATATCAACATTAATAATGAATTACACCTTAAAGATAATGTGGTTTCGGTTTACCAGCAAGGTGAGCCTAAAGTGGTGATTGACCAAAATAATCAGCTGTTTATTAATGGTGAAAAAGTCGATTTGAATCAGATGCAACAACAAGCGGTCAAGTCATATCGTGAAAAGGTCAGCCTATATGTACCGAAAGCTAAAGATATTGCCGACCAAGGTGTAGAGCTTGCCAATGAAGTCATTGACGATGTAAGTGAGTCTTTTAAAGATCCGGATGCATTCGATAATTTAAAAAAAGCCATGGATGATTTTTATTCTGACGTCGAGTCTCGCTACTACAATGATGGTGAGTGGGTACTGAAAAAAGATGCCATAAGTGAAGCTATTGCTAATTGGAAAGCCGATTCTGCTGCAGCGATGCAACGTTTCAATGGTGAGTTTTTCTCAAGTGCGTTTGCTGTGCTATCTGAAAAAATGAAAGCGGATGGTAGTGTGAATTTAAGCGAGCTACAAAACCAATTGATTGATTTAAAAAACAAAGTAGAAACTAAATTACAATCACAATCTGTAGAGCTACAAAAAGAAGCAACGGATTACTGTGTAGACTTACAAGGTATTGCGAAAGATGAAGAAGCACTTCATCAGCAAATTCCTGAATTAAAAAATTATGAAGTGTTTGTAATTTAAAAAATATTAATATACCAAATTACTACGAGGTGTGAGTTTTAACTTGCCCTTCGGGAGCTTCATCCAAATCTCTTCTTTTTTATAAGAGATAGGCTGCGTCAGATTGGTTTGAAAGGTGTCTACATTCCTTCGCCAATCTTCCTTGCCTAAAGGTTTGGATGATAGCTCTGAATTCTGCATCTTGAAGTCACTTGGGTATATACACACTTATAAAATGCCAACAAGCCTAGTCATTTAATGACATATTGCTTAGTTGGCATTTTTTATGAGAGATGAAAGAAGCTATTTAACTTCAGGTGTTGAGTGGCTCTAGTTATCCTAATCTGAGGTTATTTAGTATTCTGTTTGTAGTTTTAAAAGAACTCAGTTATAACTTTTATACAGTTAATGGATTTGCCTGATTTTAAAGAATATTATCTAAGGAATGGATATGAAAATTCAGCACGCTCTTTGTGTCATATTATTACTTTCTTCATCGACAACCTATAGCGATGAAATGTCAGGCAAATGGAAGGAAGGTTTCTCCGGTAATGCAATGTTATTATTCGGTGTTACGCAATCGGACTCTTTAGCTGACTCTGGCAATAAAAAGCTGAACTCACTTGATGATAAAGGTGAAGCCAAAACAGAGGGCTTTATCTATCCTATAGCCGCGAGTAACGTTAATTACACTTTTAGTGGCGGAAATCATCAACTCTTTCTAGGTACCAGTAATGCTGATATTGCATTAGGTCGTCCGCACTTTGAGTTAGGTTATGGTCAATATATTAATAAAATAGGCATCTTTAAGGTATCTTATGTCCCTGGTTTATTGAAAAGTACTACTTGGGAAGACCCATTTTTAGTTGGGAGTAATCGTGAAGAAACCGATCAACGCATTCAAGGAATAAGGCTTCAATATCAAGAAATCTTTGATACAGGACTAGGGTTTGAACTTGCTGCGGGACAGAGAAAAATTGACGATGAATTGAGTGCAAGCCAATTTAGCCCAACCATCCAATCTGAACTTAATAGAGAAAGTGATATTTATTATTCAGAACTGTCTTATTTAACTCCATTATCCCCAAAATTATTTTTACGTAGCTCTCTTGCTTATTTAAGACAAAATGCCAAAGGCAATGCGATGTCATCTGATACTTATACAGGTCAGTTAGCTGTCGTACAAAAGTTTGATCGTTCAGCTTTGACCATAAGCTTTAAGTATCAATATGCTAATTTTGATGACACTCACCCCATTTTTTTAGAAAAACAAGAAAATGATATTGTCGGAATAGTGAGCACTTACACTTATGATGATATTTTTGGTTGGCCAGGTGTCGGTGTTGCGGTAATGGGGGGCTTTACTGAAAAAGTATCAAATTTAGATTTTTATGAAGGAAGTAGTTGGATTTTAGCTAGCGGAGTTCGATATGTGTTTTAAGCGAGCAATATCATTATTTGATAATAAAAGCGATTAAATAGGTGGGAAGTGGGATGAAATGGATTTTACCTACTACAGTTTTATTTTCATCATTAGGATTTATACCTGCGAGTATCGCTGATAGTTTAAGAGATAGTGGTAAACAATACTACGAAGAGCTTCTTGCCTCTTCGGTCATTTTATCTGATAGCGATCTTATATCATTAGGGATTAAAAGTTTTGACCCTAATGAAGTCTTTAAAAGTGAAGACGATAATTTAGGTGGAAAGGGAGCTTTAGATGAGCGTAAAAAAATCTCAATCTATAACTTGCCATTGCACTTTGAGATCGCTGGAGCCCACCCTGATTTTCAGCATGAAATTACTTTGAAATTTAGTTATTTTTCATTTAATGAAGATGTAGCGCTCGTTGATAATGTCCAACCTGACCGATTAAAGCAAGATGTCTATTCTGCTTATTTATCTTATACCTTAGCGTATTCCCTGACTGATAGGTGGAAAATTGCCTATGGAGTAGGTTCTTACTTAATGTATGCCGATAATGATTACCACTTTAAAAGTGCAGACTCTCAACAATTTCAACCTTTTCTAGACCAATCATTCAGTAATATGTCTGTCTGGTCGACGTTTATTGAACCTTATATTGAATTTAAATATCAAGTGGATAGCAGTTGGGGACGCTGGGGAGTAATGAGCCAGTGGCATTATTTTGCTGGTGTTAACTGGGATAAAATAAATGAAGGTTCTTATGGCACTCCTGAAGGTTGGCGAGTCAGTAATGGTATTCAAATTGAGTACGATCTTGCTAATTTTGAGCAATTTAAACCTGCGTTGTATTCCAGTTTAAAACGTATTGATATTGGCCACGATGCTACCAGTATTTTGCAAACTAATTCCTATTATGAAGCTGGTATTGGTGTGATCTGGGCAAATGTTTTTGATTGGGACTTTATTGATACTATTGGTATAGGGGTGAATTTTAACTATGGTAGTTCATTAAGAGGTGGGGGGATACTGCTCTATATTAACCCTTTTAATGGATGATAGTTATTAAACCAATGAATCTATATCGATTAAAGAATAAATGGTTTATTAAGCTCTGTTTACTCAATTGTTTAGTTATTTTTTCTATGCCAGCCGTCAATGCTCACAGCGGCGTGAATGGAGTATGGGAAACACTTTGTACTTTTAATGGATTGAAATTAGTACAAGTTGAAGGCGAACCAGAACACCTGCAACCCTCTTCTTCTGGCCATTGTGTTTTTACTTGTGCGTTAGATATTGATGTTAGTGATGTTCAACTTTACAGCCAATATCGGATCATAGTAATCCTGGTTTTTAAGCCATCGTCACCACCAAATGAAAGTGATTTTTATCCATTTGGTAGCCCACCTAGAGCCCCGCCTTTGAATGCGTAATCAACTTTACTCTATTTAATATATTTTGTCTGACATTGAAATATCCGATCGACTAACTTTTATTGTCAATATTATTGGCTACAGTCGAATTTGGTCAGATTAAATTAGTCATTGTTTAATTATGATTTAAGGAAATATCATGCATTCTGCTACTCGCAGTGTTCAGAAAGGCGTGGCTAACGCTGCGCAAGAAAAAAGAAACTTCTATTTTATAGCTTGGCGTTGGCATTTTTACGCTGGATTATTTGTGGTGCCGTTTATGTGCATGCTCGCGATCACCGGGCTTATTATGTTGTATGGCCCGCAAATAGAGTCGGCTCAATATGGTGATAAGATTCATGTTGATCCGTTATCTTCTCAAGTTGAGGCGAGTGATCAACTAGCAGCGGTTCAGTTAGCCTACCCTGATAGTACAGTGAAAGAGTTTATTCCAGCTCATGCTACCAATGAAGCAAACCGCTTTGCCATCATAAAACCAGATGGAACGGGTTGGTTTGTGCTCGTTAACCAATATACAGGACAACTAGTAGGTGAGATTGATCGTGATAATTTATATGCTTTAGCCAATGAGATTCATGGCACATTATTAATTGGCGATTTAGGGGATAGATTAATTGAAATCGCAGCCAGTTTGGCGATTGTATTACTTATCACCGGTTTGTATATGTGGTGGCCAAGAGACAATGCTAGCAAAGCAGGATTTTTCAAAATAAGACTGCAAAGCGGTAAACGTATTTTCTGGCGCGATCTTCACGCCAATATAGGGGGGATAACCAGTCTTTTTTTACTATTCTTTTTGATCACTGGATTATCTTGGGCTGGAGTATGGGGCGGTCAGTTAGTTCAAGGCTGGTCTACTTTTCCCGCTGAAAAATATTATGGTATTCCTGTATCAGATAAAACGCATGCCAGTATGAATCATGGCAATGAAAAAGAAGTTCCTTGGAATCTTGAGCAAGCTCCAATGCCGATTTCAGATAAGAAATTAAATAGTGATCCAGAGGAAGCAGATTTACATGCAGTGCATAATATGACTATGCCTAAAGCGCATTACAATGTCGAAGCACAAGATCTCGACACTGTGATAAATACCGGGCAACGATTAGGCTTTCGTTACTTCCGAGTGATGTTACCAACGGATGATACTGGAGTCTATACTTTGTCTGCTGATACGATTAGCGGTGACATTCAAGATCCAACCCAAGATCGTACGGTTCATATTGACCAATATTCCAAGCAAACCATTATTGATTTTAACTGGGGTGATTATGCTTTGATGGCTAAATTTATGGCAGCGGGTGTAGGCTTGCATGAAGGCGAACTAGGCTGGTGGAATAAAGCATTAAATACAGCGCTTTGCCTAATGTTTATGTTTATCTCGGTGAGTGGTGTAGTGATGTGGTGGCTACGCAAACCTTCTGGTGCAGGAAGGTTAGTGCCTCCGCCTATGCCAAAAGATACTCGATTATGGAAAATAGGAGCGCTTGTGATGATTATTACTTCTGTCGCTTTCCCTATGGCAGGATTGGCGATTATCAGTATGCTATTACTCGATTTTATTGTGTTATCGCGAATTCCCGCGGTTGCTCGACTGGTTAAATAGCGTTAAGACTTCTTAGACTCTAAAAAAGCCGCAGCACTAATTTTCGCAGTGCTAATTTGAAAGTGACTACGGCTTTATTTTTGTTCGAGTTAAGCGAAAGATAGGAGTTATGGTTCGTGATTATCTAAATTGTTTAACTTCAGGTAGGTAATCAAAACCCGCACTGGCAAGCTTGTTGATTAGTGCTTGCTTATCAATATCAAAGGCTTTGATTAGGTTATCTAAATCCCCATATTCGTCACGCAGTTTCATATTGACGATACTCATCAGCATTACCGGATCCATGCTTTCAAAATTGTCTAAATTCATGGTAATTCTCCTTAAGATTAACAAATATCAATTGCACTAATTATCGAAAACTTATGCCTTGCACTTATACCTTTCCCTTTGGGACTTCTGAACAACGCATTAATTTGATTGATATGAAACTAGTCTTCAAAATCTGAAATTAACAAATTAGCCGCAGCAAAAGCGGCGCGCTCACGAGTTTGTTTCGGCAAGTTTTCATCAGCGGCGATATCGTTGAAGGTTTTTACTGCACATGTGATGGCCTGAGGAATATAGCCTTGATCACCACTACCAATTTGAGCATAGAGTTCGCGCACTAAATCGCAGCAGTCATAAATTTTCATAACATCCATTCTCTTTATTATTGAGGTTACTTGGGTATAAAATTTAAGCGTTAAAAAGGCGAACCTAAGCTCGCCTTTTCATTCATTATTTGATTTGAGCTTTTAGGTGCTCAACAATGTTATCCATCGCAATTGCTACTTTGTCACCATTTTTGCGATCTTTATATTCAAAGTTACCTTCATCCATACTACGATCACCGATCACAACGGTATGAGGAATACCGATTAACTCGATGTCTTTGAACATTACGCCAGGGCGCTCTTTACGATCATCAAATAGTACTTCAATGCCAATTGAGGTTAGCTCTGAATACAGTTTTTCTGCTGCTTCTTTTACGCGATCTGATTTGTGCATGTTCATTGGAACGATAGCTACTTGGAATGGTGCAATCGCATCCGGCCAAATAATGCCTGAATCATCGTGGTTTTGTTCAATCGCAGCGGCTACAACGCGCGTTACACCAATGCCGTAGCAACCCATTTCTAGAATGACATTTTTGCCATTCGAATCTAACACGCCACAGTTCATTTTTTCAGAATAGTTAGTGCCTAATTGGAAAATGTGACCAACTTCGATACCGCGCTTAAGCTGTAGTGTACCTTTACCACATGGGCTAGGGTCGCCTTCAACGACGTTACGTAAGTCTTCAACTTGACCAAGTTCAACATCACGTCCCCAGTTGATACCGAAGTAGTGTTTGTCATCAATATTAGCGCCAGCTCCGAAATCACTCATTACTGCTACTGAACGATCAACGATAAATGGTAGTTCAAGACCAACAGGGCCAAGTGAACCAGGACCGGCACCGATTAACTGACGAATTTCTTCTTCGCCTGCCATTTCTAGAGGCGCAGCAACTTGTGGTAAGTTCTCAGCTTTGATTTCGTTTAGTTCGTGATCGCCGCGAATGATGAGGGCAATGATCGATGCATCGACTTCATCAGAGGCTTTAACGAATAATGTTTTAACGGTTTTTTCAATCGCAAGACCATGTTGTTCGACAAGCTCAGCGATCGTTTTCGCATTTGGCGTATCCACTAAAGTCATTTCTTGGCTTGGCGCAGCACGTTCTGTCGTTGGTGCTAATGCTTCTGCTTTTTCGATGTTAGCCGCGTAGTCTGATTCGGTTGAGAATACGATCAAATCTTCGCCACTTTCTGCTAATACATGGAATTCTTGAGAACCGTTACCACCGATCGCGCCGCTGTCTGCTAATACTGGACGGTAGTCTAAGCCCATGCGGTCGAATGCCTTACAGTAAGCATCGTGCATTGCATCGTAAGATTGTTGTAAGCCGTCTTTGTCGATATCAAAGCTGTAGGCATCCATCATCGAGAATTCACGAGAACGCATTACACCAAAACGTGGACGACGCTCATCACGGAATTTAGTTTGGATTTGATAAAGGTTCAATGGAAGTTGTTTGTACGAGCTTACTTCATTACGAACCAAACTTGTGATCACTTCTTCAGCTGTTGGGCTAAGTACGAATGGACGAGAGTGACGATCGGTAAATCGAAGTAGTTCAGGCCCCATTTTTTCAGAGCGGCCTGTTTCTTCCCATAGTTCGAAAGGTTGAACTACCGGCATTAAAGTTTCAATTGCACCTGCATTGTTAATTTCTTCACGAATGATGGTTTCAACTTTGCGCAGTACGCGTAGACCGGTTGGTAGCCAAGTATAAAGACCTGAAGCCAGTTTACGGATCATACCGGCACGTAGCATCAGCTGATGGCTGATTACTTCTGCGTCGTTTGGCGTTTCTTTTAGTGTAGAAACAAGGTATTTGCTGGTGCGCATTTTTGTACCCGCTTATTTATAGAGTGTGAATAATTGAATGCCAAAATCAAAGAGGCAATTTAGCCCGTAATAATAGCAGCACTGAGGTTTTCTCAAAAGTGTTCGATGGAGGTTACATGAATGAAATTGCGATTTATTTCCAGATTATGGCCGCTGTCTTTGCTTTCTACTTTGAATTTAACGTTAAGATCGAATAAATGAGTAGCGTATTCTTTGTTATCCGTTTTGTTTTTCTTGTAAGCTGGGCGAGGATCTTGTGCTAAAACTTGTTCTATCACCGTCTGTATATGTTGACCATTTGGGTGTGCTTTTAAGTTTAATTGCGCTGAAGTTGAAAATACTACTGGCAATACATCGGGCTCACTCTCTGCAAATCCTCCACTGGCCTCGATAATAGAATCAGAGTAGGGGATATAAGGTTTGATATCTATAATTGGTGTGCCATCCACTAAATCAACACTACCTAGTTCAATCCAAGTCTGATTGCCTTGCTGCGTAATGCCTTTTACTTCTACCGCCGACATGCCTATGCCATTGGGGCGAAATGTTGATCGTGAAGCAAACACGCCAATTCTTTCATTGCCACCGAGTCTTGGAGGACGAACCGTCGGCTTCCAACCCGCTTCGAGGTTTTGATCAAATAAGAATAATAGCCACACATGGCTAAATTGCTCTAAACCACGTACCGCTTCAGGTGAGTTGGCTTCACCGAGTAATTCAACTCGTGCGTTGGCGGCAGGCGCTAGTCTAGGCTGCCTAGGCACTGAAAATTTTTCTTTATAAGGAGAATGTATTCTCCCTATGGGATCAATGGAATAAGTCATGGCTTTAGTTTGGTAAATATAGGTAGGTTAATCATAACGATAAATAAACGGCGATGGAAAACAATCTACCACTAATCAAGGTCACACTTTGATAAAGTTATTTCATAGCTAGATTTTATTCAATTAGGGTGATTTTTGACCTATATAGTTCTGCTATTTCATTGAAAATACAATTTTTATAGTTTGCCTTTTGCTTTGAATGTGATTTTATATTTCAATATCGTTACACTTATTAACATTTTATGCTTTTCTGTATTTTATCGAGTCACGTACCCTGTGCCGAACTTTTGTTAACTCAGTGTCAAAAACACTGGTGTCATTGACTAGGAGGTCCAGATGACTACTCAAAGTTCGAGTAAGCCGTATAGCTCGAAGAAAACAATGTTTACCCGATTTTTAGACTCGGTTGAATACTTAGGAAACCTATTACCTCATCCCATCACTTTATTTGCTATTTTTTGTGTCGCTATTCTGATTTCATCTGGGATCGCCGGCTATTTTGGGGTATCGGTTGTTGATCCTCGTCCTGAAGGGGCAAGTGGCCGTTCAGCCGATGGTATTATCCATGTTGTGAGCTTACTTAATGCAGAAGGCTTACAGCTTATTGTGACTAACTTGGTGAAAAATTTCACCGGTTTTGCTCCATTAGGAACAGTACTGGTTGCTATGCTAGGTGTAGCCATTGCTGAACACTCTGGCCTTTTATCTGCTGCGATGCGTGGTATGGTGATGGGTGCATCAAAGCGTATGGTGACATTCACGGTTATCTTCGCTGGTATTATTTCTAATACGGCTTCTGAACTTGGTTATGTGGTACTTATTCCACTAGCAGCGATGTTGTTCCATTCACTGGGCCGTCATCCACTGGCCGGTCTTGCGGCTGCGTTTGCGGGTGTGTCAGGTGGTTATTCTGCCAACTTGTTGATTGGTACCGTTGATCCACTGCTTTCTGGTATTACAGAATCGGCTGCGCAAATGATTGACCCAACTTACACGGTTGGCCCTGAAGTGAACTGGTACTTTATGTTCATTTCGACCTTCTTTATTGCGATAGTAGGTGCTTTCGTTACTGAAAAAATTGTTGAGCCTAAGCTAGGTGAATACAAAATTGAGGAAGCGTCTGAAGATTTATCTCAAGATAAAATGGGGGCATTAACTGCGGCAGAGAAAAAAGGTCTTAAACTTGCCGGTATTGCGGTTTTAGTTGTTAGTGCTCTGCTTGCTTGGACGATTGTTCCTGAAAATGGCGTGTTGCGTAATCCTGTAACAGGGGAAGTAGCTGGCTCTCCATTCTTGAAGAGTATTGTTGCTTTCATCTTTGTCTTCTTTGCTATTCCTGGCTTTGTTTACGGTAAAGTGACGGGTAGCATGAAGAATGATCGCGATGTGATCAATGCGATGTCAAAGTCGATGTCTTCAATGGGTATGTACATTGTGTTGGTGTTCTTTGCTGCGCAATTTGTTGCATTCTTTAAGTGGACGAATTTTGGTCAAGTATTTGCGGTTGGTGGCGCTGATTTTCTACAAACTATCGGCTTAACTGGCCCTGCATTGTTCTTTGCTTTCATCATTATGTGTGGCTTTATTAACTTAATGATTGGCTCTGCATCAGCTCAGTGGGCGGTGACAGCTCCTATCTTTATCCCAATGTTGATGTTAGTCGGTTATGCACCAGAAACCATTCAAGCGGCTTACCGTATTGGTGACTCGGTAACGAACTTAATTACACCTATGATGAGTTACTTTGGCTTGATTTTGGCAGTAGCATCGCGTTATGTGAAGAATCTAGGTATTGGTACGCTAATCGCAACCATGCTTCCATATACGTTATGTTTCTTAGTGGGTTGGAGCATCTTGTTCTACATCTGGGTATTCGTATTTGGTCTACCTGTAGGCCCAGGGGCGGCGACATACTATACGCCTTAAAGTACATATATAAGGTAATTTAAAGCGTTAACAAAAATCCCCAAACGATGTTGAATCGTTTGGGGATTTTTTATGCTTGGGCTCTTGGTGATTGGTGTTAATTGGAAAGCTTATGCGTATTGCTTCATTAACATCAGCCACTGTAATTGCTGGTGTTTAAAGTGTTGTTTCATTTGTTGATAGCGCAGCTTTAAAACGGCATGTTCATATTGCTCCATCATTTTTTGTTTCTTGCTATGCATCAATTGTTTCTTCAAATCATAATACTCAGTCATTTGAGTGATCAGAGCGTCGTATTCTTTATGCATTTTCTCGATAACATCATGTTGGTTCGGCAAATGGCGAATCTTTTGCTTGGTGTCATTGAGTAATTGTAATGCTTTGGCTTTTTCAATTTTATCGGCTGGTGTAATTCGCAACTTTTCGGTTAATTTTAACCATGAGCAGGTTTTTATTAGCCACTTTGTTGGATCGTATTGCCACCAATGAATGCCATTTCGATAGTCATTTTCAAAGATATGATGGAAGTTGTGGTAGCCTTCACCAAAGGTTAATACCGCTAATATACTGTTATCACGAGCGGTATTTTTATTGGTATAAGGCTGGCTTCCCCAGATATGCGCAAGGGAATTAATAAAGAAAGTCGTGTGGTGATTCAGCACTAAACGTACGGCACCAACCATTAAAAGCATACCAATAATATCTTGATAAATGATACCTAATAAAAGCGGGATACCTAGGTTCATTAACAAGGCAAGTGGAACATAGTATTTATGTTGCCACATGACTATTTTTTCTTTTTGTAGATCTCGACAATTAGAGTAATCAGAATATATCTCAGCACTTTGATAGTGGCGCAGCATCCAACCAATATGAGAAAACCAAAAGCCACGTTTAGCGGAGTAGGGATCTTTGTCGTTATTATCAACATGGCGGTGATGAACACGATGATCAGATGACCAATGAAGTGCACTATTTTGCAGAGCAAATGCCCCACCTAACGCGAAGATAAATCGCAAAGACCAGTGAGCCTGGTAGGTTCGATGTGACCACAAACGATGGTAACCTGCTGTGATGCATAGATTACAAAAACTAAATGTGACTAATAGCCACAGACAATGCGCAGCAGTAATACCATTGGCAATAAAGTAAATAGGTGCAACAACTACCGCAAGTAACATACTACTCGCGAAGATGAAGACATTTAACCAAATGAAAGGAGGATTTTGTATTTTCATAGATGACCAAGTTTCAGGCTACAAGTGTACGCTAGAGTATCTAGCTTACACGTGTAAGTCTAGTGGCGTATGTGAGCAATTCTATCTCGATCTCATGAATAATTTGTTTCAATCCATTTCTTTTTCTGAAACTACTACCTTGAAGTTATTTGGGTATAAAAAAGGGCAGCCGAAGCTACCCTTTGTAATTGATAAGTTTTTAACTTAAGTAAGTTTAATGCAGGATTACCAACCCTTAACAACACTGCCGTTAAACAGTTTCATTGCTTCTTGGTAAACTTCGTCTGTTTGGTATGCTTTCACAAAGTTCTTCACGTTTTCGCTGTCTGCATTGTCTTCACGAGCAACGATCAGGTTTACATATGGAGATTCTTTATCTTCCACAAATACACCATGTTCTTCAGCCGTTAAACCGTTTTGTGCCGCAAACGTGTTGTTAATGATCGCAATTGCAACGTCTTGTAATGAGTTAGGTAACTGAGGAGCTTCTAGCTCAACAAAATCCAATTTCTTTGGGTTCTCTACAATATCAAGAGGCGTAGCTTCAAGGCCTGCATCAGCAGTGAGTTTAATTAAGCCTTTCTCTTGTAGAAGTAATAATGCACGACCTTCGTTAGTTGGATCATTTGGAATTGCAATGCTATCGCCTTTTTTCAGCTCATCAAGTGATTTGATTTTTTTCGAGTAACCTGCAATTGGGTAAACGAAAGTATTTCCAACAGGTTTAATTTTGTAGCCACGATCTTTGATTTGCTTGTCAAGGTATGGCAAGTGTTGGAATGCGTTTAGATCAATTGAACCATCATCTAAAGCGGCATTAGGAATGATGTAATCAGAGAAGATTGTGAGCTTCACATCTAGGTTGTATTTTTCTTTGGCAACTTTTGCTGCTACTTCTGCAACTTGTGCTTCAGGGCCAGCAATAACACCTACGTTGATAGTATTATCGGCTGCATTTGCTGCGCCAGTTAAAAGTAGTGAAGTTGCAACTGCAGCTGCGCTAAATAGGCTTTTCAATTTCATATACTAATCTCCATGTATAAAAATGCATTCTTTATGACTATATCCTTCGTACTTGAAGCTACAGCTTTGTTGACGGTGTTCATTCGGCCCAATCAAATAGGTAAACTATGCTTATGGGGTCTCATTCACTTGTCGCCTCACTGCAGCTCCAATTATTTTGGATATGATGAGTTGGGTCTATTTCTTATAATTAACGATGATCCACTCGGTTGGCGATTCGGTCACCGACCATTTGAATAATTTGTACCACGACAACTAATAACACTACAGTGATGAACATGATGTCAGGCTGATAGCGTTGATAACCATAACGCATTGCCACATCACCTAGGCCACCACCGCCAACGGTTCCTGCCATTGCAGAATAGCTTACTAAGGTCACTAAGGTGATAGTAACGGTGTTAACAATTGAAGGTAAAGCTTCTGGTAACAATACTTTGCGGATAATCTGCATTGGGCTTGCACCCATAGATTGAGCCGCTTCAATTAGGCCGCTTGGCACTTCAACCAATGCACTTTCCACTAAACGTGCAATAAAAGGAATTGCGCCAACAGTGAGTGGGACAATGGCGGCGGTTGTGCCAATAAACTTACCAATTAAAAAGGTAGTAAATGGAATAATGGCAACCATTAATACTAAGAAGGGGACAGAGCGACCAATATTGACGATGGCACCAAGTATCATGTTCACAGTGCGGTTTTCAATTAATCCGCCTTTTTTAGTGATATGTAGAATTACGCCCATTGGAATACCAATGATAAAGCCGATTAACCCGGCAACGCCTACCATGTACAGAGTTTCCCAAGTTGCGCCCCAAATTAGACGAAAAGTACGATGATCGTAGTACCAATCCATGATCTGATCATAAAACATAGCCAAGCACCTCGACTTTAATATTGTGTTCCTTTAAGAAGGTAAGTGATTGCTCTACTTGAGTTTTATCGCCAAAGAACTCTGCAACCATTAATCCAAAGCGTACGCCTCCAGCGTAATCAATATCGGAGTTTAAAATGCTGACATCGACATTAAACTTACGGGATAGTTGACTGATCACTGGTGCATCAATCGTTGAGCCAGTAAATTCAAGGCGTACTAGAGGAATTGAGCCTTCCACTTGAGTCGTTTGTAAGCGAGCTTTGTAATCTTCAGGAATGGATAAGTCTAAGGTAGAGCGAATAAACTCTTGTGCCAGTTCTGTTTTAGGGTGAGCAAAAATATCACTTACTAGACCTTGCTCAACTAAGCGGCCACCACCGATGATGGCGACTTTGTCACAAATATTCTTCACTACATCCATTTCATGAGTAATGATTAGAATCGTTAGGTTAAGTTGCTGATTGATGGTTTTGAGCAACTCTAAAATAGACTTAGTAGTTGCTGGATCTAGCGCACTAGTCGCTTCATCACACAGTAGAACCTTAGGTTTTGAGGCTAATGCACGGGCAATTGCAACACGTTGTTTCTGACCACCACTTAAATTAGCTGGGTAGGTATCACGTTTATCGGCAAGACCGACTAAATCCAATAGTTCGGTGACACGTTGCTCTATTTCGCTTGCTGGGGTTTTAGCCAGCTCTAAAGGTAGCGCAATATTATCGAAAACAGTGCGAGAAGACAGTAGATTAAAATGTTGGAAAATCATGCCGATATTACGGCGAGCTTGGCCTAATTCTTTAGAAGAAAGTTTAGTGAGGTCTAAGCCATCAACTAAAACTGAGCCAGACGTTGGGGCTTCTAACATATTAACACAGCGAATAAGGGTACTCTTACCGGCACCAGATGAGCCGATGACACCAAAGACTTCCCCTTGAGGGATATGAAGATTAATGTCTACCAGTGCAGGAATTTCCTTGCTGCCTTGATAGAACACTTTGTTGACTTGATTAATTTCAATCATTTAACAACCTGACTTGGTAATATATTCTACTTTCAATAAATCCAAATTTTAGTGAAAGCGCGCATTGTGACTGCGATTTAGTAGACGATGCTATGGTTTTCGCCATCTCAAGTCAATAGATATTTTTACGTCTAGACGTCCAAAAGGGTAATTCAGACTATTCTTATTAATCTAATGAAGAACTAAGCAAAGCATGCAATAATTATTAATTCATATTTTACTGAATACTTTTGTTTTCTATCTGCAAAATCAGCCTTAAAAAGAGAGAGTGTTATTTTGTCTAAACCTGCCGTTTTTATTGATCGTGATGGTGTCATTAATGTCGACCATGGTTATGTAAGTAAAGTGGATGATTTTGAGTACATTGACGGTGTGTTTGAGGCGACCAAAGCACTGAAAGATTTAGGCTACCATCTGGTTCTTGTGACCAATCAATCGGGCATTGCTCGTGGTTATTATTCTGAGAAAGAATTTTTAACGCTAACTGAATGGATGGATTGGAATTTCGTTGATCAAGGTGTTGAGTTTGATGGCTTGTACTATTGCCCGCATCATCCTGAAGGCTCAGTAGAAAAATATGCGCAAGTTTGTGATTGCCGTAAGCCTGCACCTGGTATGTTTATTTCTGCACAAGAAGAGTTAGATATTGATATGTCACGCTCAGTAATGATTGGTGATAAATCTGATGATATGAAAGCCGCTATTGCCGCAGGGGTAACCACTAAAATTTTAGTGCGTAGCGGTAAAGAAGTGACCGATGAAGCGCAATCTTTAGCGAGTGTTGTGCTCGATAGCATTAAAGATGTGCCTAAGTATTTAGCTGAAAATATATCTAAGTGATGAATTGATGACAGGCTGGATAGGATGCTAGCGTATATTTTTAGAAGACTCTTATTGGTCATTCCTACCTTTATTGGTATTACCTTACTGATTTTTACGTTAACTCGTTTTGTTCCCGGTGGGCCGGTAGAGCGTATGCTGCTTAGCTTACAGATGCAGCAAGGAGAAGTCGCGACATCTAGTAGTGTGACTCATGGCGGTAATAATGCGTTATCTGATGATCAAATTGCTGAACTTAATGAATTTTATGGTTTAGATAAGCCGATTCCAGAAGCCTATTGGTTATGGTTGAAAAAATTGGTTCAATTTGATTTAGGTGAATCTACACGCTATTACGAACCTGTCACCGATATGATTGCCGAACGTCTACCTGTGTCATTATTTTATGGTGGGATGACGTTTTTAATTAGTTACCTTATTTCCATTCCTCTTGGTTACATGAAAGCACTGCGCCATGGCAGTGTGATAGATGCCTCTAGTTCTATCTTTATTTTTGTCGGTTTTGCGCTGCCCGGTTATGTGATCGGGGTACTATTGCTGAGCTTATTTAGCTTTCATTTAGAATGGTTTCCGATGGGCGGTTTTGTCAGTGATGACTTTGAATATTTTACTCTGCCGGAGCAAATCAAAGATGTGCTTTGGCATGCAGTGTTGCCGCTATTTTGTTATTTGATTGGTGATTTTGCCCTGTTGACCATGACCATGAAAAATAACTTAATGGAAAATTTAGCAGCTGATTATGTTCGAACGGCTATTGCGAAAGGGTTGCCATTTAAACTGGCGGTAAGACGCCATGCTCTACGTAATAGCTTAATTCCGGTCGCCAGTTCATTTGGTAATTCTCTGATGTTCTTTATGACTGGATCGTTTTTGATTGAAGTGATTTTCAATATTAATGGCATAGGTTTATTAGGCTATGAATCAATTATGGAGCGAGACTATCCTGTGGTGATGGGACTATTTGCCATTAATGCGCTGATGTTGCTGATTGGAAATATTTTGTCGGATATTTGCGTGGCCCTAGTTGATCCTCGTATTAAGTTTGGAGCCTAATATGAGATTAGCTTTTATTTCTAACCCGTTAACTCAAAAGAAAATAAAACGCTTTAAAGCGATCAAGCGTGGTTATTGGTCACTGATGATCTTAACGTTTTTATTTGTGATCGCGTTATTGGCAGAGTTACTAGTTAATAGCCGGGCCATTGTGGTGAAGTATCAAGAGCAATGGTATTTCCCAACTTACGCGGATGTAATTTCCGGTAGTACCTTTGATCTTGGTTATCAGGCTGAAACTAATTATCGCCAACTGCAAAAAGTGATAACCGACAAAGATCCGCAAGGCTTGGTGATTATGCCGCTGGTGCCTTGGAATCCTTATGAACAAGATTTTGATAGCAACTTTCCTCCCGCAGGGCCAAGCATGGCAAGCAAACACTATTTAGGAACCGATACTATAGGACGAGATATTCTCGCTCGTCTGCTATATGGTTTTAGAATTGCCATGGGCTTTGCGCTGCTAACCATGGCGATTTCGTATGCGATTGGCGTAACCGTTGGTTGTGTGATGGGCTTTTGGGGTGGAAAGTTTGACCTTTTCTTTCAACGGTTTATCGAGATTTGGTCAATGGTACCGTTTTTGTATGTGATTATGATCTTAGTCTCCATTATGCAACCCAGCTTTATGCTATTTACCTTTATCAATGTATTGTTTGGTTGGATGGGCATGACTTGGTACATGCGGACCATGACGTATAAAGAAAAAGCGCGTGAATATACGTTGGCAGCAAAAGCATTAGGTGCGTCAAATTGGAGAATTTTATTTCATCATATTTTGCCTAATACTATGGTGATGATAGTTACCTTGGCACCTTTTACCATTGTCGCCAATATTACCGCATTAACCGCACTAGATTATCTAGGGTTAGGCTTGATGCCGCCGACCCCGAGTTGGGGGGAATTACTACAGCAAGGTAAGTCCAATCTCGATGCACCATGGATTGCTATTTCTGTGGTGACGGCAATTGTATCTGTGTTAATTATGGTGACATTTATTGGTGAAGCGATTCGTGAAGCCTTTGATCCCAAACGCTTTACCAAATATGTTTAACTATACCCAAGTTACTTGGGTATATACTCAAGTTACTTGGGTATTAAATAAATGTTTAAGGAAAGACAATGATAAAACCGACTAAATTACGCTCATTATGGTTGTGTGGAATATCATTAAGTGTGGCGTTTTCCAGTGGTTTCTCTCATGCTGCTCAATTGCCAGATAACTTAGATTGGCAGACTAATAATAACGATCCTATTTTTGCCTCACCAGAAGCTAAGTTCGGTGGTATTTATCACACCTACATGGCGAGCTTTCCTCAAACCTTCCGTACCGTCGGCCCAGATGCTAATGGTACCTTTGCCGCTTGGACTCGATCCACGATGGCATTGCTGGATAGGCACCCTAATACAGATAATTGGCTCCCATCGATTGCCACTTCTTGGGCATTTTCCGATGATCATAAAACGGTGTATTTTAAGCTAGATCCAAAAGCGAAATGGAACGATGGCAAACCAGTTACCGCAAAAGATTTCACCTTTATACTCAAAATGATGCGCTCTAAAGATATCGTTGCGCCTTGGTATAATGACTTTTACACCAAAGAAGTTAGTGATGTGATTGCCTATGATGATCACACCATTGCGGTAGTTTCAGGTAAACCAAGAAATCCCGATGAGTTGATGGATTATGTTAATTTGTCACCAATTCCAGCTCATTTTTATGCTAATCCTCGTAAAGATGATAATGGCGATGGTATTGATGATGATTTTGTTCGTCGGTATAACTTTAAGCCGGAGCCAACCGTAGGTCCGTATTACATCAGTGATATTGATAAAGGCAAAGCGGTTAGTTTTAAGCATGTGAAAGACTGGTGGGGCTATAGTAATAAGTACTATCAACATCGTTTTAATGTTGAAAAAATCAGTATTAAAGTGATTCGAGATCCAGATATTGCGTTTAAATATTTTGAAAAAGGTCAGTTAGACTCATTTGCTTTAGTTCGCCCTACGCTTTGGCATGATAAAGCGGTAGGGGAAAACTACGACAAAGGTTATATCCATAAAGCGTGGGCGTTTAACCAAGCGCCAGTAGGGGCTGGAGGTATTTGGTTGAATACCGCGATGCCAATGTTAGATGATATTAATGTACGCCAAGGGTTAATGCATGCAATGGATTATGACGGCATGCTAGATAAAATTCTGCGTAATGATTATGTTCGTAAAAATAACCCAATGGGTAGTGGACATGGCGAGTATGATCAGCCAGGTATTACTGCGCCAAAATTTGATCCTAAACTAGCGGCTTCTTTCTTTGAAAAAGCAGGCTTTGCCCAAATTGGCCCAGATGGCATCCGCCAAAATGATAAGGGTCAGAGACTTAGTTTTGCTGTAACTTATGCGACGCCGGCGCATACTCCGCGCATTGCATATTTACGTGAGCAGGCCAAATTGGCCGGTTTGGACTTAACGCTTAATCTGATCGATGGTTCTAGCATGTTTAAGTATGTGCTTGAGAAAAAACATCAACTGTCATTTCATGACATGTCAGCTTCACGTATTCCGGTGTACTGGCAGTATTTCTCTTCTGAATTTGCTAATAAACCGCAAAATAATAACTTCACCAACTACAGCTCACCTGAGTTAGATAAGTTAATTGAGTCCTATCGTAATGAATTTGATTTGTCTGAAAAACATCAGTTATCTCGTCAA
The DNA here is from genome assembly GCF_030161215.1 of Vibrio algivorus. NCBI lineage: Bacteria > Pseudomonadati > Pseudomonadota > Gammaproteobacteria > Vibrionales > Vibrionaceae > Vibrio > Vibrio algivorus. The sequence goes on from NZ_BSPV01000009.1 coordinate 137,055, forward strand.
ATTCAACAGAAAATTGATGACGCTAAGGTGGTGATCCCAGGTTACAGCGTTCCTTATGCACGTGAGGGGTATTGGCGTTGGATGAAGTTACCAAAAGAACTGGCGACCAAACAAACCGAGGCGCTATTCTACCCTTCAGGTTTTATCGGTAGTTTAGGTACTTTCTGGATCGATCAAGAGGCGAAAAAAGAAACCAAAGACGCGATGGGTTCAGGTAAAGCGTTTGAGCCAGTAACGATTGTTGATGAGAAATATAGGTAGATAAGAGGTGCAGGGATTCTAGTTGTATACCCTAGAGAACCGAAGGTGGTTTCGTAACTAGAATCTCGGGCGTTTCACTTCTCGTTTATCGATAAGTTGCTTGGATATTATCTTTTTCTAGTAACGATTAGCGAAGCGGCCGAGCGACGAGAATCGAACAGAGTTTAACAAGTGGAATTATAATGCCCCAAACTTCAGTTTTAACCATTACCGATTTATGCACTGAATTTGAAACTGATAATGGTCAAGTTCGTGTGCTTGATGGTGTGACCTTCCATGTACCGAAAGGAAAAACCATTGGCCTAGTCGGAGAATCTGGCTGTGGTAAAAGCGTCACGGCAATGTCGATTATGGGGCTGTTGCCAAAACCTTTTGGTCAGGTGGTGTCGGGAAGCATTGAATACACTCATCAAGACAAGGTTGATGACTTAGCTACACTTCCTGCTGAAAAAATGTATCAAATGCGTGGTAATGCCATTTCGATGATATTTCAAGATCCTATGACAGCGCTTAATCCTGTGCATACGATTGGTAAGCAATTAATGGAAGTGTATCAATTGCATCAATCAAAGTTTAGCAAAAAACAGCGCTATCAATTGTCACTCGAAATGCTAGAAAAAGTCGGTATTCCTTCACCAAAACAACGTATGTTGGAGTTTCCCCATCAATTATCTGGAGGTATGCGCCAGCGTGTAATGATTGCGATTGCATTAGCGTGTAAACCAGATGTGCTGATTTGTGATGAACCGACTACAGCGCTCGATGTGACAGTACAGGCGCAAATTTTAGACCTAATGAAATCACTGCAACAAGAGACTGGCATGTCGATTATCTTCATTACCCACGACTTGGGAGTGGTTGCTGAAATTTGTGATCAAGTGGTGGTAATGTATGCTGGAAAGGTTGTCGAGCAAGCCGATGTATTTGAGCTGTTCGACTACCCTAGTCATCCATATACTCAAGGATTATTAGCTTCTATGCCTAATAGTCAATCAATCCCCAAAGCTATGTTGCCGACGATTGAAGGCTCGGTGCCTAATCTCAACGATATGCCCGTGGGATGTCGGTTTTCTTCACGTTGCCCTTATCAACAAGAGAAATGCTTACAACGAACTCCTGTTCTAGAAATGAAAAATGCTGAGCACCAAATTAGTTGTCACTTCTGGCCAGATTTACCTATCAAAGGCAGCCGTCAGGAGTCAGTATTATGAGTGAGCTAATTAGGATTAAAAACCTTAAACAGTACTTTCATTCAGGAAAAGGCTTGTTAAAAAAAGGCTATACTGTTCATGCAGTCGATGATGTTTCTCTAGTCGTAAATAAAGGTGAAACTTTAGGAATCGTTGGGGAATCAGGTTGTGGTAAAAGTACCTTAGGCCGAAGTTTGTTGCGGTTATATGAACCGACTAGCGGGCAAATCTTATTTAAAGGGCAGGATATTTGTCAGCTTGATAACAAGGCTATGCGCTCGTTGCGACAAGAAATGCAGATGGTATTTCAAGATCCTACGGAATCATTAAACCCTCGTCATACTGTAGGGATGATTTTGCAAGAACCATTTGTTATCCATAAATTGGGTAGCGAAGCAGAAAGAAAACAATGGGTATCAGAGTTACTCGTAAAAGTAGGTTTAACGCCGGATGCCGCTGAACGCTACCCTCATGAATTTTCTGGTGGGCAGAAGCAGCGGATTGGCATTGCGCGGGCTATTGCATTAAAGCCGAAGCTAATAGTATGTGATGAGTCAGTATCTGCGCTAGATGTTTCGGTTCAAGCGCAAATACTAAATTTGCTACTTGAATTACAAAAAGAAATGGATCTGACGTTAATTTTTATTGCCCATGATTTATCGGTCATTCGTCATATCTCCGATAAAATTGCTGTTATGTACCTTGGTCAAATTGTCGAATATGGCGAGGCACAGCAGGTTTATCAGCACCCGAAACATCCGTATACCCAATCTTTATTATCGGCGATTCCGATTACTCACCCTAAATACAGAAATGCCAAACTTCGATGGGAAGAACAAGGAATTGGTGAACGCATTTTATTAAAAGGGGATATTCCATCGCCGATTGATAGACCTAAAGGTTGTCGCTTTGCTTCACGTTGTCCTCAAGTCATGTCAAAATGTCAGCAACAACCTGTTTTGATGGAAGATGAAAATTCACATCATTCTGTATCGTGTTTTTTATATAATTAATTGGATGGTGATTTATGACATGTAGTCAGTCGTTTTTATTTACAATGCTTTCTCTCGCATTACTGTCAGGCTGTACCACAGTTGAAGAACAACCAAGTTCCGATAATATTGCGACCACTACTTCAGTGGATGGCGTTAAGGTGGTGGGCGTTGCTTATAAATGTCGAATTGATCAGTCTGAAAGTGAATCACAAGGTAAGTTTGAAAAGCCTTTCTTAATTGAGTATTCCGGTCAGGAACAAGCAATGCTCGTTGAGCGTTCAGGCTCTTATCCACTTATTCGCGTAGAATCGGCATCAGGTAGTAAATATGCATCGGTAGATGGTATGCAAACATTTTGGGGAAAAGGAGATAAAGCTATTATCACTTTAAACCACGAAACCTTTCACGACTGCTTCCAAGTGAAAGAGTAAAGTTTTATAAAAAAGGGCCTTTGAGCCCTTTTTTTAGAACTGTAGTTTTAGAGTATTTATTGTTGGTATCTAACAGCATAGCGATTTGGCTTATGATTCATAGCTAATGTGATGTTTAATATAATCGCGCCGAGTACCGAAAGGGCGATAGTCCAGCTTGATACAAAAAATAGCGATGCGATAACAATACTACAATCGAGCAGCATTTGAGTTTTACCAACAGAGACTCCTGTCTTATCTTGGATTAATAAGCACATCACATTAAAACCGCCTAAGCTTGAGCGGTGGCGAAATAAAATCAACATACCAATACCAATTAATAACCCACCGGCTATTGCGCTAAAAATTTCATTGATCCGACTCAGCACGATAACGTTGTACAATTGGTCGGCAAAAATAGCGACTAACGCACCACAAAGGAGGCTATTAATCGCAAAGGCTTTCCCAAAGCGTAGCCAAGCTAAAGCATAAAATGGTAGATTAATAAAAAAATATAAGGTACCGAAGGATAAAGAAGAAAGTTGGCTCAGTAATAGTGCCAACCCCGCTGTGCCACCAGTAATGAGTTGCGCAGACGAGAGAAAAAACACGCCTAATGCGACTAAAAAACTTCCAACTAGTAGTGCAATTCCATCTTCTCGTTTTGTGTGTTTTTCCATCACTGAAATAATATTCTTGTCCATAATTAACGAAATTCTAATCAATGAAGTGTGATTATGGTACTTTTGTTAGAAAATCATGGTTAACGAGTTGTATTCGAATGTTTACGCAAATGTAAACTTATTATATGGTTTGTACACCATAAACAAAGAATGGTGGAAATCTGTTCACTATTACTTTTCTTCAACCTAATTGTTAAGTTTTTGCATGCAGAAAGTTGAGATTGCTACTTTCTGATATGGATCAAATTAGGTAGAATAACGCCTATCAAAAACAGTGACGAAAACGTTTGCTTTGCGTCGTTGGCTGTATTTTTACGAAACTTACCGTTTTTATGGACCTTTCGGGTTTTTAGGACTTTTCAGATAATCTGAACCAGGAGATACAAATGCTTAAGCGTGATATGAACATTGCGGATTACGATGCGGATCTTTTTACCGCAATTCAGGAAGAAACTCTTCGTCAAGAAGAGCACATTGAGCTTATTGCTTCGGAAAACTACACCAGTCCACGTGTGATGGAAGCCCAAGGTTCTCAGCTAACCAATAAGTACGCAGAAGGTTATCCTGGCAAGCGTTACTACGGTGGTTGTGAGTACGTTGATAAAGTAGAAACTTTAGCGATTGAACGTGCATGTGAGTTATTTGGCGCTGAATATGCAAACGTACAACCTCACTCTGGTTCTCAGGCGAATAATGCAGTTTACATGGCGCTGTTAAATGCAGGTGATACCGTATTAGGTATGAGCCTAGCGCACGGCGGTCACTTAACTCACGGTTCACCAGTAAACTTCTCTGGTAAGCTTTACAACATCATTCCTTACGGCATTGACGAGAAAGGTCAAATTAACTACGAAGAAATGGAAGCGCTAGCGGTAGAACACAAACCAAAAATGATCATTGGTGGTTTCTCTGCTTACTCTCAAGTTTGTGATTGGGCGCGTATGCGTGAAATCGCAGATAAAGTAGGTGCTTACTTCTTCGTAGATATGGCTCACGTTGCTGGTCTTATCGCGGCTGGTGTTTACCCGAACCCAGTGCCTCATGCGCACGTAGTTACGACAACAACGCATAAAACGCTTGCTGGCCCACGCGGTGGTTTGATTCTTTCGAATGAAGGTGAAGACCTTTATAAAAAATTAAACTCAGCGGTTTTCCCTGGTGGTCAAGGTGGTCCTCTAATGCACGTTATCGCGGCAAAAGCGGTAGCTTTCAAGGAAGCACTAGAGCCAGAATTCAAAGAATACCAAGCTCGCGTTGTTGCCAATGCAAAAGCGATGGTCGCAGAATTTATTGCTCGCGGTTACAACATTGTTTCTGGTTCAACTGAAAACCATTTATTCCTTGTTGATCTAATCGACAAAGATATTACTGGTAAAGAAGCCGATGCTGCTTTAGGTTCAGCTAATATCACAGTAAATAAAAACTCAGTACCAAACGATCCACGTAGCCCATTTGTAACTTCTGGTATTCGTGTTGGTTCACCATCAATCACTCGTCGTGGCTTCACTGAAGAAGATGCGAAAAACCTTGCTGGCTGGATGTGTGACATTCTAGACAACATGGGTGATGAGTCTGTGATTGAAGCAACTAAAGCAAAAGTATTAGAGATTTGTAAGCGCAAACCAGTTTACGCATAATATTTCTGGATAAAAAGGAGCGATTTCTGCGGCAGAGGTACTCATTTACTAGCGTAAAATCCGTGCCTCTTTCTTGAACTCGCTCTTTTTATTTTGAAATTAAACTCGTTGTAAAACAGTTTATAGCAGCGTCAGATAAGAGACGAATTTCGTAACTCGAATCTAGAGCGCTTCGCTTCTCGAAAGAGATAAAACCCAGCCAGAAATGGCTGGGTTTTGTTTTGGGATAATACCAATCGTACTAAATTATCTAATCATCCTTGCTTGTTAAAAGGCTCGATAACTGCGTTATAAATTTTGATTGTAGAATACTACTTATCGAAAATTTTCGCCTTGTTCTCAAACCTTTTTCCTACGCAATTTCTGACTATTTAATTAGTGTGATTGGTATAAATAATAAAAAAGCCTCAGTTTGCACATTCAAACTGAGGCTTTAAGATTTTCTCGAAACTCGAAACTCGAAACTCGAAACTCGAAACTCGAAACTCGAAACTCGAAACTTAGTCGTCTTTGTTGATGCTAATCATTGAGCCAGACTTACATTTGAACATGTAGTAACGAGAGCTTTCGTTAAATTGACCTAGACCTTCACCAGAACAATAAGAAGCATTTAGGTCACGCATTGTGTCTAAAGTTTTCGCGTTGTCCATTGCGAACTTCGAGCCGTCAGCACAAACGATACGAACTTTACCGTCATCACTGGTAGAGAATACTTTTACTTCAGTGTTGCATAGTTCGAACGACGCATCTAAGTAATTATCTTCTTGAGTGGTGCTTGAACAGCCTGATAAGGCTAATACTAGCAATCCTGCTAATCCTACATATTTCATATTTATTACTTCCTATATCTATCCGTAGAGATACCCGGACCAAAATGTGAGTGATGGTGAGCACTAAGCGATCACTGAAATTACAGTAAGTGTAACCTTATCGCTAACTTTGCTCAACTTAGAGATAAAATTTATTCGATAATGACGATGAAGCTTAGGTGTGCAGTCGCTAAGCCTAGTTATTTCGGATAAACTAGATCAATAATAAAGAATATAAAACGACTCTGATTCGAGGGAGAGAGGATGCACTGCCCATTTTGTTCTGAAAATGACACTAAAGTCATTGATTCGCGATTAGTTGCCGATGGTCATCAAGTACGCCGTCGTCGCCAATGCCTTGCTTGTAGTGAACGTTTTACTACCTTTGAAAGCGCAGAATTAGTGATGCCTAAAGTGATAAAAACCAATGGTAATCGAGAGCCTTTTGATGAAGATAAAATGATTGGTGGTATTCAACGCTCGCTGGAAAAACGCCCTGTCAGTGCCGATGCGGTTGAACTGTCGATCAGCACTATTAAATCGAAATTGCGCGCCACCGGTGAACGTGAAGTGCCAAGTGAAATGATTGGCAACTTAGTGATGGAACAACTCAAAACTCTCGACAAAGTTGCCTATATTCGTTTTGCTTCGGTTTACCGTAGCTTTGAAGATATCCGTGAATTTGGTGAAGAAATTGCACGTTTAGAAGATTAATTATTTATCTCTAAGATCTACAATTTTAGCTATTGGAATAAAGTCATGACTCAAGTTGTGTTTTCTGCTTTTGATTATCAAATGATGACTCAAGCGATCGCTTTGGCAAAACAAGGTATTTATACCACTGCGCCAAACCCTAACGTTGGTTGTGTGATCACCAAAGATCAGGCTGTGATTGGACAGGGAGCACATCTTAAAGCTGGACAACCACATGCGGAAGTTTATGCCCTGCGTCAAGCCGCTGAACAAGCCACAGGCGCAACCGCTTATGTAACGTTAGAGCCTTGTTCTCATTATGGTCGTACGCCACCTTGCGCGGAAGCATTAATTAAAGCGCAAGTTGCTCGGGTAGTGTGTGCGATGCAAGATCCCAACCCTCAAGTGGCAGGCCGAGGCATTCAAATGTTGCGTGAGGCTGGCATTCAAGTAGATGTCGGTTTGCTTGAGCAAGATGCCATTAATCTCAATCCTGGTTTTATTAAACGAATGAAAACAGGGATGCCATTTGTTCAGCTTAAATTAGCCGCTAGCCTTGATGGTAAAACCGCACTCGCGAATGGTGATAGTCAATGGATTACAGGCCCGAAAGCACGTCAAGATGTACAAGCATACCGAGCCAAAGCGGGCGCGATTCTATCTACCGCTAAAACGGTGATCGATGATAACGCATCACTCAATGTTCGCTGGCAAGATCTCCCTGAGTCAATTCAAGCGGTTTACCAACAAGATTCACTACGACAGCCTGTACGAGTTGTGCTTGATCGACAAGCTAAGTTGCAAAACCCTGAATATACCGATTTAAAATTATGGCAACAGCAAGGCGAGATCCTTACCTTGCATGATTTGGCGATTGAAGTACCAGATCCCTTTAAGTCTAGCCATCAATCACGAGCAGCCAAGGTCGTTGAGCAACAGTTTGATCTGCCAAGTGTATTAAAGCAACTTGCTGATGAGCATAATATTAATCATATATGGGTTGAAGCTGGCGCTCAGTTAGCCGCAAGTTTCATTGAGCAAAATTGTGTTGATGAACTGATTATTTATCTTGCACCAAGGTTGATGGGCACAGATGGTCGTGGTTTAACTCAACTGTGTGGCCTAAGCTCAATGAATGATTTGATTGAACTAGATATTCAAGATGTGCGCATGGTAGATAGTGATATTCGCTTAACCGCAACCATCAAGAAAAAATAGAATTTTAATGAGAAAGAGACGTTATGTTTACAGGAATTGTTGAAGCGGTCGGTACTATCTTGGCGATTACCCCTAAAGGTGAAGATGTCACCATTAAGGTTGATGCCGGTAAGCTAGATATGTCGGATGTACACTTAGGTGATAGTATCGCAACCAATGGTGTTTGTCTGACAGTGGTGGCATTTGATCAACGTAGTTATCGCGCTGACTTATCACTAGAAACCTTAAAGCGCACTGGTTTTTCACAATATCAAGTGGGAGAATCAGTTAACTTAGAAAAAGCCATGCTTCCTTCGACTCGCTTTGGTGGACATATTGTTTCTGGGCATATAGATGATGTTGGTGTAATTATCGATCGTCAACCAGTTGGTCGTGCGATGGAGTATTGGATTGAAGTCCCAAGTCATCTCGCTCGTTACATTGCCGAAAAAGGTTCTGTTACCATTGATGGTATTAGTTTAACGGTTAATGATGTTCGTAAAAATGCTTTTAAAATCACAATTGTTCCGCACACTTCACAAGAAACAACCGTCAATAGCTTTGTCGTTGGACGAAAAGTTAATTTGGAAGTGGATGTGATTGCCCGTTATTTAGAACGATTAATTACAGGTAAGGCGGAAGAAGAAGCGACACCGGTTTCTCGCGTTACTATGGACCTATTGCAAAAAAATGGCTTTGCTTAACTTTATTTAATTTAACTCTATTTTCGAGTTATTTGCAGCCAAGTCAGCCTCAGCAGAATAAGAATAGTTAGGAATTCAATATGCCAATTAGCAGTTCAAAAGAAATTATTGATGATATTCGTCTAGGTAAAATGGTTATCTTAATGGACGATGAAGATCGTGAAAATGAAGGTGACCTTATTATGGCCGCTGAACATATCACGCCTGAAGCGATTAATTTTATGGCTACTCACGGTCGTGGTTTGATTTGTCTCACATTGACTAAAGAGCGTTGTCATAACTTAGGCTTGCCGCCAATGGTGCAAGACAATAATGCTCAATACACGACTAACTTTACTGTTTCAATTGAAGCAGCCGAAGGAGTAACAACTGGCATTTCAGCTGCGGATCGCGCGGTAACCGTTCAAGCGGCTGTTGCTAAAAATGCTAAAGCTGCAGATCTAGTACAGCCTGGTCACATTTTCCCCCTAGCTGCGCAAGATGGTGGCGTATTAACTCGTGCAGGCCATACCGAAGCTGGCTGCGATTTGGCGCGTCTTGCTGGTCTAGAGCCCGCTTCTGTTATTGTGGAAATTTTAAATGAAGACGGCACCATGGCGCGTCGTCCTGATTTAGAAGTATTTGCTGAAAAGCATGGAATTAAATTGGGTACGATTGCCGATTTAATTGAATACCGTAACAACACTGAAACCACTATTGAACGTGTGTCTGAGTGTAAATTGCCAACCGAATTTGGTGAATTTGATCTCGTGACTTACCGCGATACGATTGATAACCAGATTCATTATGCACTACGTAAAGGTAATGTGACTGATAATGCCTGTTTGGTTCGAGTTCACTTGCAAGATACTTTCACTGATCTATTGCATTCGAATCGTTCAAGTGATCGTAGTTGGTCTCTGGATGCGGCAATGCAGCGGATTAACCAAGAAGGCGGCGTGCTAGTTATTCTAGGCAAAGAAGAAACCGTAGAATCAATCATTCATAAGGTAAAAGTATTCGAGCAACAAGATAATGCCACTGCACCTGTAATGGCCAAAAAGCAGGGTACTTCACGCCGAGTGGGTGTGGGTTCTCAGATCCTTGCGGATTTAGGCGTAAAAGATATGCGCTTATTATCGTCGTCAGATAAGCGTTACCATGCATTGTCAGGTTTCGGCTTGAATGTCGTAGATTATGTAACGGAATAGAAAAAGGTTCCTAGGTGCTAGTTTCTAGAAGAGAGCTGTCAAAAAGTCTTATTTTAATTAGATTTGTTGGCGGCTTTTCTTTTCCTAGAAGCGAAGCGTAACTATAGACTAGGAACCAGGGACAATTATCAATAGATATCGCTCACAAATTTGTGGTAGAATCCGCCGATTCTCACTCTCTAGAAAACAGTTAAAGGATAACTTATGAAAGTAATCGAAGGTGCTTTTGCCGCTCCGAATGCAAAAATTGCTATCGTTATTTCTCGTTTTAACAGCTTTATTAACGAAAGTTTACTTTCAGGTGCAATTGACACATTGAAGCGTCACGGCCAAGTAAGCGATGACAACATCACGGTTGTTCGTTGCCCTGGTGCGGTTGAATTACCACTTGTTGCACAACGTGTGGCAAAGACTGGTAAGTTCGATGCGATTGTTTCACTTGGTACGGTTATCCGTGGTGGTACACCGCACTTTGATTATGTATGTAGTGAGTGTAATAAAGGTCTGGCTCAAGTGTCTTTGGAATATAGTCTTCCAGTAGCATTTGGCGTATTGACTGTTGATACAATCGATCAAGCGATTGAACGCGCGGGCACCAAGGCTGGTAACAAAGGGCAAGAAGCTGCTCTTAGCGCACTTGAGATGATCAACGTTTTAAATGAAATTAACTAATTTTTTGCAATCTAATTCCTAATGGGGGCTCGCGTGAAACCAGCCGCACGTCGTAATGCACGTCAATTCGCACTACAAGCGATTTATTCTTGGCAAGTCACTAAAGAAAATGTGGCAACTATTGAACATCAGTTTCTAACCGGTGAAAAGTATGATGAAGAAGAACATCATGCTGGTGAACCTAGCTTAAAAGCACCAGAAACGGATGTTGCTTATTTTCAAGACTTACTGTCAGGTGTCGTGAACACAAACATGGAATTAGACAGCAAGTTACGCCCATACCTTTCTCGTCCAATGCAAGATTTGGATATGATGGAATTAGCGTTACTTCGCCTTGCGATGTATGAAATGACTAAGCGTGATGATGTACCATACAAAGTGGTTATCAACGAAGCAATTGAGCTTGCTAAAGTCTTTGCCGCAGAAGATAGTCATAAGTTCATCAATGGTGTGCTTGATAAAGCGGCACCGCACGTACGTAAAAAGTAATTTCAAAGCATTGTGATTCAGGTCTCTGAAACACAAGTTGATGAAACAAATCGTCGATGAAATAAATAGTCGAAAAGGTCAGCCAAGCGCTGGCCTTTTTTGTATACTTTGACCTTTCAATTAGCGAGTGTGTTCATGTCTGGTGAGTTTAACTTAATCGAAAAATATTTTGCCCATAAACAAGTCAATCGAGCGGATGTTGATATTGCATTAGGCGATGATTGCGCGTTGATTTCACCACCACCTGGTTATCAAATTGCCATCAGCACCGACACGGTAGTACTGGGTACTCACTTTCTTATTGAAGCGGATCCTGCTGCGGTGGCTCATAAAGCTTTGATGTCTAATATTAGCGATCTGGCTGCGATGGGCGCAACGCCGGCGTGGTTTTCTATGGCTCTGACGCTACCCGAGATTGATGACGCGTGGCTCACTCCATTTTGTAATGCCATGTTTAAGTTGGCGGATGAACACGGTTTGCAACTGATTGGCGGAGATACCACCAAAGGCCCTTTGAGTATTTCATTTACTATTCAAGGATTAGTGCCAACTGGGCAAGCGCTAACTCGTGGTGGTGCTAAAGTCGGCGATTCGGTTTATGTCACCGGTCAATTAGGCGATAGTCATGCGGGGTTAAGCGTGATTTTGCAATCGGAGCTTCATAGTAAGCGCTACGCAAAAGAGTTGGTTGAGCGTCATTTTTACCCGCAATCTCGCATTGGTGTGGCGGAAAGGCTACGCGGTATTGCCACAAGCTGCATTGATATTTCCGATGGGCTGGTGGCCGATCTTGGGCATATCTTAAAACGCTCGAATGTCGCGGCTGAAATTGATGTCGCGTTATTGCCTTTATCGGCAGAAGTGATTGAATTTTGTGGAGAACACAATCTCGCTCAACAAGTGGCTCTGCAAAGCGGTGAAGAGTACGAATTGTGTTTTACTGTAGCTGATGAGAAGAAGTCGAAACTTGCTAAGGTTGAGCAGCAAACCGGTTGTCAGCTCACTTATATCGGGCAAATTGTGTCACCGCAATCATCACAAAACGTATCTCAGCTTACTTTGTTACGTGAAGGGCAACCGCTGTTATCGGATGATCCTATCTTGCAAGCGCAAGGTTTTGATCATTTCTATTAATATATTTATAAAAACATAGGCACAACATGTCACAACAAAAACCATCCATCAATCCATTGTCTCGCATTAAGTTGTCGAATCCTTGGCACTTATTGGCAGTGGGTTTTGGTAGCGGTTTATCTAAAATCGTTCCCGGTACCATGGGGACGCTTGCCTCGATCCCGTTTTATTTATTATTGGTGCAATTACCTACGCTGGCGTATGGCGTTGTAGTGATCGTGGCCGCCTTATTAGGTATCGTCATCTGTCAGAAAACCTCAGATGATATGCAAGTGCATGATCATGGTGCGATTGTGTGGGATGAGTTCGTCGGATTTTGGATCACCATGAGTGTGGTGCCTTTTATGGGGTTACCACATTATGATTGGCAAACTTTATTGATTGGCTTTGTTTTATTTCGAATTTTTGACATGGTAAAGCCGTGGCCGATTAGCTTGCTCGATCGTCATGTTCATGGTGGCTTTGGCATTATGATTGATGATGTGTTGGCTGGTGTGTTTGCTGCGATCAGTTTATGGCTGGTGGTTTTGTATTTATAACGATTGAAGGAAAATAAGATGTCTAAGAAAGTATATTGTGTGGCGCAGTTTCAACCGAAAGAAGGCAAGCTAGATGAGTTGTTTTCGGTACTTCAAGCACTAGAGCCAAATACTCTACGTGAAGATGGCTGCCTGCAATATGTAGTGACCCGTCACCGCACAAGTCCATTTGCTGGTGGTGAAAGCTACCCTATTGCTTTTCATGAAATCTGGGCAAGTAACGAAGCGTTTGAAGCGCACTGCCAGCGTCAAGAAATTGCTGACTTCTTTCAACAGCAGTGTGTGGCTGAAACCGGACTAGTCGAAAAGTCGAATGTTGCGGTTTATACCGACGAGCCGACTAATTTCGACTTGATATAGTAATATTAGGTCTCCAGTGAGGCCTAATATTAATACTGTTCGGGCTGATGAGGTAATGAATCAATCAATCCCGACTCTCGATAAAGATAGTAAATCTCAAATTCATACAGTACATCGTAGGTTTTGTGTTTACATTTTTCTAATGCTATAGCCGTACTCTCTTCTAGATCAAACTCATCGTTTTGGATTGTATCAACAGTGACACTAGTAATCCGCATATCGCCTAAATAAGAGACAGCCGTTATTGTAGTGGTGCCTTCTATATGCATAGTTTTATAGATGATTTTTTGAATAAAATCCTCTAGGTTCTTTTCAATTTTTGTTCTATCTAATTTCATTTTATTGCTTCTATGGTTATTGAATATACATTGATATTTTTTGTTCGATACCTATAGCATTTAAGTGCAATTCATCATATAGCTCATCTTGTGTGCCTTGATGAACAAATTCATCCGGTAAGCCTAGTTGCAGTACAGGTTTAATTTGCTTGCGTTGCATTAGAAGCTCAATCACACCTGAGCCAGCACCGCCGGCGATTACATTTTCTTCTAGTGTAACCAGCACGTCGTGTTCACTTGCGAGTTTAAGTATGAGTTCTTCATCAAGTGGTTTGACAAAGCGCATGTCTGCAACGGTAGCATCAAGTTGTTCAGCCGCTTTTAATGCTTCAGGTAGGAAAGTACCGAAAGATAAAATCGCAATTTTAGTCGTCGAATTATTTGCAAGGTTAGTTTCTCGTACGATACGACCTTTACCAATTTCAAGTTCAGTCATGTCGGTTTGAACTTCAGCACCACAGCCAGATCCGCGAGGGTAGCGCACTGCACTAGGGCCTTGGTGTTTATGGCCAGTGTAGAGCATTTGGCGGCATTCATTTTCATCACTTGGTGCCATGATCACCATGTTAGGAATGCAGCGCATAAAGCTGAGATCGAAGGCACCTTGGTGTGTCTGACCATCTGCACCAACTAAGCCGGCACGGTCAATAGCAAACATTACAGGTAAATCCATAATCGCTACATCGTGAATCAATTGATCGTATCCACGTTGTAGGAAGGTCGAGTAGATCGCGACAATCGGGTTTTGACCAGCAATTGCCATACCTGAAGCAAGTGTGACCGCATGTTGTTCAGCTATCGCTACATCAAAATATTGCTGTGGGAACTCTTTAGAAAAACGCACCATGCCAGACCCTTCACGCATTGCAGGTGTAATCGCCATTAACTTAGGATCCTGCGCGGCCATATCACATAGGAAATCACCGAAAATTTTAGAGAAGGTAGGTTTACCACCACTGCTTTTCGGTAATGAGCTTTCTTCAGGGTTAAATTTAGGAACGCCGTGGTAACCAATCGGATCTTTTTCCGCAGGCTCGTAGCCTTTGCCTTTTTTAGTCATCACATGTAAAAACTGAGGACCTTTTAATCCGCGCATGTTTTTTAATGTTTTGACCAGCTCCTTAACATCGTGGCCATCAATCGGGCCAATGTAGTTAAAACCAAGCTCTTCAAACATGGTACCAGGAACGACCATGCCTTTGAGGTGCTCTTCTGTTCTGCGTACGAGTTCTTTGATTGGTGGCACATTAGAGAGTACTTTCTTACCACCTTCACGGATGGAAGTGTAGAAGTTGCCAGTAAGTAGTTGAGCTAAATGATTGTTGAGTGCACCGACGTTTTCAGAAATCGACATTTCGTTATCGTTTAAGATCACTAGCATATCGGCATGCACATCACCGGCATGGTTCATGGCTTCAAAGGCCATACCAGCGGTAATCGCACCATCACCGATTACACTCACTACTTTACGATCTTTACCTTCTTTTTGTGCGCTGATTGCCATGCCTAATGCAGCACTGATTGAGGTAGACGAGTGACCAACGGACAGTGTGTCATATTCACTTTCACCACGCCATGGGAAAGGATGCAAACCATCTTTTTGACGGATAGTTGGCATGTGCTCGCGGCGACCCGTTAAAATTTTATGCGGGTAGGCTTGGTGACCAACATCCCAGACGAGTTGATCAAATGGCGTGTTATAAACATAGTGAAGCGCAACTGTGAGTTCAACTGTGCCAAGGCCAGATGCGAGATGGCCACTTGATTGGCTTACTGAATTGAGTAAATAAGTACGCAGCTCGTCACATAGCGGTGATAAGCTTTCTTTTGGTAAAGTGCGCAACTCGTCAGGTGTATTGGCAAGTGCGAGTGTTGGATACTTTGATATATCAAGAGTCATAAAATTTTAGCGCTTAATTAGAGTATTTTAATGGCTGCGTTCGACGGCGTATCGAGCGAACTCTTCGAGTGACTGAGTATTGTAAGGTACAGCCTGTAGTGCTTGAAGCGCTTCTTGTAACAAGTCTTGCGCTTTTTGCGTGGCTCCCTCTAATCCTAGCAGAGCAGGATAGGTACTCTTGTTTAAATTTTGATCGGAACCTTGGGGCTTTCCTAAGGTTTCGGTGTCGCTAATAATATCTAGGATGTCATCTTGAACTTGGAAAGCAAGCCCGACCGCTTCTGCATAGCGGTCTAGGTGCGGCATGACTTCAATGCCTTTTTCTCCTGCACAAAATGCACCCATACGGATTGCACATTTAATCAGAGCACCGGTTTTGTTTCTGTGGATTTCTTCTAATTCTTCAATAGAGACTAGACGATTTTCTGCTTCAAGGTCGAGAGATTGGCCCATGCACATACCTAATGAACCAGAAGCATTGGCGAGCTCTTTAATTAATTGAATACGTTGAGGTTCACTTACCGTAGCTAAAGAACCTTCGGCTAGGATAGTAAATGCGAGAGTTTGTAATGCATCACCCGTTAAGATCGCTGTTGCTTCATCAAACTCTATATGGCAAGTAGGTTGTCCACGACGCAGTTCATCATCATCCATTGCTGGTAAATCATCATGGATCAGTGAATAAGCGTGAATACATTCAATTGCGGATGCTGGTGTATCTAGCTGCTCTAGAGTTAAACCAAACATTTGTCCTGTTATATAAACTAAATACGGACGAGCACGTTTACCACCAAGCAATAAACCATAACGCATGGCTTTGGTCAGCGTTTGATTTTGATGCGGAATGCTATCTAACCACAAGTTCAATTGTCGGTTATTTCTTGTTTGGTAGTCAGCCAGTGAAATACTCATATTAAATGTCACTTTCAGGGTCAAAAGGGATCAATTCTGACTCATCGTCATCTTTTAGCAAAATCTCAACGCGCTGCTCAGCTTCGGTCAATTTGGTTTGACTTGAACGAGCAAGGGCAATTCCACGCTCAAATTTCTTTAACGCGTCTTCCAAATCTAAATCGCCATTTTCAAGTTGATTAACCAATGCATCTAGCTCGGTTAGTGACTCTTCAAAGCTCATGTTTTCAGGTTTTTTATTCGCCATGTTGATTCTGCTTATATAGATGCTCTGGAAAGGGCTAATTGTATTTGACCTAGCAGCGGTGAAACAAGGGTTAATCTGCTTTTTATCCTAAAATTGGCAGGAAATTGTGGTTTATATACCCAAGTGACTTCAAGATGCGAGTTTCAGCAAGAATAAAACAAGCTTTAGGCAAGGAAAATTGAATATGATCATAGTATCCTATCTCTATTTAATTTAACGCCGCATAAAGCTTGTTTTAACTTGCCCTTCGGGAGCTTCATCCAAACCTTTATGCCGCGTCAGATTGGTTTGAAAGGTGCTTACATTCCTTCACCAATTTTTCTTGCCTAAAGGTTTGGATGATAGCTCTGAATTCTGCATCTTGAAGTCACTTGGGTATAGGGGTAGAGAGGTAGAGAGGAAATACATTCCGCCTAGATGAATTGTCGTGTATAATTTTGCGCCTCAGTTTTGGCGTTATCTGAATTGAATTTAGCCATAATGTCGAATAATCCGATAAAAAGTGAATCATGATATGAAGTTTATTGTAAAACCCCATCCAGAAATTTTTGTTAAAAGTGACTCGGTTCGTAAACGTTTCACTCGTACACTGGAGCGTAATCTTCGCAATATTATCCAGCGTGAAACAGAATCTGTTGCGGTATTAAACCGTCGTGATCACATCGAAATTGCTGCAAATAGCGATGAATATTACGATAAAGTGCTTGAGATCATTACTCACACACCAGGCATCCACCACTCTCTTGAAGTGTTGCAGTCTGAGTTTACCGACTTGCACAACATTTATGAGCAAGCACTAAAGCAAAGCCGTGATCTTATCGAAGGGAAAACCTTTGTAGTGCGCGTTAAACGCCGCGGTCAGCATGATTTTACTTCGATTGAAGTTGAACGTTACGTTGGTGGAGGCTTAAACCAAGCAGTTGAATCTGCTCGTGTAAAATTAACTAAGCCAGAAGTGACCGTCAATTTAGAAATCGCCAATGATAAGTTAAACCAAGTGATCGCCCGCCATAAAGGTTTAGGCGGTTTCCCTCTTGGTACTCAAGAAGATGTATTGAGTTTAATTTCTGGTGGTTTTGATTCAGGTGTTTCTAGTTACCTACATATCAAACGTGGTTCAAAAACTCATTATTGTTTCTTTAACTTAGGTGGCCCAGCACACGAAATCGGCGTGAAGCAAGTGGCACATTTCTTATGGAAGAAATACGGGTCTTCAGCGAAAGTTAAGTTTATCGCGGTAGATTTTGAGCCTGTTGTGGCTGAAATTCTAGAAAATGTTGATGATGGCCAAATGGGCGTAGTGCTTAAGCGTATGTTTATGCGAGCAGGCGGTATGGTTGCTGAAAAATTCGGTATTGAAGCGTTAGTGACTGGTGAGGCACTAGGTCAAGTATCCAGCCAAACGCTGACGAACCTACGTTTGATTGATAATGTTACCGATACATTGATTCTACGTCCTCTGATTAACTGGGATAAAGAAGATATCATTAATGTGGCGCGTGATATCGGCACAGAAGATTTTGCTAAAGTGATGCCGGAATACTGTGGCGTGATTTCTAAAAAGCCAACGGTGAAAGCGGTTAAAGCGAAACTTGAAAAAGAAGAATTGAATTTCAATTTCGATATTCTTGAACAAGTGGTGGCTAATGCTCGTGTGATGGATATCCGTGATATTGAAACTGAAAGCCAAGAGCAAGCGCCGGAAGTAGAGTTGGTTGCTGAGATTGCTCAACAAGCGGTTGTTCTTGATATTCGTAGTCCCGATGAAGAGGATATGAATCCATTAGAAATTGATGGTGTTGAGATTAAACATCTACCTTTCTACAAGTTGGCAACTCAGTTTGGCGATCTTGATCAGAGCAAACAGTATTTATTGTATTGTGATCGTGGTGTGATGAGCCGTTTGCAAGCTTTGTATCTCAAAGATTTAGGCTATAACAATGTCAAAGTATATCGCCCTTAATGGTAGATATACCCGTTGTGCTTGAAGCTGCAGTTTTGTTTCCAGTGTTCTTCACCTTTCTTTTTATAAAGGAAGGATAGACAGGCGATGTTTATAAGGCTTCATTCACTTGTCGCCTCACTGCAACTCCAATTGCTTTGGGTATAGAATAAAGTAAAACGTCGGCTTTTTAGTCGGCGTTTTTTATCTCTGCAAACAACCGATCACATTTATTTGATGGATTTCAGGCATAAAAAAAGCACAGTTAGAATAAATCTAACTGTGCGTAAATTTGATAGTGAATCAAATAATCAGGACTCAATGGTAATGAGGGAGTATTACCATAGGTCATAAAACTCAAAAAGAGTTAATGCAAACACAACATTAGCATTAGTCAATCACAGATTTACAGGTTTGGAATAAATGCTGTAACTCATTAATGTGCTATGAAATATAGAGTTTTCATGGCACTTCAGCAATGGACAATTTATAATGCTTCGCATAAGAAAAAATAATGCGTAATAATATTGTTAAAACAATGCTGTCTTTGACTACTAAATAAAGGTTTGATTTATGGCTAGACGTTTACCTCCTTTGAATTCATTACGTGTGTTTGAAGCAGCTGCTCGCTATTTGAGTTTTACTCGTGCGGCAGAAGAACTTTTTGTTACACAAGCAGCGGTTAGTCACCAAGTAAAAGCATTAGAAGAATTTTTAGGCATCAAGCTGTTCCGACGTCGTAATCGATCTTTATTGCTGACAGAGGAAGGGCAAAGCTACTTTCTGGATATCAAAGATATTTTCACGTCAATTTCTGATGCCACTGATAAGGTGTTAGAGCGTAGTGAAAAAGGGGCATTAACTATTAGTTTAACGCCAAGTTTTGCTATTCAATGGCTAGTTCCACGTTTAGCCGACTTTAATGCTCAAGAACCCGATATTGATGTACGCATTAAAGCAGTCGATATGGATGAAGGTCTACTTTCTGACGATGTTGATGTGGCGATCTATTATGGTCGTGGCAATTGGCCGGGTGTTCGTGCTGATAAACTGTATTTAGAGTGTTTAATCCCTGTGTGTTCACCACAGTTACTACTCGGTAGTAAGCCATTAAATTGTTTAGCCGACATAAAAAACCATACGTTACTGCATGATAGCTCTCGTAAGTACTGGAAGCAGTTTACTAAAGAACATGATGTTGAAGATGTTAATGTTAATCATGGTCCAATATTTAGCCACTCAACGATGGTGATCCAAGCGGCAATGCATGGTCAAGGAATCGCGCTGGTGAATAATGTTCTTGCCCAACCAGATTTAGATTCCGGACGTTTAGTGCAACCATTTGATGAAGTTCTGATCAGTAAAAATGCTTTCTATGTTGTGTGTGATACTAAGCAAGCCGAAGTTGGTCGTGTGGCAACTTTTCGAGATTGGATGCTCAGTAAAGCAGCCAGTGAGCAGGACCAATTGCTAGATGAAATCGGTGAAGAAATTGGCAGTGTCAGTGATACTGAGGAGAAAGCATGAGTCTAGAGTCACAACAACATAAAATCATAATTGATGGTGATGACAAAGCGGTGGTGACAGTATTACTTGCGCATGGTGCTGGTGCCGGAATGGACCATGAATTTATGACTGACATGGCTGAAAAGCTAGCGGCTCACGGAGTACGTGTGGTGCGATTTAATTTCCCTTATATGGTGACTCGCGCGCAAGATGGTAAAAAAAGACCACCTGATCGTGCGCCGAAACTATTGGCGGATTTTGAAGAAAAAATTATTACTTTTCATCGTGAAGGGCAGCATTTATTTCTTGCTGGTAAATCAATGGGCGGACGAATGGCCAGTCATTTATCGGAACATCCATTAGTAAGTGGAGTGATGTGTTTAGGCTTTCCTTTTCATCCACCGGGTAAACCAGAAAACTCTAACCCCAAAAGCTACAAAGGCGAGCATTTAGTTAATATCACTAAACCGATGTTAATTTTACAAGGCGAGCGTGATACTTTTGGTACCAAAAAGGAATGTCAGACATTTGCATTTTCTGATGCGATTAGTGTTGATTTTATTCCCGATGGTGATCATAGCTTAAAGCCGAGAGTCAGGTCTGGCTTTACCGAACAAGGTAATCGAATATTGGCGGTAAGCAAAATGATGGCCTTTATTGAACAACATATTCAAAATTAGATAAGAGAGAAGTTATGTCTATTTCAAAATGTAGAGGACAGAAAATTCTCGCTTTTGCCGGATTTTCTGGAGTCATTACCGTAGCACTCGGTGCATTTGCAGCTCATGGTTTATCAAACCACTTACCAGAGTATTTAATTGGTGTCTTTAAAACAGGAGTACAATATCAAGCGTGGCATACTTTTGCCTTACTAGCTTGTGGGGTGATTTTGATGATCACTGCGCCGAGTTCCTCTTCTCCGTCAGCCGAATACTCAGAGAAAGGGCGTAAAGGTGTGGCATATGCTGGTATTTGCTTTATCATCGGCATCCTTTGTTTTAGTGGTAGCTTATATGCGCTGGCTTTAACAGGAATAAAGTGGTTTGGACCAATAACCCCGTTAGGCGGTGTGTTTTTTATGTTGGGTTGGATCATATTTGCTCTATCCGTTTTACGATTAAATAAGGTGACACAGTGAAACACGTTTTACTTTACTGCCGTTCTGGTTTTGAAAAAGAATGCGCAGGAGAAATCCAAGATAAAGCCAATAATTTAGAAATTTTTGGTTTTCCCCGTGTGAAAAAACAATCGGGTTACGTGCTTTTTGAGTGTTACCAAGAAGGTGATGCGGATAAGCTTATCAAACTTATTGACTTTAAAGCGTTGATCTTTGCCCGTCAAATGATTGCGGTTGCTGATGCATTAACTGATTTACCGACAGAAGATCGTATTTCGCCAATTTTAGCGGCGATTGAAGCGCAGGATAAATTTCCAACTTGCGGTGATATTCGTGTTGAAACACCTGATACTAACGAAGCAAAAGAATTACTGAAATTCTGCCGTAAATTTACCGTTCCAATGCGTAGTGCGATGCGTGGTAAAGGTTTCTTATTTGCCAAAGATAATGCCAAAAAGCCGGTATTGCATGTATGTTTTGTGGCGCCAGGTCATTGCTATGTTGGTTATTCATTATCGCAGAATAATTCGCAGTTTTTTATGGGGATTCCACGTTTAAAATTCCCATCCGATGCACCGAGCCGCTCTACTTTGAAGCTAGAGGAAGCGTTTCATGTTTTCATTCCTAAAGAAGATTGGGATACTCGCTTAGCTCCTGGTATGTGGGCGGTCGACCTAGGCGCTTGTCCGGGCGGTTGGACCTATCAATTAGTTAAGCGTTCTATGTTTGTCCACGCGGTTGATAATGGCGCGATGGCACAAAGTTTAATGGATACCGGTCAGGTTAAATATCATGCAGCAGATGGCTTTAAATTTGAGCCAGCTAAGAAAAATGTCACTTGGTTGGTGTGCGATATGATCGAAAAGCCATCTCGAGTAGCCCAATTAATGGGTGAGTGGTTGATTCGCGGCTTAGCCAAAGAAGCGATTTTTAACTTAAAACTGCCGATGAAAGGCCGTTACGATGAAGTGTTGGAAGACATTGAAAACTTGAAGATATTCTTTAAAGAAAACGATGTGCCTTTCAAGCTGCAAGCTAAGCATTTGTACCATGACCGTGAAGAAATTACCGTGCATGTGCAGATCTTGAAGAATATTTCGCCGTACTAAAAGTGGGACGCTCCGCTCCGAGTTGCGGGTGACGAGTTCGCTTTGCTACGAGAAAAGCAAAAGCTGAGAAAAGACTATATTCTCTCAGCTTTTTTATCGTCAAAATTTTCTCGAAACTCGAAACTCGAAACTCGAAACTCGAAACTCGAAACTCGAAACTCGAAACTAGGAACCTAGATATCTCACATCCTGCAAATTAAACCCCAATTTCATATCCGTTTGTAGTGCTGCAATTCGTTTACAGGTGCGTGCTAATTCAATATGCTCATCAAACTTTTTACGGTATTTAGGTACTAAATCTTCAGCGGCATAAGCGGTTTCTATATCACCATATTGCTGCAATATTTCTTTAGCTGCTTTCGGTCCAATGCCGGGAATCCCGGGAACCTTGCTGGAACTAATGCCGACTAATCCCCAGTAATCGGCAAGTTGCTCGGGTTTGACACCAAATTCTTGTTCGATAAATGGGGCATCTAGCCAGCGGTGTTGGAAATAATCGCGAATTTGAACGTTGGGTGATAGTAGTTGGCAATAGCCTTTATCGGTTGAGATTATGGTGGCTTTTTCTCCTGCTGACGCGACTTTGTATGCAAGGGTTGCCACTAAGTCATCGGCTTCATCGCCATCAGAAAGTAAAGAGTCTATCCCTAGTTCCCACCAAGCTGATTGGATCTTTTCTAAGCCCGCGAGTAGGGGGGCTGGCATAGGTTTACGATCTTCTTTATAGCTAGGTAGAACTTGCGCTCGCCAGCCTCGGTCTTGTAGATGATGATCAAATACCGCAATGATATGGGTTGGCTGTGATTCAACCAGAATCTTATTGATGGTTCGGCTTGTAGTCGTGATAGTACGGTCAATATCATTGGCATCAGGTTGTGCGGAGTGCACTCGACGGATCAAGTTGAGGGCATCGATGATCACCAAGTGAATTGACATAACTTCTCCTAATACAATATGAAAATGGCTTTGATCTATAAAAATCAAAGCCATTGTAGCAAATTCAGCGAGTTGTAGAGTTGAATTTTATTGCTTAACGAGCAACACGATAACAAGGAATGTATTCAGAGCCTGGTAATTTCATCCGTTGCTGCTCAACAAAGTCATTCAATAAGGTATCCATTTTTTCCATCAAGTTACGATCACCATCTATGATGAATGGGCCGTGTTTCTTGATTTCGCGAATGCCTTCTGATTTTACGTTACCCGCAACAATACCAGAGAAGGCTTTTCGTAGGTTGGCAGCTAGCTTCTCTGGTGGTTGTTCTAGGTGTAGATCAAGCGCGGCCATTGATTCATGAGTTGGTTCAAAGGGGGCTTGGAAATCTGGTGCGATGTGTAGTGACCAGTTGAAGCTATAGGCGTCTTCATGAGACTTGCGGTGCTCCTTCACTTTCGGCATCGCCTCTTTCATGATTCGCGCGGCTTTAGCTGGATCACCAATCACAATTTGATAGTGTTTTTGTGCTTCAGGGCCGAGCGTATCGTGGATGAATTGATCGATAGAACGGAAGTAAGCCTCACTTTCTTTTGGCCCCGTAAGAACCAATGGCAGTGGTTGATCAGCATTATCTGGGTGCATCAATATACCGAGAATATACAGTAACTCTTCGGCAGTTCCTGGACCTCCAGGGAAGATGATAATCCCGTGGCCTAAGCGTACAAAGCCTTCTAAACGCTTTTCAATATCCGGCATGATGATCAATTCATTGACGATTGGGTTAGGTGGCTCTGCCGCAATAATTGATGGTTCAGTTAAGCCGATATAACGTTGATTTGAGTAGCGTTGCTTAGCATGCCCTACTGCTGCGCCTTTCATCGGCCCTTCCATTGCACCAGGACCACAACCTGTACAAATATTCATTTCACGTAAGCCGAGTTCATTTCCTACTTCACGAGTGTATTGATATTCAATAGGATTGATCGAGTGGCCACCCCAACAAACGACAAGATTAGGTTCGGTGCCTGTTTGGAGTGCTTTAGCATTGCGTAAAATACCAAATACTTGGTTAGTAATTTGCGTTGAATCCGTTAGATGTAGACGCTGGCTATCTGCTAAGTGTACGTGTAAAAAGACGATGTCTCGTAATACAGAGAATAGGTGGGCTTGAATCCCTTTAATGATCGTTCCGTCAACGAAAGCATGTTCAGGTGGATCGGTCAGTTCTAGTTTAATACCACGTTCGCGACGCAGTACTTCAATTTCAAAGGATTCGTTTAATTTTAGTAATTGTTCAGAATCATCCGTATGGCTGCCTGAATTCAATACCGCTAGAGAACAGCTGCGATAAAGCTGATAGAGATCGCTTGAAGCCGCTTTTTTTAACTTGCTGACTTCTAATTGAGATAATAAATCTAAACTACCCATAGGGCTAATTTGCGTAATCATAGAAAGCTCCTTCTCACCGATTATGAATTATGATTGTTTCGGTAGGTCCTTTCACCTTACACAGATTCGTATTATTTCGCTATATTCAGTGAATAATATTTATTGATAAGTGAGTGATCTCAATGACATTCTTTAGGGCCTGTTGAGCTTTCGTGGTTAAATTTTATTCGAGATAAAAGCGTTTTAGGCAAGGCAAGTCGATTGTAGCCTAGTTATTCTAAGTAAATGAGACTTAACGAAGCATAGAACGCTTTTAGCCGAACCCTTTGGGCAGCGTTTGTTGGTCATTTGCACTGCGTTATCGGCTCCTCGTGTAGGCTAGCTACACTACGGAACCTCTGCCTTGTTCAAATACCCAACAACTTGCTGCAAAAATCATCACGAAAGATCAACAGACCCTAGGGGCTGTTGATTAACTAGCGCTTTTGGTTGCTTTCATCGTTACGTAAAATGGCTTTGGCTATTTCATCATGTCCACTTGAGGTGTGAATTTTGATGAGTCCTTGCTCCACCGCTTGCTCGCAAGCGTGACGAATATCTTTACCGGCAAAACTAGCGGCTGGTGCATTTTCGATAGCGGTTAAGTGTACCCAGTTAGAGGGTTCTTGTGTGGAGTAACATTTTTTGATTTTTCGAGCTAAATAAATCGCCATAAACAGGATATCAACCAATTCCTTATCGTTAATAGCGGTATAGGCACGCGGTAAAAATGGGTATTCAGCCATCCCCATTCTAAAGTGGCGGTCTATATTTTGATTTGGTTCAAATTGATTTATCCAGTTCTGAATTTTTTCACAGAAATAATCTGGTGTATTTTGCGCTTCACCTTTAGGTTCTATGTATAAAAATAACCCATCAGAAAAATGGTATAAGCGAGCTGGCTTGATAATCAACTTTTTCATGTAGTCACCAAACTGTTTTTCAACATTGAGACCTACTTGATAGCCTTGCTTTAAATATACATTACGTAAAAATGGGAAATCGAACATCACAAAGTTTAAGCGGTCACTTAATGGCTCATTGATCAACTCACCAAGTCGCCATTGTTCAAATACGGCATTACTACGTTCTAATGATTTTGGTAGTTTAGCATTTAATAACTTGAGGTTTTGCAGCCCAGATCTAGGATGGGTGTATAAATCAATCGTTTGAGTTTCAACTTCATCACGTATTTTTTGATTTAAATAACCACGGCGAATCACTAAACATAGAAGCATAAAAGCAACGATCCCTAGGATAATCGTGGCACGTTGGTATTTAACATACTGTGTATCGAGATAAATTAAATCGTCTTCAAGACCTGCATAATGCAATGTTTTTTCAATGATGTCTTTTTGTTGACGAAATACATCTTCATTAATGGCGTTAAATTGATCTTGTTGGTTTTGCCATAGTCGTTGATATTGTTGTTGCATGATTAATGCTTGCTGGTAATTTTTATCTTGTTGATAAGCTTCAGACAGCACTTGATAAGCAAACATTTGTAAGTGTTTATCTTGCGTTTTTTCAGCAATATCTAAAGCATTTTCACTACTTGAAATAGCGACTTTTATCTCTTTTTTAGATAGAGATAGTGCACCTCTAAGTAGTAATGTTTTTGTTTTTAATTCTGAATTACTACTTTGTTCAACTAGCGTTTCTGCTTCTATTAAATAGTTTTCAGAATGGGTGAGATCAAATAGCTTTAAATAGGTATTTGATATATCAATTCGTAGCTGGATGACTTGCTTTATGTCTCTTTGATTAGTTTCGTTATCAAGTAGGTTTAAATAGTTCACTAACGCTAAATTATATTTTCCTTGTTTAAAGAAAATATCCGCCATTAATTTTACTGTATTTGAGAGCGGTACGGAGTGCGGGTAAGCATCATAAAAGTCTGCCGCTTCAATGGCATGTTCAAGCGCTTTATCAAATACTTGGCGAGTATAAAACAACTGTGCAAGTAATAAGTTAGTACGGGCTAATTCACCACTATCACTTTCTTCTATCGCTGACCAATAGGCGGTGAGAAGTTCGGTTAAAGACTGATCGTATTGGTTTTTTGATAAATAATGCTGTCCTAAACGTAAATGGTAATCGATAGTCAAAGGGACCGATCTAGCACTCGTTAAATAATTACGTGCTTGCTGAAAGGCAGCTTCTGCTTTGACATCATGATCCAAGTCGCTGTTCATTTCAGCTTCTAACATATTCAGTTGGTACAAGGTTTCTTGTTGCCAATGTTTATTCGTGTTTTCTTTCTTAACCTGTGCTTTTAGCTGATCTACATTTTGTTGAACACGTTCAAGGTCTTTGGTCCATTGCCAAAGTAATTTTGCATATTCCAGCTTAGTCGTTAGTAGTGGTTGGGTAACTTGATATTTGATGGCTATGGCTTCGGCTTCTTTTAAGGTAATAAATGCAAGGTTTTCTGAGCCTAATGCGTAGTAAGCACTAGCCATAATCTGTAGTGCTTCAATAGTTGTTGAAGGCGTTCTAATGGTTTTTTCACTACCTTCTCGCGACAGCGTGTAGTCTTGGTTTTTGGTAGAGACTAATTTACGTGTAGAAATATAGCGCTTAGTAATATCTAAGGATTGCTCAGGAGTGACGCTAAGAAACTTATGTGCTTCATTGAGGATAGGTGAGAGGTAGACTTTGGCCTGAAGCGCAGAGCTGAATGTCAGCATAAAAGCGAAACATATCCAAAGGATCTTTTTCATAGTTACATTATCTCTAAGAAGCGGTACGGATGATGATACCCAAGCTATCTAAAGTACTCTCAATTGAATATTTTTAGGTTGCTTGGGTTTGAATAGCTTAGCATTATTGCGACAGCTTGTTGAGTCGCAAGTGAGAATAAGCTTACATTTATGGGATGGTTAGTTTTCTTAGATCATAGTTTGGCAGAGTAGCTAGTAGCTACTGACGAGCCATCCGAGTCATTTGGCTTGGCTTAGATAGATGAGTTGAACGAAATGGATTGATATCCAAGCCACCACGGCGGGTATAGCGCGCATAAACACTCAATTTTTCAGGCTGGCAGTATTTCATTATGTCACAAAAAATACGCTCAACGCATTGTTCATGGAATTCGTTATGCTCACGGAATGACACTAAGTAGCGTAGTAGCGCTTCTTGATTGATTTTATTTCCAGTGTATTCGATTTCAACACTGCCCCAATCAGGTTGATTGGTGATTAAGCAATTTGATTTCAATAAATGGCTATGTAAGCACTCACTGACCTTTTTGGGGAAGGTAGAACCTTTAAGGTAGCTTTCATCGAATTGGTAATCACTGATCTCAATATCTTGGTCATCAATACACTGACCTTGCATTGTAGTAATAGGTTGCTGAGTATAATGGCTTAGAGAGTGTAGTGTAACTTCTACCGCTTCTCCTGCGCAATGAGATAAGTCTTGCGCGATAATTTGTTTAACTTGCTGCCAAGATTCAAAGCGAGTTTGGTTAAAACTATTGAGGTAGAGTTTGAAGGATTTGGATTCAATCAAGTTAGGACTAGTCGGTGGGAGAATGACATCACCAATTGCGACTTGAGGTAATCCTTTTATATTGAGCCATGATAATTCATAGAGTGTCCAAATGTCGCTACCAACAAAAGGTAGTTCGGCAGAGTCCTTTAATCCCAAATCATCACGGTTTAAGCTACGCGGAACTGGCTGTAAAAGGCTCGCATCGTAGTCATGGCTATATTGTGTCGCTTGACCTAATGTTAATCCTTGCAATTCTTTGGCATTAGCATATTTTGTCTGCTTTGATGAGTGGGTCATGATACTTCTCTTATCCGAAATTTGTTTGAATATTACTGAATTAAAAGTTAACTGTCACTAGGGGCAGCATACCCTAAGGAGTCCTAAATGAATCACAATATTGCCCAGGCATTAGCGGTTTTAACCACAGAATTTGTGGATAAATGGCAGGAGGCTTATAAAAGCTTTCCTATCGCTAATGAGATGGAAGGCATTCCTTCACCTTGCGTGCAACGTACTGATGGCCAAAATATTGAATGGTTACCTCAAGAACGTGATGAATTAGCAGATTTCAGTGATTTAGAGCGCGGTATTGAGTTAATTATTCACCCTGACGTAAAGGCTTTCTATGGATCGCAGTATAGCGCAGATCTTACTTTGTCCTGGAAAGGTAAGCCATTTACTTTGTTGCAAGTGTGGAGTGATGAGGACTTTATTCGTCTGCAAGAAAATATTTTAGGTCACTTAGTGACGCAGCGCCGCTTAAAATTAAAACCCACCATTTTTATTGGTACAACGGATGCCGAGTTGGATGTGATTTCAATCTGCAATATTTCTGGTGAAGTGATTTTAGAGCGATTAGGAACCGATAAGCGTGATGTGCTCTCGCCCAATGTCGAACAGTTTTTATTACAATGCCAAGCAGAAGTGTAGTTGGGGTCTTAAGTGTACGTAGTTGAATTACGATTTGAATGTTTTGATAACACCACTATCGATGCGGTAGAAAAAGCAATTAATGGTTTATTTGATGCTTTGCGTTATAACGGTCAAATTCTCGGTCGTGAGTTTCCGATTATTATTGGTGATGGCGAATTTCGAGCTCGCTTGATTTGTCCTGAAGCCAATAGCTTACATGCTGATTACCATTCTGATTATGTCAAAGTATGCTTGCAACGATTAACTGAGGCAAAGGTATTGGCACCAAAAGTGAAAGTGCTTGGCCAAGATCTTAACTCTGAGCAAACGGTGTCATTTGATGAGCAGAACATACCAAGTTGGCAGGTTTTATATACCACTTTTGTTCACTCATGCTCCCCATTACGTTGCGGTGATACGTTTAGGCCTATCCCTTTGTATCACAATCCACCTACATTAAATGGCGATCATAAGTCGTTAGTAAAATGGCAGACAGAATGGCAGGCATGTGATGAATTGCAAATGGCAGGTGCTTGTGAGGCGGAACATGCAGGTTTGAAAGAAATTGCTCAAGTAGACAGTGATTTATTCCGCCGAGGGTGGGATTTACGTGGTCGATTAGAGTACATCACCAAGATCCCGACCTATTACTATTTATATCGAGTAGGTGGTGAAAGTTTGCAAGCCGAACAGGATCGACCTTGTCCTCGTTGTGGTGGTGATTGGAAACTTGAACAACCTTTACATGATATTTTCTATTTCAAATGCGACGATTGCCGCATTGTGTCGAATTTGTCTTGGGATCATTTGAAGTAATTCTTAGAAGGCGCTTAGACATGAGGGCCGATGGAGTCGTTGCTCGTGACTAGGGCGCTTTGCTACTCGTAACTCGGGGAAGGTGCTATAAATTTAGTGTAATAAATAGAAATTTACTCGATTTATACTTTTCAAAGAACTGAAATCTTTCAACGAGCAACGAGCAACGAGCAACGAGCAACGAGCAACGAGCAACGAGCAACGAGCAACGAGCAACGAGAAGCGCAGCGGCCGAGCTACGAGTTCCCGCCTTTCGCCAATATTCTATCCAAGTGATTGGCAAATTCACGTTTATCGGTTTGGGATAAAGGTGGAGGCCCTCCGCTTTGAACACCGCTTGAACGCATGGTATCCATAAAATCACGAATATTCAGACGAGCTTTGATGGTGTCTTTGGTATAAAGCTCACCGCGCGAGCTTAATGCTTGGCCGCCTTTGGTGATCACTTCATCAGCGAGAGGGATATCGGAGGTAATGACGAGATCGCCGGCTTCCACGCGGCGTACGATTTCATTGTCCGCAATATCAAAGCCACTTTCGACTTGCACGCTATGAATATTATTACGCTTAGGAACTGGCACTAAGTGGTTGGCAATAAATGTGGTGGTAATGCCGGTGCGTTCGGCGGCGCGACAAATAGTTTCTCGGATGGTTTTTGGACACGCGTCAGCATCAACCCAAATTTTCATGTTATTTCCCTTCTAGCGCGATTAAGCGTTGAGTCAATTCTTGAACTTGCTTTTCTAATTGTGAAATACGTTCTTCTGCTGAGAGGGTGTTTTTGTCATTGGCAATTTCCACTTTTGGCACCTTGTTGGATGACTTCCAAGATTTTAAAGTGGCAATAATTGCCGGCATGGGTACTGGCATAGAAAGTCTGGATTTAACCAATGCCACGCTTGGCTCTTTTCCTTCCTCGGTAATGGCAGACAGTACTCTGTGCAGTTCTTCGGTAATGTTGTGTGTTTGCATATGTAGACTCTCTTATTCAAACCTGAGGTTAATCATTTTCGACTATACGATAGGGGGGAAGCATAAATTTTGCGACTTTAAAGCCAATCATTATCGCTCGGCCTTGGTAATAGTCGTCACCACGGGCAGAAAATTCAAACTGATATAAAGAATGAAATTGAAAACGCCCATCAGGTAAGCGTAATTGATAACGTAATAGCGACACTGACAGTAGTTGTAAATCGAGCTGTTCGCAATGACGAGCAATCGCCTTGTGTGCTAATTCTGATTGCCTACGCTGCTGCCAGAAGAGGAAAGCGATGAACACAACTAAAAGGATCATCAGTAAGTCGGTTATCATTGGTTACCTTTATCCATATTGTTATCTCGTGAAATTATTGTGCTGATTTAGTTTGTTGTTGTAGCGTGTAAAGCGCATTCGCTAGTTCAGGGCTTGGGGTATGGCTTAATAGTGGTAAGAAGGTAAAGCGCAAGTCTGGGATCATGACTAAATCGGCAAATAATTGATTAAACAAATCTTGGTTTTTGGTCTGAGCTAGGCGTAGTAAGAATTTTACTGCGCGTGCTTCGGTATTCAATTGTGCCCAACAACGGCCGGCAATCGCAATTAACACTTCTGCGTGACAAAGCCTTTCATCGGCGAGCACTTTTTCTAGGATAGCAATAAGTTGATCAGAATTCGCTCCAGATAAGGCGCGAACATACGCGGACAATAAGAATAAATCTGGTTGAGCTTTTCCACATTCTTGTTCAGCAAGTTCTAATAAGCGTTGGGCTAATTTGTCGGTGATCTCAACATGCTCTAAAGCGCCAAGTAAAGCGTATAACGCTGGGTGATTAGCTTTATCGTCAGCAAGTTTGCTTAGCGCCTTACGAATCGCCACACCGTTTTGCTGGTCTGACAATCGACTACACATGTCAGTAATACCTTGCAAGCCAACAGTTTGCCAATTATTCCACCCTAAATCACCAGTAAAGTAATGCTGAGCATGTTCATAATATTGGCTGGTGGGTAAGCATAAATCTGCTCGAATGACACTATGAAAAACCGCCATTTTGTCGTCATTCGGTTTGAAGGTGTATGGATTATTGGCTAAATGCTGTTGCTGTTCTTCGGTGAGGTCTTGAGTTAACAGTGCGCCACTTGCTTTTACCGAGAAAGCCTCTGTCACGTACTTTAAAAAATTACCAATATCTGTTTGATTGAGTAGGCCGCGCTCATCGAGGGGGAATTTTAAGAACCAAATCCAAGGTTGCTGGCTGTCATTCCAATAGGCAATGGCTAGGTTGGCATGACGCTGCAATGGGTAAGGGTAAGGTTTTTGCCCCATTTCAACTTGCTGGAAATCTTTGGTTTCAATCGCTTGAATGCGTCGCCCTAAATCAAAAATTTTAAACTGGCACTGACTTTGTTCTAATAGTTGGCTTAGGTTGTGTATTGCATTCATATAAGCTTCCAGTTTAATTCGAGTATATAATTCGTTATGAAATGGTATCTTATACCCAAGTCACTTCAAGATGCGAGTTTCAGCAAGAATAAAACAAGCTTTAGACAAGGAAAATTGAATATGATCATGGTTATTCCATCTCTATTCAATTTAACGCCGTATAAAGCTTGTTTTAACTTGCCCTTCGGGAGCTTCATTCAAACCTTTATGCCGTGTCAGATTGGTTTGAAAGGTGCTTACATTCCTTCGCCATTCTTCCTTGCCTAAAGGTTTGGATGATAGCTCTGAATTCTGTATCTTGAAGTCACTTGGGTATATACCCAGAATATCAAGGGGTGGGAACAAAATGAACGAATATATTGAATTAACCGATGTACTTGAGCAGCTTGAAGATCAACTGATTCAATTGTCGTTATGGGAAGAGGAACCGCCGACTCAGAAAGCGTTAAGTAGCGACCAACCATTTGCATTAGATACACTTCAACCAACCCAATGGTTGCAATGGATTTTTCTACCTAAAATGCACGAGCTTATTGAATCACAATCAGAAGTGCCGATTGGCTTTGAAGTCAGCCCTTATTTTGAGCAAGCCATGACAGATAAAGATCATCGTGATGCCTTGTTACCTATCCTAAATCAATTAGATGAAACCGTGAGATGAATGTAGAAAATAACCCTGAGTTGATGAGGGACTCACAAGAGGCCGTTGTTGAAACGATAGAGCTAGAAGTGGTTTATCGTGACGAGTATTTTATCGCGGTCAATAAGCCAGCTGGAATGTTAGTACATCGTTCGTGGCTTGACCGTCATGAGACGCAATTTGTGATGCAGACCTTGCGAGATCAAATTGGCCAGCATGTGTTCCCTTTGCATCGACTTGATCGTCCAACGTCTGGTGTTTTGTTGTTCGCATTATCGAGTGAATTTGCCTCAAAAGCAGCACCAATGTTTGCTGAACATCAATTCACCAAAACTTATCATGCAATTGTACGTGGTTGGATTGAGGAGGGAGATCGCCTTGATTACCCGCTGAAAAAAGAGCAGGACAAAATCGCTGATAAATTTGCATCAAAAGAGGTTGAAGCTCAGTCCGCTATTACTGACTACCAACCATTGTCTAAAGTTGAAGTTCCCCACTCAACGGGCCGCTTTCCAACTAGTCGTTTTTGTTTGGTAGAAATGACACCACTAACCGGTCGTAAACATCAATTACGTCGTCACATGGCGCACTTACGTCATCCAATATTAGGGGATACTTCTCATGGTGATGGTAAACAAAACCGTCTATTTAGAGAGGTTTATAACGCAAATCGCCTAATGTTACATGCCAGTAAGTTAGAGTTTGTCCACCCTTACACGGATGAGAATATCGCCATTGAAGCGAAGTTTGATGAGGTGTGGTTAACGCTCGTTGAAGAGTTTGATTGGAAGATCTGTTTCGAGTAGTGTGTTTCGTGTTACGAGTACAAAATGTATCGGTGCTCGAATCTCGGGAGTTTTACTTCTCGTAACTCGGAAAAGCGAGCTCCTCAATACATGAAATAGAGCGTCATCCTGAAAAGCGACGTAGGAGCGCAGTTCAGGATCTCCAACAGCGATGGGAAACTTAATGTGTAGTAGGAGATTCCGTATCTTCTTCGCTTAGACTCATGTACGGAATGACGTTATTTGAGTTACAGAGATGTGGCTATCTATTCCCTTATTTCAGCTTCTCTAAATCTGCTTCTATCTCTGCAATTTTCCCAGCCACTACTTTTTCTAGGTGACGTAAGTCGGTCAAGATTTTGTGCTTGATATCAGTACTGTCTAATTCTTTGGGTTTAGTTATCTGGTTAAGCTCAGTCATCACTTGGGTGAGGTTTGGGCTCACTTCTGTGGTTTCTTTATATTGGCCTGATTGGTTATTTACCCGAATATTTTTGCGCTGACGTGGGTATTTGAATTTTAAGCTTTTGGCAAATAGTTCACCTTTTTGTTTATGAAAGTAAACTTTTAATACATCGACTTGAGCTTCTTGGCGCAAGCTGTAACGCGCAATGAGAGATGTGTCTGGAATACCAAGTTTCTTTAAGTTTGGATACATAAATCATTTACCTCTGGTTAAAACAAAAGGGTTAGAACAAAAGACGAATGTTGCTGTTTACTTTCAGTATAGTGATAAGCAATAACTATTCATGTGGTGATAAAGTTTTAATTGCCTCAACCAATTCAATTTTTAGTGCCTCTTCTACCTCCGACTCTAATCGACCTCCGCTAGGTGAGGTGAGGATAAATAAATCTTCTGCTCGCTCTCCTATAGTGGTGATTTTTGCGCCATGTAAGTTTACACCTAGTTTGGCAAAGACTTGGCCAATTGTTGCTAAAAGCCCTGGGGTATCAAGAGCAACAAGTTCCATTAAACTGCGTTTTCCTGTACGTGTTGGGATGAAATCGACACGAGTTTTAACATGGAAGTGTTTGAGTTTGTTAGGGACTCTGCGTGAACGAGTATTGGCGCTGATTTTTCCATTTAGTACATCAGTGAGATATTGTTTGATTTGCTCGTGGCGGACATCTTCAACGGGGTCTCCATTTTGGTCGAGAACCATAAAGGTGTCTAGAGCATAACCATCTTTGCTGGTCATAACTTGAGCATCATGAATACTTAAATTTCGACGATCTAGTTCGGCGGCCATCATACCAAATAAGCTCGCTTTATCTTTTGCGTAAATGAAAACTTCTGTACCACCGCGTGTGGCATTTTTACTGATTAAGACAAGTGGTTTATCTGCTGGGTGCGTAAGTAGGTGCTCACTATGCCATGCGATTTGTTTCGCAGTATGTCGTAAAAAGTAGTCAGCTTTAAATCGTTGCCATAGCACTTCAATTTCTCTTGGGCTGAAGTTTTCTTTACGTAGCATTGCAGCCGCCATGTGTTGGTTATGGCGAATACGGTCACGCAGATCAACCGGGTTTTCTAACCCCCGACGTAAGGCGCGTTGGGTTGAGTAAAATAGCTCAGCAAGTAGTGTCCGTTTCCAACTATTCCATAGCTCTGGATTGGTCGCACAGATATCGGCAACGGTTAAGCACACCAGATTTTCTAGGTATTCTTCATCGCGTACTTTTTTGGCAAACTCGGTGATGACATCAGGGTCGTAAATATCACGTCTTTGCGCGGTGACAGACATTAATAAATGGTTTTGAACTAACCAAGAAACTAACTTAGCTTCAGGTTTTGAAAGGTCGTGTTCAATGCAAAAATCGTAGGCTTCTACAGCACCAATTTCAGAGTGATCACCACCGCGGCCTTTACCAATATCATGGAATATCGCAGCAATAATCAGTAAGTTTTTCTTCTGCATTCTAGGATAAACATCGCAACATATTGGATGTTTATCATGGTTGTCGATATTACTAAACGAGTGGATATGCTTGAGTACCCGCATGCTGTGTTCATCGACGGTATAGACGTGAAATAGGTCAAACTGCATTTGGCCAACGATTTGGCTCCATTGGGGTAAATATGCCGCTAATACTCCCAAGCGATGCATTAAACTGAAAGCTTTATGTAACGAATTGGGGTGATTAATGAGCGCCATGAATTTTTCACGGGCAGCAGGAATAGTGTGTAAGAATCGGTTGAGCCTACGTCTTGCAGTACGTAGCTGGCGCAAGGTTGGTGGGCTAACACCTTCAATGGTTGAATCATTGGCAATATGTAAAAACATGTCCAAAATGGTTTCAGGCCTTGCTTGGAATAGAGCTGGTTTTCTCGCTTCAATTAATGATCCGCGGCGCTGAAAGTCATCCGAAATGATGACCGCATCTGGCAGCTTGCCTTTACTCATAATGGCTTGATCAAAGAGCTTGAGCAGCATTTTATTGAGTTCGGCAACCCGACGTAATGTCCGGTAAAACTCTTTCATCATCATTTCGATGGCACGGTTACCTTCACCGGTAAAACCTAAATTTTCTGCCACGTTAGCTTGATGGCCAAAGGTTAAGCGGTTGTCATAACGTTTTAATTCAATATGTAGTGCAAAGCGAACACGCCATAAGAAGTTTTGACACTCCAATAATTCGCGATATTCAGCGTCAGTTAAAAAACCAGCGTAACTCATTTCACGTAGTGAGGTCGCGCCGAAATGACGACGGGCAACCCAACTTAAAGTGTGAATGTCTCGCAGGCCACCGGGACTAGATTTAATATCTGGCTCTAAATTATATGTTGTGTCGTGATAGCGAGCGTGTCGTTCACGTTGTTCTTCAAGCTTGGCTTCATAGAAAACATCACTAGGCCAAAAGCTAGCCGATGAAATCTGTTCAATGAGTTGATTGTAGGTATCTTCACATCCACATAAAAAACGCGCTTCTTGTAAATTAGTTGCAACGGTTAAATCATCTTTACCGACGTGGATACATTCCTTTAAGGTTCGGACACTATGGCCAACTTCTAAGTGCAGATCCCATAGTAGAGTGATGAATTCACTGATTTTTTTGTTTACTTCATCAGAGATTTTCTTTTCTGATAATACCAGGATATCAATATCAGACAGAGGATGAAGTTCCGAACGACCATAGCCTCCCACCGCAATTAAGCTAAGTGAATTTACTTGTGCAAAGCCAAAAAAGTCCCATAAGCGCTGAAGTATGGAGTCCATATAAGCAGAACGTTCATATACCAAATCTTGGACAGGCTGTCGCTGTTCTAAAAAGGCTTGTTTTTGGTGCTGAGAAAACTGTTCCAATTGCTGTTTAAGAGCCATGGATGACAGTTGTTGATCATCGAGAGAGACTGGAGACTGATAAGTCATGAATGCATTCCTTGCAACAAGTAAATCTAATTCGATAGTACCTGTATTGCAGATAATAAAAAAGCCTTTATCAGAATAGAGATAAAGGCTTCATTTTTCGAGTTCGAGTTCGAGTTCGAGTTCGAGTTCGAGTTTAGATATTGTTCATTAAACGAGGAATAGATTCTTCCGAGCGTAATGTCATTACTTCACAACCCGATTTAGTGACAAGAATAGTATGCTCATATTGTGCTGAGTTTTTGCCATCGCCTGTATAAACCGTCCAATCGTCTTCAGCATCAACGGTTACGCCAAATTTACCTGCGTTGATCATAGGTTCAATGGTGAAGATCATACCTTCTTTCATGACACGACGGTCTGAGTTTCGGTAATGCACAACTTGAGGTTCTGAATGAAACTCATCACTGATTCCATGACCACAAAAATCTTTCACAATCGAAAATTTATTGCGAGGGTTCTTTTTGTTGTTGTCTTTGATGTATTTTTCAATGGCAGTACCAATATCGCCAATGGTTGCACCAGGTTTTACTTTACGCATGCCAACATAAAGTGCTTCTTGAGTCACCATACATAAGCGTTTATCGGCAGGAGAAACATCACCTACTAGGAACATCTTAGAAGTATCACCATAGTAACCTTCAGGGCGAACGCTAAGATCGGCATTTGGATCGTTCGGAATGATCACTGTGATGTCTAGGTTGACAATATCACCATTTTTTAAAACTGCAGGCTTAACTTGGCCATTGCTGCCTATTTCATCTTGGCTTGCTGGAATACCGTGACAAACAATATGATTGATCGAAGTACAAATTGATTTTGGATAGCCATGGTAGTCAAGAGGTGCTGAGTAAGCGCCTTTTTCTAGGGCATAGTTATGGCAGATTTTATCAAGTTCTTCGGTGGTAACCCCTTCTTTGATGTGGGGTTCAATCATTTCTAAAACTTCGGCTGCGAGCTTACAAGCAACGCGCATTTTTTCAATTTCTTCAGCGGTGTTAATTTTGATCGACATAATTAGTATCCGTTATCTCTTTGTGTCTAGTGTATTAACAGTGGGCTCTAATCGCAATTGAAATCCGTTAGCATCTAGGATAAATCTCTTTATTTGGCAGAATAAATGATAAATCAACAAAAAATCTCACCTCGAAAAGGTCAGTTTTTCTGGTGTTCTAACTGGCTTTTATGATATAAAGCGCACCGAAATCTGTAACTACTTTCTCCTTTTTAAGGCGAAGTAGTGTGGGTTTCATATACTTATTTCTTAAATCACACACATTCCGACACGTGATCCGGGGTGCTCTTTTAAGCTTATTTATAGCGAAAGGGTCGGTATCATGGGGGATGTGGAGGCCTAACCCCATATAGAGGATTATATAATGGCAACTGTATCAATGCGCGATATGCTTAAAGCTGGTGTTCACTTTGGTCACCAAACTCGTTACTGGAACCCAAAAATGAAGCCATTCATCTTTGGCGCTCGTAACAAAGTTCATATCATCAACCTAGAACAAACAGTTCCAATGTTCAACGATGCACTAGCTGAGCTAGGCAAAATCGGTGAGCGTAAAGGTAAAGTTCTTTTCGTTGGTACTAAGCGCGCAGCTTCTGAAGCAGTAAAAGAAGCAGCTATCAACAGCAACCAGTACTACGTAAACAACCGCTGGTTAGGCGGCATGTTGACTAACTACAAAACTGTTCGTCAATCAATCAAGCGTCTGAAAGATTTCGAAGCTCAAGCTCAAGACGGCACTTTTGAAAAACTAACTAAGAAAGAAGCTCTAATGCGTACCCGTGAAATGGATAAGCTAGAGAAATCTCTTGGTGGTATCAAAAACATGGGTGGCCTACCTGACGCACTATTCGTAATCGATGCTGATCACGAGCACATTGCTATTAAAGAAGCAAACAACCTAGGTATCCCAGTATTTGCTGTTGTAGATACAAACTCTGACCCAGATGGCGTAGATTTCGTTATCCCTGGTAACGACGATGCAATCCGTGCGGTACAACTATACCTAAACGCTGCTGGTCAAGCGGTAACTGAAGGTCGTAACAAAGACGTAGCTGCAGTTGCTGATAAAGACGGTTTCGTAGAAGAAGCTTAATATCGTAACTCCTAGGTTCAACAGACCCTAGCCACTTAATCTTGCTGTCATAAATGAATAGCTGAGATTGAGTTATAGTTACAAATAGGGGACATGCTTTTAATAAAATATTAGCCTGGCCCCTGTTTTTTACCATTTTTGGAATCAACCGAGGATTAAACCATGGCAACAGTAACTGCTGCTCTAGTTAAAGAATTGCGTGAGCGTACTGGCGCAGGCATGATGGATTGTAAAAAAGCGCTTGTTGAAGCGAATGCTGATATTGAATTAGCAATCGAAAACATGCGTAAAAGCGGTGCGGCTAAAGCTGCTAAAAAAGCGGGTAACGTTGCTGCTGAAGGTACTATTTTAGTAAAAGAAGCGGACGGTTTTGCCGCGCTTCTTGAAGTAAACTGCCAAACTGACTTCGTAGCTAAAGATGCGAATTTCCTAGCATTTGCTAACGAAGTTCTTGATGCTGCAGTTGCAGAGCGTTTAGATGTAGAAGCACTTCAAGCTAAATTTGAAGACACTCGTATCGCTCTAGTTGCAAAAATTGGCGAGAACATCAGCATCCGCCGTGTTCAATACATTGAAGGTGCTAAAGTCGGTTCTTACCGTCACGGTGAGCGTATCGGTGTAGTTGTTGCTGGTGATGCTAGCGATGAAGTAATCAAGCAAGTTGCTATGCACGTAGCAGCATCTAAGCCTGAATACGTAAACCCTGAAGATGTTCCTGCTGATGTTGTTGCTAAAGAGAAAGCGGTTCAAGTTGAAATCGCAATGAACGAAGGCAAACCACAAGAAATCGCAGAGAAAATGGTTATTGGTCGTATGAAGAAGTTCACTGGTGAGGTTTCTCTTACTGGTCAAGCTTTCATCATGGAACCTAAGAAAACTGTTGGTGAATTCTTGAAAGAGCAAGGCGCTTCAGTAACTAACTTCGTTCGTCTAGAAGTTGGTGAAGGTATCGAAAAAGCGGCTGAAATGAGCTTCGCTGAAGAAGTTGCAGCGGTACAAAAAGGTTAATTCCTGATTTGTATAGCTAACCTAAAGGACCGTGGCACTGCTGCGGTCTTTTTGTGAGGAAAAGGCCCTAGGCATCTAGTTCCTAGTCCCTAGGAAAGCACTTCACAGCTAGTGCAATGCTTTAAGTTATTAGATGGAATAGACTAAATTATTAATTGTTATGAATGTGCAGTATATCTAGCATCACCAGGAACCAGGAACCAGGAACCAGGAACCAGGAACCAGGAACCATAATCTGTCTATTCATAACCGTTAATCAACCATACTTTGAAAGGTAAACTCCATGACAACGAATCCTAAGCCTGCATATCAGCGTATTTTGTTAAAACTTAGTGGCGAAGCTCTACAGGGTGAAGAAGGTTTTGGTATCGATCCGGCTATTTTGGATCGCATGGCTCAAGAAATTAAAGAACTCGTTGAACTTGGCGTACAAGTTGGCGTTGTTATTGGTGGTGGTAACCTATTCCGTGGTGCTGGTCTAGCGGAAGCTGGCATGAATCGTGTAGTTGGTGATCACATGGGGATGCTAGCGACTGTGATGAATGGCCTAGCAATGCGTGATGCGCTTCATCGTGCTTATGTGAATGCGCGAGTAATGTCTGCGATTCAATTAAAAGGTGTATGTGATGATTACAACTGGGCGGATGCGATCAGTCAACTTCGTCAAGGCCGTGTAGTGATCTTTTCTGCTGGTACGGGTAACCCATTCTTTACAACTGATTCAGCAGCATGTCTACGCGGGATCGAAATTGAAGCAGATATTGTACTAAAAGCAACCAAAGTGGATGGCGTTTATACTGCTGACCCAGTTGCTAACCCAGACGCTGTTTTGTGTGATAAACTGAGTTACAACAGCGTGCTGGAAAAAGAATTAAAAGTGATGGACTTAGCTGCCTTCACTTTAGCTCGTGATCATAAAATGCCAATTCGCGTATTCAACATGAACAAGCCAGGTGCTTTGCGTCGTGTCGTAATGGGTGAGCAAGAAGGCACACTAATCGGCGAGCTGCCAGAATAAGAACGTGATAAAGCAATTAACATCGCGAGAGTGAAGGTGTTCGCTCTGTAGAAAATACAAATAACAAGGTGATATCGTGATTAACGAAATTAAACAAGACGCTCAAGAGCGCATGGCAAAAAGTGTTGAAGCACTAAAAAATAACCTTTCAAAAATCCGTACAGGCCGTGCTCACCCAAGTATTCTGCAAAATATTTCTGTTGAATATTACGGTGCACCAACGCCTTTAAACCAAGTTGCTAACATCATTGCTGAAGATGCGCGTACATTGGCAATTACTGTTTTTGATAAAGAGCTGACGCCAATGGTAGAAAAAGCCATCATGAAATCAGATCTAGGTCTTAACCCAATGTCTGCTGGTACGGTAATTCGTGTACCACTTCCACCATTAACAGAAGAGCGTCGTAAAGACCTTGTAAAGATTGTTCGTGGCGAAGCTGAAGGTGGTCGTGTCGCTGTACGTAATATTCGTCGTGATGCAAATGCTGATTTTAAAGCGCTTTTAAAAGATAAAGAAATCTCTGAAGATGAAGATCGTAAAGCGCAAGACGAGATTCAAAAAATCACTGATGCAGCTGTTAAAAACATTGATGAGTTGCTTGCAGTGAAAGAAAAAGAGTTGATGGAAGTTTAATCTTCTTTTTCTATCTGCTTGAGGGCGCTGTGCGGTACAGCACAGCGCCTTTTTTATGCAAAACCTGCCTACAAGTATGAATAAAATAATGTCTGATATTCAATTCTCATCTGATCTACTACCACAACATATTGCCGTTATTATGGATGGCAATGGTCGTTGGGCTAAGCAACGTGGTAAACCTCGTATCTATGGTCATAGAATGGCAGTTAAATCAGTGCGAGAAACTATCTCAACCGCAAGTCGATTGGGAATAAAAGCCATTACTTTATTCGCATTTAGCAGTGAAAATTGGAAGCGCCCGGAAGAAGAAGTGAATGTACTCATGGACCTCTTCATGACGGTGTTAACCAGAGAAGTCAAAAAACTGCATAAGAATAATCTACGCCTACAGATTATTGGTGATAAAACCCGTTTTAGTCCAGCATTACAGAAAAAAATTGCAGCAGCAGAAGCACTAACTGAAGCGAATACTGGCACTGTGATTAATGTCGCCGCTAATTATGGCGGTAAATGGGATATTACTGAAGCGGTTAAGCAAGTGGCCCAACAGGTATCGGAGGGACAACTTCAGCCACAAGACATTACCGAAGCAACGATATCCCAGCACTTATCTATGGCTGATTTACCGGATGTCGATCTAATGATTCGCACTAGCGGTGAGTGCCGAATTAGCAATTTTATGCTTTGGCAAATGGCGTATGCAGAATTGTATTTTACTGATTTATTTTGGCCAGAATTCGATGAGCAAGCAATGTTGGACGCCATTGCTTGGTTCATCAATCGTGAAAGACGCTTTGGTTGCACGAGTGAGCAACTACAATCGTTGATGATTCAATAATAAAGGACGAAAGTTTGAAACAAAGAATAATAACAGCATTGATTTTAGCGCCTTTGGTTTTATGGGGGGTGTTTGAACTTTCAATTCCTTTTTTCATTGTTGCGTTAACAGCGATATCTATTATTGGTTTTTGGGAGTGGACTCAATTTGTTTTACCTAAATCACGTGCACTTAGTCTTATTCCGTCTTTAGTGGTTTTGGCTAGCAGTTTTGCTGTTTTTCCATTTGATACCCTAAGCTTATCAATAGTCTCTGAGACGCACCTATGGATATTATCGGCAGGGGCGATCTGGTGGATTGTAGCGAGTGGTTTAGCGCTAACCTACCCAAAAAGTATGAATTTGTGGGAGAAGAGCGTTGCTTTGCGTCATCTATTTGGCATGTTATCTCTTATTCCTTTTTTATGGGCGGTCTTTCTACTTAGAGCCCAAGATTATGCTTTGAACCCTTATCACGGTGCTAAATTAGTTATGTTTGTTTGCTTGTTAGTATGGGCTG
Source organism: Vibrio algivorus (assembly GCF_030161215.1). Taxonomy (NCBI): domain Bacteria; kingdom Pseudomonadati; phylum Pseudomonadota; class Gammaproteobacteria; order Vibrionales; family Vibrionaceae; genus Vibrio; species Vibrio algivorus. Next base: position 179,997 of record NZ_BSPV01000009.1, read on the forward strand.
CTGATACTGGAGCATACTTTTCAGGAAAAACATTTGGTAAACATAAAATGGCACCGAATGTTAGCCCTAACAAAACACTGGAAGGGTTATTTGGTGGCATTATCTTAGCCATGATCGTTGGTTGGTTTGCTTCTTCTTTACTGGATATTCACTTTGCTAGCTTGACAGTGATGCTATTTATTACTTTCGTTACAGTGGTTATTTCTGTTTTAGGTGATTTAGTCGAAAGCATGTTTAAGCGCGTTTCTAATATTAAAGACAGCAGTAATATTATCCCAGGGCATGGTGGCATTCTTGATCGCATCGATAGTCTTGTCGCGGCATTTCCAGTTTTTGCTTTGTTGTACTTTATTTGCCAATAATCTACCTCACGAAATATAGGAAGAATATTGATGTATTTATTCTTAATGGTTGATTGATCATGCAAAAGATAACAATTTTAGGTGCAACGGGTTCAATTGGAGCAAGTACTTTATCGGTAGTTGAGCATAACCCTGAACAATTTGAAGTGTATGCTTTATCCGCTGATTCTAATGTTGAAAGCATGCAAGCTTTATGTGAAAAATGGCAGCCTAAAATGGCGGCAATGGCTGATGAAGCGGCTGCATTGGCGTTAGAAAAACGTCTTAAAAACGTGAACTGTAAAACTCAAGTTGTTGCTGGAGTTGATGGCTTATGCGCTATTTCTTCTGCTGATGGCGTGGATATGGTGATGGCGGCAATCGTAGGCTCTCCTGGTTTATTACCGACGATGGCGGCGGTTAAAGCCGGTAAGCGCATATTACTTGCTAATAAAGAGTCTTTGGTAATGTCAGGCCAATTTTTTATCGATGCGGCTAAGCAATACGGTGCACAAGTTCTTCCTGTCGATAGTGAGCATAATGCTATTTTCCAATGTTTATCTCAGAGCGTACAGAATCAACTTGGTTACTGTGATTTAGATGAAGGTGGTATTCACTCCATCTTATTAACCGGATCGGGCGGTCCATTTCGTTATAGTGATATTGCAAGTCTTGATTCAGTGACGCCTGAAATGGCAATTGCTCATCCTAATTGGTCGATGGGGCCAAAGATCTCAGTTGATTCTGCAACTATGATGAACAAAGGCTTAGAATTTATTGAAGCAAAATGGCTATTTAATGCTAAGCAAGAACAGCTAAAAGTTTTGATTCATCCGCAATCGGTGATCCATTCGATGGTGCAATACAATGATGGTTCGGTATTGGCGCAAATGGGAGAACCAGATATGCGCACTCCTATCGCGCTTTCAATGTCTCATCCAAATCGTATCCCTTCAGGTGTTAAACCTCTTGATTTTACAGCATTAACTGAACTGACCTTTTTAGCGCCTGATATGTCAAGATACCCATGTTTGCAGTTAGCGATTGATGCTTGCTACACCGGGCAACATGCCACTACTGCAATTAATGCAGCCAATGAAATATCAGTCGCGGCGTTTTTGGATCGTCAATTAAAATTTACAGATATTGCACGAGTTAACGAAATAGTAATGAATAAAGTGTGTGGCTTATCGACTCTTGGAACGGAGAGTTTGGAAAGCTTACTTGAGCTAGATAGAATAGCTCGAATTTATGCAACAGAAACTTTAGCAGAGCGTAATTAATGACTGGCATATTATGGAATTTAGCTTCATTTATCGTAGCCCTTGGCATACTCGTTGCTGTACATGAGTTTGGTCATTTTTGGGTAGCGAGACGTTGTGGCGTTAAAGTCGAAAAGTTTTCAATAGGCTTTGGTAAATCATTATGGAGTCGTAAGGGTAAGGATGGCGTTGAATACTCCATCTCAATGATTCCACTCGGCGGCTTCGTTAAAATGTTGGACTCTCGCGTTGATGAAGTGGCAGAGCAAGATAAACATTTAGCTTTTGATCATAAAAGTTTATGGCGCCGTAGTGCGATAGTCGCTGCTGGTCCTGCCTTTAACTTCTTCTTCGCTATTTTTGCTTACTGGCTAGTCTTTATGATCGGTGTACCCGCAGTGAAACCGGTTATTGGTGAAGTCACGCCCAATTCTATTATTTCTCAAGCAGGAATTGAATCGGGGATGGAACTTAAAGAAATTTCTGGTATCCAAACCTCTGATTGGGATTCGGTGAATATGGCTCTGATCTCTCATATTGGGGATGATCAGATAGTTATGAAGCTTGCTTCAGCGGGTGAGTTAGGGGTTGAACGTACTGTTACCTTAAACACCCAAGATTGGAAGTTTGACCCAGAAGTTGACTCAGCAATGGGCACATTAGGTTTTCAACCATATCGACCTGAAATTATTTCTACTATTTCGAATATTACGGAAGGTAGTGCTGCTGAAAAATCCGGCTTACAAGTCGGTGATAAGTTAATTGCTGTTAATGGTGAGGCAGTGACAGCATGGCAGCAATTTGTTGATACCGTTGTTGCAAATCCAGAGCAAGAAGTGAGTTTAAAAGTTAATCGAGATGGCCAAGAACTGACCTTGAGCTTATTTCCAGCGAGCAAAACTTTAAAAAATGGTGACACAATAGGGTTTGCAGGTGTTGCACCATCAGTGGGAGAATGGCCTGAATCTTACCGCTTTGAGCAAAAGTTTGGTGTGTTAGCCTCTATACCTAAAGCGGTGGAAAAAACGGGACAAATTATTGACTTAACACTCACTATGTTGAAAAAACTCATCACAGGTGATGTCGGTATTAAAAATTTGAGCGGCCCTATTTCGATAGCTAAAGGTGCGGGTGCAACGGCTGATTATGGATTAGTTTACTTTTTAGGTTTCTTAGCATTAATTAGTGTGAATTTAGGGATTATCAACTTAGTGCCTTTACCTGTACTTGATGGTGGTCATTTGTTATTTTTTGCTATCGAAGCTGTGATTCGCCGCCCAGTCCCAGAAAAAGTACAAGAAGTGGGATATCGCATCGGTAGTGCGGCGATTTTCTCTCTGATGTTAATTGCAATTTTCAATGATTTTGCTCGCCTGTAGTGCCAGTAGTGGTTTAATAAGGCCAAGTAGTATAAAGGATTAATAATAAAGTTTATGGCGATCAAACGTTTATGGATTTCAACTTTGCTGATGCTCAGCACGGTTGCACACGCTGACTCTTTCGAAGTATCAGATATCAAGATCGAAGGTTTACAGCGAGTTGCGCTCGGTGCGGTATTGCTCAAAATGCCAGTACGTGTCGGTGATACGGTTGATGAGCAGGATGCCTCCGCTATTATTCAAGCTCTGTATTCTTCAGGTAACTTTGAAGATGTGAAAGTCTTTCGAGATGGTGACGTTTTACTCGTACAAGTTAAAGAGCGTCCAACCATTGCTGAGATCTCATTCTCCGGTAACAAGGCGATTAAAGATGAGCAGTTACAACAAAACTTGGATGCTTCTGGTATTCGGGTGGGGGAAGCTCTAGACCGCACTAAACTGAGTACGATTGAAAAGGGACTAGAAGATTTCTACTACAGCGTGGGTAAATACAACGCAACGGTAAAAGCGGTGGTAACACCACTACCTCGGAACCGTTCGGATTTGAAGTTTGTATTTACTGAAGGTGTATCAGCTAAAATTCAACAAATTAACTTTATTGGTAACGAAGTATTTACCGATGGTGAACTCCTTTCTCGTTTTGATTTGAATGCTGATGTGCCGTGGTGGAATTTCATGGCCGATGAAAAGTATCAAAAGCAAGTTCTTGCTGGTGATATCGAAAAACTACGGACTTATTACTTTGATCGTGGGTACCTGAAGTTTAAAGTGCTATCGACTAATGTCTCAATTTCACCGGATAAAAAAGGTGTATATATCACGCTTAATTTAAACGAAGGTGAACCTTACACGGTTAAAGAAATTAAATTCCGTGGTGACCTAATCGGTAAACAAGATGACTTCACCGAGATGGTGCCGTTTGAAACTGGTGATACTTATAATGGTTCGCTAGTGACGGGTCTTGAAGAGAATATCAAGAAAACGCTTGGGGAATCAGGGTACGCTTATCCTAAAGTACAAACCATTCCTGAGTTTGATGACAATAAAAAAGAAGTGACACTGACAGTTCAAGTCGATCCGGGTAACCGTATGTATGTACGTGATATTCGTTTTACTGGTAATAACATCACCAAAGATGAAGTATTGCGTCGCGAAATGCGCCAAATGGAGAGTGGTTGGTTAAACTCAAAATCCATTGAAACCGGTAAAGCACGTTTGAATCGTCTTGGTTTCTTTGAAACGGTTGATGTGCAAACCCAGCGAGTACCAGGCACTGAAGATCAAGTTGATATCGTTTATAACGTGAAGGAAGCGAACTCGGGTAGTGTGAACTTTGGTGTTGGTTATGGTACAGAGTCCGGTGTAAGTTTTCAGGTTGGTCTGCAGCAAGATAACTTCTTAGGAACCGGTAATCGTATTGGTATTAACGCCATGACCAATGATTACCAAAAAAATGTCAGTTTAGAATATCGTGACCCATATTGGACACTAGACGGTGTTAGTTTGGGCGGTAAGATTTTCTACAACGAGTTTGAAGCATCAGAAGCGGGTATTGTTGACTATACCAACCAAAGCTACGGTACAGATTTAACCTGGGGTTTTCCTATTAATGAATTAAACTTCATCGAATTAGGGATAGGTTATACCCACAATAAAATTTCCAATATTGACCCGTATGTACAAAATGAAGGTTTCTTAGCTTCGCAGCAGTCAGCTGGGAACTATGATACTGAATCTGGTGAATTGGATGTTGATGATTTTGATATTAATATTTCGTGGACTCGAAATAATTTAAACCGTGGTTATTTCCCAACCGCTGGTAACCACCAACGTGCAACTTTTAAAATAACCGTACCTGGCTCTGACGTTCCATATTATAAGATGCAATATGATGCTAAGCAGTATATACCATTAACTCAAAAACAAGATTTCACATTATTACTTCGTGGTCGTTTGGGATATGGTAATGGCTACGGTTCAACCGATGGGAATGATAACTTATTCCCATTTTATGAAAACTACTACGCGGGTGGTTTCTCATCATTACGTGGCTTTGGTTCTAACTCAGTAGGGCCTAAAGCTGTGTATAATGAAGGTGGGAGTAATGGCGGTAATAACCCTAACTACGTGGCAACTGATGAATCGGTTGGTGGTAATGCTACAGCACTGGCAAGTGTTGAGTTAATTGTTCCAACTCCATTTGCTTCTGAAGAAATTCAGCAATCAGTGCGTACAAGTGTGTTTGTTGATGTAGCCAGTGTATGGGATACCGAATTTAAGTATCGTGATGCTGATGCTAATATGGCCGGTAAAGATTATTACTATGATTATTCAGACCCATTTGCGTTCCGTGCTTCGTATGGTATGGCGTTGCAATGGATGTCACCTATGGGGCCTTTAGTGTTCTCGGTGGCGAAGCCAATTGAAATTTATGAAGGTGATGATGAAGAATTCTTTACCTTTACGATTGGTCAAACCTTCTAACTTTTTAGCCCTTTGTAAGGAAATGATTGTGAAAAAATTTATTAAAGTCGCAGGTCTTAGCCTAGCTGTACTGACAACATCTTTAGTGGCAAATGCTGCTCAAGCTGCAGAAAAAATTGGTTATGTGAATACCGCTAAAGTTTTCCAAACGTTGCCTCAACGTGAGGCTATTGCGAAAAAACTTCAATCTGAATTTAAAGACCAAAAAGCTCAGTTAGATTCTCTGCAGAAGAAAATTCAGACTAAAATGGATAAAGTGCGCCGTGATGGTCAACTTCTAAGTGAAGATGATATGCGTAAGCTGCAAATTGAAATTGGTTCACTACAAGCAGAATATAAAGTACAAGGTCAGTCACTAGAGCGTGACGCACAGCAACGTGAAGCGGCTGAAAAACAAAAGCTATTCGTTACGATTCAAGATGCAATCAAAGAAGTGTCTGAAAAACAAGGTTATGACATGATTATTGATGCGCAAGCACTTCAATATGCAAAACCAGATTCAGATATCACAGACGCTGTAATTAAAGAACTTAAATAATAGAAGTTAAAGATGCCAAAACTTACTCTTGCTGAATTAGCAACGATTACAGGTGGTGAGTTACATGGAAACGGTGAATTAACCGTTTCTTCCATTGCTGCCATGGATAAAGCGGGCGAAGGTCAAATTACTTTTTTGACTAACGCAAAATACCGTAAGCACCTTGCAGAGTGCCAAGCCACAGCGATTTTGATTAAATCGAGTGAATTAGAATTTTGTCAAACCAACGCGATTGTTGTTGCAGACCCTTATTTAGCTTTTGCCTTAGTTGCACAAGCTTTAGATACTACACCACAACCGGCAGAACGAATTGAAGCAAGTGCCGTGATTGCACCTGATGCTGTCATCGGTGAAGGTGTTTGTATTGGTCACAATGCAGTCATTGAATCAGGTGTGGTGCTAGGCGATAACGTTGTGATCGGAGCGGGTTGCTTTATCGGTAAAAATGCCAAAATTGGTGACAACTCAAAAATGTGGGCGAATGTGAGCATTTACCACAATGTTGAAATTGGTACGGCTTGCTTAATTCAATCTAATACTGTGATTGGATCTGATGGTTTTGGTTATGCGAACAACCGTGGTGAGTGGGTGAAAATACCTCAACTTGGTTCGGTCATTATAGGTAACCGCGTTGAAATCGGTTCTTGTACTACGATTGATCGTGGTGCGATTGATGACACTATTATTGAAGATAATGTGATCATCGATAATCATATTCAAATTGCCCATAACGTTCACGTTGGTTATGGTACTGCTATGGCTGGTTGTACCACCGTAGCGGGTAGTGTCAAAATCGGTAAGTACTGTATTATAGGCGGCGCATCGGTATTGAATGGTCACATTGAAATAACCGATGGCGTAACCATTACCGGAATGGGTATGGTAATGCGCAGTATTACAGAGAAAGGCGTATACTCATCAGGTATACCCTTACAGAGTAATAAAGAGTGGCGTAAAACTGCGGCACGTACTCTTAAGATCGACGAAATGCATAAACGTCTAAAAACGCTTGAAAAGAAGTTTGAAGATTAATCAAATCGGTCTAACTTGTAACATCTAGGTGATTTCAATTGGTTTCTTTTCTGTGAGAAATCCCTGATTTTGCATATTGATGTTACTTGAACGCTAAAGACCTGTCTGTTACAGGTCTTTTTCATTTATAGCGCAATAACTTCAGTATATAATTAGTTACTTGAGTATATAGACCGACTTTGACGATTATTAATAGGATAATAATTTTGACTACAGAAAAGAAAACACTAGATATTACGGAAATTCGCGAACTTCTTCCTCATCGCTACCCTTTCCTATTAATTGATCGTGTTACCGATTATCAAGAAGAAAAGTATCTAGTTGCTTTGAAAAATGTATCGGTTAACGAGCCTCAATTTACAGGTCATTTTCCACAATTACCTATTTTCCCTGGTGTTCTTATTCTTGAAGCGATGGCTCAAGCAACCGGATTATTAGCATTTAAATCATTTGGCGCGCCAGCTGAAAATGAATTGTATTACTTTGCGAGTATTGATAATGCAAAATTCCGTAAACCAGTGGTACCGGGTGATCAATTAATTATTGAAGTTGAATTTATTAAAGATCGTCGTGGAATTGCACTGTTTAATGGTGTAGCTAAAGTGGATGGCGCAGTTGTGTGCTCTGCTGAACTTAAATGTGCTCGTCGCGAATTTTAAAGGTAGCCTTATGATCCATGAAACTGCTCAGATTCACCCATCAGCTGTTATTGAAGAGGGTGTGAAGATTGCTGCCAATGTAAAAATTGGTCCTTTTACCTATATTGGTGCGGATGTTGAAATCGGCGAAGGTACAGAAATTTATTCTCATGTTGTGGTGAAAGGCCCAACGGTAATTGGTAAAGATAATAAAATTTTCCAATTTGCGTCTATTGGTGAAGCTTGCCAAGATTTGAAATACAAAGGTGAGCCAACCAAGTTAATCATTGGCGATCGTAATATTATTCGTGAAAGCGTTAGTATGCACCGTGGTACAACGCAAGATGAAGGTATTACACGAGTTGGCAGTGATAACCTATTTATGATCAATGTTCACGTTGCGCATGATTGTGTTGTTGGCAACCGTTGTATCCTTGCAAATAATGCGACACTAGCTGGACACGTAACGGTTCGTGACTTTGCTATTATCGGTGGTATGTCTGCTGTGCACCAGTTTTGTCAAATTGGTCAGCATAGTATGGTAGGTGGTGCTTCTGGTGTTGCCCAAGATGTTCCCCCATTTGTTATTGCTCAAGGTAACCATGCCAAACCTTATGGTGTAAACTTTGAAGGTTTGAAACGTCGTGGTTTCGAGAAAAAAGAAATACATGCAATTCGTCGTGCTTATAAATCACTTTATCGTAATAAGAATACGGTAGAGGAAGCTAAGCTAGAAATGGCAGAAGATGCAGCGCAGTTTGAATCTGTACAAGCTATGATTGAATTTATTGACTCTTCTAAGCGCGGCATTGTTCGTTAATAGTCGTACTTAGTGAAGCGATCAATGATTGATTAAAGAGGCCTAGTTAACTTAGGCCTTTTTTTATTAGGAAAATAGATATGAAGCGTCGATTGAGAATTGGTGTAGTGGCGGGAGAATTATCAGGCGATACTTTAGGCGCAGGTTTAATTCGTGCAATTAAAGTCCGTTACCCTGATGCGGAGTTTGTTGGTATAGGCGGGCCGCAAATGATCGAGGAAGGTTGCCAGTCATTGTTTGATATGGAAGAACTTTCCGTGATGGGTTTAGTGGAGGTACTAGGTCGCTTATTCCGTATCCTGAAAATCAAAAAATCGATTGTGGATTATTTTAAGCAAAACCCACCGGATGTGTTTATCGGTATTGATGCTCCAGATTTCAATTTACGTGTCGAACTGGCATTAAAACAAGCGGGTATTAAAACCGTTCACTATGTTAGTCCGTCTGTTTGGGCTTGGCGTCAAAACCGTATTCATGGTATCGCTAAAGCAACGAATTTAGTGCTAGCATTCTTACCGTTTGAAAAAGCGTTTTATGACAAGTTTAATGTCCCTTGTGAGTTTGTTGGTCATACTTTAGCCGATGCAATCCCTTTGCAAACGGATAAAGTTGCTGCAAGAGATACATTGGCTTTAACACAAAATAAAACTTGGTTAGCAGTGTTGCCGGGAAGCCGTAATGCTGAGCTGAAAATGTTGTGTGAACCATTCTTAAAAGCTTGCCAACAACTTGCAAAGCAAAATCCAAACTTAGGTTTTGTCGTCGCACTGGTTAATCAAAAACGACGTGAGCAGTTTGAAGCTGCATGGAAAGAATTTGCCCCTGAATTGCATTTTGAACTGCGAGACGGTACCGCTCGTACTGTGATGGAGGCTTCCGATGTCGTTATGTTAGCATCTGGTACGGTGGCTTTAGAATGCATGCTGGTCAATCGTCCCATGGTCGTTGGTTATCGAGTTAATGCTGTCAGTGCTTTTATTGCTCGTCGCATGCTAAAAACCGCTTACGTATCACTGCCTAATATTTTGGCAGATAAAGAGTTGGTGAAAGAATTTTTACAAGAAGACTGCACACCTGAAAATTTAGCTTCAGAAGTGGCTCGTTTAATGAGTGATAAAGGCCAACAGATGCAACAGGATTTTCATGAAATGCATCAGTGGATCCGTAAAGATGCCGATACTCAAGCAGCCAAAGCGGTATTAAACCTTATCGACGCAGAAAAGTTGCTGTTAGAGCAAGAGAAAAATCATGAGTGTTGAATTACCTGAGTTTGAATATCCCACAGGCTTTTGTTTATTTGCCGGTGTCGATGAAGTCGGTCGCGGCCCTTTAGTGGGAGCTGTGGTGACCGCTGCGGTTATTCTCGACCCGAATAATCCAATTGAAGGGTTAAATGACTCAAAGAAGCTCACCGAAAAGAAACGTTTAGCCTTGTTGTCTGAAATTCAAGAGAAAGCATTGGCTTGGTCATTGGGGCGTTGCGAAGCGTGGGAGATTGATGAACTCAATATTCTGCAAGCAACCATGGTCGCAATGCAAAGAGCGGTGGCAGGGTTAAAAGTGAAACCTGAATTTGTATTGATTGATGGTAATAGAACTCCTGAATTGCCAATGCCAAGTGCTGCGGTAGTGAAAGGGGATTTACGTGTCGCCGAAATCAGTGCAGCTTCGATTATCGCGAAAGTAGCTCGCGATGAAGAAATGAAACAGCTTGATGCTAAGTACCCAATGTTTGGTTTCGCTAAGCACAATGGCTACCCAACTAAGGTACACATGCAAGCGATTGTCGATAATGATATCGCGCAAATGCCAGAGCTTTTGGCTCAATATCGCAAAAGTTATAAGCCAGTTAAGAAAGTATTAGGAATCTAACCTTTCGTACTTGGAGTTGCTGTGTTGTTGACGGCGTTCATTCGCCCCAATCGAATATACAAGCTATGCTCATGGGGTCTCATTCACTTGTCGCCTCACTGCAACTTCAATGACTTGGGGTTAGACAACCAATAAAACCATTGTTGCGTTTACCATAAACCCTTACACTTTCCACATTCATTAGCACTTTCATTATTAAAAGCTAAGTACAATAATTTATGTCTGATCCTAAGTTCGTACATCTTCGTGTTCACAGTGACTATTCGATGGTTGATGGCCTATCGAAAGTGCCACCATTGGTTAAAAAAGTTGCTGAGCTTAATATGCCAGCCATGGCGTTAACGGACTTTACCAACCTGTGTGGTTTGGTTAAATTTTACAGTACGGCTCATGGTTGCGGCATTAAGCCAATTATTGGTGCTGACTTTACAGTGCAATCACCAGACTTTGCTGATGAACTGACTAAAATCACGGTTCTTGCTAAAAATAACGTGGGTTACAACAACCTGACTCTGCTTATTTCAGAAGCATACCAGCGTGGTCATGTTCAACATCAACCTGTCATCGATAAAGAGTGGTTAGTGAATCACAAAGAAGGATTAATCATCCTATCGGGTGGGCGTGTCGGTGAAGTGGGGCGTGCGTTACTTAAAGGTAATCAGCCATTGGTTGAGCGTTGTATCGATTTCTATCAAGAACATTTTCCTAATCATTTCTATCTTGAGTTAACTCGAACAGGCCGTGCCGATGAAGAAAGTTACTTACATTTTGCACTTGATATTGCAGAACAGTATGACTTGCCAGTTGTTGCTACCAATGAAGTAGTATTTTTAACGTCTGATGAATTTGATGCCCATGAAATTCGTGTGGCAATTCATGATGGTTATACGCTAGAAGATCCACGTCGTCCTAAAAATTACAGTCCTCAACAATATCTTCGTACTGAAGAAGAAATGTGTGAGCTGTTTAAAGATATACCAGAAGCGCTACAAAATAGTGTCGAAATAGCTAAGCGTTGTAATGTCACGGTTCGCTTAGGTGAGTATTTCTTACCGAATTTCCCGACCGGTGATTTAACGATTGAAGACTTCTTGGTCAAAAAATCTCAAGAAGGCTTAGAAGAACGTTTAGAGTTTTTATTTCCTGATGAAAAAGTTCGCTTGGAAAAACGTCCTGACTATGATGAGCGCTTGCAAATCGAGCTGGATGTAATTAACCAAATGGGATTTCCCGGTTATTTCTTGATCGTAATGGAGTTCATCCAATGGTCAAAAGATAACGATATTCCAGTCGGCCCAGGCCGTGGCTCGGGTGCTGGTTCATTGGTGGCTTATGCGCTTAAAATTACCGATCTTGATCCACTTGAATATGACTTACTATTTGAACGATTCTTGAACCCAGAACGTGTATCCATGCCCGATTTCGATATCGATTTCTGTATGGATAAGCGTGATCGAGTGATTGATCACGTAGCTGAAATGTATGGCCGTGATGCAGTATCTCAGATCATTACTTTTGGTACTATGGCGGCTAAAGCGGTTATTCGTGATGTAGGTAGGGTGCTAGGCCATCCTTATGGTTTCGTTGATCGCATTTCAAAGTTAGTGCCACCCGATCCGGGGATGACGCTTGCTAAAGCCTTTGATGCAGAGCCACAGCTACCCGAGTTGTATGCTGCCGATGAAGACGTCAAAGAATTAATCGACATGTGTCGAATTCTTGAGGGTTGCACTCGAAATGCCGGTAAGCACGCAGGTGGAGTGGTTATTTCGCCTACTACGATTACTGACTTTGCACCTATTTATTGTGATTCGGAAGGTAACTTCCCCGTAACGCAATTTGATAAAAATGATGTGGAAACGGCCGGTTTAGTTAAGTTTGACTTCTTAGGTCTGCGAACCTTAACTATCATAGATTGGGCGTTAGGTTTAATTAACCCTAGATTGAAAAAAGAAGGCAAAGACTCGGTTCGTATCGAAGCCATTCCTTTAGATGATCCATCGTCATTCCGCTTACTGCAAAACTCAGAAACGACTGCGGTATTCCAGTTGGAATCTCGTGGTATGAAAGATTTGATTAAGCGTCTACAACCAGACTGTTTTGAAGATATTATCGCTTTAGTGGCCTTGTTCCGTCCAGGTCCATTACAATCGGGCATGGTAGATAACTTTATCGACCGTAAGCATGGCCGTGAAGAAGTCTCATATCCTGATTCAACATGGCAACATGAGTCACTAAAAGAAACCCTAGAGCCAACTTATGGCATTATCTTGTATCAAGAACAGGTAATGCAAATTGCACAGATCTTAGCTGGTTATACCCTAGGTGGCGCGGATATGCTGCGTCGTGCTATGGGTAAGAAAAAACCTGAAGAAATGGCGAAACAACGTTCGATCTTTAAGTCGGGTGCTGAAAGCATTGGGGTTGATGGCGAATTGGCCATGAAGATCTTTGACTTGGTAGAAAAGTTTGCCGGTTATGGTTTTAATAAATCTCACTCCGCCGCGTATGCGCTAGTTTCTTATCAAACATTGTGGTTAAAAACACATTATCCTGCTGAATTTATGGCGGCGGTAATGACGGCTGATATGGACAACACCGAAAAAGTGGTAGGTCTGGTCGATGAATGTATTCGTATGAATCTTAAAGTGCTGCCGCCAGATGTGAATTCAGGTTTATATCGCTTTAATGTGAATGAAGACGGTGCGATTGTTTACGGCATCGGCGCAATAAAAGGGGTCGGTGAAGGGCCAATCGAAAATATTATCGCTTGTCGTGAACAAAGTGGTTACTTTAAAGACCTATTTGATTTCTGTGCTCGTGTTGATTTGAAAAAATGCAATAAGCGGGTGATTGAGAAACTGATTCAAGCCGGAGCTCTTGATCGCTTAGGGCCTCACCGTGCAGCAATGATGGCCTCACTTGATGAAGCCGTTAAAGCCGCAGGACAGTTCCACCAAGCTGAAGCATTTGGTCAATCGGATATGTTTGGCGTATTGACAGAAGCGCCAGAAGAAGTTGAGCAAGCGTACGCACAAGTTCCAAAATGGCCTGAAAAAGTTTGGTTAGAAGGTGAACGTGCCACTTTAGGTCTATATTTGACTGGTCACCCAGTTAATGCCTACCTCAAAGAGTTAGCTAAATATACTCAGTGTCGTTTAAAGGACTTACAACCAACCCGCCGTGATCAGTCTCTGACGGTCGCTGGTTTAGTGATAGCTTCACGTGTAATGACTACTAAACGTGGTACACGAATTGGTCTAATGACTCTCGATGACCGTTCAGGTCGAGTAGAAGTGATGTTGTTCTCTGATGCGTTAGAACGATATGCGGAATTGTTAGAACAAGATAAAATAGTAGTGGTTTCTGGACAGGTCAGCTTTGATGACTTCAATGGTGGGCTTAAGATGTCGGCCCGAGAAGTGATGAGTCTCGCTGATGCACGTGAAAAATATGCCAAAGGATTATCTATTTCTATAGAGCAATCTCAGATAGATGGTCAATTCTTTGAGCAATTTAATCGAATTTTAGAGCCGTATCGAGCGGGTACGGTGCCAGTAAATATTTATTATCAACGCCAAGATGCCAGAGCAAAACTGTCACTTGGAGTCGAGTGGCGAGTAACACCGGACGATAATTTACTGGATGATTTAAAACTTCTGGTCGGTTCTAAGCAAGTAGAACTCGAATTTAACTAAAGAACAGGGCATTATTAGTACATTATTATTCAAATTATGAATTGGTTGCTTCGGTTTACAATTTAGTTTTGAATATTTTCAGTGATGCTCTGTATACTTTTTATCGCCGTTGACGGTTCAATGCCTTAAAGTGATAAAAGAATTAAAATGAAATAAAGGATCCATTGATGAGCCTAGATTCTCTTGAATTTGAAAAACCTATTGTTGAACTTGAAGCTAAAATTGAAGCTTTACGTGAGGTTTCTCGCCACGGTGGCGATGCGTCGGTTGATTTAGAAAAAGAAATTAACCAATTAGAAAAAAAGAGCTTAGAGTTAAAGAAAAAAATCTTTAATGACCTAGGTGCATGGCAAGTTGCTCAATTAGCTCGCCATCCAAAGCGTCCATATACGCTTGACTATATTGAACATGTTTTTACTGAGTTTGATGAGCTTGCTGGTGATCGTGCTTATGCTGATGATAAAGCGATCGTTGGTGGTTTAGCGCGTATCGAAGGTCGTCCAGTCATGGTGATTGGCCACCAAAAAGGTCGTGAAACCAAAGAAAAAGTACGTCGTAACTTTGGTATGCCTCGTCCAGAAGGTTATCGTAAAGCTTTACGTTTAATGGAAATGGCAGAACGTTTTAATGTTCCTGTGATTACTTTCATTGATACTGCGGGTGCATACCCTGGTGTTGGTGCCGAAGAACGTGGCCAATCTGAAGCGATTGCTCGCAACTTAAAAGTTATGTCAGGCTTGAAAGTACCGGTTATTTGTAACGTAGTGGGTGAAGGTGGTTCTGGTGGTGCACTAGCAATTGGTGTTGGTGACTACGTTAACATGCTGCAATACTCAACGTATGCTGTAATTTCACCAGAAGGCTGTGCTTCTATTTTATGGCGTGATTCAGATAAAGCCCCACAAGCGGCTGAAGCGATGGGTCTGGTGGCTCCTCGTCTGAAAGAGCTTGGCCTAATTGATACGGTAATCAGTGAACCACTAGGGGGCGCTCACCGTGACTATGTTGCAACTGCTGAAAATATGAAAGCGACATTACTGGCACAATTAGATGAGCTTGAAGCGTTAGATAATGAAAACCGTTTAGAGCGTCGTTATCAACGCCTAATGAGCTACGGTTATTGCTAAGCTCGTTTGACTGTTAAGGTTAATCAATGGTAAAGCGGGCTTAGGCTCGCTTTTTGTTTTCTTCTTAATGGAATTAACATGTTGTATCAAGGTTTTGTTCAGCGTTTATTAAGCCATACCAAAGACTCAACTCGTTTGGTATTGGCGTTAAGCGGGGGGCTAGATTCACGAGTACTGTTGCATTTACTTGCTCGATTTAAGAGTGAGTATCCGCAATATGATTATTTATCTGTGCATGTTCATCATGGATTAAGTGATAACGCTGACCAGTGGTTACAGCAATGCCAATATTGGTCACAGCAAGCTGATATTCCATTTGTAGCAGAAAAAGTACAGATAGAATTAGGAAGTGGTATTAGCCTAGAGCAAGCAGCAAGAACGGCTCGTTATCAAGCTCTATCTCAACATCTCAATCCCTCTAGTCTGCTGCTGACCGCACATCATCAAAGCGATCAACTGGAAACGTTTTTACTGGCATTAAAACGTGGCAGTGGTCCGAAAGGTTTGTCTGCAATGGCAATGGATGGCAAGTTTGAATTTGCTCGGTTATTACGTCCTGTGCTTGATGTTTCTCGTGCTGATATGCTTGCTTATGCCAATCATCATCAGTTGGATTGGATTGAAGACGAAAGTAACCGTGATACGCGTTTTGACCGAAATTTTATCCGTCATCAGGTTACGCCAATTTTAAGACAGCGCTGGCCAAATATTGAAAAAACCGTCGCGCGTAGTGCAGCTTTGTGTGCTCAGCAAGAATCATTGCTTAATGAGCTCCTCTATGAGCGTTATAAGCAAATGTGCAGTGAAGATGGGGCATTGTCGGTCTCTTTATTACAAGAACAGTCAGAGGCAGCGAGAGGCGCAATTTTAAGGCTTTGGCTACAAGAGCAAGGTTTCCTAATGCCAAGTGCAAAGCAATTACTACAAATCTGGCAAGATGTGG
This sequence comes from Vibrio algivorus, assembly GCF_030161215.1. Lineage (NCBI taxonomy): Bacteria > Pseudomonadati > Pseudomonadota > Gammaproteobacteria > Vibrionales > Vibrionaceae > Vibrio > Vibrio algivorus. The sequence continues at coordinate 196,131 of NZ_BSPV01000009.1, forward strand.
CGTTAGCTCAAGCCGATGCCGCACCAGTATTTCGGTATGGAAATACCCATATTGGTCGCCATCAACAACAGCTTTGGGTGTTTAATTCCATGCAAGATATCAGTGCAAATGTTCTGGATTGGGATATCAAACAACCTCTTACTTTGCCCGATGGTCTTGGTTGTTTGGAACTCAAGGCAAGAAATGAGCTTGAATTTTTTGATACCACAAGCCTTGCTGCGAGCAGTATTCAAACCCTATCTTTGCCTGTTGGCTATAATCAGATTAAGGTCAAATTCAGCGCGACCGGTATTCATGCTCATCCACAAGATCGACAACACGGACGTAGCTTAAAAAAGTTGTTGCAAGAATACCAAATACCCACTTGGCAGCGGCAACGTATTCCTTTTTTGGTTGATGGTAGTGAATTGATTGTTGCAGCCGGATTGTTTGTCGGTAAGCCCTATAGTGGTGCTGATTATCAATTGATTTGGCATAAAAAATAGCGAATTAGGGACATATAGAGGCGGTATCTTTTCATAGTCTTAGATGAGGGGTATACTCAAAACAATTTCAGAGTTTTAGGGATAAGAACCAATGAAAAAAATTGAAGCAATCATTAAGCCATTTAAACTGGATGATGTACGTGAGGCGCTAGCGGATGTTGGCATCACCGGCATGACGGTGTCGGAAGTTAAAGGTTTTGGTCGTCAGAAAGGTCATACAGAACTGTATCGTGGCGCAGAGTACATGGTCGACTTTTTACCTAAAGTGAAGTTAGAGATTGTGGTTTCTGATGATGTCGTTGATGAGTGTATTGATTGCATCATGCAAACCGCGCAAACCGGTAAAATCGGTGACGGAAAAATCTTTGTCACGGAAGTTGAGCGTGTGATTCGTATCCGTACCGGTGAAGAAGATGACGAAGCGGTATAATACCAACCGAATACATTACAATACCCAGTCACTTGGGTATAATTAAAGGAGGCTTTGGCTTCCTTTTTTATCATTTATGGCGGGTATAGCGGGTTGGGAAATCGATGAAAATAAAGTATTGGACGTTAGGCGCTGTTACTTTTTTAATTATTGCGATTGTCGGTTTTTATTCTATTTTTACTATCCCCAAGCAGCCTCAGCTTATTTCTATTGCTCACCATTCTTCGCAATCTGACTGGTATTGTCATCAATCTGAACAACCCACGCCGCCTATTGATGTGAATGGCAAACTGAACGTTTTAGTTTGGAATATTCATAAACAAAGCGATGAAAATTGGCAGGCTGCACTTGAATCTTTTAGTCATGATAAGCAGCTGATCCTTTTGCAAGAAGCTAGTTTAACGGAAGAGTTTTCATTATGGGTTAATCAGCAATCGTGGGGGGCAAGTTATGTCAACGCGTTTCAAGCCTTTGGCGTTAGCTCTGGTGTAGTGAATCTAGCCTATCAATTACCTAATCGAGCATGTGCTTATACGACTGTTGAGCCTTGGATTCAGTTGCCTAAGTCGGCATTATATGCACGATATTCACTATCTAGTGGACAAGATCTTGTGGTGGTTAATATCCATGCCATCAACTTTACTGTTGGAACCGATGAATTTGAGCAGCAAATTGAGCAATTGCAAAAAGCGGTACAAAAGCATCAGGGCCCATTAATTATTGCTGGCGATTTTAATACTTGGAGTGAATCTCGCTATGAGCAACTACTTAAAGTTGCTAATAGACTAGATCTGCAAGAGGCCATATTCAGTCCAGATAACCGTCGTTTATTTGTTAACGACTTAGCGTTTGATCACGTATTTTATCGAGGGTTAAATTTTAAGTCTGCAAGCTCGCCAATCACTACCGCTTCCGATCATAACCCGATGCTAGTCAGTTTTGATTTGCTTGAAAACTAGAGATATACCCAAATAACTATCCTTTGCAGTTACTTGGGTATATAACATTTACCGATCTGAAAAAGCCTCGAGTTCACGAGGCTTTTGGCTATGTAGTGTATAAAAGGGAAAAAGTAGTTAGCTTACTTTAGTAACATCGACATAAAGTTTCAGCTTCTGGCCTGGCTTTAAATAGTCTTTTTCACTTAATCCATTCCAAACAAGTACTTGAGCAGTATTTACCTTAAATCGTTGTGCAATACTGCCTACTGTGTCACCAGAACGAACGTTATAATACACAGTACGGATAATGGCACCGGTTTTGTTTTCTTTCCAGATAACTAGTTTTTGACCTACACGTAATGGATCTTTGGGAGCCATGCCGTTCCATTTAGCGAGAGATTGCACTGAAACGTTATTCTGCTTAGCAATGGTCCAGAAACTATCACCACTTTTTACTGCATATTCAGATTTCAACTGCCCACGAGAAGTCGATTGGATTTTTGCTAAACGGTTCGTTGCACTTAACGAGTATTGTTTATTATTTTGTGTTGAATGCGGCACCATCAAATATTGCCCGACACGAATATTCGCATCATTCATATTATTTGCCGTTTGAATGGCTTTGGTCGTTGTTTGATTGTTTTTAGCAATCACACTCAAGCTATCACCTGATTTAACTTTGTAGCGAGTGAATTTGATGCCTTTACCGCGATTTTTTTCTGCTTGTTCATTAAAGCGAGCCGCTTTTTCTAGCGGAATTAAGAAAGTGTATGGTCCAGTTGGTGAAGTTGCCCACTGGTTATATCCTGGGTTATAGCTTTGTAATTCTTTGACTGACATACCTGCGTATTGAGCGGCAATAGCAAGGTCTAGTTGTTCCTTTGGATCGACTTGTGCCAATACCGGTTTATTGGCAATAACCGGAAGATCGACACCATACTCTTTCTGATTGGAGAGGATATCTGCTAGTGCAAGTAGTTTAGGTACGTAACCACGTGTTTCTTTTGGTAGATTTAATGAGAAAAAGTCGGTTGGCTTACCCAGTTTTTTGTTTTTACGAATCGCGCTAGATACGCGACCACCGCCACTATTATATGCAGCGATGGCGTGTTCCCAGTCACCGTCGAAACGATTCCCTAAATAAGTCATGTATTCTAAAGCCGCATCGGTCGCAGCGTTAACATCACGGCGCCCGTCATACCAATAGTTACGCTCTAAGCCGAATCGATCGGCAGTAACCGGCACAAACTGCCATAAGCCGGCTGCACTACCATAGGAATATGCGAAAGGATCAAAGGCGCTTTCTACTACTGGTAGTAATGCTAATTCCAGTGGTAGGCCACGATCTTCAATTTTGGTTGTGATGAGATATAAAAAAGGTTCAGCACGTTTTGAAACTGTTTTTAGGTGTTCGGGGTGGTCTAGATACCATTTACGGTAGTATTCAATACTTGGATCATCAGTAATCGGCAGCTTGAACTGCATCGAAATGCGCTTCCACAAGTTTTGTTGCTCTTGTGGGGTTAATTGTTTGGGTGGCTGTTTTTTTTCTGAGGTAGAGGGTTCAACCATTACAGTTTGGCTAGCTTTTTCCGGCTCATCGGTCTGCTGATCGGTGGATGTCGGCACGCTTTGACAGCCTACAAGTAGTAGTGCCGTAGCCCAAATGTATTTTGAATTCATTAAAACAACCTCTAAAAAACGGCTGCAAATGATACTTGTGTTTATCAAGGAGTGGCAAGTGAGAATTATCCTAAAACCCAATAAAACCTTACAAAAGGTGTAAGTTTCTATAAGGTTTTAGATAAATTTATGAGCAATTTGATTGATTTAGCAACGCCTTTAAGCTGATTAAAAAAAGTAACAAAATTTAACCAATAAACGTCAATAATCCTTAGAATTCATTTTTCCATTCACGTAAGGCTGAAAATACAGAGAGCTCCGTGAGTTCGTTGGTTCGTGCTGATACGGCTTTCATTACACTTGGTTCATGGCAGCGTAAAAACGGATTGATCCATTTTTCTTGGCGAATGGTGGTTGGAATCGTTGGTTTTTCTTGTGCTCTTAATCGATTCACTTCATCACGATAATTATGTAGTAGTTCATTATCCGGCTCTACCGCTAGAGCAAACGACAAATTTGATGAGGTGTATTCATGAGCGCAATAGACTTCAGTTTCTTGAGGAAGTGTTGCCAACTTTTGTAGTGAATCAAACATTTGTTCATAGGTGCCTTCAAATACTCGGCCACAGCCAGCAGAAAACAGTACGTCACCACAAAATAGTTTGCCGTCACCGACATAAGCAATATGCCCGTTAGTGTGTCCGGGAACGTCCATCACAAGAAAGGTTTCACCAAAGATTTCAATACGGTCACCGCCTTGTACTGAATGAGTGAGCATTAAAACAGGGTCATTACTTGGACCGATAACTTGAGCTTTAGGGTAGTGGCGTAATAATTCTGCCACACCACCGACATGATCGGCATGGTGATGAGTAATGATGATAAGTTCTAATTCTAAATTGTCTTGCTGTAAGCGAAGTAAAGCAGGGGCAGCTTCACCGGGATCGACTAAAGCGCAGGACTGACTATTATTTTGAATCAGCCAGATGTAATTATCGTTAAATGCAGGTATGCTTTCGACCGTTAAACTTGAATTTTTTTTATCAGTTAACATTGTGGATCTCCAATCCGGACTGCGAAGAGATATCTAATCTATGAAGCCAGCACGCATTCAAAAATCTTTTGTCCAACCCCATTCTTGGCAGCAGCTAAAAAATGGTGAGTGGGTGGTTGAATCGATCCAAACCCGTCTTGATGAGTGGTGCCCTAAGTTATTCGGTTATCACATGCTAAAACTGGGTGGTTTAAGTTGTGAATTAACCACGCATAATTGCAATATTAAACATCAAGTGAACGTCGATATTACAAATCCGCTTCATTCCGTTATTGCTGATGCTTATGATTTACCATTCGTTGAAAAAAGCATCGATGCTGCTTTGGTCTGTCATCAGTTAGACTATTGTAGCGATCCTCATCGCTTGTTGCGAGAGATTGATAGAATAATTATCGATGATGGGCATATTATTCTGACTGGCTTTAACCCGATAAGCTTAACGGGGGCAGCGAGTTTATTGCCTTGGCGTAAAAATAATTTACCTTGGAGTGGCCGAATGTTTACGCCATATCGAATTAAAGATTGGCTCGGCTTACTTAATTATGAAGTGGTTCACTGTGATACCTATGCTCTTTTTCCTGTCCGTAGAGGGAAAGCCCTGACTACTTGGCTTGAGCATGGTATGGGGGCTTGCGCCTCAACATTTGGTAGTGTGTATTTTATTGTTGCTAAAAAGCGTATGTATCCATTAAAACCGATTAAGCCTCACTGGAAGGTGAAAAAACGCCGGGGTTTATCACCAGCCAGTGTCGGCTTCAATAAAAGCTTGAGCGGTACTGAAAACAAAGGTTAATTAACCTTCAAACCCTTTATCTTCTTGTGTTGGTGATTCAGCCGCAGTACGAGCCAGTTCATCACAAATTTCATTTTCTCGATGCCCAGCATGACCTTTTACCCATTTCCATTCCACTTGATGACGAGCGGTTTCTTGATCGAGCGCCTTCCATAGATCGACATTCTTGACAGGCTTTTTTGCAGACGTTTGCCAATTTTTCTTTTTCCATCCATGTATCCATTGGGTGATACCCTGGCGTACATATTGGCTATCAGTGGTTAAAGTTACTTGGCAAGGTTCAGTTAGGGCTTTAAGGGCAATGACGGCTGCCATCATTTCCATGCGGTTATTGGTGGTAAGGGTATAACCTTCAGATAGGTATTTTTCCTTACCTTTATAGCGCAATACAATGCCATAACCACCAGGGCCGGGATTACCTAAACAAGAACCATCTGTGAAAATTTCTACGTGTTTCGTCATGATTTGATACTATGAGTCCATATTGGAATAACCAGTCATTAATACAGCTAGTCTGACAAGAGTTTATTATGAATACCAGCACTAATGTTTCTTATGATCGCATCATTGTTCTTGATACCGAAACCACGGGTATGAACCGAGAAGGTGGCCCTGTGTATATGGGACATCGAATCATTGAAATAGGTGCGGTTGAAATTGTTAATCGAAAACTGACCGGTAAACATTTTCATGTCTATATTAAGCCGGATCGTGAAATCGATCCTGAAGCGATTGCAGTTCATGGTATTACCGATGAGTTTTTGGTCGATAAGCCGGAATATAAACAAGTTCATCAAGAGTTTTTAGAGTTTATCAAAGGTGCTGAGCTGGTGGCTCACAATGCGCCCTTTGATGTTAGCTTTATGGATTATGAGTTTGAGCTGGCTAACCAAGACGTAAAAACATCACAGGTTTGTAAAATTACCGATACCTTGGCGATGGCCAAAAAGATTTTCCCCGGCAAGCGAAATAACCTCGATATTTTATGTGACCGTTACGGTATAGATAACTCTCACCGTACTTTGCACGGTGCTTTGCTCGATGCTGAGATCTTGGCGGATGTCTACTTGTTAATGACAGGTGGCCAAACCGCGATGCAGTTTAATGCGGGTCAGTCTAAAGATGGTGACGTTGGTGAAACCATTAAGCGAGTGACAGGACGTAAAGCGTTGAAAGTCTTAAAAGCAACTGATGAAGAGTTACAGCAACATGAAGAGCGTTTAGATTTATTTGCCCAAAAAGGCACTTGTTTATGGCGTTGTGAGCCGGAAGGATAATTCTCAACCCTCTACGTATTTTAAGTTGAAACTCTAATTGCTTTGAGCATAGATTGCATAAAAAACACCTCAATGGTTAATTTGAATTGACCATTGAGGTGTTTTATTATCATTTCGAGTTTCGAATTAAGCCACTTCACTCATTTTTTGTTGAGGCTTTTTTATAATTAGTTCACTTGGATCAAAGTCATCAACGTTGATGGTTTCTAAACGATAGAATTCTGCATCACGTAAAACCTTCGCTTGCTCTTCATTAATCCAACCATTTTCTAATCCAATGTCAGCGACCTTATCTAGTTGGACAAAAGCTCGGCGTTTGCCTGATTGTTTGACAATGTCATCAAAGATAGGCTCGGCACGTAGAATCGTTTGTAGAGCCAGTTCAATTTTACCTGCTGGGTTGAACTCACTCGCTTCTAAATACTGATTACGACCAATACGTGAACGAGTTTCTGATGGCGTTTGCAGAATTTGAGCTACTTGGTTATCGAGAGTATCACTTGGCGCTTTACGTACCTTACCTAGTGGTAAAATTAGTACACGCATTAAACCAGCCGCTCCTCGTGATGGGAAGTTACGTAAGAAGTCATCAATCGCGTCTTCTGCTTGTCGCAAGCTATCTTGAACCCCCCAATGGACTAGCGGTAGATCTGCTTCTTGATAGCCCTCCATCTCAAAGCGCTTTAATGTTGCAGAGCTTAAATAAAGTTGGCTTAAAACATCACCTAAGCGAGCCGATAAACGTTCTTTACGTTTTAATGAGCCGCCTAGTACCGCCATTGAAATATCTGACATTAAAGCAATATTGGCACTGTAGCGGTTAAGTTTTTGGTAATAACCTTTGATTTGATCGTGAATGATACCATTAAAATTAGCATCATTTGGCACCGCATAATCCGACCCTCGACCATCCGTCAGCCCTAACCAGAAACTACGCACCGCATTACTCATACTAAAGCCGATATGTCCAAATACCGCGCTATCAAAGCGTGATAGGGCATTTTTTTCTCTTGAATGTGCCGCTTCCATTTCTTCTAGTACATAAGGGTGGCAACGAATTGCACCTTGGCCGTAAATAATCATAGAACGAGTTAGGATATTGGCACCTTCTACGGTAATAGCAATGGGTGCACCTTGGTAACCACGGGCTAAAAAGTTAGCTGGCCCCATACATACACCTTTACCACCAGCAATGTCCATTGCATCAATTAAGGCTCGTTGTCCACGATGAGTACAGTGATATTTTACAATTGCTGAAATAACCGATGGTTTTTCACCTAGATCAATACCTGCAACGGTTAATTGACTTGCAGCATCCATGACATAAGCATTACCAGCAAGACGCGCTAATGGTTCTTCAATACCTTCCATGTGACCGATTGGTTGTTTAAATTGGCGGCGAATACGCGCATAAGCACCGGTTGCCAATGCTGCTGTTTTAGTGCCACCGGTAGAGTTAGAAGGTAGAGTAATACCACGGCCAACAGATAAACATTCTACTAGCATACGCCAGCCTTGACCTGCCATTTCTGGACCACCGATGATGTAGTCTAGCGGTACAAAAATATCTTTACCTTGAGTAGGACCATTTTGGAATGGCACATTTAGAGGGAAGTGACGACGACCAATTTTGACGCCTTGAGTATCGGTTGGAATTAAAGCACAAGTAATACCGATATCTTCTTGATCACCGAGTAACCCATCAGGATCGCGGAGTTTAAAGGCTAAGCCAAGCACGGTTGCGATAGGTGCCAGCGTGATATAGCGTTTATTCCATGTTAGACGCATCCCAAGAACTTCTTTGCCTTGCCATTCGCCTTTGCACACAATGCCAAAATCAGGGATTGCACCGGCATCAGAACCCGCTTCTGGGCTAGTTAAAGCAAAACATGGGATTTCTTTACCTTCAGCTAGGCGAGGTAAGTAATGATCTTGCTGCTCTTTAGTGCCGTAGTGTTGCAATAATTCACCTGGGCCTAATGAATTCGGTACGCCAACCGTTGAAGATAGTACGCCGGATACGCCAGTCAGTTTTTGTAGTACAACAGATTGTGCGTAGGCAGAAAACTCTAAGCCGCCATATTTTTTCTTGATGATCATGGCGAAGAATTTATGGTCTTTCAGGTATTGCCAAATTTCTGGCGGTAAATCGGCTAATTCATGAGTGATTTCAAAGTCATTAGCCATACGACAAACTTCATTTACAGGTCCATCAATAAAGGCTTGCTCTTCATCACTTAATTTTGGCGCTTGAATATCGGATAATTTCTTCCAATCTGGTTTTCCTTTAAATAGTTCCGCTTCCCACCATACTGTACCCGCATCGATTGCTTCTTTTTCCGTTTGCGACATCGCCGGTAAAATTTGGCGGAATACTTTGAGTGCAGGCTTACTGAATAGTGAGCGGCGGATTTGTGGAATCGCAACTAACCCCGAAAGGATAACAAATACGCCAAATAAAATTGGTGATAGTCCACCAAGTAAGGTCGAAATCAATAACACTACCGCCATAGTCCCAATGGTTATCGACAGAGAGCGGCGGTGGTATAAACAAAAACCGAATACGACAAGCGTAACGATGAGGGTAAGTAGGGTGATCATCTTTGTCTTCCTTATTATTATGAATGATAAAGCCACGCTTTTTTATAACGAAAATAAAGGTGGTCGTACCAGATGAATTCATTGTAGCCATCTTGTTGAGGAAATGTAAAAGGCCAATGTGGTTGAAAAGTGATCTCAAGCATAAAATGAGTGTTTTAAATGACCGTTTATATCTGGGTTTAAATCGAACGCTTAATCGTTACATTTTAAGAGTAGTATTGATGAGTTATTTTTTCTGACATAAATCATGGTATCTTCTTGCGAAAATTTTTCATCCAATGGGTGACAGGTCTCGTTCTTTATAGGTAAACTCAAGACTGATAACTATTCAAAATAAGGGAATGTCCCATGTACCAAGATTTGATTCGAAGTGAACTTACAGAAGCTGCTCAAGTACTTAATACCTTTCTTAGTGATGATCAAAACCTTCAAGATATTGAAGCAGCGGCGAAGCTGATAGCAGATTCATTTAAGCAAGGTGGTAAAGTGCTATCTTGTGGTAACGGTGGTTCGCATTGTGATGCGATGCACTTTGCTGAAGAATTAACGGGACGTTACCGTGAAAATCGCCCGGGCTACCCTGGGATTGCCATTTCAGATCCAAGCCACCTTTCTTGTGTTAGTAACGATTTTGGCTATGAATTTGTTTTCTCGCGTTATCTTGAAGCGGTAGGGCAAAAAGGCGATGTGCTATTTGGTCTCTCTACCTCGGGTAACTCCGGCAATATCTTAAAAGCAATGGAAACTGCCAAGCAAAAAGGTATGAAGACGATCGCTTTAACGGGTAAAGATGGCGGTAAAATGGCGGGTATTGCCGATGTGGAAATTCGTGTTCCTCATTTTGGTTACGCTGATCGCATTCAAGAAGTACACATTAAAATTATCCATATCGTGATTCAATTGATTGAAAAAGAGATGGAAAAGTAACTTTATTATTTTGACGTTTTAAAGGGACTATTTTAAAAAGCGATAGGTTAAAAGGAACGATGAATGTGTGAATTGCTCGGTATGAGTGCCAATGTCCCAACAGACATTTGCTTCAGTTTTACCGGATTAATCCAACGTGGTGGAAAAACAGGTCCTCATCGTGACGGTTGGGGGATCACCTTTTATGAAGGTAAAGGGTGCCGTAATTTTAAAGATCCAAAACCGAGCTGCCATTCTAAAATTGCTGAGTTAGTACAAAGCTACCCAATAAAAAGTTGTGCGGTGATTAGTCATATTCGTCAGGCCAATCGAGGGGAAGTGAATTTAGAAAATACTCACCCATTTACTCGTGAGCTTTGGGGGAAGAATTGGACCTTTGCCCATAATGGTCAATTAAGTGGTTACCAAGATTTAACTACAGGTCGCCATCGCCCTATTGGAGAAACTGATAGCGAGCTGTCGTTTTGTTGGATCTTAAAGCAGCTTGAAGACCGTTATCCAGAACCTCCGCATTCTCGTCAAATGCCGGAAATCTTTGAATTTATTGCTCAATGCTGTGATGAGTTGAAAAAGTTAGGTGTGTTTAACATGCTATTGAGCGATGGTGAGTATGTAATGATGTACTGTACTAACAACCTTCACTGGATAACAAGACGAGCCCCTTTTGGTAAAGCGACATTGATCGATGAAGAAGTTAGTATTGATTTTCAAGAAGAAACAACACCTAATGATGTGGTTTCAGTGATTGCTACTCAACCGTTAACCGATAATGAGCGCTGGCATAAAATGAAGCCAAGTGAATATGGTGTGTTTCATTTTGGTGAGCTGATTTTAGATAATAGCTTAGATCTGATTGATGAGCCGTTTGCGTAAGAGGATATTTGGTTCCTAGTTCCTAGGTTAAGGTTTCTCGGGGTTCGGGCGCGTTGCTGCTAGTCGCTCGGCTTTGGCGTGGTAGGTGCAGTAATAAAATTGGAGATTGTGCTTGATATTATTTAATCGCTAAGCACAATCTTTCTCGCAACTCGCAACTCGCAACTCGCAACTCGCAACTCGCAACTCGCAACTCGCAACTCGCAACTCGCAACACTAGTCTTCCGCGTATCCATGTTCCCCTAAGGGCTGATCATCCAAATAAGCCTGTTGCTGTTTCATCTTTAAGCGGCCTTCAATAAACCATTTGCTCACTAGAGGGTAAATATTATGTTCCTGAATGAGTACTCGCTTGGCTAAATCATCAGCACTGTCATCTTCAAAAACGGGTACCTTAGCTTGTAAAATAACAGGGCCGCCGTCCAGTTCCTCGGTAACAAAGTGGACACTGGTTCCATGTTCACAATCACCTGCATCAATTGCACGCTGATGAGTGTTAAGGCCTGAATATTTAGGAAGTAGAGAAGGGTGAATATTTAGCATTTTGCCTAAGTAATGTTCTACAAAGTTACCGCTGAGAATTCTCATATAACCGGCAAGAATAATTAAATCAGGTTGATAGGCATCGATTTGCGTCATTAGTTTGGTATCAAAAGCCAAACGATCGGGCTTGCCATCTGAATGTAGAAAGTCTTGTGCAGAAAGGGAATGCGCTGGAATAGCATGATTTCTTGCACGTTCTAAACCATAAGCATCGTGTTTATTAGAAAACACCGCGGTGACGTTAGCTTGAATTTGTCCTGATTCACAAGCATCAATGATAGCTTGTAGATTACTTCCATTACCTGAAACGAGTACAACGATATTTTTCATGTGGTTCCTGATGTTAAAAGCCCTTGATAACAACAAGAGCCTCAAGCCAAAATATTCTCGGCTCTCGGCTCTCGGCTCTCGGCTCTCGGCTCTCGGCTCTCGGCTCTCGGCTCTCGGCTCTCGGCTTAGTTAATTTCTACTTGCTCTTCACCAGCTTCTGCTGTCGCGACTTGACCGATAATCCAAGCATTTTCACCTTCAGCATTAAGTAGTTCTACCGCGGCTTGAGCTTGTTCTTGTGGAAGCGCCACAATTAGACCTACACCACAGTTGAAAGTACGGTACATCTCGTAGGTTTCAACATTTCCTTTTTGTTGTAACCAAGAGAAAATCGCTGGCCATTCCCAGCTGTTACCATTGATCACTGCTTTCGTATTTTCAGGTAATACACGTGGAATATTTTCCCAGAAACCGCCGCCAGTAATATGAGAAATTGCATGGATATCATGCTTTTCAATCATTTTAAGTGCTGACTTGATGTAGATCTTAGTTGGCTCAATAAGGTGCTCACCAATCGTGCGACCGTTTAAGTCTTCATTTAAATCAGCTTGAGAAACTTCAAGAATCTTACGGATTAATGAATAACCATTTGAGTGAGGGCCACTTGAACCGACGGCGATTAAAGCGTCACCAGCGGCTACTTTGGTGCCATCGATAACATCCGCTTTTTCTACTACGCCAACACAGAAGCCAGCGACATCGTAGTCTTCACCTTCGTACATACCTGGCATTTCAGCGGTTTCACCACCGATTAAAGAACAGCCAGCTTGGATACAACCTTCACCGATGCCAGTTACCACTTCTGCTGCGGTATCAACATCAAGTTTGCCAGTTGCGTAGTAGTCTAGGAAGAAAAGGGGTTCTGCACCTTGAACGATTAAATCATTCACACACATGGCGACCAGATCGATTCCAATGGTGTCGTGTTTTTTCATATCCAACGCCAGACGCAATTTTGTTCCAACACCATCAGTGCCTGAAACTAAAAGCGGCTGCTTGTATTTGGTTGGTAGCTCACATAATGCACCAAAGCCACCGATGCCGCCCATAACTTCCGAGCGACGAGTGCGTTTTACCACACCTTTAATTTTATCGACTAATGCATTACCTGCATCAATATCAACACCAGCGTCTTTATAGCTTAGAGAAGAATTGTTACCACTCACGGGGATATCCTCGCCTTTGATTTGATTGGATGTGAAAAACGGGGCTATTCTAACAGGGGATGAAGTGAAAAGGAAAACGTTTGCGTCAGTTTTTTTACTTCAATGATTAGCCAAAAAATTTAATGAGTTCTATCAATAAATTTTGGTCAGTTTGAGGTATAATTCTCTTGTTTGTCAAAATTAAGCACGGAGTTGGACATGAAAGTCGTAGAAGTTAAACACCCACTGGTTAAGCATAAGCTTGGTCTAATGCGCGAAGGCGATATCAGCACAAAACGTTTTCGTGAGTTAGCAACAGAAGTGGGAAGTTTACTCACTTATGAAGCGACCTCTGATTTTGAAACAGAGAAAGTGACAATTAAAGGCTGGAATGGTCCGGTTGAAATTGACCAAATTAAAGGTAAAAAAGTCACTGTTGTGCCGATCCTTCGTGCTGGTTTAGGAATGATGGATGGCGTACTTGAGCATATGCCAAGTGCTAGAATTTCTGTTGTTGGTGTATACCGTGATGAAGAAACACTAGAGCCAATTCCATACTTTAACAAGTTAACCTCTAGCATTGATGAACGTATTGCTCTGGTCGTTGACCCTATGTTAGCAACAGGCGGTTCTATGATTGCAACGATTGACTTGTTAAAAGAGCAAGGTTGCAACCATATTAAAGTATTAGTGCTAGTTGCCGCTCCAGAAGGCATCGAAGCTTTAGAGAAAGCTCACCCAGATATTGAGCTATATACTGCTGCGATTGACGAAAAACTGGATGATAAAGGCTATATTGTCCCAGGTTTAGGTGATGCTGGTGATAAAATCTTCGGTACTCTATAAGCTTATCCCACTCTAATATTTTAGAGCTAGGGAATTTATTTAGAAAAAGCGACTCTATTAAATGGAGTCGCTTTTTTGTATCGATTAGTACAAAGAAAAATGTACACGTTTCATGTATGATGAGCGGCTTAATATATGCTCATTCAAGTTCGAAGGGTATAAACGTGTGGTACTACTACACAAAATGATTTCTGAATAAAAAACAGGTTTGTTATGCGTTATCTTGTTATTCCCCTTGTTGCTTCGATTCTATTTCCATTAACGACAGTTGCTAAAACCACGGTTGATGTATATCACGCTGAAGTTGTGTTAAGTAATGAAAAAAATGCACGTTCAATCGCATGGGGTGAAGGTCTCGAGCAGGTGTTAGTTAAAGCATCGGGTAATGCCGATATTGCTGACAATGAGGTCGTAAAAAAAGCCATGCGCGATGGTTCTGATTATTTGGCAAAATTCAAATATGGCACACTAAATGGCCAAAAAAGTTTAGATATGCAGTACAGCCCAAAGCAAATTAGAGTGTTGTTATCTCAAGCAAATGCTTCGGTTTGGCCGAAAGAGCGTGAAAATGTTTTAGTTTGGTTGGTGCAAGATGACAATGTTGAGCGCCAAGTGGGTTGGGAGCAATCTGGATTGGATTCAGTAGCAGCCTTACAAACGGCAGCGCAGCAATCAGGGCTTCCAATTACATTACCACTGGGAGATATGGATGATTTAACCAAAATATCTGCGCCAGATTTATGGGGGAACTTCCCTGAGCCATTAGAAGAGGCCAGCGTTCGTTATCCTGCCGATTCGGTACTAGTGTTAAAAGTGGCGGCTAATGGACCATCTTCAGAAGTAAATTGGCAACTATATGATATGGCTCCAGATAGTATTACTTCTTCGCCTCAATCTGCCATCACTGGCGTAGAAACCGGAGAGGTGGCTCAAGCTATTGATAAAGCCATTGCTAAAATCAGTGCCTACTATGCGAAGAAAAATAAACCAAGCAGTAAACAAGTTGCAGATGATGCACTATGGGCTCATTTCTCTGGCATTCAATCGGCTCAATCTTTCTTTAATTTAGAGCGTTCTTTACTTAATTTAGAGAGTGTCGCAACGGTACAAGTGCACTCTATTCAAGGTATGAATGTGACATTTAACATTCAATTATTGAGTAATAAAGCTGATTTTGAAAAACAAGTTACAGGGTTTAAAGGAATAGAGAAAACACAAGCGCCAGTGGACTCTGCAAAAGTCGCAGAGCAAGCTGCTACCGAACAACTAATACAAGCTGATGAGTCTCAAAAAGTCAATCAGACAGCCACGCAAGAAATGAATGAGGTTGATCCTGATATCTCAGAGCCAGAAGAAGAAACGGCTGATGAAGTATTACCAGTAGAGCAACAGTTGTGGTTTAGTTTGTAATCTTCCTTGTCTAAAGACTTGGATGATAGCTCTGAATTCTGCATCTTGAAGTCACTTGGGTATAGTTTCAAGTTTCTTTGGCTGGGATAACATTTGCAGATATAACAAAGGGAACCGAGTTGGTTCCCTTTCTGTTATGTTAATTTAATTAGCTCAACGGCTAGAGTGCGACTTCTAGCACTTTACGTGAACGGGCAATATCAATTGAACCGTGCTCACCTAGTTTTGTCATGCCGTGTGCTTCTAAGCTGGCGATGGCAGTATCCACATCAGTTTGTGTAAGGTCGATTTCACCAAGTGAAACTGGCGTCTTCATTTGGCTAAAGAATTGTTTCGTTTTCTCAATGGCAATATCAATACGCTCATCCTCAGAACCTTCGGTAATATTCCAGATGCGTTCTGCATATTGTAATAATTTTGCTTTTTTCTCTTCACGACAGACATTCATTACCGCAGGAAGTACGATGGTTAAACTACGACCGTGGTCTACACCGAAGTTACCTGTTAGTTCGTGACCAATCATGTGTGTTGCCCAATCTTGAGGAACACCAACACCAATTAAGCCGCTTAGAGCTTGAGTTGCCGCCCACATAACGTTGGTACGAGCTTCGATATCTTGCAGGTTATCGATTAATTTTGGACCTTCTTCAATTAAGGTAAGCAGAATACCTTCAGCGAAACGGTCTTGGATTTTCGCGTTCACTGGGTACGTTAAGTATTGCTCCATAACGTGAACATAAGCATCAACGACACCGTTAGAAGTTTGACGCTCAGATAGGCTTAATGTGGTTTGTGGATCCAATACTGCAAATTGAGGACGCACTAGTGGGTTCATAAATGCTAATTTTTCTTTGCCACGAGTCACTACTGCACCAATATTGGTTTCAGAACCAGTTGCTGGCAGTGTTAAAATGCAACCTAAAGGTAGTGCACTGTTCACATCAGCACCTTTAGCTAAAATATCCCAAGTGTCACCTTCAAAACCAACGGCCGCAGCGATGAACTTAGTTCCATCAACCACTGAGCCACCGCCAACAGCTAGTAGATAGTCAAAGCCTTCAGCGCGGATTTTTTCAACCGCTTTCATTAACGTGTCGAATTGTGGGTTTGGCTCGATACCAGAGAATTCATCCCAAGTATGATCTTTAAGTGCAGCAACTACTTGGTCATACACACCGTTGCTTTTGATTGAACCGCCACCGTATGTCACCAGAATTTTTTTGTCTTTAGGAATGCTATTGGTGATTGCTGAGATTTGACCTTGGCCAAAATGAATTTGAGTCGTATTTTGATAGCTAAAATTGTTCATTTGTTGCTCCAGAGTAAATCGTCGCTTTTGCGTGAAAGAGACGTTATTGAATTTAGATTGTGTTCAGAATGATGATTTCTTATTACAGTTTAATGAGCATCTTACCGATGTTCTCACCTTTAAAGAGTCCAAGGAATGCATCAGGGGTAGCTTCGATACCTTCACGGGTCGTCTCTTTCCAGCTAATTTTTCCTTGCTCAACCCATTGAGTTAATTGCGCAACATAGCTTGGGTAATGTTCCCAGTGATCAGAGACGATGAAGCCTTGAATACGTAGGCTCTTCTTGACGATGTTAGCTAGGTTATTTGGGCCGGCTTTAGCGTCTTCTAGGTTATATAGATCAATCATGCCGCAGACACTCATGCGTCCATAACGGTTGAGTAAATTTAGTGCGGCTTCTAGGTGATCACCACCAACATTTTCGTAGCACACATCAACGCCTTGTGGGCAATGCTCTGCGAGTGCGGCTTCAAGCTCTGCGGCATTGTTATAATCTTTGTAATTGATGACGCCGTCGACACCAAGTGATTTTAACCATTCCACTTTTTCAGCACTGCCAGCACTACCAATAACGCGGCAGCCTTTCAATTTAGCAAATTGACAGACTAGGCTACCGACCGCACCTGAAGCGGCAGAAACTAATACGGTTTCGCCTTCTTTCAGTTCGCCAATAATATTCAAACCAACCCAAGCGGTTAAGCCAGGCATACCTGCAACACCGAGGAAGCTTTGGTCGGGTAGTGTAGTCTGTGGCAGTTTTTGTACCATTTCACCGGTTGAGACTGCGTATTCGCGCCAACCGAGCATGCTGTTAACTTTATCGCCTACTTGAAAGTCTGGGTGTTTTGACTCAATAACTTCACCAATCGCAGAACCTTGCATTAATTCGCCAAGTTGAAATGGCGGAACATAACTTTCTGCATCGGTCATTCTGCCACGCATATAAGGATCAACGGATAACCAAAGGTTCTTGATGATGAATTGGCCTTCAGTGATATCAGTAATCGTTTCGTTTTGTAACTCAAAACACTCTTGAGTTGGCATGCCAGCTGGACGTTGCTTTAAAGCGTAACCTTTACTTTCAATATGCATTGGAACCTCTATCGTGGAGTAGACTGAAAATTTATACTGTTAGAATAGCGAGAAAGGTAATATATTCCTAATGCATAAAGATAATTACCAAAATGAGCTAAAGTCATATCATGAACAAGCTAAATCAAGTCGACTTAAATTTACTAGTCGCATTACAAGCTTTAATACGCACCAAGAGTGTCACCAAAGCGGCTTTGCAACTTAATATCACGCAATCGGCAATGAGCCGTACTTTGCAGCGTTTACGTCATCAATTTGGTGATCCATTATTTGTACGAACCAAAGGTGGCCTGCTACCTACTGAGCGTACTATTGAAATGTCGACGTCACTGGATTGTTTATTACAGCACGCAGAAACGCTGTTGAATCCCGCGGCTTTTGAACCTAAACAAGCTAATACGCATT
This sequence comes from Vibrio algivorus, assembly GCF_030161215.1. Lineage (NCBI taxonomy): Bacteria > Pseudomonadati > Pseudomonadota > Gammaproteobacteria > Vibrionales > Vibrionaceae > Vibrio > Vibrio algivorus. The sequence goes on from NZ_BSPV01000009.1 coordinate 214,216, forward strand.
TCACGCTGATGATGAGTGATTTTTTCTCACAAGTTTTCATGCCACCCGTTTACAAAACACTATTTGAACAGGCACCTGGAGTTTCATTGACGTGTTTAAATCGCCAGCCAGATATGATGGAAAAGTTATCGCTTGGTGAGGCTGACTTAAGTTTTAGTAGTGATGTACAAAAACCGCAAGCCGATATTTATGCGCAAGCACTTGGTCCCGATCGTTTAGTTACTATGATGAGAAAAAACCATCCATTAGCTAATCAACCTCTAACTTTAGATGCTTATTGTAATAGCGCTCATGCGTTAATTTCGATGGGAGGAGATAGGGCTGGAGCGATTGATTTAGCTTTAGCAAAAATTGGTCGTAAGCGTAACGTGGTGTTGCGAATGCCACATTTTACCGCGGCGCCTTATGCTATTGAACAAAGTGATTTATTGCTAACCTTGCCGGGATGTTTGGCTAGAAAAATGGCGGAACACTTACAGGTGATCGTTATGGATACTCCAATAGAGACTGCCACTTATCAATATCATATGGTTTGGCATGCAAGACAACATAATAACCTTGCACACCGTTGGCTTAGAACTGAAGTTCAGAAAGTCTTATCTCAAGCTTTTTCTGAGTAATTGGATAACTCTGAGTCCTGCACATTGGCGTCATTGGTAATACTACTTGCTTGAGCTTTCAAACTTGGCTTTTTCTTGCTTTTCTACTTCAGAAAGACGTGTCAGTTTTAGGCCAAGCGCTTTACCTTTGTGGCGAGCATAAAGAATATTGGCCACAAAATTAACGCTAGTTAGAAGCAGTTCAATTGCTGCAAGCATTCGCTCACCATTATCGATATATAAAATGGTTAATGAATGCAAAAAGTAGAACATTAAAATGAAGTTCGCCCAAGCATGGGTATAAGGTTTGCCTTTAATGATGCCGATAAAAGGCAGCAATAACGGGATACACCAACCTACGGTGACGGCAGTTGAATTAAGATCGGGATGAGGGGAAATAAAACCATGCCATGCGAGCACCCACAGCAGTAGTGCAAAGTAGCTGAATAAAGCTAAGTAGCGCTCAAAAAGTGGCGATGTCGCCGATGATTGTGTCATAAAATCCGTGTCTTAATTTGATGAAGTGTGGAGTGATGATAAGGCTAAAGCCGTTTTTGCTAAACGCTGGCCTTGTGCAAATGCTAACTCAGTCACTTGTTTATCGAGTCCGCTATGACCTTGTTTCGATATTGAGCTTGCTCCATAGGGTGTTCCGCCTTTAAAGCTAGTGTGGAGGCTCGGTTCTGAATAAGGGATCCCCATCACCATCATTCCATGATGTAATAATGGTAACATCATTGAGTGTTGGGTTGTTTCTTGTCCACCATGAGGGGACGATGATGAGGTAAATACGCAAGCAGGTTTATCAATTAAGTCGCCAGCGATCCACAAAGAAGTGGTTTGGTCCCAAAAGTGTTTCATCGCTGCACTCATATTGCCAAACCAAACTGGGCTACCAATCGCCAGTCCATCGCATTGCTTTAATTCTGGTAATTCGATCACAGGGCTGGTTGTAGAGTAGTCATCATTTGGCACAATATCTGCGACAGTACGTAATGAAGCTTGGCAGCTTTCTACTGACTCCACTCCGCGAGCAATATGGCGAGCTAGCTGTTGTGTTGTACCATGTCGACTATGGTACAACACGATAATATTGATAGAGCGTGTCATAGAATTTCAAGCACTTGCTCTGGTGGACGGCCATGACGAGCTTGGTCATTGGCCACCACGATAGGGCGCTCAATCAATTTTGGATTTTCAACCATAGCATTAAATAGATCATCGTCACTCAGAGTCTCATCGGCTAAGTTTAGTGATTTATAAATATCTTCTTTGGTACGCATCATATCGCGAACCTTGGTTAAACCTAGTTGTTTAAACAGTGTTTTTAGCGTGCCAACATCTGGCGTCTCATCAAGATATTTTACTACTTGTGGTTCAATACCTTGGTTGGTTAATAGTTCTAATGTTTGGCGGCTTTTTGAGCAGCGTGGGTTGTGATAAATAACAACTGACATGACATATCCTTATAAAGTTTTAATTGAATTATTGTAGAGCGGCAAAACGTTGCTGTTCAATACGCAATTGGTCAATTCGTGCATCATATCTTGCTTGTTGTAGACTGCCTAATTCGGCTAATTGACTTGCTCTGGTATAGTTACTGATGGCTTTATTCCAATTAGCCCGTAGTGCAAATATTTCGCCTTCTGCTGCAAGTTGTTCCGGTTCATTGGCGGCTTTACGATTAGCATTAGCTAACAGAGACCACCCTACCGTTTCATCTGGATGGGAATGGGTATACCTTTGTAAAATGTTTATCGCTTCTTTATTGCGGTTTGCCTCAATAAGAACATTGGCGTAGTTAATGGTTAACACTTGATTGCCAGGTTTTCTTTCAAGGCCTTTTTTAAGTAAATTTATCGCGCTGTCATACTGTTTTTTATGTATGTATAAGTCAGACACAGCATCTAAATAAAAGTTATTGTAAGGATCGCTGGCTAATAGTCGGGTTAAGATGCTTTCCGCTTGAGATATTTTACCACTATCCATGTAAACCAAGGCTTGGCCGTATTCTAAAGTTGGTTTTATCATTGGACTAGCTTTTTGCAGTCTACGCTCAAACCAATCCAATGATTGAGCTGAATCGATACTAGCATAGCGGGCGATTACTCGCGCCTTAGCAAGATGAAAACTAACAGAAATAGGGGGATTGACTCTAGGGTAACGACCTGCTCTATCTCTTGCTTCGGATAGGCGCGCCTTGGGTAAGGGGTGACTTAGCAACATGGGTGGTGGAGTGCTTGCATAGCGATATTGATCGGCTAACTGGCCAAAGAAATCAGGCATACCTTCAGGATCAAATCCTGCTCTTGCTAGGGTTGCAATACCAAATCGGTCTGCTTCTTGCTCATTGGATCGTGTGTAGTTAATGCTTGCTTGCATTGAGCCGGCGGTAGTGGCGTTAACCGCAGCTATCCCGGCTTCTGGAGAGGCAATGGCAAGTAATAAGGAGCCAACTAAAGCGGCAATGGTTAATGGCGTACGACGTGCTTGATCTTCCATATGTCTAGCAAGATGTCGCTGGGTAATATGGGATATTTCGTGAGCAAAAACTGAAGCAAGTTGGCTTTCATTATTGGCGTGGAGAAATAAACCAGTATTGGCCACCACGTACCCACCAAAAAAGGCAAAGGCATTCACACTACGATCACGGATCAAATGGAAGTGAAAAGGGGTTTTGACATCATTAGCACTTGCAACCAGCTGGTGGCCTAACGAGGTGATGTACTCATCCATAACAGGGTCACTGATAATTGGACTAGTGCTGCGCAAAATTCGCATGTAAGCATCGCCATATTCTAATTCTTGAGCAATGGTCAATGTGCCTGCTGCAGCGGTACCTATATCCGGTAAGTCTTGCTGTGCATAGGCAATAGGTTGTACGCATAATAAAGCCGAAAGACATAAGCATGCGGTAGTGCGAAAAAATTGGCGCATATCGTTAAGCAACATCCATTATTATTTACAGCTAAGGGTATTATTTGTTTGTGATATAAGACCCTAAACGATTAGCTTGGTTTCTTTTTTATGTAAAGTATCTATACCTAAATGACGTCAAGATACAGAATTTAGAGTTATCATCCAAGCTTTTAGGCTAGGAAGGTTTGTGAGTTAATGTAAACACCTTTTGAGTCAATCTGCCACGGTATAACGGTTTGGATGAAGCTTCCGAAGGGCAAGTTAAAACCTGCTTTATACTGCGTTAAATTGGACAGAGATAGAATCGCTATAGTCATATTCTATTTGCCTTGTTTTATTCTTGCTGAAACTCGCATCTTGAAGTCACTTGGGTATATACTCGCTGAAAATTAGTAACTCTATCATAAAGGTTGTCTGGCAGAATGAAAGTAGAGTGTCTTGATTTACGATCTCAGCGCTGCCCAATGGCACTATTGTTAGCCAAACGGAAAAGTGCTGAACTGTTGAACCAGCAATCACTAACCATAATATCGAATGACACTGCATCGATTAACGATATGATTCGATATTTTAAGCAAACCTCGTATTCAGTAAAAGTACAACAGCATAATGATGAATGTACTTTGTTAGTAACAAAAAAGGAATCAAATTGAATGTTTGAAATGATAGTTCGTTGGTATAAAAAACGATTTTCTGATCCACATGCCGTGAGCTTAGTGGCGATTTTATTATTCGGTTTTATTACTATTTATTTTTTTGGACATTTAATTGCGCCGTTATTGGTCGCTATTGTATTAGCGTACTTGTTGGAGTGGCCTGTTAACCGTTTATTTAAACTAGGACTGCCTCGACTTGCGAGTGTCTTGGTGGTTGTGAGTGCTTTCATTGGGTTGATGCTGTTAGCTTTCTTTGGCCTAGTGCCGACTATTTGGCGACAAATTGCGAGTTTACTGAATGACATGCCGAGTATGTATACCACTTTCCAAAGTTATATTGCGAGCTTACCACAGCGTTATCCAGATATAGCGGATGTTCAAGTGATCGAAGTGATTATGCATAACGCTCAAAATAAAATAATAGGTATGGGTGACACCATTTTGCGTGGCTCAATGGCTTCATTATTGAGCTTGGCGACACTAGGGGTTTACCTAGTACTTGTACCGTTATTGATTTTCTTTTTACTGAAAGACAAATCAGAGCTCATGGCAACGTTAAGTGGGGTATTACCACAAAATCGTCGTTTAGCCACCAAAGTGTGGGATGAAATGCACAATCAAATCTCTAATTATATCCGTGGTAAAGTCGTGGAGATTGTGATCGTTGGCGTGGCAACTTACATCGTGTTCTTGATGTTTGGGTTGCGTTATCCTGTATTACTCGCCGTTGCAGTCGGTTTCTCTGTACTTATTCCTTATATAGGAGCGGTAGCGGTTACCGTTCCAGTAGTATTGGTCGCACTATTCCAGTGGGGATTAGTTCCTCAATTTTATTGGTTAGTGATCGCTTATGGCATAGTACAAATGCTCGATGGTAATGTGCTGGTACCCGTATTGTTTTCGGAAGCGGTTAATTTACATCCAGTTGCAATCATAGTAGCTGTGTTGGTATTTGGTGGTTTATGGGGGTTTTGGGGCGTGTTCTTTGCGATTCCATTGGCTACCTTAGTTAAGGCCGTTTGGAATGCTTTACCAAGTAATGAAGTAAATAATGAACCGCCAACAGAGTCGGTATAGTGAATTAACTTCAGTTACAAAGCCTTAATTTATTTAAAAACGCCCCGATATTTGATGATATCGGGGCGTTTTAGTTTGATCATTATTTATCTTTAGGTTAATAGACCACAATAATATCAGGGTTAATAACTAAGCATTATCATTTAGGTAGTTAAGTACGACTTCGTGATGATCTTTAGTTTTAAATTTATTGAAGACATGCTCAATCATGCCGTTTTCATCAATTAAGAAGCTGATACGGTGCAAGCCATCATAGATCTTACCCATAAATTTCTTCTCGCCCCACACGCCAAACTGTTCAGCTACAGCATGATCTTCATCAGACAATAGAGTGAAGTTTAAGTTATCTCGCTCGATAAACTTACCCAGACGTTTTACTGGATCAATACTGACGCCGAGTACGACTACATTTTTATCTGCTAGTTCTTGTTGAATATCGCGAAGGCCTTGAGCTTGAACCGTACAGCCAGGCGTCATTGCTTTTGGGTAAAAGTAAAATAAAACTTTCTTACCTTTAAAGTCACCTAAAGAAATGGTTTTGCCGTCTTGGTTAAGTAAAGCGAAATTAGGTGCGGGAGTGCCTGCGGTTAATGTTTGCATGATTCTTCCTTTTATTTGCGGTGTTTCTTATCCGAAGTTACTTAGCTATCAGGTGAAATTATTAATCTATTTTTGCTTGTATTTGTAGATCACCATTGACTGAAAGCGTCTGACATAATCGTTTAAATGCTTGTTCCAGTTGATTAGCATCCATATCAAGCTCGGTTAAGCCTGAAATAAAAATATGAAACTGGTCAGTCTGTTCTGTTTGTTGAGATGTGGCGGCTTTTTGAGTTTGAGCGCTTAACTCAGAGATATTGATCTGATGGTTGGAAAAAAATTGAGTAAATGCTTCAGTTAAGCCTACTCGGTCTTCCGATTCAATGGTGCATTCAACTTTGTAAGTATATTGAGGAGGCTGGTGAGGAGCCGTACGTTTCATTACTACCATTAGGTCGTGTTCTGCACTCATTGATGGCAATAAGGTTTCGATGCGAGTAATGGCATTGGTTTCACCTGAGATCAGCATTATTAAAGTGAACTCTGTACCGAATAAAGCAATGCGACTGTCGACAATGTTTCCGCCAGAATGCGTTACAACCTGGGTTAAGCGATTGCAGATTCCCGGTCTATCTGAACCGACTGCGGTAATAACTAGATGATGAACCATGATCTCAACGTCCAAATTGAAATAATAATGACATCTTATCATAAATAAAATTGACCGCTGTAAGTGAAAGCAAGATCTTTCTAGAGAGCTTTTATATTGAGAAAGTAAACCAATGTCATTATTTCGTTGTAAATTACCAGAAAGAAGAGTTGATCCCTTGTCTTTATTGGGCTTGTTAAAGTAACATGCTATACCCAAGTGACTTCAAGATACGAGTTTCAGTAAGAATCAAACCAGCTTTAGACAAGGCAAATTGAACATGATCAGATTCTATCTCTGTTCAATATAACACCGCATAAAGCTGGTTTTAACTTGCCCTTCGGGAGCTTAATCCAAACCTCTTCTTTTTATATAGAGATAGGCAGTGTCAGATTGGTTGGAAAAGGAACTAATATTCCTTCGTCAATCTTCTTTGCCTAAAGATTTGGATGATAGCTCTGAATTTTGCATCTTGAAGTTATTTGGGTATATCGAATTTCATAAGGAGAGAAACATGTTCTCAGGAAGTATAGTTGCACTAGTTACGCCTTTTAATCATCTCGATGAAGTCGATTATGATAGCCTTAAAAATCTAGTGGAATACCATATTAAATCAGGTTCAAGCGGTATTGTTGCGGTTGGTACGACAGGTGAGTCTGCCACTTTAACCGTTGAAGAACATGTCAAAGTTGTGAATAAAACAGTGGAATTTGCGGCTGGACGTATCCCTATTATTGCAGGTACTGGTGCTAATGCTACTCATGAAGCGGTGACGTTTAGTCGTTTGCTTAATGATTCAGGTGTTGCAGGCTGTTTGAGTGTGACGCCGTACTACAATAAGCCAACTCAAGAAGGTTTATACCAACACTATAAAGCGATTGCGGAAGTCAGTGAAGTGCCAGTGATTCTTTATAATGTGCCGGGCCGTACAGCAGTAGATTTATTACCTGAAACCGTGGGGCGCTTATCTCAACTTGATAATATTGTGGGAATTAAAGATGCTACGGGTGATTTGTCTCGAGTGGATAAATTCCGTGAACTTTGTGGTGATGAATTCGTCTTACTTAGTGGTGATGATGCGACTGGCTTAGATTTTGTTAAGCGCGGTGGTAATGGTGTAATTTCTGTAACCAATAATATCGCCGCTGCAGAAATGGCACAAATGTTTAAGTTGGCTGCAGAAGGAAAACTTGATGCGGCTGATGAAATTAATCAAAAGCTAATGCCACTACATAAAGATTTATTTATTGAATCTAGCCCTATTCCAGTGAAATGGGCCGCTCATAAACTTGGTTTGATCTCTGAAGGGTACTTGCGTTTACCATTAACCGAGCTAACGGAATCTGGTCAAACGATTGTGGCTCAAGCACTCAAAGACGCTGGTATTCAATAAAAATGGGTATATGATCGCTTAAGCCTATTTTCAGGAGTTGTATAGAAATGAAATTCTCTCACCAGTTAGTGATTAGTTCACTAGCGGTATTGGTATTGTCAGCGTGTGCTGGGGATCCGGAAAAACGTCGACAAGCGAAAGATGATTTTGAGTATTTAGAAACTTCTTTGGATCAAGAGTGGGTAACCCTGCCTGATGCTCAGCCTCAGTTTTATCCTCAATACAATATCCCTCAAGGTGAGTACAGAGGAAAACTTGGTCCTGACGTTGATATTCGTGCGCCGCAACAGGTTTTAGAGTTAATCCCTGGTGCTCGTGTTGAAAAGCAAGACAGTGAAGTAACAGTTTGGCTAATTAGCCAAGAAGAACTTAATAAAGTTTGGGATATGCTTCACCGTATGGTGGATGAGAAAGGTATTGAGCTTCGTACTGATACTCCAACATCATTAGAAACGGATTGGGTCAACTTAAGTGCGGAAGATGAATCGTATCCAATTGCTGGCCGCTATAAAGTGGATCGTTTAGAAACTCCGGGGCGTTATGGTTTCCATGTGGCCCTAGTTGAGTGGAAAGAAGATAATGGTACTATTGAGTTAACGCCTGAAATTGAAGATCGTTATTCGAGTGTAATGGTGAACTACATTACTACTCAATATGATAAACAAGTGACGGAAGAGGCGAGAATTCGAGCACTAGAGCTGATTAATAAAGTACCAGTGACGATGGGTAAAGATAGAAGTGGTTTACCGGTAATTATTGCTCGCGCACCTTATGATTTAGTTTGGAGCAAGCTTGAAACTGTTCTGCCACAAATCGGCTTTAATATTACTGATAAAAACCGTTCTCAAGGGACGATTGATACGGATTATAAAGATCCAGATGAAGAAGTATGGCAAAGCCTAGGTGTTAAGCCGTTGACATTAAGTAATAAGAAATATGGCTTATTAGTAGGTGATTTAGACAACCGTACTTCTATCAACGTAACTGATGCTGATGGTAAACCTATCCCACAAGAAGATTTACAAACTTTGATTCCGGTACTTCAAGCGATGTTTGATACCAGCGATAAATCTTAGTCTTTGAACTGTGTGATTCTAAAGCAATAAAAAACACCGCCAAAATTGGTGGTGTTTTTTTATATTTATACCCAGTAACTTGCAGCTTGAAGTTACGTGAGCATATAACGTTAAATTATGGGTTGGTATTATCCTGATCGGTCTTCTTTTTCTGAGTATTTTTGTCTTGTGCTTCTTGCTGATCTTTTTCTTTATAGATCTCGATCAGTTTATCTAGGTCTGATTTTGCTTTTGGGTTTTTGCGCACTAAATGTGATTGCCCCAAATATTTCATTGATGCTAAATTACCGATTATAAATACAATGATGATAATACTAATCACCCAAGGGTTGAGTAGTAAGTCTAAATCCATACGCCCTACTTAGTTGCGGTTATTTACGCGACAGTAATATTGCTGATGTAACGATTATATAAGCTTTCAGCATGCTGAGATATTGATTCAACCCCCAAAAAGGGATAGTTGTGCCAAGTTTGTTGTAGCTTATCTATAGATAGTTGCTCTAGCATATCTCGTCCAGTATCAATATGGCTAATATGCCAAGGTTCTATTGCAACACCGCCAAGGTCATGTTGGTAGGGGCGATAGAAGCCAAATTTAGGCATAGCTTCGGTTAGCCAAAGATTAAACTCTGCTTGATGACCAGTATGGTATTCCCAAGGCTCTAATTGTAGTTGAGTGTCTTGAGGCAAGAGATTACGTGCATAAACATCTAGCTCGCAACCCCAATGATGGCGGCTCGCACCTGGTAATGCAGACCAGCGCATGATCGCGTGAATTTTTTCTAAATCGTTTAATTTTGCACTGTCGAGAGGCTGGCTGTGACTATCTAATATTGGTCTTTCACCACGGAATTTTGCATTCCAGATCATGGCTTGTCGATGGTAATCACGGAAGCTGCTGGCGATAGAAAAATCAAACCCATTCACTTGAGCGTCACGAATTAATTCGTTCAATGGAGCTTTAACATCTTGATGAATCGAAAACTCTTTTTTTCCTACAAGCATTGTTGTGAGATGAGTTTGAGATAATCCGGTCAATTGCTCAAGTGAATATTGGGTCATGTGCTGCTCTTCTTAATTAGAAAGTGTCCTATAAGACTTATTTGCCTGTTAGACAGTTTTCTAATGTCTTTTGATACATATCGGTAAGCTTCTCTAGATCAGAAATCTTCACACATTCGTTTACTTTATGAATTGTGGCATTAACCGGTCCAAGCTCGACTACTTGACTACCCATTTGTGCAATAAATCGTCCATCGGAAGTACCACCCGTCGTAAGTAACTGTGCAGGTTGATGATTGACGGCTTTTACAGCTTCGACTACCGCATCAATTAATGGGCCTTGATCGGTTAAAAATGGATGACCATTGAGTGTCCATTTTAGATCATAGTTTAAGCCATGAGCATCCAAGATTGAATGGACACGACGTTTTATCTCAACATCGGTGAGCTCAGTGCTAAAGCGGAAGTTGAACTGGACATGAAATTCACCTGGGATAACATTTGATGCGCCAGTACCTGATGATAAATTTGGTATTTGAAAGCTAGTTGGCGGAAAATACTCGTTGCCATTGTCCCAAGTCGTTGTTGCTAACTCAGCCAAGGCTGGTAATGCTTGATGAACTGGGTTATTCGCAAGGTGAGGATAGGCAACATGCCCTTGAGTCCCTTTGACCGTTAAGTCACCCGTAATCGAACCACGGCGACCATTTTTGATTACATCGCCTACTTGAGTTGTGCTTGATGGCTCACCTACAATACACATGTCAATAATTTCATTACGTGCCATCAATGTATCCACCACACGGGTAGTACCGTTAATGAACGGACCTTCTTCATCGGAAGTGATCAGAAAAGCAATTGAGCCATGGTGGTCAGGGTGCTCGGCAATAAAACGTTCTACAGCTACTACCATACAGGCAAGTGAGCCTTTCATATCTGCTGCGCCGCGAGCATGTAAATAGCCGTCAATTATCGTTGGTTCAAATGGTGGGGTATGCCATTGGTCTAATGGGCCCGAAGGAACCACATCGGTATGGCCAGCAAAAGCAAATAGTGGTGCGCTAGAGCCGCGGCGAGCCCAAAAGTTGGTGGTATCTTCAAATACCATAACTTCAATTTCAAATCCAAGCGCTTTTAAGCGGTTAATCATTAAATCTTGGCAACCGGCATCTTCAGGGGTGACTGATTGACGTTCTAATAAATCTTGCGCAAGAGCAAGTACGGGACTGTCTAACATCCTTGTGGTTTCCTTACTTTAATTGAGCTTCATAATCAGCAGCTTTAAATCCAATAATGGCTGTTGATTCAGTTATTAAGATAGGGCGCTTAATCATCGCTGGGTTTTCGGTTAATAACGAGATTGCACTATTTTGATTTAAGGTGTTTTTTTGTTCATCGGATAATTGGCGGTAGGTGGTGCCTCGTTTATTGACCACGGCCTCCCAGCCAAATTTTTGGAAAAATGAGGTAATTAATTCAGCATCAATTCCTGATTTACGATAGTCATGGAAATGATAGTCGATGCCTTCGGCTTCCAACCACTTTTTGGCCTTTTTAATCGTGTCACAATTTGGGATGCCATACATGGTAATCATTTTTTATTATCCTTTTTTGCTTAATCTTTATTTAACGAATCGTACACAATTCAGCGTGTTAATGCACTTGTTTCCATCGGTGTCAGGGGGAGAGGGTTATTTGTATAGCGTCTGATTGATCCTACGCAAAATCGCTTTACGTATTTACGGTGATAATAGAGTCAATTGTTTTGATCTAATCGATCACTGTTTGAGGATATCAATGTGGAGCTTAGCCCGGTATTTGCAAGACGCCTTTATATTGCCTTGCTGATTAAAGATTTAGAACGTCCAAATGTACCTAAATTAATGGAGTTAACAGGTTGGCCAAGAAGAACTATTCAAGATGTCCTGAAAGCCTTACCTGCAATTGGTATTCATTTATCCTTTGTACAAGATGGTCGACGCCATAATGATGGATATTATACGGTCAACAATTGGGGGCCTTTTGATGTGCGCGTTCTAAAGCATTGGCAAGCTGATATTGCCCAATGTCTTGGACTAGTGAAATAATATTACCGTTATTGTTGTAGCAACAAATAAATGGCAAACCCAACCCAACTGAGAATCACTAATGCCCATGGCAATACGGATGGCTTAGACGGTTTATGGTCGCTCGTAGATAGCTGTATACTTGATGGTGTTTGCTCTTGATGGATATTTTTCGACTGCTTTTTACGTAACTTGTCCGCTTCCCTTAGTTTTTCTTTGTGTTGTTTTTTATATAATGCAATGCCTTTTTCTATGCCTTGAGCAATGAGTTTTGTTTGTTCTTTGGTTTGTCCCGGCTTTTGAGTCGATTTTGCTACCGCTAATGCTTCTTGTTGAGTTTCTGGTGAAATGTTTTTTTTGCTTGGCTTCATTTTATTTATTCATTATTTGTTAAAGTAGCAGAAGTTAAATGTAGCTACGGATTATGTTGGATATAAGGTTAGCAGTCCTGAGTATAAATCAACAGCCTTTAAAGATGAAAACGACAAGGAAGAAAATATCAGTGCAATATGCGATCACTTACAGTGTCGATGAATATGATAGCAATGGTTTTTTAAAGCCCAGTCTATGGCTATGGCTAAGTTGGCTATTTTTGGCTAAAGCTTGGATAGTCTTTATCGTGGCCAGCGCTAGCCGAACAATGAGTACTAAGTTGTTATCACTCATTTACCCAGTCCCCGATAGTTTATACTTGGGATTATTGGTGGGATTACCTGTTGTGATTTTGGCATGGGCGATATCATTGCGTACACCTGAACGGGTTTGGCTTAATAAGATATTGAGTTTTGGTCGCAGTTACACCATTGCTGTCGTTTCAGTACAGTTCGTGATTACGCTTTATCATTTATCCCTTACTCTGTGGCAGTTTAATTGGAGTGATGCATTAACTTTATTGGGCTTGGTATGGTTATTGATTTATTTGTCTCATTCTCAGAGAGTGAAGGATACATTCACAACTCCAAACTTAGTGTAATAGCGATTTTATACCTGTCGTACTTGAAGCTGCAGCTTTGTCCGGCGTTCATTCGCCCCTTATCTCTTTATTAAAGAAAGTCATAGGCGAGCTATGCTCATGGGGCCTCATTTACTTGTCGCCTCACTGCAACTTCAATTACTTTGGGTATATTGTACTAATTAGAAGTGATGATTTTATTTTATTATTGCTGAAGCTCGCACCTTGAGGTTACTTGAGTATAATAACCACAATAAACATAGAATAAGGAAGTATTCATGTCGCTACCACAATCGGCAATTATCCCAGAAGCGAATCCATTTTCTTTACAGTGCATGCTTAAGATCAATCGCAACCACTCTCATGTTCTTGAGCAACTGAAAGCCTTACCTGATTTAGTGTCGTCGCTCAATGATCAGCAACCGGATTCTAATCTTTATATTACACTGGCTTTTACCCACTCTTTTTGGCAAAAAACGAACCAGAGTATGCCTCAAGAGTTAGAGCCGTTTGTTGAACTAGGAACGGGTGAAACGGTTGCTCCTGCAACTGAATCGGATGTTCTTTTGCATTGCCACTCTAATCGACACGATTTGCATTTCTATATATTGCGCAAATTGATGTCAGAGATCAGTGATGATATTGACGTTGTTGATGAAACTTATGGTTATCGCTTCTTAGATAGCCGTGATATGACAGATTTCATTGATGGTACGGAAAACCCAGAAGGGGATGAGCGTCGTCAAGTTGCAGTGATCCCCGAAGGTGAGTTTGCAGGTGGTAGCTATGTAATGCTGCAACGTTATATTCATAACATACCTGCTTGGAATCGTTTAAATGTGTCAGCTCAAGAAAAAGTGATTGGTCGAACTAAACCTGATTCGGTTGAATTAGATGATGTACCAGCGCAATCTCACGTGGGGCGTGTCGATATAAAAGAAGAAGGTAAGGGCTTGAAAATGGTTCGCCATAGTTTGCCTTATGGCTCAGTATCAGGAGAGCATGGCTTACTATTTATCGCTTACTGTAATCGTCTACATAATTTCAAAGTATTACTGAATAGTATGTTTGGTGAGACAGATGGTAAAACCGATCATTTATTGCGTTTTACTCAAGCTGTGACAGGAGCTTACTTCTTTGCACCGTCAAAAGAAATGTTGGCGGAATTGGCTTTAGCTTAATATAAATGATTCTTAGCGATTGGAGAGATTTCAGTCGCTGGTTTAGTTTAGATATAAAAAAACGCTGCCCTTGAGCAGCGTTTTTTATATCATTAAGAAAATTACTTAGTGATACGGATAACTGGTGTTTCACCAACAACAACGTTACCAGAAAGTTTGTTCAACTCTTTGATTTCGTCCATGTTAGAGATAACAACAGGAGTCAACGTAGATTTTGCATTCTCTTGTAGGTACGCAAGATCAAATTCGATGATAGTGTCGCCTGCTTTCACAGTTTGACCTTCTTCAGCGATACGTGTGAAACCTTCACCTTTTAGTTCAACAGTGTCGATACCAAAGTGAACAAATAATTCGATACCATCGTCAGACTCGATAGAGAAAGCGTGGTTAGTTTCGAAGATTTTACCAATTGTACCGTTTACTGGTGCAACCATTTTGTCGCCATTTGGTTTGATAGCAACACCATCACCAACGATTTTCTCAGCGAAAACCACATCAGGCACATCTTCGATATTTACGATTTCACCAGAAAGAGGTGCGATAATTTCAATCGCGCCCGCATCAGCTGTGTCGTCAGATACTAGCTTCTTAAGTTTGTCAAACAGACCCATGTCGTGCTCCTAAGCAGTTAACTTTTTAATCTTTAATTAAAAGATTATATTCTTAATTCGATTTTTCTGCGATAAATTTATCAACGCAAGCTTCGATTTCTGCCGCAGTAGGTAGAGCAAGTGCTTCTTCAGCCATTGCTTTTACTTCTGCGAAGTTTGAGTTACGGATGATTTTCTTAACGCGAGGGATAGAAATACCACTCATGCTGAATTCGTCTAAGCCCATACCTAATAGAAGTAGGGTAGCGCGCTCATCACCAGCTAACTCACCACACATACCTGTCCATTTGCCTTCTTTGTGTGATGCATCAATTACTTGCTTGATCACAGTTAGTACAGCAGGAGATAGCGGGTTGTATAAGTGAGAAATTAACTCATTACCACGGTCAACTGCAAGAGTATATTGAGTTAAGTCGTTTGTGCCAATACTAAAGAATGAAACTTCTTTTGCAAGGTGGTGAGCAATTGCAGCAGCAGCCGGTGTTTCAACCATTACACCAATTTCGATGTTCTCGTCAAATGCTAGGCCTTCGTTGCGAAGCTCTGCTTTATATTCTTCAAGCGCCGCTTTAAGTTCACGAATCTCTTCAACAGAGATAATCATTGGGAACATGATGCGAAGCTTGCCGTGTGCTGATGCACGTAAGATACCACGTAATTGATCTTTTAAGATGTCACGACGGTCTAAGCTGATACGTACTGCACGCCAGCCTAAGAACGGGTTCATTTCTTCCGGTAGATCCATGTATGGAAGATCTTTATCACCACCAATATCCATAGTACGGATAATAACGGCTTGATCACCCATTGCTTCAGCGACTTCTTTGTATGCTTTGTATTGCTCTTCTTCAGTTGGAAGGGCATCACGGTCCATAAATAGGAATTCAGTACGGTATAGACCTACACCTTCACCACCGTTACGGATGATACCGTCACAGTCTTTCACTGTACCGATGTTACCGCAAACTTCTACATGGTGGTCATCTAGAGTGACAGCCGGTAGATCTTTTAATTTCGCCAACTCTTCTTTTTCAGCTAAGAAATTATCACGAATTGATTTCGCTTCTTCTAGTTCTGCATCAGAAGGGTTAACGATGATTTTGTTGTTAATCGCATCCAAAACTAAAATATCGCCGTTCGATACTTGTTTTGTAATGTCGTTTGTACCCACAATCGCAGGAAGTTCAAGTGAACGAGCCATGATTGAGGTGTGAGATGTACGGCCACCGATATCACAAGCAAAGCCTAAAACGAATTCTAGGTTGATCTGTGCTGTTTCAGATGGTGTTAAGTCGTTAGCAACAAGAATAACTTCTTCGTTGATAGAGCTTAAAGATACGATGTTAATGCCTAATGCATTTTTAACAAAACGTGTACCGATATCACGAATATCGGTAGCACGTTCTTTAAGGTAGTCATCATCAAGAGACTCAAGTGCTGTTGCTTGTTCTTCAATCACAGTATGGATTGCAAGGTCAGCAGACATTTTGTCTGATTTGATGAGGGCTAAAATTTCTTCTTCTAGCTCTTCATCTTCAAGCAACATGATGTGGCCTTCGAAGATAGCTTCTTTTTCTTCACCGAAGGTTTCAAGTGCTTTTTGTTTAATGCCTTCTAATTGCTCAGAAGATTTATTACGAGCATCAAAGAAGCGTTTTACTTCTGCTTCAACTTGATCGTCCGAAATAGGTGTTTTATTTAGGACAATTTCATCTTCTTGAAGAAGTAGTGCTTTACCGAAAGCAATACCAGGAGATGCTAGAATTCCAGAAATCATAGCCTTACCTTAATTTGTTCAAATATAAAAAGTAAAAATACCGTGAATCACAGATGTGATTAGTGTAGTTGGTCCATAAGAGCAACTAGGTGATCAACAGCCGCTTCAGCTTGAGGGCCTTCTGCAGAGATAGTTACTACAGTACCTTTTACTAGACCAAGAGTTTGTAGTTTGAAAAGGCTCTTAGCACTTGCGCTTTTGCCATTAGAAGTCACTGTAATATCAGCATCGAATGCTTTAGCTTCTTTAACGAATTGAGCCGCAGGACGAGTGTGAAGGCCGTTTTCTGCAGTGATTTCTACTTGCTTCTGATACATGTGTGTTACCCCGATTAATTTGCTTTTTGTTGGAAACTGAAAAGTAGTTTAGCTTACCTTCTTATTTAGTGCTTCGCTAGCGAAGAAAAATAAGTAGTCCTAATCGATTGCTTTCAGTCATCACTTATCATTTATTTATTTTCTATTAACTAATCTTAGTTGGTTAATTAACAGGCTTCTTTATTTTGAAGCTAAAAATAAAACATCCCGATTATCACTAAAGGAGTGGTAGGGATCAACAAAAAAGCCCCATAAAGGAGCTTTTTTCATAGAAAAATTGATTTGAACCAGTTTTATTGCTCGTTCTCTTTATCGGTAAAGATACCTGAAAATAGAGCGGTACTTAGGTAGCGCTCACCTGAGCTTGGTAGTACGGTCACAATTGTTTTTCCTTCAAATTCAGGCAGTTCGGCAACTTTATTTGCTGCGACAACGGCTGCACCAGAAGAGATTCCAGCAAGAATTCCTTCCTCTTCCATTAGGCGACGAGCCATAGTAATAGCCTCATCGGATGTTACCGAAATAACTTTATCAATAAGTTCTAAATCTAGGTTGCCAGGAATAAATCCTGCACCAATACCTTGAATTTTATGCGGAGCAGGTTGAATTTCGTCTCCTGCAAGGGCTTGAGCAATCACTGGTGATTCAGCCGGCTCTACTGCAACTGTTGTGACCGCTTTACCTTTAGTCTTTTTAAAGTAGCGGCTAGTACCTGTTAAAGTACCGCCGGTACCAACACCAGATACAAACACGTCAACGTTTCCATCAGTTGCGTCCCAAATTTCTGGGCCAGTTGTTTGCTCATGAATCGCTGGGTTTGCTGGGTTGTTAAATTGTTGCAGTAAGAGATACTTGCTTGGATCGCTTGCTACAATTTCTTCTGCCTTAGCAATCGCACCTTTCATGCCTTTAGCCGCTTCTGTTAGCTCAAGGTTTGCACCTAGTGCTTTAAGTAGTTTACGGCGTTCTAGGCTCATTGATTCAGGCATTGTTAGTGTCAATTTGTAACCACGAGCTGCTGCAACGTATGCAAGTGCGATACCGGTGTTACCACTAGTTGGTTCTACTAGTTCTACACCTGGCTTCAATAAGCCTGCTTTTTCTGCTTCCCACACCATGTTGGCACCAATACGGCATTTTACGCTGAAACTTGGGTTACGGGCTTCAATCTTAGCTAGAACGTTACCTTTGCTTACGCGATTTAAGCGTACAAGAGGAGTGTTACCAATAGTTTGAGAGTTATCTTCGTAAATTTTTGTCATGTTGATGTTCCTTCATTACACGGTAGGGTGTGAATTAATAAGTACTTATATACCCAAGTTACTTGGGTATATATACATGATTGAAAGCATAAATCTACAGCAAATAAGGTGAAAGGAATAATTGGTTATATGATATGGGTAAATGTCTGTGCAAAATATGGGGTGCACCATAAAGCACCCCTCGTGTTATCTATTAAGTGACTTGTATCTATCTACCCACATTGCTGTTGCGCCACAAACCGCAATAGGCATAACGAATAGGTTTACAATCGGCACCATGGTGCATAAAGCGACCAATCCACCAAAGCTATAAGCAGTCCATTTGTCACCCTTTAAATCATCTTTCATTTTAGGAAAGCTAACTTTATGGTTATCAAAGGGATAGTCACAATACTGTATTGCCATCATCCAAGCAGAAAAAGCGAACCATAGAATTGGACCTAGTGTTTGCCCTAGTGCAGGGATGAGCAATAAAATAAAGAGACCAAGTGCTTTAGGCAGATAGTATTTAAGTTTTACCCACTCTCGATACAAGATCCTTGGGGTGTCTTTAATTAATGAGAACAGGTTTTGATCTGCTGGGCCTTGACCCGTTAATTTTATTTCTAACTTTTCAGCCAACAGGCCATTAAATGGTGCTGCAATCCAATTAGCAACGGTACTAAAAAAGTAACTGAATGTTGCAATGATGGTAATACCTAATAATGGTAGTAATAAATAAGATAACCAAGACAACATGTCCGGTAATGTACCTAACCAATTATCTAACCATTCACTTAAGTTACTATATAGATAGAATAAAGAACCACCGAACAAAATGATGTTGGTCAGTAACGGTAAAATGACAAAACGTCGAATGCCCGGCTTGAAACATAATTGAGCACCATAGATAAAATAACCCAATCCGGTTTTCGGTGGCTGATCTGCTCTCAAGTTAGGGGAAGTTGACATGAACACTCCATAAATAAGGTACAAGCGTAGTGCTTATTCTACTGTTATAGATAAATAAGAAAAGCATGATGATATAAAGTGGCTTGAAATTGCACTAAATGCTTATTTTTATGATTAAAATATTGATTGAAATAGAAAGGTGCCGGAATGCTGACTTTAGTTGGTTCAAAGAAATGTATCCCCAAGTCACCTTAATATGCTGAATCTCACATCTTAAGGTGACTTGGGGATAATTTTTTTGGTAAAGTAATTTATTGTTATATACAAACCACTCATTTAGCCATTTCTATGGCATGATAAGACACAATTAAGCATCCAAGGTGACTTTTTGTAATTCAACAAGTTGAGTGATGGTTTTGGTAATTACATTAATAGTTGAGAGTGATAAATGCAGGAATTGCGACTAGTACTCATTATTGTCGGTGGGCTGGCGATTGCAGGTTTGCTGGTACATGGTATATGGACGAGTAAGAAAGAAGGTAAAGCAAAATTTGCTGATAAGCCTTTGAATAAAATGGAGCCAAAGGTCAATACTCCGCTTGCTGATGATGAACAAGAAGGCATCGTTTCTCACGCTACCCCAGTTAAAGAGCGTAAAGAGCCAGCTTTTCATATTGATGAGTCAGAAGAAGACATAGACCCTTTATTTGGTGAGTCGGATATTTCTTTTGCCGCAACGGATGATGTAGTCAGTGATGAACCAGTCAAAATGGAAGTTCAACATCAAACGGCTAAAACACAAGTCTCATTTTCTGAATCGGAAAAAGTTGCCACTAATCAAAACATGACTGCTTCTGAAGTAAAGCAGGAAAAAACCGAATCAACTCCAACATCAGCTGTTTCTCAGCCCAAAGAACCACAAGAGAATAAACAAACTGATAAAAATAACATGGAAGTGATTGTTTTTCATGTTCATGCTGCTGGCACTTCAGAGTTTGTTGGTACTCAACTATTTAACAGTATGCAACAACATGGTTTGCATTATGGCGCAATGGATATTTTCCACTGCCACACTGACACATCAGGAACAGGAAAAGTTTTATTTAGTGTTGCTAACATGATGAATCCAGGCACATTAGCACACGGTGATCCAGCAACCTTTACGACTAAAGGTATTTCGTTTTTTATGACTTTGCCTTGTTTTGGCGATGCGGATCAAAACTTTAAATTGATGCTAAGAACAGCTCAGCAAATTGCTGATGATTTAGGTGCTAATGTTTTGGATGATAAGCGGAATTTAATGACACCAGATAGGCTTTCTGCTTATCGTCAGCAAATTCGTGATTATGTTGCTCGCAACTCCGAAGCTGAATAAAACACTGGCAATGCATAATACTAGAAACGAAGATTCAGGCTCCTTCATAGGGGCCTTTTTTATAAATAACGACTAAGCACGATCAGGTAAAGACCATGAGTAGCGAAATTGAGCGCAGAATAGAGCAATTAAGAGAGACACTTCATCACCATGGTGTCCGTTATTATGTCGAAGATAATCCTGAAATTACCGATGCAGAATATGACCGCCTAATGCGAGAGTTAATTGCATTAGAACAAGATAACCCGGAATTTACTTCTGACTCGTCGCCATCGATGCGAGTAGGTGGGAAACCTCTTGATGGATTCACACAAGTAAAGCATGAAATACCTATGCTTTCATTAGATAACGCATTTGAAGAGTCTGAGTTAGATAATTTCCATAAAAAGATCGCAGCTCGTTTAAAAACCAAGCAATGTGAGACTTATTGCTGTGAGCCTAAATTGGATGGATTGGCGGTTAGCTTACTTTATGAAAATGGTATTTTAGTTCAAGCGGCCACTCGTGGTGATGGCGCTACTGGTGAAAACATTACCGCTAATGTAAAAACCATCAAATCAATTCCACTCAAACTACAAGGTGATAATTGGCCACAACGTATTGAGGTGCGCGGAGAAGTTTTTATGCTCCTGGATGGTTTTAATCTTTTTAATGAAAAAGCGTTAAAAAGTGGTACTAAGCCGTTTGCCAATCCACGTAATTCAGCTGCTGGTAGTTTACGCCAACTCGACTCTAAAGTGACGGCTACCCGACCATTAAGCTTTTATGCCTATAGTGTTGGCGTTGTTGAAGGTGGAACATTACCGCAAAGCCATTATCAACGTTTTTTAACCCTTAAATCTTGGGGGTTACCTATGTGCCCTGAAACCAAAGTGGTTGAAGGACTGGAAAATGTGAAAGCTTATTATCAAGATATTTTGCAGCGCCGTAGTGAGCTTGCTTATGAAATTGATGGTGTAGTAATCAAGGTTGATGATATTGCTTTACAAGAAGAACTAGGTTTTGTTGCACGTGCTCCCCGTTGGGCAATAGCTTATAAGTTTCCAGCCCAAGAAGAAATGACACGTTTAAATGATGTGGAGTTCCAAGTAGGTCGTACTGGGGCAATAACTCCTGTGGCGAAACTAGAGCCTGTTTATGTCGGTGGTGTGACGGTTAGTAATGCAACATTACACAATGCTGATGAAATTGAGCGTTTGGATGTACACATTGGAGACACTGTAATTGTTCGTAGAGCTGGCGATGTGATCCCTAAAATTGTTGGTGTAGTGCCAGACAGGCGTTCCGAAGATGCTGTTCGTGTTATTTATCCGACTCAATGTCCGGTTTGCCATTCAGATGTCGAGCGGATTGAAGGTGAAGCGGTCACTCGTTGTACTGGCGGTTTGATTTGCCAAGCTCAACGAATAGAAGCATTGAAGCATTTTGTGTCACGCAAAGCGATGGATGTGGACGGACTTGGAGTGAAGGTGATTGAACAACTAGTTGAAAAAGAGATGGTTCAAACACCAGCGGACTTATTTACGTTATCTGCGGGTGTACTCACGGTGTTAGATCGACTTGGACCTAAGTCGGCGCAGAATATCGTTAACGCTTTAGATTCGGCAAAAGAAACGACACTACCACGTTTTCTCTATTCGCTGGGGATCCGCGAAGTCGGTGAAGCGACAGCGCAAAATCTTTCACTACATTTCCACACTTTAGAGAAAGTCAGAGTTGCCACCAAAGATGATTTGGTTCAAGTGCCTGATGTTGGTCAGGTTGTGGCAGAGCATATTGTGCACTTCTTTTCAGAAGAAAATAATCAAAAAGTCATTGATGAACTTATAAGTCAAGGAATTCACTGGCCTGAAGTCAAAGTTAATGCTGAACCTAATTCTCTACCATTAAAAGATAAAACCGTGGTTATTACTGGATCTTTTAGTCAATTAAATCGTAATGATGCTAAAGCAGCACTGCAGGCATTAGGGGCGAAAGTGGCGGGAAGTGTATCGAAAAAAACCGATATTTTATTTGCAGGGGAGGCAGCTGGTTCTAAACTAACCAAGGCTCAGGAGTTAGGTGTTGAGATCCAAACGGAAGAACAATTATTAACAATATTAAATGGTTAACCTTTATTTAAATCGTTAATTAAGTTGTTGTTTTATGAAAAGGCTCCTAGCAAGGAGCCTTTTTTATATTTACTGGTTAATAAATGTTTCTTTATATTTGATTTGCTTATTTGTGCTTTGGGGACAGCAAGGGTTGTGAATGATTCATAGGGTGGCGAAATTACTATTTCTTTTTAATTTTGTGTAAGTTGTTGATTTTAAATGGTTTATTTTTTGTTGTCACTTTGTGATATTGATCACCAATGTTAGGGAACTTTGCACTCGCTCATGTTTTTCTGTTAAAAAATTAACTTATTGTTGATGTTTTGCGCAGCGAAGTTAGTCTTAATCACGTGGGTACACATTGTGTGCGAACATTAAAAACATAAAATTTTTGTTTAGTTAGTTTACTAAGCAAATTAATAGGAAGAATGCCTTGTTGCTTTCGGCGGCCACTTAAAGTTTCAAGGTGAAATAAAACAGCTATGTCCATTTTTAGGAGCTTTTCCATGGAAAAAATTTTTAAACGTACGCTACTTGGCGCTGTAGTTTCAGCAGCAGCATTTACTGGTACAGCTAACGCTGCAATCCCTCTTGCAGGTGATGCGGTTCAATTTTACGGCCAAGCGGCTGG
Source organism: Vibrio algivorus (assembly GCF_030161215.1). Classification (NCBI taxonomy): domain Bacteria; kingdom Pseudomonadati; phylum Pseudomonadota; class Gammaproteobacteria; order Vibrionales; family Vibrionaceae; genus Vibrio; species Vibrio algivorus. Next base: position 237,283 of record NZ_BSPV01000009.1, read on the forward strand.
CTTTATGATCTATGGTGATGACCAAGATGACAGCAATTTTGGTACTGTTATTGAGTCTCGCGTAGGTTTCCGCGGCACGGTTGAATTTGAAGACTTTGCGCCGAACTTTATTTGGCAAATTGAAGGCGGTAACGCAGACAATGGTTCTAAATCAGGCCAACTCGGTGCTCGTGACACGTATCTGGGTCTAGACTTTGATGGTTTTGGTTCAGTCAAATTTGGTCGTCAATTAGTTGCTACATACAACTATGTTGATTGGCCACACTCAAACCCAGGTCTAGGTAACGTATTTGATTGGAACAATGATATCGGTGCTGGTTTCCAAGATCGTGCTGATAACGTAGTTCGTTATGATTCAGCAAACTGGGGCGGCTTCTCTGTTCAAGCAACAGTAAGCGGCATGGAAAATACAGTCGATGGTCTAGTATCGAGTATTGCTGCTTCTTATTCTGCTGATATGTTTAACTTACATGCTGGTTATTATAACCGTGGTGATTATGATGACTCTGTAGGTGATAACCCACAATACATCATCGACCAAAATACTGGCCAATTGATCGCTAACCCTGATTACATCCCTAGCGGCAAAGTTAAAATGTACGGTAATAACTATGCAATCGCTGGTGGTAGCTTATTCTTAGGTGACTTCACATTCACAGCTGCTTACAAATATATGGAGCAAGATTCTGCACAAGGTACCAACAGCCAAAATGCTTGGTCAACAACCGCTCAGTATATTCTAAATCAAAAGTGGGTATTTAAAGTAGGTTATGCAGGTACTGATGATGCTGATATGGCTGATGGTACTGGTGATGACACTTCAGATACAGCTGTTACTGCTCGTTTAGGTTACTTACTACCAAGTACTTACCTATACATTGATTCACGTAACTATGAAATGAACAACTCTGGCGATTGGAATAATTTCGTTCTAGTTGGTGCTGAATACTATTTCTAACTCACATTGTTAGCACACTAGTTTTGTTATAGTAATCGGGCACCACTGAAGGTGCCCGTTTTTATTTAAGATTAAGGATGAAGTATGAAATCATTTAAAATTTTGTTGTTAGTTGGTTTGGTAGGAACTTCTTTCCAATCTGCTGCAGATGTCAAGATAGGCCTTAATCAGGATGTACAGCCTGTTGTAATTAATGGTGATGAACTTGGTTTCAGCTTAACTTCAAAAAAAGAATTCAATTTAGAAAATGGTCAAAACCAAATTGTTGTACAAATTGAGAAGTTAGTACAAAACCGTGGTGAGTATGAAAAATATAACTCTGTACCAGTAGTGATCACTTTAGAGCAAGCTGACACAAGTTTAACTATCTCCCCAAGTTCTAAAATAGCGACGACAGAAGACGCTAAACAATTTGATAAACAACCTAAATTTACCGTTAAAAATGCAAATAATGATGTGGTGAATGTTCAACAAGATCGTTTAGAAGCGCTTGGTGGCTTTACCCGTGATTATGAAAAAGAATTAGCAGCCTATAATGAAGCCAATAATATTGTCTTAGCTGGAGCGACGAGTGTTTCTACTACTGTTGCTGCAAAAGCAGATGTTAAAATCAGCAAACCACAAGAAATGGTTGAATACTGGTATCAAGAAGCTGAACAATCAGAGAAAGAAGCCTTCTCATCTTGGGCTTTCCAAAATCGCAAACAAGTTTCTGAAGATCTAAAAACAACGGGCAAACCAAGTGAAATGCTAGGCTATTGGTATAAAAAGGCATCTGAAGAGCAAAGAAGCCAAATCCTCACTTGGTTACTGAAAGTCGAGTAATTTTCTCATGCTAATTTGTTAGTTCTACATGGTATACTTTGAATCGATCATGAACTTTTTTATGATCGATTTTATTTTGGAGGGCAATCATGAACATTAGCCAAGTCGCAAAATTAACGGGGTTGTCGGCAAAGTCTATTCGTTTTTATGAATCGAAAGGAGTGATTAACCTACCATTACGTGGTGAAAATGGTTATCGATATTATACAGAGGAAATTGTTGAGCAACTTAAATTAGTGGCGCGATCACGAATGGTTGGTTTTAGCTTGGATGAGTGTAAAAGCTTAGTTGAATTGGCTAATGATCCTACTCGTCATAGTTGTGATGTGAAAGCAACGGCTAATCAGAAATTGGTTGAAGTAAGAGAAAAATTATCGCAACTGCAACAAATCGAGAAACAACTTACTCAATGGATAAATGATTGTCCTGGGGATAATAATCCCGATTGCCCTATAATTGATAACTTAAAGGGCAATCAGAAGTAGGCTTGTATACTCTGAAGTAGAGTGTTTTTAATATACGCTACACGCCCACCTAGTAAAGTAGTGAATAAAGTTGTCTGCGATATTTAGAGGCGAGTACGTTTCCTTGCCCTAGTGCAGATAAAATATCCATACATACTTTTTTGACTTCCCCATCATGAGCATGGAGATCTTTCTTTAAAACTCCTATCAATAATTGCAGAGCTTCTTCATCTCGTGCAACTTGGTGATATTGCAGTGCTAAATCACAAAGGCAAGATAGGTTAGTTGGGTCTTCTGAAAATTGCGACTCTAATGCTTGAATTTCTGGGCTATCTGCTGCTTGCTCGTGCAATTCTAATTTTGCTACCAACCCTTTGTAATAATTATCTTGGTATTCAAGAGGAATATTGGCTAATTGTGCTTTAGCAAGATCAAACTGTTGTGTTTCTAATAAACAATCGGCAATGGCGAGTTTGATATCTCCACGTGATGTGTAGTGTTCCGGTAGTGCCTGTAGTGAGGTTAAAGCTTCTTGATGTTGGTTGTTTTCCATTGCTTCAATGGCTGCTTTTAGAGCTAAATCTTCTGGGCTTGGAAGGTGTTTCACCAACATATTTGTGATGATTTCAATACTTTGAGGGCCAGCCATGCCATCGACTGCTTGGCCATTAGAAAACAAAGCAATCGTTGGGAGCGATTGGACACCAAATTGAGAGGCTAAAGCTGGCTCTGCTTCACAGTTAAGAAAGGCGAGAGTGAATGCACCTTGATATTGATTAGCCAGTGCTTGTAATTCATTTATAACAGGAGTGCTTTCAGCCACAGATGGTGCCCAAAAGTGGATAAGAACGGGCTGTTGCTGAGAAAGTTCTATCGTTGGGCGGAAATTTTGTTCATTAATTTCAATGATGAATTCTGGCTGCATTTCAATATCCTTGAAGTCACTTAGGTGTTGTAGGCTTAGGAGGCCTAAATCATTTATATAACAATGAGGTCACCACTATGATAATTCAAGGTAATAAGATAAAAGAGAAAGTGATTCGTTTGATTTGTTAATGGGCACTCAGCAGGTTTTTCTGTCACTAGAACATCAAAAAAATGGTACATACGATGGCTATACACAGCCAGTTAAGTTGGTTGAGGGTCATCATACAACTCCATTAATACGCCTCTTGATAATGGGATAATGACACACGATTATTAAGGTTTAATGACATGTAATTATTGGGGAGTAAAATTGTTAAATTAATTCTCTCTAGCATGAAGAATTTGTTTTAGTGCGGGTTCTAAGTGAGAAAAGGTGAATATAAAGCCAAGTTCAGTTAGGTGTTTGGGTTTGGCTCTGACACTATCAAAGAGTAATTGTGATGATTCGCCCATGATGAATTTCATCAACCATTTAGGTGTTGTTATCATAGCCGGGCGTTTTAATGTTTTTGCTAAGCCATCACTAAACGCGAGATTGGTGACAGGGTGAGGTGCACTTAGGTTGAAAATTCCATTGGCTTTATGGTGATTCACTAAGTATGCAATTGCTCTTGCTGCGTCTTGCAAGTGTATCCATGGCATATATTGTTCACCCGTTCCCATTTTACCGCCAACACCAAACTTGAATGGTGGTAGCATGGCAGCCAAAGCTCCCCCTTCAGTACCTAATACTATGCCTGTTCTTAATAGACATACTCGTGTTTTGTCACTTTGTGCCTGTAGTGCAATAGATTCCCATTGTTGGCAAACTTTGAAAGGGAAGCCGCCCTTAGCAAGTGGAGTATTTTCATACACTTGCTGTTTGTCTTTATCACCATAAATTCCGACGGCTGATCCACTAATTAAACATTTGGGTGGTGAGCTGCTTTTTTTAATGAGATCGACAAGTTGCTGTGTTGTATCCCAGCGGCTATGACATATTTTCTGTTTCTGAGTGGATGACCAGCGTTTTGCGGCAATAGGCTCACCAGCAAGATTGATCACAATATCTATATGATTAAGATCAGAGACGTTGGATAATTTGTTGATATAGTCAATGTTTGAAAAGTCAGCATGCCGTAATGCTGATTTGGCTTTTTTCGGTGAACGTGTTAACACAGTAATGTGATGGCCTGTGAGGTGTTTAACTAACTCACAACCGATAAATCCAGTTCCTCCAGTCATTAATATATGCATAACATCTCCTTGTTTGTCACTGTTATTATAGCGTTAGGTGTGACTTCTGCGAGGGCTATTTTAACTTACCTCAACAAAGTGATAATGATATGAAACTCTTTTTTATTTCCGACTTGCATGGCTGTCTTAAGGCGACTAAAACAGCATTGAAGCATTTTGAACGTTCGGAAGCGGAGCATCTTATTTTATTGGGAGATGTGCTGAATCATGGTCCTCGTAACCCTATCCCAGTTAGTTATGATCCGGTTCAGGTCGCTCAATTACTCAATCAATACAAAACTCATATTATTGCTGTTCGCGGTAATTGTGATAGTGAAGTTGACCAAATGCTTTTAGAGTTTCCAATTATGAGTGATTATACGGTTGTCCTGTTAGATTCAGGGAGCAAATTATTTTTAACTCACGGACATATCTATAATCAACAACATCTACCTCTTCTGAATGCTGGGGATGTTTTATGCCACGGGCACAGTCATATACCACAAGCTGCTTGGGTCGGAGAGCATTTTATCTTTAATCCAGGCTCCACGACATTTCCTCGTGGCCAAATTGAGGCGAGTTATGGCCTATATGAAGGTGACGTGTTTAGAGTCTGTAAATTAAATGGTGGTGAAGAGATTTTAAGCGGTCAATATAAATATACCCAAGTGACTTCAAGGTGCAGAATTCAGAGCTATCATCCAAACCTTTAGGCCGCGTTAAATTGAACAGAGATAGAATGACTATTATCATCTTCAATTTGCCTTGCCTAAAGCTTGTTTTATTCTTGCTGAAACTCGCACCTTGAAGTTACTTGGGTATAAACTATTTAATCTGAGCTTATTTATTGTCGGAATGCCCTAGGTTTCTATCTGGAGCGATAATGTCACGAACTCGTTGTTTGAGAATTTTTGCTTCGGGAAATCCATGATCGGTTTTTCTTTCCCAAATAACTTGGCCATTGCAGAAAATTTCAAATCGGCCACCAGTATCTGGGTGTAGAGCGACACTTTCTATTTCTTCGCTAAAAGTATGAAGTAGTTCTTGGCTTAGCCACGAAGCACGAAGCATCCAATTGCATTGACGACAGTAAAAGATTTCAATTTTTGCTTTCATGCGACACTCTTAGGTAAGAAAAAGGGCAAACTGTTGACTTGCCCTTGTGTTATTCAGAGACCATATTATTGAGAGAATAAAATGGTTGAGCCGTGCGCCAAGCTGGTAAGCAATAAAGTGCGATTATTGATCACATCGATTTTTCGGCTTTGTTGAGCGTTAATCTTAAATAGTGTTTTCAGTTTTTCAACTTGTGCTGGTGTTATCTGAGTTATTGGTGTGGTCGAAATATCTTTAAATTCGCTCGCATCAACAATTAAATAATGATCGCTAAGCTCCCAGTTTCCAGATTCTGATATGACAATTTCTACGGGCTTTTCAATATCCTTGCTCGTGAAAATCAGTGTCGAGTTTTTGATATATGTCTGGTTTGGTAAGTACTTCACGGTTGATGAAATACTCGCTTTGTCTAAGTGTTGAATCTTTTGATCCCAGAAGTTCATATAAGCAATTGTCGTGGACTGCCATTCTCTTGATGTCAGTTCTTGTTTTAACTTGATATCACCTTGCCAATAATTCCATGAACCTATTAGAGCTACAGCAAGTGCGATAATTGATATTGTCTTTTTCATGCTAGCCTCTATTGACAAAGGGATTCAAAGTTTGTTTGGTTAACAAACAATACGATGGTTTTATTTTGTTCGGTGTCTTTGAGAGGGTAGATATAATTTAAAGCAATATGCTCACTTTCACCACCGGTTGCGATCACTCGAGAGAGTGTTGTTGGAACATGTTTCTGATAAGCCTTGGTACACCTTTCTATAATTGGCAACCATTGATCTATTTTGGGTTGGTTCGCTGGTACAAAAAGTGGAATGTTGCTTTCCATTTCAATTTTAGTCAGCTCATTGCTCTTCGGCACTTCGCTCATCCATACAAAGAACGGTAATATTACAATCAGTGCCCAGACTAAATAAAGCCAAGTAGGGACCTTACTGTCTACGTTAGTTGATGTTTCTTTCGCGCTTGCAGCTATATTCTGACTTGAGTTAACCGTTTGTTTTGCTTCTTCAACATGATGAGTAGTTGTTGACTGGTCATCTTCAGAATTCAGATCTTGAGCTTTATCTGCCACTTCATGTGATTGGGGGGCAATATCAACTGAAGAGATTAATTGATAGCCTCGTTTTGGTACTGTTTTCACAAATTGAGGAGATTTTGTTGAATCTTGCAGCATTTTTCTAAGTGTAGAAATTGCTTGAGTAAGACTTGAATCGTCGACCTGAAATCCTTGGTCTCGCCATACATACTCGTGTAATTGATCTCGGCTCACCACTTGATTTGAGTTTTCGATCAAGATTAAAAGTATACGGCTCTCATTACTTCCTAAACGTACGATATTATTGTCATCATTCAGATCGCTTAGCGTATTGCTATAAGGATCGAATATGAACTTTTGGGCAAGAATATATTTAGTGCCTATATTGGTCATTTAGGTGTTCTCAGTAGCAAAAATTGGTTGAAATCGACCTTTCGCACAGCTAAAAATTCGCGAAATTTAGATTTTGTGATGTTTTTCATCTTTATGATAATAAAAAATGATAAGAAAAACACGGTTTTGATGATTTTTTACCTTGAATTTATATTCACCTGCCCAAATTTGTAGAGTAGGTTTTTAACAAACAACTTGGCTATACCAGCTGTACAAATAAGAGTGGAGTTCTAATGAGCGATACAATGACAACAAATAAAGAAACACGTGGATTTCAATCAGAAGTAAAACAACTACTGCACTTGATGATTCACTCTCTGTATTCCAATAAAGAAATCTTCTTACGAGAGCTGATCTCCAATGCCTCTGATGCAGCAGATAAGTTACGTTTTCAGGCATTATCGAATTCAGATTTGTACCAAGGCGATGCCGATCTAGGTGTTAAGCTCTCTTTTAACAGTGAAACCAATACACTGACCATTTCTGATAATGGCATTGGTATGTCACGTGAAGATGTGATTGAGCACCTAGGAACCATTGCTAAATCGGGTACTGCAGATTTCTTTTCTAAATTGTCCGAAGATCAAAGCAAAGACTCTCAATTAATTGGTCAATTTGGCGTTGGCTTTTATTCGGCTTTCATTGTGGCAGATGCGGTAACAGTTCGCACTCGCGCGGCAAGTCTACCTGCAGATAAAGCTGTCCAATGGCACTCTGCGGGTGAAGGCGATTACACTATTGAAGACATTATCAAAGAAACACGTGGTACCGACATTATTTTACACATGCGTGAAGAAGGTAAAGAATTCTTAAATGAATATCGTCTGCGTGATGTAATTGGCAAGTACTCTGATCATATTGGCATTCCAGTATCCATTTGGACAGAAAAAGACGTTGAAACTGGCGAAGAAAACGAAGACGGCACTAAAGTCACTAAAAAAGAAGCGTCTTGGGAGCAGATTAACAAAGCTCAAGCATTATGGACGCGCGCGAAAAGCGAGATCAATGATGAAGAGTACATTGAGTTCTATAAGCATGTTTCGCATGACTTTGCTGATCCGCTAACCTGGAGCCATAACAAGGTTGAAGGTAAAAATGATTACACTAGCTTGTTATACATTCCTTCGAAAGCCCCTTGGGATATGATGAACCGTGATCATCAAGCAGGTTTGAAGTTATATGTGCAACGCGTCTTTATTATGGACGATGCTGAGCAGTTTATGCCTTCTTACTTACGTTTTGTAAAAGGCTTAATTGATTCTAACGATCTGCCATTAAACGTGTCTCGTGAAATTTTACAAGATAACAAGATCACTCAATCGCTACGAAGCGCGTGTACTAAACGTGTGCTTGGTATGTTGGAAAAAATGGCCAACCGTGATGAAGAAAAATACCAAAGCTTCTGGAAAGAGTTTGGTCTTGTTCTAAAAGAAGGCCCGGCAGAAGACTTTTCAAATAAAGAGAAAATTGCTGGTTTAATGCGCTTTGCTTCGACTCATGTTGATAATTCAGAGCAAACCGTATCTTTAGCTTCTTATGTTGAGCGTATGAAAGAAGGTCAGGATAAAATTTATTATCTAACGGCTGATAGCTACGCTGCGGCAAAAAACAGCCCACACCTAGAGCAATTTAAAGCGAAAGGTCTGGAAGTGATTCTGATGTTTGATCGCATTGATGAGTGGTTAATGAACTACTTAACCGAGTTCGATGGCAAGCAATTCCAAGCAATCACTAAAGCGGGTCTTGATCTGTCTAAATTTGAAGATGAAGCGGAGAAAGAACAACAGAAAGAAACAGAAGAAGAGTTTAAGTCTGTTGTTGAGCGTACTCAAAATTACTTGGGCGACCGAGTAAAAGAAGTTCGCACTACCTTCAAGCTTGCAAGTACGCCAGCGGTTGTTGTGACTGATGATTATGAAATGGGTACACAGATGGCGAAATTGTTAGCGGCGGCTGGACAAGAAGTTCCTGAAGTGAAGTACATCTTCGAACTAAATCCTAATCATGCGTTAGTGAAGCGCATGGCAGATGAGGCAGATGAAGAAGCATTTGGTCGTTGGGTTGAAGTGTTACTTGGCCAAGCTATGCTCGCAGAACGTGGTGCAATGGAAGATCCAAGTCACTTTGTGGGTGCAATCAACGCACTTCTTACTAAGTAAAAATGAAATAGGGCTGGAAGTTGTGGTAAAATTCTGGCCCTAGTTTTGTAATAAGTCAGTATTTTTTGATACAACAGGGATATGCTGACTTCATCCTTATACCGAAACTTACCGTAGTGTCTTCATTGTTTTGTATACATTACAGTGAGCTTCGGTATAAAAAATTTTAAATAAGAGGAATATACATGCGCATCATTCTTTTAGGTGCTCCGGGGGCAGGTAAAGGCACTCAAGCTCAATTCATCATGGACAAGTTTGGTATTCCACAAATTTCAACCGGTGACATGTTACGTGCTGCAATTAAAGCTGGCACTGAAATGGGCAAGCAAGCGAAAGCGGTTATTGATGCGGGTCAACTCGTTTCTGATGATATTATTCTTGGTCTTATCAAAGAGCGCATTGCACAAGCTGATTGTGAAAAAGGTTTCTTACTAGACGGTTTTCCTCGCACTATCCCTCAGGCTGATGGCTTGAAAGAGCTAGGTGTTGAAGTGGACTACGTGATCGAATTCGACGTTGCTGACAGCGTGATTGTTGAGCGTATGGCTGGTCGTCGTGCTCACCTAGCATCTGGTCGTACTTACCACGTTACTTACAACCCACCTAAAGTGGAAGGTAAAGATGACGTAACGGGTGAAGACCTAGTGGTTCGTGATGATGATAAAGAAGAGACAGTACGTGCTCGTTTGGGTGTTTACCATGAGCAAACAGCTCCTCTTATTGCTTATTACAATAAAGAAGCTGAAGCGGGCAATACTCAATACTTGAAATTTGATGGTACTAAGCAAGTTTCAGAAGTGAGTGCTGATATCGAAAAAGCATTATCTTAATTTTCAGGCTTATTTTGGCGTCTATTTAACGATTGATTTGATAGGCAAAATAGATAAGTGACTGAGTAAGATTTTTGTTATATTGAGCGACATTATTCGTAATGTCGCTTTTTTATATCTTTTGTAGAGGTCGAGGATGGGCAAGTTAATCGTAAGTAAAACAGGCATTTTATTAGTCAACCTTGGAACGCCAGAATCTCCATCAGCTCAAGGGGTAAAAGACTTTTTAAAACCTTTTTTGAGTGATAAACGTGTTGTTAGTATCCCACGATTATTTTGGTGGCCTCTACTGAATGGTGTAATTTTACCGTTGCGTTCACCTAAAGTGGCCAAAGTCTATCAACAAGTCTGGATGGATGAAGGGTCACCTTTAATGGTGTATTCAAAGCGCCAAGCCGAAAAACTTGCCAAGGCGCTGCAAATCCCGGTAGAACTAGGAATGACTTACGGTAATCCGAGTATTGAAAGCGGCCTTAATAAGTTGATTGAGCAGGGCTGCGATACGATTACGATATTGCCTTTATATCCACAATATTCGAGTACTACAACAGCGGCGGTATCTGATGCATTATCACGTAGTCTGAGCAAAATGATTGCCTTACCAGGGTACCACTTAATCCGTGATTACCATCAACACCCTCTATATATAAAAGCTCTAGCAAGTAAGGTTCGAGATTATTGGCAACAGCATGGACAAGGTGACTACTTGTTGTGTTCATATCATGGAATTCCACAGCGTCTTGCTAATCAAGGTGATATGTATCCTAAACATTGTGAAAGAACCACAGAGTTGTTGCGCCTTGAACTTGGTTTATCGGTAGAGCAAATAGGTATGAGCTATCAATCTCGCTTTGGTAAAGAAGAGTGGTTGCAACCTTATACCGATAAAACACTCGAAAACTTAGCTGACAAGAGATTTGAAAAGTTAGATGTTATTTCCCCCGCTTTTGCTTGTGATTGCATTGAAACCTTAGAAGAAATTGCCATTGAATGTAAAGATATCTATCAGACTGCAGGTGGACAAGGTTATCGATATATTGAATGTTTAAATGACTCGGATGAGCATATTGAAATGATGGCTGACTTGATTCGTTCTACGCAATAATGTATTGAATTTACCTGGTTATCTAACATAAAAATACCGCACAGTTCAGTTCAAGTTGAATTGTGCGGTATTTTTTACACGTTGAGGATTCAGTTATTAACTATAGTCGGTAGTTAATTACTGAATACCTTGGTGTTGTTTATCTAGTCGACGCATTAGAGGTAAAACGGCTAATGCGATAAAGGTACAAACTACGGCAGCTATACCGAGTTTATTGAATAAGCTCGTATATACCGTTAAGGTTTCTAGCGGGTTTGTCATGCCTTTTGGAATACTGGCAAAGTTTGCTACTACACCACCTAGATATTGTGAAATACCAGAAGCCACGAAGTAAGCGCCCATCATAAATCCACCCATGCGCTCTGGTGCATAACGGGCAATCATCGCTAAACCTAATCCACTGACGAGTAGCTCACCTAAAGAGTAGGCTCCGTAACCGATAATCATGATCCAGGCAGAGGTTTTACCGTTGATAGCAAAGTTACCTGCAAACCCATACACAAAGAAGCCGATTGCAACAACAGCAAACCCTAGTGCGAATTTTGCCGCAATCGATAAATCTTTATTTTTAGCACCTGCTTTTGAGTAAAGGAATGCAAGTACTGGGCTTAGCAACATGATCCAAATTGGATTTAATGCTTGGAACTGTGCTGGTGACCAGGTAAGAAGGTGAGAGCCAAATACCGTAAAGTTCAGATCAACATTTCGTAATGCAAACAAGGCAAGTGATGTCGACATTTGTTGGTAGAAAATAAAGAAGAATACGGTTTGAATAATTAAGACTAAAGCGGCAATTAATCCAGCACGTTCATGTTGCTCACTGCTGCGAATTAAGTGAGTGAAAATTGCAAGTACTACAATACCAGCAACATACACAAAAATACGCGCCAGTTCTTGATATTGAAGAATTAAGGCTGATATACCAACTGCGATGACTGAACCAATTAGTACCAAAGTAAGTTTACGACCATCAACCGGTTTTTTGTCGGGTTCTGAACCATATTTTTCTAGTGCGTGACGCATCACAAAGAAGTTTGCTAACCCAACTAGTAGGCCTACGCAGCAAACCGCAAATGCTGCGTGCCAACCAAACTCATTTTGATACTGCTCATTAACGTAATCTTTTACCCAAGGAGTCAATAGCATTGAAATGGTTGAGCCTACATTTACTGCCATATAATAAATCGTGAAGGCACTATCGATTTTAGAATCATCTCCTTCATAAATTTTACGGACGAGGTTACCGGCATTAGGTTTAAACATACCGTTACCAACAACTACCACGCCTAGAGCGAAAAAGAGAACCCAAGTATTTTCAGATGGCAACGTCATTAGAGCGTAGCCCAAAGATAAAATAAACGTACCGATGATCATGGTACGTTTGGTGCCGAGAACTTTATCTCCAATCCAACCACCGATAGCTGGCGAGACATAAATTAATGCGGCACAAGCACCCCATACTAAGTTTGCGCGTGAATCTTCAAATCCTAGGCGTTGAATCATGAAGTAGACGATCAGTGCTTGCATACCGTAGTAGCCAAATCGTTCCCATAACTCAATCATGGACACAGTCATAAATGACTTAGTCTTTGAAACAGTGACTTGTTGTGTTGTCATGTGAATTTCCATTTGTGTAGTGGCAGTTATAACGAAGGTTATATTTGCCATATAATGTTGCGTTAGTGATCGATAAATAAGATTTTTTAGTTGTCATATCGATTTACATTTAGCATTAGTTTTATTTATGCTTTAGATCACAGAATCTAATATTACATTATATATACAGTTCAAATTTCAAAATCACAATGCCAATTTGTCATCAAATTAGGATTTTTTATCATTTGCCTACAAAATAACCTCTCAAGTTACAAGGGTGACTGAAATGTAAAGTGTAAGTTAATGTTGCGATGGGGTTTCATCATTTTTACTAATAGCGATAAATGTTAGAATAGGTGAAATTTTCTAGGGTATGAATAGTATGAAGTCTTGGTATTTATTGTATTGCAAGCGCGGAGAACAGAAAAGGGCCAAAATGCATTTGGAAAACCAAGGTGTTGAGTGCTATTACCCTGAAATAGAAATAGAAAAAATCCTAAGAGGAAAAAGGCAACAGGTTATGGAGCCATTGTTTCCTTCTTATATATTTATCGCATTGGAAGATGAAGAACACCTTAGCTTTACGACTATTCGTTCAACCAGAGGTGTAATGGATTTTGTTCGCTTTGGTGGTAAGCCACATAAAGTATCGAGATCTTTAATTCAGCACCTACAACGTCGAATTTATCAAGAAGAATTATTAGAAGAACAAGCACCTAAAAAAGGTGAAACTATTCAAATAAAATCGGGTCAATTTTCTGGGTTGAAAGCTATTTATCAAGAGCCAGATGGTGAAAAACGTTCTATTTTACTCATCACACTGATTAATCAGGAAGTTGAAGTTAGGGTCGAAAATAGTGATGTTGAATGGCGTAATTAATATATACCCAAATGACTTCAAGATGCAGAATTCAGAGCTATCATCCAAACCTTTAGGCAAGAAAGATTGGCGAAGGAATGTAAGCACCTTTCAAACCAATCTGACGCGGTATAAAGGTTTGGATGAAGCTCCCGAAGGGCAAGTTAAAACAAGCTTTATGCCGCGTTAAATTGAGTAGAGATAGAATAACTATGATCATATTCAATTTGCCTTGCCTAAAGCTTGTTTTATTCTTGCTGAAACTCGCATCTTGAAGTCATTTGGGTATATGAATTATTTCAATGGGTAGTTTGAGGTTTGCTACTCTTTCATCATTAATTCTGTAATGTAAAAAGCCTACCAACACTCATGTGCGGTAGGCTTTTATTATGCTTATAAATAAAAAAGGTTGGGATTAATAAGCGTCGTTATGGACGGCTTTCACGGCACGACCAGATGGATCGGCATTGTTTTTAAATGACTCATCCCATTCAATCGCAGTGGCTGATGAGCATGCTACTGATGGTCCGCCAGGTACACATTCAGCCGCTGACTCTAGAGGGAACAACTCAGCAAAAATCTCACGGTATACATAGCCTTCTTTAGTTGTTGGCGTGTTGTATGGGAATTTAAATGCTGCGGTCTCTAGTTGTTGGTCGGTTACTTTTTCTTCCGCTTGTGCTTTTAAAGAATCAATCCAGTTATAGCCCACGCCATCTGAGAACTGTTCTTTTTGACGCCATGCGATCGACTCTGGCAAGTAATGTTCAAAACATTCACGTAAAACGTGTTTTTCCATTTTGCCGTTGCCACACATTTTATCTTCAGGGTTTAGACGCATTGCAACGTCAATAAACTCTTTGTCTAAAAATGGGACACGGCCTTCAACACCCCAAGCAGCCAATGATTTGTTAGCACGGGCACAATCAAACATGTTTAGCGCAAGTAGTTTACGTACTGTTTCTTCATGGAACTCTTTGGCATTTGGTGCTTTATGGAAATACAAGTAGCCACCAAAGATTTCATCTGCCCCTTCACCGGAAAGTACCATTTTAATACCCATCGCTTTAATTTTACGCGCGAGTAGGAACATTGGGGTAGAAGCGCGAATCGTAGTCACATCATATGTTTCAATGTGATAAATCACGTCACGAATGGCATCGATACCTTCTTGAACGGTGTAGGTCATTTCATGGTGAACAGTACCCAGTTTATCGGCAACCTCACGAGCTGCTTTTAAATCAGGTGCGCCTTCTAGACCAATGGCAAAAGAGTGCAGTTGTGGCCACCAAGCTTGAGATTGGCTGTCATCTTCGATACGCATGGCGGCAAAACGTTTAGCAACCGCAGAAGTAATAGAAGAGTCGAGACCTCCAGAAAGTAATACGCCGTATGGTACATCAGTCATTAGCTGACGCTTCACCGCATCTTCTAGTGCTTGAGTTAAATCTTCTTTACTTGTTAGGTTACCTTGTACTGCTGCATATTCCATCCAATCACGCTGGTAGTAGCGAACAGGCTTAGCATCATCAGAGCCGTAGTAGCTGCCTGGAGGGAATTCACTGATGGTTTTACATACCGGTACCAGCGCTTTCATTTCAGATGCTACGTAATAGTTACCGTGTTCATCATAACCTTGATAAAGAGGGATAATACCGATGTGGTCACGGCCAACCAAGTATTTATCTTTTTCTTCATCGTATAAAACGAAAGCAAAAATACCATTTAATTCTTCTAATAAATCTTCACCAAGTTCTTGATACAGCGCTAGGATAACTTCACAATCAGAATCGGTTTGAAAGTTGAACTTGTCAGCATAACGAGCACGGATTTCTTTGTGGTTATAAATCTCGCCATTCACTGCCAATATGTGTTTTTTATCTTCGCTATAAAGAGGTTGTGCGCCACTGTTTAAGCCTACAATAGATAAACGTTCATGAGCTAGAATTGCTTTATCTGAAGCGTAGATACCTGACCAATCTGGGCCACGGTGGCGAAGTTTTTTAGACATTTCCAGTGCTAATGGGCGTAATGGGGTTGGATCCGATTTAATATCTAAAATGCCAAATATTGAACACATATTCTCTTCCTTAAAATCCGTTTTAAACTTTTAGTTTGTTAGAGCTAATTAGTTTGTTAGAGCTAATTTAATCTGTTAAAGCCAATTTGCCACGATCAATAAAAAAAGCAACCAATCATTATTAAATTAATCACATAAAAGCAAGTTATGTGAATTTTATTCACCAAATTTAATTTATTGATGAATAAAATCCATTCTCGGTCGATTTTTATCCGAATAGATGGAGACTAGGTTAAATTATTACTTGTATCCCAATCGCCCGGTTGCATTGTTTTAAATTGCGGGTTTAATTTATCGCATACATGACGAGCAAAACCTGCACCGGCTTCGTTATAGATATTAAATGCAGCATCCACGCCACTTTGTGTCATTTCAGCTACTTGATCTGGATACTCGGCAATTGCTGCTATTTGTCCTTGGTAGTTGCGAGCTTTTAACTGCTCGAGTGCTGATTGATTTCCTTTGTGATGGGGCATAGCAAGCAGCACCAGTTTTACATTGGCTATATCAAGAATGCGCTCCCAGAAATCTGAATCCGTTGCATCGCCTTGGATGACATTTCTACCACTGGTTCTATGTGTTTGCACCACATCAGATCGAGTTTCTACCCCCAAGCTGATTTTGCCATAACGGGTACGAATTTCATCGTAAGCACCAGTACCAATACGGCCCATTCCTAAGATCAGCACCTGTGCATGACCCGGGTTAATACGCTTATCTTTTAAGTGTAGCTTTTCATCCGCTTGCTCTCTTAACCAATGTGACGTATAGCGGTAAATTTTATGGCTTATATTATTGATTGGGGCAGCGATAATGAAAGATAAAGAAACGGCCATAGCAATCGCGATCATCATTTCACCCGGTAACCAACCGAGTTTATAAGCAATGCCAGAGACAATCAGTCCAAACTCGCTATAGTTCAATAAGGTCAGCGAGGCAAGTAGAGAAGTGCGTACTCGGAACTTAAACAAGTTTATGACCACGTAGTACAGTGCGCCCTTAATTGGCAATAGGCAAAGCAATAGTAGAGCAAGAATAAAGCCATCTAGAGTAGGAGCATCAGATAAACCTATATTTAAGAAAAAGCAGACTAAAAATAACTCTTTAATGTTAAAGAGAGATTTAGATAGTTCAGATGCTTTGTAGTGACCAGCCAGTAACATGCCTAAAATTAATGCACCTAAATCTGCCTTCATTCCAACGAGTTTAAAAAGACCAGCTCCCATTACGAGTGCCATAAAAAATCCGTATAAGACTAGCATCTCGCCATGGCCACACTTGTCTAGAATTTTGTAAAAAAGAGGGCGAAGAAAAGGAAGAACAAAAAGCGCTAGCGCATACCATTCAGGTAGTTTACCTGTCGAGATAGTGAGGAAAAGAACAGCAAAAATATCCTGCATAACCAAAATACCAATTGATATGGTGGCAAAGGTTGAGTTCATGCTGCCTTTTTCTTCTAAACTTTTAATCGCAAATACGGTACTGGAAAAAGATAGTACAAAGCCAAGTAACAATATTTGAGTGGTGTCAATATCGCTAAACAGGCTAATCCCGATAGTTTTTAGACCGAGCAGGGCTAAAGTAAAGAAAGCAGTTGATAGTACATTATGCAAAGTAGCACTAGCCCAAATTTCTTTAGCAAGTAAGGTTTTGACATCTAGCTTTAGCCCGATGGTAAAGAGTAGAAGAGTGACGCCTAAATCGGACAATGTAGTAATGGTTTCATTGCTAACAAAGCCTGCATATTGCAAGGAAAATCCTGCAATTAAAAAACCGACTAATGGTGGAAGGTTGCATTTGAGCGCGATGAAGCCGGAAACAAAAGCGGCGATAATAAGCAAAATATCCATGTATTCCTTTCTCTAAAATAAAAAACGGGTATACCAATAGGTATACCCGTAGGAATTATATACATAACTGTTAAAAAATATTGCTATTTATCTTACTCACCCAGTAATTTTTGCAGTAGCACACCATTAAGCATTGCGCGTTTGATCATGGCGAATGCCCCGATGGTAGGTTGTTCATATAGTTTAGATTCTACTATCGGCAGGTTTTTGTGAAACGTAGCGAGTGAGTGGCTTTCAATATTTCGTTGAATGGCATGAAAGATAATATCTTTCGATTTAACCAGTTCACCTGCGATGATGATTTTTTGTGGATTAAATAAGTTAACTGTCATGGCGATGGCTTTACCTAGGTAGTGTCCAACACGGATAAGTGCTTGGCTAGCTAAGTCATCTCCTTGATTTGCATGTTCACAAATCACACTCATAGTGAGTTTATCTACATGGGATAAGCTTGATGGAAAACCTTGATCAAGGCGTGATTGTACATGAGCAATAATAGCAGGGTTGGCGGCAATGGTTTCTAAGCAACCAAAATTACCACATTGACAGCGATCGCCTAGTGGTTCAATTTGTACGTGGCCGATTTCCCCTACGTTGCGGTTAGACCCTAAGAATACTTGGCCGTTAACTATGATACCTGCACCAGTACCGCGGTAAACACTCACTAAGATTGAATCTTGGCAGTCACGACTTGCTCCAAAATAATGTTCAGCCAGAGCTAATCCTCGAATATCGTTACCGACAAAGGTTTCAACTTCAAATGTATCGCTTAATAATTTACCCAAAGAAAGATTATCGATTTCGGTATTCGGCATGTATTCAACTACCCCAGTTTCAGGGTTTACTAAGCCAGGAAGAGTGACACCGATAGCAATTAATTGCTCGATAATATCTTTGTTCTGATTGAGGAATGCTTTGGTATGTAGAACTAAACCATCAAGTAGATCTTGTTGTTTATCGTACTTAAAAGAGGCGTGATGATTAGCAAGTTCATGACCACTTAAGTCATAGATACTTAACTGGATATAATCTCGTCCTAAACGAATAGCAATCGAATGGAAAGGCGTGGTTTCTGTGGTTAAAGAAATAGCGCGTCTCCCCCCAGTAGAGGCTTGTTGCGCTACTTCTTTAATTAATCCTCGTTCAAGTAGTTGGCGAGTGATCTTAGTGACACTGGCGGGGGCTAATTGGCTAACATCGGCAACTTGTATTCTCGAAATTGGACCTTGTTGGTCAATTAGGCGATATACTGCCGCGCTATTAAGTTGTTTAACTAAATCTACATTACCAATTTGTCCGCCATTCATTCTATGTCTGCTCGTATTGTCCGTTAACAATCGTCGCTTTTACCTTGAAGTCACGATCAAACACAGTTAGGTTTGCGACCATTCCCGGTTTGATTTCACCAAGCTGTCTCTCTACACCGATTGCTCGGGCAGGATAAAGCGTGGCCATTCTCAGTGCTTCGTCTAAAGCGATACCTACATGTTCAACCGTATTTTGTACGGCTTCAATCATGGTTAAAGCTGAACCACCAAGTGTGCCATTTTCATCAACACACTTACCATCTCGGTAATATACTTTCTTACCAACAAAAATAAAGTGATCCATGTCAGCTCCTGCTGGAGCTGTGGCATCCGTCACTAATACTAGCTTATCACCTTTGATTTTATGGGCAATTCGGATGTTGGCATAGTCTACATGGAAGCCGTCAGCAATAATACCAGCATAAACTTCAGAAGTGTCGTAGATTGCACCAACAACACCTGGTTCACGTCCAACCATTGGAGTCATCGCATTGAAAAGGTGAGTTGCAAATGTAATACCATTAGCAAAACCTTGACGAGCCTCTTGGTAAGTTGCGTTAGTGTGACCGATAGAGACAACGATACCAGCATCTCTTAAGCGTTGGATATGCTCAGGTTCATTTTGCTCAGGCGCTAAGGTTACCTTGGCAATGACATCGTGGTTATCACAGATTGTTTGAATCATTTCATCATCTGATTTGCGAATAAAGTCAGGTCGATGGATGCCTTTTTTCAGAACATTAAGGTAAGGACCTTCTAAGTGTAGCCCCAAAGATTGGTTCTGGTAGCGTTGCTGATATTCACGAGCTGCCGATATTGCTTGCTGCATATCTTCGTCAGATGACGTAATTAATGTTGGCAAAAAGCTAGTACAGCCAGATTTTAAATTCGCTTTATGCATGATGTGCATAGTATCGGCGGTGACTTCGTCATTTAACATTACGCCGCCGCAGCCATTTAGCTGTAGATCGATAAAACCTGGACTAAGATTTGTGCCCTGTAGATCGTAAGTCTCTATCTCTTTTGGTAGTTCATCTATTTTAACAATAGATTGAATTTTACCTGCATCCACTAACACAGCGTGATCTATAAGTACGTCATGGCCTGTGTAGATTTTTGCATTTATCAGAGCATACATAGTAGGCATCCTCTTATTTCAAATTCTTAATATTTTCTGCTTCAAGCTCTTTAAAGTATTTCACTGTTTTTACTTTAAGTTCTTGAGTTGAAGGGTCATCACATACAATGACTGATTTTGCATGCAGTTGTAAGGCAGACACTGTCCAAAGATGATTGACTGATCCTTCTACTGCCGCTTGTAAAGCAAGAGCTTTATTGTGGCCTGTGATCAAAATCATAACTTCTTCAGAATCTAATAGAGTACCAACTCCGATAGTTAGCGAATACTTTGGTACTTGACTAATATCACCATTGAAGAAGCGTGAATTAGCGATACGTGTATCTTCGGTCAGTGTTTTGATTCGAGTACGTGAAGATAGGGAAGATGCAGGTTCATTGAATGCAATGTGGCCATCGTTACCTACACCACCCATGAATAAGTTGATACGTCCGTAGGACTTGATTTTATCCTCGTAACGTTTGCACTCAGCCTCATGGTCATCAGTATTACCATTTAACAAGTTGATGTTTTTTTCTTGAATATCAATATGGTTGAAAAAGTTTTCATACATAAATGAACGGTAAGATTCAGGGTGATCAGTTGCTAATCCAACATATTCATCCATGTTAAATGTCACAACGTGCTTAAAACTTACCTCACCAGCTTTATGCAGTTTAATTAATTGCTTATAGGTATTTAGAGGTGTGCCACCAGTCGGTAAACCTAGAACAAAAGGTCGGTCTTCAGTTGGGTTGAACTTATTGATTTTATTTACAATATGGCGAGCTGACCATAGGCCAACTTCATTTGCATTATCGAGTGGAATTAGTCTCACAGTACACCTCTAATAGAACAAAAACTAAAGTTGAGAATAGGATATTCATTTCATTATTTTGCATGATAAAATAAGTTTTGGAAACTATCTAGTATAAATAAGATAAATCCTTCACAAGAATTACGCAAACTAGCAAATAACTCTTGATAAAGATCACAAATAACAGGGTTTTAATTTGCGGACTAAAATTAATTGAATAGACTGTCGATGTACTAAATTCTTTAAGAAAAATAAGTAATACGAATTTTACCAATCCTATAGGGGGGAATTACGGTGAATATACTTGGATATGCACAAAGACTAGGTAAAGCGTTGATGCTACCTATTGCAACATTACCTGTTGCAGCGCTTTTACTTCGTCTAGGTCAACCTGACCTGTTAGACATCGCATTTATGGCATCAGCCGGTAATGCTATTTTCAGCCAATTACCTTTACTATTTGGTTTAGGTATTGCAATTGGCTTATCTAAAGATGGTGCGGGCGCGGCTGGTTTAGCTGGTGCCGTTGCTTACTTTGTATTAACCGCGACAGCGCAACAAATTAATGCTGAAGTTAATATGTCATTCTTCGGTGGTATCTTCGCAGGTATCATTGCAGGGCACTGTTATAACGCATTCCATGCTACACGCTTACCTGAATGGTTGGCTTTCTTCTCTGGTCGTCGTTTAGTTCCAATTATGGCGGGCTTAGTTGCTTTAGTAGCTGGTGCTGTTTTCGGTGTGGTTTGGCCGATGGTTCAACACGGACTTGATGTTTTAGCTCATGGTATTTCAACGTCTGGCGCAATTGGTCAGTTTATTTACGGTACATTGAACCGTGCGTTAATTCCTGTTGGTCTTCATCATGTACTTAACTCTTACTTTTGGTTTGGTATGGGCTCATGTCAAGAAATCATGGTAACGGCTTCTGGTGCGTTCTCTAATATTCACCAATTATGTGTTGATCCTGCGGTTGCTAAAACATTAGTGGTAGGTCAAGAGCACACATTCACATTTAAAAATGCAGTAACTCCAGAAATCACAGCTGTTGTTGATAGCGTGAAAGATGTTGTTAAAACGGGCGACTTGAACCGTTACTTCGGTGGTGACAAATCTGCTGGTGTATTCATGAATGGCTTCTTCCCAATCATGATGTTCGGTCTTCCTGGTGGTGCTTTAGCTATGTACCTAGCAGCTCCGTCTGAGCGCCGTGGTCAAGTTGCTGGTGCATTGTTCTCAGTTGCTTTCTGTTCATTCCTAACGGGTATTACAGAGCCTCTAGAGTTCATGTTTATGTTCCTAGCTCCTGGTTTGTATGCGGTACACGCAGTATTAACTGGTTTATCTCTAGTGGTTGCTAACATGTTTGGTACGCTACATGGCTTTGGTTTCTCTGCAGGTCTAATTGACTTTGTATTGAACTGGGGTCTAGCAACTAAACCAGTAACATTACTACTAATCGGTTTAGCATTCGGTGCTGCTTACTTCTTTATCTTCAGTTTCCTAATCCGTGCGTTCAACATGAAAACGCCTGGTCGTGAAGACGAAGAAGTGTCTGCTCCTGCTGATAAGTCAGAGAAACCTTCTGGTGCAGTTGCACGTCAATACCTAAAAGCTCTAGGTGGCCACGATAACGTGACTACGATTGATGCCTGTATCACTCGCTTACGCCTAACATTGAAAGATCGCTCTATCGTAGATGAAGCGGTATTGAAAAAGCTTGGCGCAAAAGGTGTTGTTAAGTTAGGTGAAAATAACCTACAAGTTATTCTTGGCCCACTGGCTGAAATCGTTGCAGGTGAGATGAAAGACATCCCAGCTTCTGATGATTTATCGGATGTTGTTCTACCGTAATCGGTAATCAACATATCTAATAAAAGGCTCCCGTTGTGGAGTCTTTTTTTATCTTGTAGCAAAAGTAAAAGCGTGAATTTTGGGTGCTTGGAAGACTTTTGGTCTTTTTGAGAAAGAAAATATCACTTCTAGTTGTGTAAAGGGCTAGAATTGTGGATCATTAGCCCTAATTATAAAAAGACTCTTATATTTATTGAGGTACTATCGATGAGTGAAGCTGAGGCTCGACCATCTAACTTTATCCGTCAAATTATTGATAAGGATTTAGCGGACGGCAAACACACTGGGATCCATACCCGTTTCCCACCAGAACCTAATGGCTATCTGCATATTGGTCATGCTAAGTCTATTTGCTTAAACTTTGGCCTGGCGCAAGATTACCAAGGGAAGTGTAACCTTCGCTTTGATGATACTAACCCAGCGAAAGAAGACATTGAATACGTTGAATCAATCAAACAAGACGTGAACTGGTTAGGTTTTAATTGGGATGGCGAGATTTGCTACTCATCTAACTATTTTGATGCGTTATATGGTTACGCTGTTGAATTGATTGAAAAAGGTTTAGCTTATGTCGATGAGCTGACTCCTGATGAAATTCGTGAATATCGTGGCACTTTAAAAGAGCCTGGGAAAAATAGCCCATATCGCGACCGTAGTGTTGAAGAAAACTTATCCTTATTTGAAAAAATGCGTAAGGGTGAATTCGAAGAAGGTAAGGCTTGCTTACGTGCTAAGATCGATATGGCATCTTCGTTTATCGTAATGCGTGATCCTGTGCTTTATCGTGTGCGTTTTATCAATCACCATCAAACAGGGGATAAGTGGTGCATTTATCCAATGTATGACTTTACTCATTGTATTTCCGATGCGTTAGAAGGTATTACGCACTCACTATGTACGTTGGAATTTCAAGATAACCGTCGTTTATATGACTGGGTTTTAGAAAATATCACGATTGAAACTCAGCCTCATCAGTACGAATTTAGCCGTTTAAATTTAGAATACACAGTAATGTCTAAGCGTAAGCTAAATCAATTAGTTACTGAGAAATTAGTGAACGGTTGGGATGACCCTCGTATGCCAACGATTTCTGGTTTACGTCGTCGTGGCTTTACTCCGGGGTCTATTCGCGAGTTTTGTTCACGTATTGGTGTCACAAAGCAAGATAATATGATTGAGTTTAGTTCACTTGAAGCATGTATTCGTGAAGACCTAAATGAAAATGCACCGCGTGCGATGGCGGTACTCGATCCTGTCAAAGTCGTGATTGAAAACTTTGAAGGTGAAGAAGTATTGACGATCGCTAATCACCCAAATAAACCTGAAATGGGCAGTCGCGAGGTTCCCTTTACACGTGAAGTGTGGATTGAAGCGGATGATTTTCGTGAAGAAGCAAACAAGAAATACAAACGTTTAGTTCTTGGTAAAGAAGTTCGTCTACGTGGTGCTTACGTGATTCAAGCTAACCGTATTGAAAAAGATGATCAGGGCAACGTGAAGACGATTTACTGTACTTACGATCCAGAAACCTTGGGTAAAAATCCAAGTGATGGCCGTAAAGTAAAAGGTGTTATCCACTGGGTTTCTGCTGATAAAGGTTTAGAGGCTGACGTTCGTTTATATGACCGTCTTTTTACTGTGCCAAACCCTGCAGCGGCGGATGATTTTGCGGCGACTATTAACCCTGAGTCTTTGGTTGTCAAGAAAGCCTATGTTGAACCAAGCTTAGCCGATGCTGAAGCAGGTGTCGGTTTTCAGTTTGAGCGTACTGGCTACTTCTGTGTTGATGCAAAAGATTCTTCTCCAGAAGCTTTAGTATTCAACCGCACTGTTGGCTTGCGTGATACTTGGGCTAAGATCGACGCACAATAATCGATATATCTATGTAGGGTGGGTATTTCTCGCCTTACTAGTTTTGATTCCATAGATAAAAAGCACCTCATATCAGATGAGGTGCTTTTTTATTTGTGCCAAACTAAATAAGTAGAAAGTTAATCAGAAAAATTACTTAGTTTTGTGTGCATTAGTATCCGTTTTACAATTACCGTCAGCGCAACGACCGTAAAGATATAAACTGTGGTTCGTTAGCACTACGTTATATTTAGCAGCAATTTCTTTTTGTCGTTCTTCAATAAGATCATCTGTAAATTCAATAACTTCACCGCAATCGAGACAAACAAGGTGATCATGGTGATGCTGAGTTGATAATTCAAATACAGATTTACCACCTTCAAAATGGTGACGGGTTACGATACCTGCGTCATCAAATTGGTTTAAAACACGGTAAACGGTTGCAAGGCCAATTTCTTCACCAAGATCGATCAGTTTCTTATATAAATCCTCGGCACTGATATGTTGGCAGTCTGGTTGTTGCAGTACCTCTAGAATTTTTAATCGAGGTAAGGTGACTTTAAGACCTGCTTCCTTTAGAGCTTGGTTGTTATCTGGCATTGTACTTTCCTGTGAGATTCTGCATTAAAACAGAAGGCATGAATGACATCAGTAAATATGACTCGAACTAACCGACCAAGTTCACTGCGTTTCATTATATGTTGTAAAAATGTATCTAAAATGACTATAGCATTAGAGTGAGGATAACAAAATACCTCACAGAGGAGGTATCTTGGTATGTCACAAAATTTTGATTAATCAGCTAATTCTGCTAGACACATTTCATCATAAATCTGCTTTGACCAAGTTTTAACGCGTTCATCTGTTAATTCTGGTTGACGGTCTTCATCAATACATAAGCCGATAAAGTTGTCATCGTCGACTAATGCTTTTGAGGCTTCAAACTCATAACCTTCAGTTGGCCAATAACCAATGATAGTGCCACCTTTCGCTTCAACGATATCGCGAATCGTTCCCATCGCATCACAGAAATACTCAGCATAATCTTCTTGGTCACCACAGCCAAAAATAGCAACGAGCTTAGTTGAGAAATCTATTGCTTCAAGTTCAGGGAAAAAGTCATCCCAGTCGCATTGAGATTCACCGTAGTACCAAGTTGGAATGCCAAGCAGTAATAGATCAAAATTATCAATATCTTCTTTGCTGCTCTTTGCAATATCTTGTACGTGAACAAGTTGTTTTCCAAGTTCTTTTTGTATCATTTTAGCAACCGCTTCAGTATTACCTGTGTCGCTACCAAAGAAGAGTCCTACACTTGCCATAGAAATATTACCTACTTATCTATTACCGGAAACGCCGGTATCTATCTAATTAAAAAGAATACGTTACGGTTGTACGGTGGTTAGCCTAAGCCAGTGCCTTCCCAGCTCATTTGGATTAACCCTTTGGCGATAAAGCCCGCACAACCTAAAAATAGAACAAGCCATACTATACGACGGCCAAACACCGGGACATTACCTTGTTTTAAAACATCTTTGATGGCTAAACCAATCAATAAAAATAACGATGCAAAAAACAGATCTAAGCCTAGAGATTCTATGGTATTGATATGTTCATAAAGCATGCGTTTGATCACCGTTGTTTTTTATCCCCGAACTATAGCATTAATACAATTGAAAGTTAATGCGAAGTCGTTCGCTGAATAAGTGAAATGCGAATTATTTATTAATAAATCGACGGATAGAACGAACGACCTCTAGTGGTTTTTCTGCATGCAGCCAGTGACCGGTATTAGCAATAATATGGGCTTTACTATTTGGGAACTGTTTTTGAATAGCCGCCTGGTGTTCCGGCATTAAGTAGTCAGAATCAGCGCCTTTTAAAAATAAAGTTCCGCCCTGGAAAGGGGAGATTTCAGCCCAGTCTTGAATGTGTTGATAGCTATTAATGATCCCCTCAACATTAAACAACCACTGTAAGTATCCATCCTTAGAATATAGCGATTTAGCGAGAAATTGGCGAACGCCATCTATTTCAATATGTTGTGCTAAACAGTCTAGGGCTTGTTTTCGGCTTTGAGGCTTTTCATCGATAACCGCTTTTAAACCAGCAAACACATTATCATGACGCCTTTCTTGATAGGCTACAGGTGCCATATCTAATACGATGAGTTTACTAACTTTGTCAGCTGCAATATCGCAAAGTGCCATGGCTGCTTTCCCACCCATAGAGTGGCCAATAACCATGGCGGATGAAATATTTAAATCAACCAACAACTGATTGAGATCATCCGCCATGACAGAGTAGTTCATGGAGTTACTGTGAAAAGAATGCCCATGATTGCGTAAATCAACGCTAATCACAGTATGGTCTTGAACCAAATCTCTCGCTAATAAACCTAAATTGCTTAAGCTACCAAAAAGGCCATGAATAAGAAGGATTGCTGGGCCTTGGCCTTGAATTGTATGGTTAAGTTGTGGGGAATGCATAATAATCCTGTAGCAGAAAGTACGAATTGGCATCATAATACAGTCATAATGCGAAAGTAATCACTTAACCTGGCAAAATGTCACTTCGATGTAGCAATAAAAGTGTATCTTTTTATTTAACTTATTTGTTCCTATGTACGCTGAAATGCAGCACTAAGTAAAATAGCTATACTAGGTAATAGGTTAGAAAATCATAATAATAGGAAGCAATATGCAAAAACGACTAATAATGGGCGCTTTAATGTTATGCCCCATCATTGGTGTAGCAGACACATTACCTCAACATAAAGAAGGGGTTGTTGAGTTTTGCTCTACATGTCATGGGGTTAATGGTGTCTCTACTCTTGATCATATCCCTAATTTATGGGGGCAGTCTGACCAATATCTCCGTGAACAAGTTGAGAATTTTCGTAGTAAAAAGCGTCACACTACTTTCATGGATGCATTTATTTATCAAATTACTGATGAACAAATGGATACTATTGTAAAACATTATTCTAGTGTGCCTGATGCGATGACATTTAAGCTGCAATGGCGTGGTGATAAGTGGCCTGGGGATATGCAATTAGGCGAAAAAATTGCATATAGCGGAAAACTGGAAGCCAATGTGCCGTCTTGTGTCGCTTGTCATGGCCCGAGTGGCGTGGGTGTTAAACCAGGTATACCTCGTTTGGCTGGACAAAATTCTGCCTATTTAGTTAACCAAATGAAATCGTGGAAAGAGGGTACAAGACCTGCGGGTGCAATGGCGATCATGGGACCAATTGCTAAATCTCTAAGTGATGAAGAAATCAAAGCGGTTTCGGACTATTTTGCTTCATTAGGGGCACCGGTTGCGCAGAAAACTGCGGAGGTGAAAAAATGAAATACTTACTATTAAGCCTATCGCTATTAAGTGGAATAGTTTTTGCCAATGACGGACATAAAGATTTAGGTAGTGTTGAGCCGGGTAAGCCGCTTGCACAAGGTGAGTCTTATCACCAAGTACCAGATTGGGGAAATGTGCCAGAAGAGCATTTTGCTGAAGCAGTGAAACGTGGTTATTCAATCTTTATGAATAGTCAGCAACTGAAACAATCTGGTGAAGTTGGTAATGGTTTAAATTGTACCAACTGCCATTTATCTGGTGGACGTTTAGCCAATGCAGCTCCAATGTGGGGCGCTTATGTTTCTTATCCTGCTTATCGTGGTAAGAATAAGAAAGTGAATACCTACGAAGATCGATTGCAAGGGTGTTTCGCTTACTCAATGAATGGTCAACCACCAGAAGCGGTCAGTCAAACTATTTTAGATCTCACGGCTTATTCTTATTGGCTGGCAACGGATGCTAAGGTGAATGCAAGCATTCCTGGCCGTGGGTTCCCTAAATTAGAACAGCCAGAGCTCACTCCTGATTTCACTCGTGGGCAAGAGGTCTATACGACACAATGTGCACTTTGTCATGGTGATAATGGTGAAGGACGTAAAGTGGATAACCGTTACGTATTCCCACCGCTATGGGGTAAAGATAGCTATAACTGGGGGGCGGGTATGCATCAAATCAGTTCTGCGGCTAACTTTATTAAAGCTAATATGCCATTAAGTAAGAGCAACAGCTTAACGGATCAACAAGCGTGGGATGTGTCTGTTTTCATCAATAGCCATGAGCGTCCACAAGATCCTCGCTTTAGTAAGTCGGTGGCTGAAACGGCCAAAGAGTTTCATGCCAAAGATTCACTTTACGGCACCCCATCAACGCTCGATAAACATATACTCGGAAGCAAAGCTTATTAGTTTTCTTTGCAGAGATGACGTGCTTGATATTTAGTGGACGTACTATAAAAAACACCCCTTATTTATAAGGGGTGTTTTTCAATACTCGTACTGTATGAGTAAACTTATTACTCATTCATTCTAGGTTGAATTAGGTTAAATGCATTAGGGATTTTATCGTCCATCATTGCAAGGAATTGGCTGAACACTTCACCTTTGCCTGAAATTTTTAGTTTTCCAGATTTCTCGGCATCCTTTAATGAGGTTTGGTTACCCATAATGGAGAATAAGGTTAAGTTATCGGTTTTAATCGTCGCCATTGAATCTTTTGGTTGGTAGTTTTTAGCTGCATTTAGAACACCTTGTTCTACTTCTACACCAAAACTTTCACCGTTCAATTCAAATACAAAAGCAAGACGACCGATTTCTACGGATTTTTCTGGCATTAATCGCGTAGCAAAAACATCCATCATTAAATCGGAAGGTATCGCTTTAAGTACATCAGGGCCAGCACTATTCACACCTTGGGCTAATATCTCATCAGAACGTAGCTCTTGTGCTGCAGTCAAATACCAGTTACGAATTAATGAGGTTTCTTCTTGATAGCCTAACTGTTCAAAAGCATCTGCCATAAGGTAATTCGCTTTTTTATTATCTTTATTATAGGCTTGGATATTGTTTAATAGCTGAACAGTAAATGAGTAGTCGCCTTTTTTATAGTATTCAAGAGCTTTTTGTACAACGACACCTTCACCACCGAAAGACTCAACATAGCGTTTGCCTGTTTCTGAACTAGTGTGTTTGGCAATATTCACTGGGTTAGCATCAAACCAGCCTAAATTGTGAATATAAGTCGCGATGACATTGTTTTCGAAATTGCCATAGTAATCGCGGTTATCCCAATTTTTCATAATTGAATCAGGTAATTTGATTTTCTTTGCAATGTCATCAGGACGGTAACCATAGTTAGCTAGGCGAGCAGTTTGGTCATTAATACCTTTATATAAATCGCGCTGTGATTTTAGGTAATTAACTACATTATCTTGTCCCCACGTTGGCCAAGTATGTGGTCCAAATAAAACTTTTGCATCACCTTGCCAGCGAACAATAGCTTCGTTGATGTATTTGCCCCACAAACCAGCATCTCGCGTTTTTGCTCCACGCATAGAGTACACGTTATGTTGTAAGTGATTTATATCTTCAGCCATGGAAATCGCACCCCATTCTGGGATCATAAAGACCATTTCAGATGGTGCTTCGCTACCAGGGACTAGATAGAATTCAAAATTGACGCCATCGATATTGATGGTTTCTCCATCTTTAGTGACTTCTTTAACCGTTGTTGGGAGCCCGTTAGCTCCATTTGCGACTAGAGGTCCAAGTGCCGCTGTGACAAAGCCTTTTTCATTTTTTGGAAGAGCATATCCATATTGATAAATTGCTCGACGGCTCATGATGTTGCCGTAAAGTACCATTTCACTAACGGAGTGCTCGACAAAACCTTCTGGAACGTAGACAGGAATCTCACCTGAGTTTAATTCTTCTTCAGTTGCAATACCTGCACTGACCAATCCTTGTATCCCACCATAGTGATCGGTATGTGAGTGAGAAATAATCACTGCTTTAAGTGGGCGCTTCCCTCTATGTTCTTCATATAATTTATAAGCAGCTTTTAGTGTTTCAGGAGAATACTCAAGATCATACAGAATGATCCCATTATTGGTTTCTATAATGGTTAAACTCGCAATGTCATTCCCTCTAACCTGATAAATTTTGTTTGGTAACACTTCATATAAGCCACCTCTATTCACTAACTGAGCATGGCGCCATAAACTTGGATTGACAGTGTCTGGAGCTTTTTTACCTTGCATAAATTGCATAGCTGGGACATCAGCAAAGCCGTCAATAAAACCACCATCAGTTAATGGTGCGATAAAACCATGGTTGGCATTCTTAAAGGCTGTTTTATCCTTAAAGTTAAGCTCTTTGTAAACGTGTTCATTTGATTTTTTTGTGTATGAGGTGGCAGCTTTAGCTTCAGAAGAAAACTGATAATCTAATTGGTTTGCCCAAATGTTAGGAGCAAGAAAAATGGTTAACGATGATAAACAAGCCACTTTTTTTAAAGGGAAGTTCATAGGGTAATTCCTTATTCGATAAGATGTTTAGTTATTCTTATGCTTGATTGAAATTTGAACAAGGTATAACCATTTTCCATTTATCGAATAATGCTATAAGGTGTAACTGTATAGTGTGATTTTTAAGGAGATAAGGTGGATTACTCGTATCAATTATTACCGACTCTAGTTGCAATAATAGAAGAAAAGCATATGGGAAAAGCGGCTCATCGGTTAGGTATTTCCCAGCCAGCAATTAGTCGGGCCTTGAGTAAATTACGAGAACAATACCAAGACCCTCTTGTGACCAGAACTGCAACAGGTGTAGAGCCTACACCATTCGCACAACGCATTTACCCTATTATCTTGAAAAGTTTAAGTGAGTTAGATGCGACTTTTTCATCTAATGTAGCGTTTAATCCACATGCTAGACCTTATCGATTTTCTATCGCATGCACTTCACTTGTTAATTATTCTTTCATTCCTAAGGTCGTTGAATCCTTTGCAAATTTATACCCATTAATTAGTATCAATATTCATTTATTAGGTGTGGGAGATATACTTTCCCAATTGAGGGCAAAAGAATGTGATTTTGTGATTGATATGGATATAGGCAATATCCAGAACTTGAATAAGAAGACCATTTTCGAAGATCAACTAGTCTTATGTTGCCGAAAAGATCATCCGCGAATAAAAACGGGTAGGGTTACTATGCAAGAGTACTTAAAAGAACAACATGTTACGGTGAATGATTGGAAATCCCAAGGTTATGTATTGACGAATGAACATGTCCAAGGAATAGACGCTAGGAAAGTGTCTGCAACAACGGTTGGTACAATTGAGTCTTTATGTTTGGTAGGAAGAACTGATTTTGTATGCCTCTCTGATGCTACCAATGTTGATATTTTTAGTGATACGTTTTCGATTAAGTCGGTTCAACTTCCATTTGAAAACACGGAATACGGTGTTTGCCTTTATTGGCATCCATCGAGAAGTAACGATCAATCGAATCATTGGTTTCGATATGAGATAGAAAGGCTATTTATGAGAGAGAGAGTTAACACTCTTAATAATAAAAGAGATTTTTCTGACTAACACTCGTTAATTAGCATAGAGTATCCGGTCAGTTATAGGTATAATCATTTTAGAGTTTAAACAGATTGAGATTGTGAAAAGCCAATGAAAACCATTGAAGTAGATGAAGAACTTTATCGTTATATTGCGAGTCAAACCCAACATATTGGTGAGAGTGCCTCGGATATTTTACGTCGACTTTTAATCGGTGAGCAGCAAGGATCACAAGCAAATGCAACAGTGACTAAGCCTGTTGCCGTTGATACAGTTGAATCAACTAAGCCCGCTAAACAAGAAAAGCCAGATGGCGTTAAAGTGATGCGATCTTTGCTCATTTCTGATGAATTTGCAGAGAAAGATAAAGCGATTGACCGCTTTATGATGATTTTATCTTCTCTTTATCACATTGAAGCATCTAGTTTTGCAGAAGCAGCAAAAGTGAAAGGTCGCACACGTGTTTACTTTGCTGATAATGAAGACACCTTATTAGCTAGCGGTAAAACAACCAAACCACGCTCGATTCCAAATACGCCATTTTGGGTAATTACCAATAATAATACCAACCGCAAGCGCCAAATGGTTCAGCAGCTAATGACGCAAATGGGTTTTCAAGCAGACTTGATTGATAAAGTATGTAACGCCATCTAACGTTAATTAGAACTATTTTACCCAAGTGACTTCAAGATGCAGAATTCAGAGCTATCATCCAAACCTTTAGGCAAGGAAGATTGGCGAAGGAATGTAGGCACCTTTCAAACCAATCTGACGCGGCTTAAAGGTTTGAATGAAGCTCCCGAAGGGCAAGTTAAAATAAGCTTTAGGCGGCGTTAAATTGAACAGAGATAGAATGACTATTATCATCTTCAATTTGCCTTGCCTAAAGCTTGTTTTATTCTTGCTGAAACTCGCATCTTGAAGTCACTTGGGTATATATAAGAGCCTCATAATATTTGAATCATCACGTATTATGAGGCTTTTTCGATTTTATAATTATTTTTCAATTTAATAGCACTAAAAAGGATTATTGAATGTCTCTTCACTCTAGAGCTGGTACTAAAACCTTACCTGAAGACTTAATTAATATTCCCGCTCTAGTGAGCGATTACTTCTTTATTGAACCTGATGTGACCAATACAAGCCATAAAGTATTATTTGGAACTTCGGGTCACCGTGGTTGTTCAAGTAAAGCTACGTTTAACCAAACGCATATCTTAGCTATTGCTCAAGCGGTAGCGGATGAACGTGTGGCTGCTGGATTAACTGGACCTATGTTTGTCGGGAAAGATACCCATGCGCTCTCTGAGCCTGCTTGTCGTTCGGTAGTCGAAGTTTTGGTTGCTAATGGTATTGAAGTGATTGTTCAGCAAGATAACGGCTTTACTCCTACGCCAAGCATTTCTCATGCAATTTTGAATTACAATCTTGCCCATCAGGATAAATCGGATGGCATCGTGATCACGCCATCACATAACCCACCGCAAGATGGTGGTATTAAATATAACCCAAGCCACGGTGGCCCAGCTGAAGCAGAAATCACCCAACGCATTGAAGATAAAGCAAATCAATATATTGCAGCAAGGTTGCAAGGCGTTAAACGTTGTACCAATTCTTTAGATAAAGTGAAAGCACTTGATTTAGTACAACCTTATGTAGATGACTTAGTTAACGTGATTGATATTGAGGCGATTCAAAAAGCGAATATTAAGATTGGTATTGATCCATTAGGTGGTGCAGGGATCGAGTACTGGCGACGTATAGCGAAAACTTATCAGCTTGATATGACGTTAGTGAATGAAATCGTTGATCCATCTTTTCAGTTTATGACACTCGATAAAGATGGTGCGATTCGTATGGATTGCTCATCACCTTATGCGATGGCGAGCTTGCTATCGTTAAAAGATGATTATGATTTAGCTTTTGGTAATGATCCAGACTATGACCGCCATGGGATTGTTACCCCACAAGGCTTAATGGATCCGAATCATTATTTAGCGGTTTGTATTGATTACTTATTCCGCCACCGTAGTGAGTGGGGAAGTGATGTTCAAGTGGGAAAAACACTGGTATCAAGTGCGATAATTGATCGTGTGGTGGCCGATTTAGGTCGTGAACTATGTGAAGTGCCTGTTGGCTTTAAGTGGTTTGTTGATGGCTTATACGAAGGTCACTTTGGTTTTGGTGGTGAAGAAAGTGCCGGAGCTTCATTCTTACGTAAAGATGGAACGCCTTGGTCGACTGATAAAGATGGCATTATTTTGTGTTTGCTTGCGGCCGAAATTACCGCAGTAACAGGTATGAATCCACAGCAATATTACGACAAATTAGCCGCAAAACATGGCGCATCAGAATACAATCGTATTCAGGCTGTGGCTAATACAGAACAAAAAAATGTTCTTAAAAGTATGTCTGCTGAAATGGTGAGTGCTGATGAGTTAGCCGGCGAGAAGATCACGGCACGATTAACCCACGCTCAAGGTAATGGTGCAGCAATTGGTGGCCTTAAAGTGACGACTGAAAATGGCTGGTTTGCGGCTCGTCCATCAGGTACTGAAGATATCTATAAAATCTATTGCGAAAGCTTTAAAGGTAAAGATCATTTAAAGCTTATCGAACAAGAAGCCCAAGAAATTGTGAATCAAGTATTTGCTAACGCAGGTTTATAGTAGCAATCGCACCTAGCTGTGTGATGAGTATAGCCTTCGTATTTGAAGCTGCAATTTTGTTGACAGCGTTTCTTTGCCTGATTGAAACTTCAATTACCTTAGGCATATAAACAAAGCAAGTAACGAAGAAATAGCGAGATTCTAATGGTCTCGCTTTTTTATGTCTTTCAATTAAGCATGCGGCCACTCGTTAGGTAGGACAAACCAAAAATCACCTGATTGACTTTGGCAATGTACAAACTCTTTTCCAACTTCTTTTAATATTGGCGAATTCGCTTCTTTTCCTGTTAACCACTGGCCTTTTTTCAGTATATACAATGGTTCGTTGATGTTATTGAAGTCATCAGCGTAGCACCAATAACCGTAGCTTTGAGATTGGTCAATTGTATAGCCTAGGCAACTTGTTGGTATCGCTTCACCACGAAAAGGATTAATGTATAACCGGCCTTGCATCAGTAACTTAGGTTTAATCTCACCTAGGTTCGGGTATTGTTTTTTAAAGCATGAATGTTGAGACATAGCAAGCTGGTGGTTGAGCATATGTGAGAGTTTTAAATCCAATCGATCGCGACTATTCGGGCCATACCATAAGCCATCAAACAAAAGATAAAACTTAATCGCCACTTCCCAGTGTTCTGTTGTATTGGTTACGGTATTTTTGAGAACAAAATCTAAAGCGCCGATGGTTTTTCCTTGATGGTTGAGCTGAATTTCTTCGGCCACAATTTGATAGTTAGGATGAGAAGCAAAATATTGGTGGCACAAGTGTTGATACCAAAAACCAAGGCGAGAATTGCCTGAGTAGGGAAGTGACTGAAGCGATAAATTTTTACTGAATGGATTCTCTGCTAACTCTGCTTGATTAGCTTGCAATAACGGTGAGTGATGAGACATCCAATCACTGATTTTTATAAATAGATTCTGTTGCTCCTGCGGGGAAATGGCATATTTCATCGACACTTAAAATCTGTCCTTATGCTTTATTACGACTTTTTGTGTTGGGCTTGAAGTCACTGGCAATTGACTGTTATAACATAATACAAACGCTGGCATTCGAATATGAACATCATCAAAAGGTTTCGACTATGAATAACCTACAATTAGAGACATTGCTCAATCAAACTTTATCACCTCATTTAGTAAAAGACTATTGTCCTAATGGCCTACAGGTTGAAGGAAAAACAATAGTTAAAAAAATTGTGACTGGAGTGACCGCGTCGCAAGCTTTAATTGAGGCGGCAGTTGAAGCTAAAGCTGATGCGATTTTAGTCCATCACGGTTATTTTTGGAAAGGTGAATCTCAATCGATTACTGGAATGAAAGGTAAGCGTATTCGCTCATTGATTCAAAATGATATTAATTTATATGCTTATCATTTACCGCTCGATATTCACCCTCAATTAGGTAATAACGCGCAACTGGCTCAGCTGTTGGATATTGAAACTCAGGGGGGCCTTGAAGGGCACCCACAATCTGTTGCTATGTACGGTACGTTTAAAACACCTATGTCAGGACAAGAGTTAAGTCAAAAAATTGAGACAGTACTGAACCGTAAACCATTACATATTGCCCCATATGAACAAGATAAAGAAATTAAAACCATCGGTTGGTGTACAGGGGGTGGGCAAGACTATTTAGAATTAGCGGCACAATCAGGTCTTGATGCGTTTATTTCAGGTGAAATTTCTGAGCGTACTACCTATATTGCACGTGAATTAGGTATACATTATTTTGCGGCAGGTCACCATGCGACTGAGAGATATGGTGTAAAAGCACTAGGTGAATGGTTAGCAAAGCAGCACGGATTTGATGTCACGTTTATTGATATTGATAATCCGGTATAAGTATTTGCTAATAAAAGAGAAAGCGAGCCTTGAAAGCTCGCTTTTTTATTACGCTTGTTGTTTCAAATTATGCTATTCACGATCTTGTAGAGGTTTGAAATCTCGGCTTAATTTACCTGTGTAAAGTTGGCGAGGACGACCGATACGATTGTGTGGGTCATCATGCATTTCATTCCAATGGGCAATCCAACCTATGGTACGAGAAAGTGCAAAAATTACCGTAAACATAGATACAGGGATACCAATCGCTTTTAGGATAATACCTGAATAGAAATCAACGTTAGGGTACAGTTTCTTCTCAACAAAGTATGGGTCAGAAAGTGCGATACGCTCTAGCTCCATCGCTACATCAAGCAGCGGATCTTCAATGTTAAGCTCCGATAGTACTTCATGGCATGAATCACGCATTACTTTGGCACGTGGGTCGTGGTTTTTGTAGACTCGGTGACCAAAGCCCATTAGGCGGAATGGATCATCTTTATCTTTAGCGCGTTCAATATATTCAGGGATATTTTCAACACTGCCAATCTCTTCTAACATTTTTAAACATGCTTCGTTAGCACCACCGTGAGCCGGGCCCCACAGTGAAGCGATACCCGCTGCAATACAAGCAAATGGGTTAGCGCCAGAAGAACCCGCAAGGCGAACTGTTGACGTTGAAGCATTTTGTTCGTGATCTGCGTGAAGGGTGAAAATTTTATCCATTGCACGCGCAACCACTGGGTTGACGTTGTATTCTTCGCAAGGGTTAGCAAACATCATATGCAAGAAGTTGCTTGCATAATCTAAGTCATTACGAGGATAGATGAATGGTTGCCCGATTGAGTACTTATAACACATTGCCGCTAATGTTGGCATTTTAGACAGTAAGCGGAATGCGGTAATTTCACGGTGCGTTGAATTATTAATATCTAACGAGTCATGATAAAACGCGGCTAATGCACCAACAACGCCACACATTACAGCCATTGGGTGAGCATCACGGCGGAAACCGTGGAAGAAGCTTGCGATTTGCTCATGAACCATAGTGTGATTAGACACGATCTTTTTGAATTTCTCATACTCAGTGCGTGTTGGCGCTTCGCCATAAAGCAAGATATAGCACACTTCTAAATAGTCAGCATTGTTGGCAAGTTGGTCGATTGGGAAACCACGGTGAAGTAAAATACCTTTACCACCATCAATGTAAGTGATTTGGGATTCGCAAGATGCAGTAGCAAGAAAACCTGGGTCAAAAGTAAAATAACCGCTTGCACCTAATTTGCGGACATCCACTACATCTGGGCCATCTGTGCCGCTTAAAATAGGGAGCTCAATAGGTGCTTGACCTTCAATATGAAGGGTCGCTTTCTTATCCGCCATGACATTCTCCTTTGTAAATTATTTATCCATCCAGGATATTTTGTGTGTGCTTTTTGTACTTAGATTCCTACTTAAAGTCAATTATTCTACTTCGAACTGTGTGCTGCTTATTATTTTTTAGTTGGAAAAAGTTAAAAATATGTTCTATGTAGCATATTTTGTTACATGAATTGAATTTGTTTGTTTGCAGTCGTATAGTGCTAATGAAAATTTTGGTTAACGCCTTATTTTATCAGGGGTTTCGGAAGCTTCTCTCGATGAGGTAGATGTTTAATTAACAAAAAATCCATAGATTGACTGGGTGTTTTGGAATGGAAATGTTAATTAAATAGTTACAGGGTGTTTAATCAATTTATGTCAATAACTATAAATGCTCTAGATGGAGCTGAGTGAGCACACCCGTGAATAAAAGAAAGTCCAGACCAGTAAACTTAGATTTACAAACAATACACTTCCCAATTTCTGCCATTGCATCCATTGTGCACCGTGTTTCTGGTGTCATTATGTTTGTTTCTGTTGGTATCTTACTATGGCTACTTGCCACCTCTTTATCATCTCCAGTAGGTTTTTCTCAGGCATCGAGCATTATTGATAGCTTTGCTGTGAAATTCATTTTGTGGGGTATTTTGACTGCACTTGCTTACCACATCTGTGGTGGGGTACGTCATTTACTGATGGATATGAAATATTTTGAAGAGAAAGAAAGCGGTGCGTTAAGCGCTAAAGCTGTTTTCGTGGTCACCGCTGTATTATCGGTATTAGCAGGAGTTCTTGTATGGTAAAGCACATTTCTTCATTCGGACGCAATGGAGTTCATGATTACCTCCTGATCCGTGCAACAGGCATCATCATGACACTTTATACCGTGTACATGGTGGGATTTTTAGCCTGTGGCCCTGATATTAATTACCTGTCATGGCAATCCTTTTTTAGTGGAACGTTCACTAAAGTGTTCACTATGGTGGCGCTTCTATGTGTATTAATTCATGCCTGGATTGGTATGTGGCAGGTATTGACTGATTATATTAAACCAACCGGAGTACGCGTAGCATTACAATTGCTGATCATAGTGACATTAATTGCGTACTTCTTCTCTGGTCTATTTATTTTGTGGGGTGTGTAAGTGAGTATTCCCGTTCGTGAATTTGACGCCGTTGTGATCGGCGCTGGTGGCGCAGGTATGCGCGCTGCATTACAAATTTCAGAGCAAGGCCTATCTTGTGCGTTGCTTTCAAAAGTATTTCCAACTCGTTCTCATACTGTTTCTGCTCAAGGTGGGATTACAGTAGCATTAGGGAATTCACATAAAGATGACTGGCAGTGGCACATGTACGATACCGTAAAAGGTTCAGATTACATTGGTGACCAAAACGCTATCGAATATATGTGTAAAAATGGCCCAGAATCTGTCATTGAATTAGAAAAAATGGGTTTGCCGTTTTCTCGTTTTGAAGATGGTTCTATTTATCAGCGTCCATTTGGTGGTCAATCAAAAGATTTTGGTGGTGAGCAAGCGGCTCGAACGGCTGCCGCGGCTGACCGTACTGGACATGCATTGCTTCATACGCTTTATCAGCAAAACATCAAACATAAAACCACCATTTTCTCTGAGTGGTACGCGCTTGATTTAGTGAAAAATGAAGAAGGTGCGGTATTAGGTACCACGGCTCTTTGCATGGAAACGGGTGAGATTTGCTACTTCAAAGCCAAAGCAACGGTATTGGCAACCGGTGGTGCAGGTCGTATTTATCAATCGACTACTAATGCGCATATTAATACTGGTGATGGTGTTGGTATGGCTCTGCGTGCTGGCGTTCCAATGCAAGATATTGAAATGTGGCAGTTCCACCCAACGGGTATTGCTGGCGCTGGTGTACTGGTTACTGAAGGTTGCCGTGGTGAAGGTGGTTATCTTCTTAATAAAGATGGCGAACGTTTCATGGAACGTTATGCACCGAATGCGAAAGATTTAGCCGGTCGTGACGTAGTCGCACGTTCAATGATGATTGAAATTCGTGAAGGTCGTGGCTGTGACGGTCCTTGGGGGCCACATATTAAATTGAAACTGGATCACTTAGGTAAAGAAGTTTTAGATGCTCGCTTGCCGGGTATTCTTGAATTATCTCGTACCTTTGCTCACGTTGATCCCGTTAAAGAACCGATTCCAGTTATTCCAACTTGTCACTATATGATGGGTGGGGTGCCAACTCAGGTTTCAGGTCAAGCGATTAAACAAGATGCGAATGGTCAAGACCAAGAGGTTCAAGGTCTATTTGCCTGTGGTGAAATTGCTTCTGTATCGGTACATGGTGCAAACCGTCTAGGCGGTAACTCACTACTTGATTTAGTGGTATTTGGCCGTGCAACGGGTCTGCATTTGGGTGAAACGTTGGCACTTCAAGCTGAAACACCTGAAGCAACTGAAGCCGATATTGAAGCATCATTGGCTCGTTATAATCGTTGGGAAAACAGTACTGGCGGTGAAGATCCGGTACAAATTCGTAAAGACTTACAAAGCTGCATGCAAAATAACTTCTCGGTATTCCGTGAAGGTGATGCGATGGCAAAAGGTTTAGAAGAGCTAAAAGCGATTCGTGAGCGTTTGAAAAATGCTTATTTATCGGATAAGTCTACTGAGTTTAATACTCAACGTATCGAATGTTTAGAATTAGACAACTTAATGGAAACGGCTTTTGCAACTGCGGTTGCAGCGAATTATCGTACTGAAAGCCGTGGTGCACATGCCCGCTTTGACTACCCGGATCGTGATGATGCGAATTGGTTATGTCACTCGATTTATAATCCTGAAACGGAAGATATGTCTAAACGTGATGTGAATATGCAGCCTGTACTGCGTGAAGCCTTTCCACCTAAAGCTCGTGTCTACTAAGGGAGATTAAGCAAATGAAAGTCAATTTCTCTTTGTATCGTTATAATCCGGATGCTGACAAAAAGCCTTACATGAAGGATTACGAGTTAGAAGTGGAAGAAGGTTCCGATATGATGGTGCTTGATGCGCTTATCCTATTGAAAGAACAAGATCCGACCATTTCTTTCCGTCGCTCATGTCGTGAAGGTGTATGTGGTTCAGATGGTTTAAACATGAATGGCAAAAATGGCCTTGCGTGTATTACGCCTTTGTCGGCATTATTAGGTAAAAGCAAGGTGGTCATTCGTCCACTGCCAGGTTTACCTGTAGTGCGTGACCTTATTGTTGATATGGCTCAGTTTTATGATAATTATGCCAAAGTTAAACCTTATTTGATCAATGATAGTGAATTACCACCATCGCGTGAAAACTTACAATCACCAGAAGACCGTGCTCACCTAGATGGTTTGTATGATTGCATTATGTGTGCATGTTGTACGACATCTTGCCCGTCATTCTGGTGGAACCCGGATAAATTTATTGGCCCAGCAGGTTTATTAGCCGCCTATCGTTGGTTAATTGATAGCCGAGATACCGCGACAGATGAACGTTTGTCAAATCTTGACGATGCATTTAGCGTTTTTCGTTGTCATGAGATAATGAACTGTGTCAGTGTTTGTCCTAAGGGATTAAACCCAACCAAAGCGATTGGTCATATTAAGACAATGCTTATCAATCGTTCAGTATAAAAATTGCTCTAAGGGCAAGGAAGGTCGGCCTAGCCTTACACTAGGCCGACTTACAATTAGGCATTTACTTACCGTAACCATTTATAGCTGAGTAAGTGTCGAAGCATAATTTGAAACCAAAAAAGGTTAAGGGAAAATATGCACAACGGCGTGATGAAGGCATGGCTCGAGTCTTCACACTTGGCTGGCGCCAATGCAACTTACGTAGAAGATCTCTACGAACTGTATCTTAGTGACCCCGATTTAGTCGGTGACGAATGGAAAGAGGTGTTTGATAGCCTACCAGCAGAAGCTTCTGTCGCAGGTGAACAACCACACTCCCGTGTTCGTGACTACTTCAGACGATTAGCGAAAGAGACAAAGCATTACAATGTCCAAGTTAGTGATCCTGATGTCGATGCTAAACAAGTAAAAGTCTTGCAGTTAATCAATGCTTACCGCTTCCGTGGGCATCAAGCTGCGAATCTAGACCCCCTCAACATTTGGAAACGTGAATCAGTTGCTGAACTTGATCCTGCGTTTCATAATCTCTCTCCTGAAGACTTCCAAGAGTCATTTAACGTCGGTTCTTTTGCGGTAGGCAAAGATAC
Source organism: Vibrio algivorus (assembly GCF_030161215.1). Taxonomy (NCBI): domain Bacteria; kingdom Pseudomonadati; phylum Pseudomonadota; class Gammaproteobacteria; order Vibrionales; family Vibrionaceae; genus Vibrio; species Vibrio algivorus. Next base: position 279,154 of record NZ_BSPV01000009.1, read on the forward strand.
TATGCCGTTGAAAGATATCTATGAAGCCTTAAATAAAATCTACTGTGGTTCAATTGGTGCAGAATATATGCACATCACTAACACTGAAGAAAAGCGTTGGATCCAAGACCGCTTAGAATCAGTGGTAGGTGAAGGTACTTTTACCGCAGAAGAAAAATCCACTTTTCTACATGAACTGACGGCAGCGGAAGGCCTTGAGCGTTATTTAGGCGCAAAATTCCCTGGTGCTAAACGCTTTTCATTAGAAGGTGGTGATGCATTAATACCAATGACAAAAGAATTAATTCGTCATGCTGGCTCAAATGGCATGCGCGAAGTGGTTATTGGTATGGCGCACCGTGGTCGCTTAAATATGTTAGTCAACGTATTGGGTAAAAAACCACAAGATTTATTTGATGAGTTTGCCGGTAAACATGATGAAACATGGGGTACTGGGGATGTAAAATATCACCAAGGTTTCTCTGCTGATTTCTCTACGCCAGGTGGAGATGTACATTTAGCCTTAGCATTTAACCCATCTCACTTAGAGATTGTAAACCCAGTGGTTATTGGTTCGGTACGTGCTCGTCAAGATCGCTTAAATGACAAAGATGGTAGCAAAGTATTACCGATCACCATTCATGGTGACTCTGCGATAGCGGGGCAAGGTGTAGTTGCTGAAACCTTTAACATGTCTCAAGCTCGCGGTTATCAAGTTGGTGGTACGGTTCGTATCGTGGTGAATAACCAAATCGGTTTTACCACATCAAACCCACGCGATATGCGATCAACCATGTACTGTACTGATATCGCTAAGATGGTACAGGCACCGATTTTCCATGTGAATGCCGATGATCCAGAAGCGGTAGCCTTTATTACTCGCATTGCTTTAGATTACCGTAATACTTTTAAACGTGATGTTGTCATTGATTTGGTATGTTATCGCCGCCACGGTCATAACGAAGCCGATGAGCCAAATGCAACTCAGCCTTTGATGTATCAAAAGATCAAAAAGCACCCGACACCACGTAAATTGTACGCTGATGTACTCGTTGACCGTAAAGATATTGAGTTAGAAGATGCAACTCAAATGGTTAACGAATACCGTGATGCACTTGATCGTGGTGAGGTAGTGGTTAAAGAGTGGCGCCCAATGGCACTACACTCTGTTGACTGGACTCCTTACCTAGGTCATGAATGGAATGAAGATTGGGATAACCAAGTTGATTTCACTCGTTTGTCAGAGCTAGGTAGTAAGACTTGTCAGTTCCCTGAAAGTCATAAGTTACAAAGCCGAGTTGCGAAATTGTATAACGATCGTCGCTCTATGGTGAATGGAGAGAAGATGATTGACTGGGGGATGGCTGAAACCTTAGCTTATGCCACTCTTGTCGATGATGGAAAGCGTATTCGTATTACTGGGCAAGATTCCGGTCGTGGTACTTTCTTCCACCGCCATGCAGTATTGCATGATCAAGAAACCGCTAGTACTTATATGCCACTGGCACATATTCACGATAGCCAAGGTCCATTCCAAGTGTTTGACTCTGTATTGTCTGAAGAAGCAGTATTAGCGTTTGAATACGGTTATGCAACGGCTGAACCTAGTGGTTTAACGATTTGGGAAGCTCAATTTGGTGACTTTGCCAATGGTGCTCAAGTTGTGATTGACCAATTTATTTCATCAGGTGAGCAAAAGTGGGGCCGTTTATGTGGTCTAACTATGTTGCTGCCTCATGGTTATGAAGGGCAAGGTCCAGAACACTCATCTGCTCGCTTAGAGCGCTACCTCCAATTGTGTGCTGAGCAAAATATGCAGGTTGTTGTTCCTTCAACGCCAGCTCAGGTTTATCACATGATTCGCCGCCAGGTTGTGCGCCCGATGCGTCGCCCATTGATTGTGATGTCGCCAAAATCTTTATTACGTCATCCTTTGTGTACTTCAACACTAGAAGAGTTAGCACAAGGCACGTTCCAAGCTGCAATTCCAGAAACGGATGAGCTAGAAGCAAGTAAAGTGAAACGTGTTGTGATGTGTTCAGGTAAAGTTTATTACGACTTACTTGAGCAGCGTCGTAAAAATGAACAAGACGATGTCGCAATTATTCGTGTGGAGCAGCTTTATCCATTCCCATACGATGATGTGAGCAAAGCGATTGAGCAATATACCAATGTTGAAGATTTTGTATGGTGTCAAGAAGAGCCGCAGAACCAAGGCGCATGGTATAGCAGTCAACACAATATGCGTTTCGCATTGCCAAATGGTGCAACATTAAAATATGCAGGTCGACCAGCTTCTGCTTCTCCAGCGGTTGGTTATATGTCGGTACACTTGAAGCAACAGAAAGCATTAGTGGATGATGCTTTGAATTTAGACTTTTAGTGCAGTGGATTATTACTCCTAGTTGAATGAACTAGAGATAAGGACTTTACAGATATGACAATTGAAATTCTGGTTCCAGATTTACCTGAATCCGTAGCAGATGCCACTATTGCTACATGGCACAAACAACCGGGTGATTCGGTACAACGTGATGAAGTGTTGGTTGAAATTGAAACTGACAAAGTAGTGTTAGAAGTACCAGCCCCTGATGATGGTGTGTTAGAAGCCATTGTGGAAGAAGAAGGTGCAACGGTTCTTTCAAAGCAACTGATCGCTAAATTAAAAGCTGGTGCAGTCGCTGGAGAGCCAACAAAAGATAAAGCAGAATCAAGTGAAGCATCGCCGGATAAACGCCATAAAGCCGCTTTAAATGAAGAATCTAATGACGCGCTAAGTCCAGCCGTTCGTCGTTTATTAGCGGAACACAGCCTTGAAGCATCAGATGTGAAAGGTACAGGTGTTGGTGGTCGTATTACTCGTGAAGATGTTGACGCGCACCTTGCTAATAAATCAGCAACGCCAGCGAAAGAAGAGAAAGAAACTCAAGTTGAAGCTCCTACCGCTGCTCGTACTGAAAAGCGCGTACCAATGACTCGCTTACGTAAAACGGTAGCAAATCGTCTGCTTGAAGCGAAAAATTCAACAGCAATGCTGACAACCTTTAACGAAGTGAACATGAAGCCAATTATGGATCTTCGTGCTCAATATAAAGAGCAGTTTGAGAAGCGTCATGATACACGCTTAGGCTTTATGTCTTTCTATGTTAAAGCGGTAACAGAAGCGTTGAAGCGTTACCCTGAAGTGAATGCTTCAATTGATGGTGATGATATCGTTTATCATAATTATTTTGATATCAGCATGGCGGTTTCTACACCACGTGGCCTTGTTACTCCGGTATTGAAAGACTGCGACACGCTAGGCTTTGCTGATATTGAGAAAGGCATTAAAGATCTCGCGATCAAAGGACGTGATGGTAAATTGCAAGTTGAAGATTTAATGGGCGGTAACTTCACTATCACAAATGGTGGTGTATTTGGCTCATTAATGTCGACACCAATCATTAACCCACCACAAGCGGCAATTTTGGGTATGCATAAAATCCAAGATCGTCCAATGGCGGTAAACGGTAAAGTGGAAATTTTACCAATGATGTACCTCGCTCTGTCTTACGATCACCGCTTGATTGATGGTCGTGAATCAGTTGGATTCCTAGTAACCATTAAAGAGTTACTGGAAGATCCTGCTCGTTTACTGTTGGACGTCTAAATTAAGCAATTGATGGGGTAGAAGTGAACTATCTACCCCTTTTTATATCAGTACACCTACACAAATAATGGCATTCCCTTACTTAAATTAAATGCCAATGGAAATAATAAATCCTCACGGATAACGAAATGGAAATAGCACAATGAATTTGCATGAATATCAAGCTAAACAGCTGTTCGCTGAATTCGGATTGCCAGTACCGGAAGGTTACGCTTGCAATACTCCTCTTGAAGCTTATGAAGCAGCAGGTCGCATTAATACCGCTAAAAAAGTGGTTAAATGTCAGGTACATGCTGGTGGACGAGGTAAAGCTGGCGGTGTAGAACTGCACGACACCAAAGATGGTGTAAAAGAATTTGCGCAAAAGTGGCTAGGTAAAAACTTAGTAACTTATCAAACAGATGCTAACGGCCAACCAGTAACAAAAATTTTGGTGGAAGAAGCATCAGACATCGCGAATGAATTGTACCTAGGTGCAGTCGTTGACCGTGGTACACGTCGTATCGTGTTCATGGCATCAACGGAAGGTGGTGTTGAAATTGAAAAAGTGGCAGAAGAAACGCCAGAACTTATTCATAAAGCCGCGATTGATCCATTGGTTGGCCCTCAGGCATACCAAGGACGTGAACTTGCATTCAAACTTGGCCTTAAAGGCAACCAAATCAAACAATTTACTCAGATCTTCATGGGTCTAGGTACGATGTTTGCACAGTACGATTTAGCGCTACTTGAAATTAACCCATTGGTTATTACCGGTTCAGGCGATCTATTGTGTCTAGACGGTAAAATTAACATTGATTCAAATGCAATGTACCGTCAACCAAAATTGCGTGAAATGCACGATCCATCTCAAGAAGATGAACGTGAAGCACATGCGGCACAATACGAACTGAACTATGTTGCTTTAGATGGCAATGTAGGTTGTATGGTTAACGGTGCTGGTCTTGCAATGGGTACGATGGATATCGTAAACCTACACGGTGGTAAGCCAGCAAACTTCCTTGATGTAGGCGGCGGCGCAACCAAAGAACGTGTTGCTGAAGCATTCAAGATCATCTTATCTGATACTAATGTTAAAGCGGTTCTAGTAAATATCTTTGGTGGTATCGTTCGTTGTGACATGATTGCAGAAGGTATTATCGGTGCTGTGAAAGAAGTCGGTGTTGAAGTGCCAGTAGTGGTTCGTCTTGAAGGGACTAACGCAGAACTTGGTCGTGAAGTATTGGCTAAATCTGGTTTAGATATCATTGCAGCAACATCTCTTAAAGATGCAGCAGTTCAAGTAGTTAAAGCGGCGGAGGGCAAATAATGTCAGTACTAATTAATAAAGATACCAAAGTTATTTGCCAAGGTTTTACTGGCGGTCAAGGTACGTTTCACTCAGAACAAGCTATTGCTTATGGAACACAAATGGTAGGTGGTGTATCTCCAGGTAAAGGCGGTACTGAACATCTAGGTCTTCCAGTATTCAATACGGTTCGTGAAGCGGTAGAAGCGACCGGCGCAACGGCAACGGTTATCTATGTACCAGCTGCTTTTTGTAAAGACGCTATTTTAGAAGCGATTGATGCGGGTATTGAACTGATTGTAACGATCACCGAAGGCATCCCAACGCTTGATATGCTTGATGTAAAAGTGAAGCTAGAAGAAACCGGCGTTCGTATGATTGGTCCTAACTGCCCAGGTGTGATTACTCCGGGTGAATGTAAGATTGGTATCATGCCTGGTCATATTCATAAGCCAGGTCGCGTAGGTATTGTTTCACGTTCCGGTACTCTAACTTACGAAGCAGTAAAACAAACAACCGATGCAGGTTTTGGTCAATCGACTTGTGTTGGTATTGGTGGTGATCCAATTCCAGGCACTAACTTCATCGATGTATTGGAAATGTTCCAAAACGATCCCGCGACTGAAGCAATCGTAATGATTGGTGAAATTGGTGGTACTGCAGAAGAAGAAGCGGCTGCTTATATTAAAGCGAATGTTACTAAGCCTGTAGTCTCTTACATTGCGGGTGTAACTGCTCCTCCAGGCAAACGTATGGGCCATGCTGGTGCGATTATCTCTGGTGGTAAAGGTACTGCTGAAGATAAGTTTGCAGCACTTGAAGCCGCCGGTGTAAAAACAACTAAGTCATTAGCAGAAATTGGTGATGCACTAAAAGAAGTGACTGGCTGGTAATTTTAATGCCGTATATTTTTTAGTATGAAAGGTCATCTTCGGATGGCCTTTTTTATTGGTTTTTTTATATATAAATAGATACAGTGGAGTAGATATACCCAAGTAACTTCAAGATGATAGCTCTTAATTCTGCACCTTGAAGTCACTTGGATATACAATACATATTCACTTATTGAAAGGAATAACTATGTTTAGTCATATCATGCTTGGTGCTACTGATCTTGAAGCTTCTAAAAAATTCTACGATGCAATTTTAGGTACACTGGGATACGAGCCAGGTATTATTAAAGGCGATAGTTGTGTTTATGCTACACCAACTGGAATCTTTATTATTAAGAAACCATTGAATGGTGAGGCTGCTAGCCATGGTAATGGTTCGACTTTCGGATTTGCTATTGCAACGCCTGAACTTGTACATACATGGCATGATGCTGGTGTAGCAAATGGTGGAATTACCTGTGAAGAGCCTCCGGGTGAGCGAAATGGAGTAGCCGGTCGTTTGTATCTGGCTTACTTACGGGATCCGGCGGGGAATAAACTTTGTGGAACACACCGCTTAGCTTAATAGAAATACATTGAAGCCGGAGTTAGGTAACATCCGGCTTGATTCAGTGTTTTAAGCTGTGTTAAGTCACTTAACCTTAAGCGACCTAGTTATTATGAGGTTTTAACTGGCTCAGCATAAACATCGCGGTTGCCGAAATAACCACAGAAGGGCCCGCAGGTGTATCATAGAACCAAGAAAGTGATAGCCCACATAGAACCGCTATCATCCCAATACAAGAAGCACCAATTGCCATTTGCTCCGGTGTATGTGCAAAGCGTCTTGCTGTAGCTGCAGGAATAATTAATAACGAAGTAATAATTAATGCACCAACAAACTTCATTCCTACGGCAATCACAAGCCCGACGAGTAACATTAAGACTACTCGCATAAACGGAACATTAATGCCTTCTACACTTGCGAGCTCTTCACTTATCGAAGTGGATAGTAACGCGCGCCAAAAGATGACGAGCAAAGCCATGATGACTGCACCACCAAGGTAGACAAAGGTGAGATCAGATGGGCTTATGGCTAATAAATCACCAAATAAATAACTCATTAAATCGACACGCACATTATCTAAGAAGCTCACAGCTACTAACCCGAGAGACAGAGCACTATGAGCTAAAATCCCGAGTAAAGTATCTGTGGCGATCACTTTTTGTTCTTGTAATGCGGCAAGTAAAACTGCTAGCCCAAGGCAACATACCACTAAAGCTAAATATAAATTGATATCTAATAAAAAGCCGAGCGCTAAGCCTAGCAGTGAAGCGTGAGCTAAAGTGTCACCAAAGTAAGCCATTTTTCGCCATACCACTAGCGAGCCAAGTGGCCCGGAAATAATTGCGATACCTAGTCCGGCTAAAATAGAAGGTAATAAAATATCAAGCATGGGTTAGTGTCCACGTTTTTGCTGGTGAGTTGAAGTATGAGCACAGTGAGTATGTGAGCAAGCTTCTGGTTCACCTTCGATAGCGTCACCAGATAGATCGTGATGATGTCGATGATTATGATGATAAAACGCTAATGTATCTTTGGCGGTTTGACCAAACATAGCGATATAAGAAGGGTGCTTGGTAATTGCTTCTGGCGCACCAGAGCAGCAAATATGGTGGTGTAAACAAATAACTTCGTCGGTTTGAGCCATAACGAGATGTAGGTCATGGGATACCATCAGAACGGCACAACGAAAGCGTTGTCTTAATGAGTTAATTAAAGTGTATAAATCAATTTGTCCTTGCACATCCACACCTTGAGCAGGCTCATCAAGAACCAATAAATCTGGACGCTGGAGTAATGCGCGAGCAAGTAGTACGCGTTGGTTTTCCCCACCAGATAGCTTATGCATATCATTTTTATATAAACTTTCAGCACCGACTAAACGTAAAGCTTCCATACGTTCATTCACACTATAGCGTCCTGCAAGCTTTAGAAAGCGGTCGACGGTCAAAGGGAGGCTGTCATTTAAGCGCAACTTTTGTGGTACATAGCCAATACGTAATTTATTTTTTCTAGTAATAGTACCGGAAGTCGATTTAATTAAGCCGAGCATAATTTTAACGAGTGTAGACTTTCCTGCACCATTAGGACCAATAATTGTGGTGATCTCACCTTTATTTATGGCCAGGCTAATATTATCGAGCACCGACTTATCGTTGAACTTAACAGTGATGTTGTCGAGACGAATTAATTCAGACATTGTTAACCAGCTTGATGATGTGTAATGTTATATAGTAACATTATGTAAAATGATTACCATAACTATCAATTGTTCTCGTTATGAATCGTCATAACTATAGCAATTGATGAAAACATTCTATTTGGAGAAACGAATGCAACGCATTTTATCACAAGCATGGATCGCGGTTGTAATGATATTTGGTTTTGTCTCACATGCTGCTTGGTCAAAAAGTGAAGAACAGCCAATATCAGTACTGACATCCATTAAGCCATTGCAATTGATCACTCAAGAGTTAACGAAAGGTGTCGCAGATACCCAGGTATTACTTGCTAATAATACCTCTCCTCACGACTATGCATTAAAACCTTCTGATGTGCGTAAATTGAAATCTGTCGATTTATTTATTTGGGTTGGTCCTGGGCTAGAATCATTTTTGGAAGGCGTGCTAGAGGGGAATAATAATACTCTGCAATTGGATCTGTCTGAGAAAATAGATAAAATCGTTTATGATCAGCATGATGAACACGGTCATGAAGATCACGACCATGAGCACGAAGCACATGATGATGGACACCACCATCATGGTAACTATAACCCGCATTTGTGGTTAGGCCCAGTTCAAGCTCAGCAAATGGCTAAAGTGATTTCGGATAAACTGAGTGTAATTGATCCTGAGCATAGTGAACAGTATGCTCAAAATTACGCGGAGTTCATTCAACATTTGAATACGACCATCGCACAAGTGAAGCAAGAAATCGCACCAGTAAAAAACAATGGTTATTATGTTTTTCATGATGCTTACAGTTACTATGAAGATTACTTTGGCCTCAATCATTTGGGCGCATTTACGGTTTCTCCTGATCGCCGACCTGGAGCAAAAAGCTTAATTGCTATTAGAAACGCACTTCAGACAAATCAAGTGTATTGTGTTTTTGCTGAACCGCAATTTACGCCTGCCGTGATTGATTCTGTAACCCGTGGCACTAGTGTAAATCATGGTATATTAGATCCACTCGCGACTGATTATGAAGTAAAGCCTGGCGCTTATTTCCAATACTTACAAGATCTCGGAACCAGTTTTAGTCAGTGCCTTACTCGTTAAGGAATATTTTTGCACAAGAAGTACCAAAAGGTAGGTTATAAAAAGCAGCTTCGTCTATGGATGTGGCTGCTTTTGTTATTGGTACTGGTTATTACTCTCTTTTTTCACCTCTTCTTCCACCGCTCTATATTCTCATTACATACTGATGCTTCTTTAAGTTCATCACAAAACGTATTTTCTGAAGCAATTTTGGAGCGTGATGATCCTAATTTAACCTTAGATAAAGATGCTATTGATCAGCAACAAGAACAACTTAATCATAGTCACAAAGTCCAAGCAGGTGAAACACTCTCTGATATTTTTAAGCTTTATGGGTTAGATCACAATGATTTACTGTTGATGATTAAAGCTCGTCCACAAGCAATAGCGGTAGTTGAAGGGCAAGTTGTTGATTGGGTCCAAGATGACTCCGGGGCTTTACTTTCATTGCAAATCTACCGAAATGCTCGCTTAAGCAGTTTATACACCAAAGTAAATGACCAGTTTTTATTTACTCCTCTAGTTGCTTCTTCCGAAACTCAATCTCTGGTTAAAATTGGGGTCGTTGGGCGTAATTTCTATCAAAGTGCACAGGCTATTGGTTTAACTCAAGAACAAATTCAAACTATCGCGACGGCCTTGTACTGGCAAATTGATGTGACTTCACCTGTGACGATAGGAGATAAGTTTTTCGTTGAATTAGAACAGAGCGTTATTGGTGGGCAAAGTGTTGGAGCCAGTAAGGTGATGGCAATTTGGTATCAACATAGAGGGAAAGATATTCAAGTCGTGCGTTTTAGTGATGGACGTTTTTATCATTCCGATGGTGTGAGTGTTGAGAAAACACTGGATAGATTACCTTTGAAGCGTTTTTATCCGGTGAGTTCAGAGTTTAATCCTCATCGTTTAAATCCTGTTACCCATCAATATGCCCCTCACTATGGCACCGATTTGGCCACCCCAGTTGGTACTCCAGTATATGCAACAGGAGATGGCGTTGTAAAAAAAGTCGGTGATCATCCGTTAGCCGGTAAATATATCGTGCTCAGTAATGGCCGCATTTACAGTACGCACTTTTTCCACTTGAGCCAATCGCTTGTAAAGGTAGGCGATCGGATCAAGAGAGGGCAAAAAATTGCACTAACGGGTAATTCAGGACGCTCTACTGGGCCGCATTTACATTATGAGCTACGTCAAAATGGCCAACCACTTGATGCGATGCTTGCGCCTCTACCTAAGCAAACAAGTATATCACTTGAGCTGACTCCTGAATTTGATGAACAAGTGAAAGCTCGGATGTCACTATTGCATGAACAATTTTAAACTCGGTTGATAGTTTCTATACCCAAGTTACTGAGTATATTGCTATGACCAGATCTCGTTTTATTCAACGTAACTCACTATTAACATGCACTGGATCACCAACATATTAATTGTCGCAAAATATCTGTTTAAATTGATGATTAATGTGCCATAATTTTGTTGTGTCCCGCTTGGTAATCTTTAAAGGCAGTTTGTGACTTTGCGTATTTTTCGGTTTTTAGTGTTGCTAGTCGTTTCTTTTTCCGTCAATGCAATAGAAACAGATTCCATTTTTTATTCTCTACCAAGCCAAGCGCAAGGGCATTTTTTAACGGCAAAAAAATTGTTTCCGAACGAAAAAGGGGGCGTTTGGGTTCAAGATACTCAAAATCAAATTTACTACTTTGATGGCCAACATTTTTCACTGCTTCCAGGGCGTGCATTTAATCATGATACTAACCATGTAACCTACGCATCAGGATACTTTTGGTATATTGATAGTGAGCGTTTACTTAAAGTTGATAATATTGGTCATAAGGAAGTGGTGTTTGAAAATTCAAAGAAAGAATTATTTCAAGCGATAGGGCAATCTGAACAAATAGTGTGGCTATATGGTAGTCACCACTTTCATACCTTTGATACTCACACTGGTGAGCACCGTACCATTCCTGTATCACAAATTACCCAAGGTTCAACCAGAGACAATAGTGGTATTGTCAGTGCCACTTTAGTTGCTGGAAAGTGGGTAGTGGCGACCAATCAATCGCTTTTCTATTTAGATAAAACAGGCATTCGACGAGTGCTATCTAAGCAATTTTCCAATATAAATCAATTAGCTTTTGATAAAAAAAATCTACACTTATTGGTTGGAACACAAAGTGGAGCTTTTCGCCTTAATATGGCAACCATCAAACCTGATGTTGAGATGATTGCTTCAGGCCAGGTTCAAACTATCTTAATTACCCCTAATGATTATTGGGTCGGTACTAAAAAAGGTTTGTTTGTTCATCAATTAGACACTCAATTGACGAAACATATTTATGGCAGTTATCAAGATGATTTGGCTTTATCTAGTAACAATATCATGGGGCTAAGTGCTGATGATAAAGGTGGTGTTTGGATTGCTACGGCTAAAGGTATCAATTACTACTCCCAGGCTAGCGGCTTATTTAAACGAGTCCGCTTTGGGCGAGAAAAATACAATCTACCTTACTTGCATATTAATGATGTAATCGCAATTAATGACCGAACAGCATGGCTGGCAAGTAACTTAGGTTTATTTAAAGTAACGGCAAGCCAGGTTGACGATAAAGAAAATAAAGTCGAAAAGTTGTTAGATTACAATGTCTCTCATATTAGTCAGTTTGGGCGCATTTTATGGTTAAGCCAAGGTGATAAACTTATACGCTATGATACTGATTCTGGTGCCACAAATGTGATCCGCAAACAAAATAAATGGGCAGGAAGGCGTATTTCTCATCTAATTGCTGATCATCAGGGTGATATCTGGATCGCAAATGAACTTGGGCTGTATCGTTATTCACCGAAGCAGAAGATGACCGATGAACTAGGGCTTGAATGGATGGTGGATCAATATGGACCATCTACGATTACTAGTCTTTATCCGGGGAATAGTGGAAAATTCTGGATTGGTACGGATCATGGGGTCTATAAATATAATAACCAAGCGGTAACCTTTGACGCTAGAAGTGCGGATTACGGTGATGTGATCTCTCTCACTGAGTCGGTTAATCATCAGGTTTGGAGCGCGAGTGGCTACGGCTTATTGCTCATGCAAGAGAACGATCTCAATGCAATTAAGGTTCGCCTACCTCACTCAAATAGTACCCCTCTTTGCGTTATTGATTCGAAACTAGGTACTTGGGTTACCACGACTAAAGGTATCCATTATTATGATCAAACTGCAGCGCTTTCTCATTATTTCCCGACGCCATTTGGTATCGTGGCCAACGAGTTTCTTCCCAATGGCTGTAGTGTATCACCCGATGGAAAAACCTTAGTACTCACTACTCGTCTTGGCCTTGTGTTTGCTTCAACAGAGAGACTCATTCAAGCAGAGTTACCCACTAATGATGTTTTGGTCGGTGAGTTTCAGGTCGAGCACTCAGTGTTAATGGTCGCACCGCAAACTAATAAAGATATTCACGTTAATTATGGTCGTTCTGTCAGTGTACTATTTGGTATTTTGCCGAATTTTGAAGTACCACAAGTGCAATATCGTTTACTCGGTAGTGAAAAAGAAAACTGGGTCGACTTTCAAGGTTCACAGTTAACTTTTGAACATTTAGAACCAGGTCGTTACACCTTAGAATTAAAGACAATATCTCAGATTGGAACGAGTCATCCTGGGACTAGGTATAGCTTTATTGTGAGTAAACCTTGGTATTTACTTCCGAGTAGTGTGGCTATTTTTGCTTTATTACTGATTGGTAGCATTGTACTGCTGATTGCATGGCGTTCTAAAATTATGGTGAAAACCAACTTAAGGTTAAGGCGTCTGATTAACCTGAAAACTCAGCAATTAAGGCATCAAAGTCAATTATTGGTTAGCAGTAATATGCAGTTAAGGAAGCAAGCTCAGACCCGGCGTATACTGGTTGGAGAACGAGTGACCAAAGCTAAATCAAGCCTTGATGATCTGAAAGACTACCTACACAAGAGTAATCTCAAAAATACACCAGCGTTAGGCCATGCAGAGCAAGCGCTAGAGCCTTTAGAACAAATTCTAGCTTTATATGACAATAAGGCACCAGAGTGCACGGTATTTGATGGGCAAGTGGTCTCTTTTGTTGTTAAAGCCGTAGTGAAAGGTTGGCAACAAGAAGCGGATAAAGTAGGGATCACTTTGCTTGTTGAAGATAGTAGTCAAGGCTGTTTGGTTAAAGTTAAACATTTTAATCTTGATATGATCTTAAATACTTTGATGGCGAGTGCTTTGATTCGTTCAGATGCCAATCAAATTATTCACCTTTCCGCTAAACTCGCTGATGGTCGACTCCTTATTTCCATCGAAGATACGGGAGAAGGAATCGCTGAAGAGGAAATACAGGCTTTTGAAGCTCAAGAGTTTGGTAGAGTGGGAATTGAGCCTAAATTTACGTTATCAGATACTTCTTTATCTGCTATTGCTCAAATGGCTGAGCATAGTGGGGGGGATTTCAATTTTCATTATAATCAACTTATACACCGAACTCGCTTATCCATCTCATGGCCTGTTGAGGCGTGTATTCCCCCGACTAATATTGGTGAAGAGTCTTGCATTGCTGAAACAGCAACGTCCCAACAGGGGACTCATAATGTAAATAAACAATCGAATAACAAAGTTCAAAATGACTGGCTTGATAAAGTTTATCAATTAGTTGAAGAGCATTATTCCGATCCTGACTTTAGTACCTGTCATGCCGCAAAGATGCTGTTTGTATCAGAGAGAAGCTTACAAAGAAAGTTTAAATCTTTATCTGGTGGGGCATTTATGGATTATGTGACAAAAGTTCGTTTAGAGAAGGCCTGCGAGTTATTAATTTCAGGTGAGAAAATATCAGATACTGCTTTTGAAACCGGATTTAATGACCCGTCATACTTCAGCCAAAGGTTTAAGCATTACTTTGGCTTATCACCATCTAAGTTTATTGAAAATTCAATAGAGTGATTTTGGGAGCCTAATCGCTCAGAGATTGGCTCATCATAAAGCTCAGATCAAATAAGGGCGTGTTGCTTAAAACAACACGCCTTTATACTCAAGTGACTTCAAGATGCAGCATAAAGCTTGTTTTAATCTTGCTGAAACTCGCACCTTGAGGTTACTTGGGTATATTTATGAATAAAAAAAACGTGACATAACCGGGGGGATCATGTCACGGGTGTAATGACACCTTCGCTTGCTGCCGGAGTGTATTGATAAACAATACACATCAGGAATAAAAAGGTTAGATAACTACGTGCTATCGATAGATGTATTTATACTGGATAGGACTTATTTTTCGTATAAAAATAACGACATAGATATATGAAATTAGCGACAATTTGTTCATAAATTAAAATATTAATTTAATTTCAATGGTTTAGTTGGTTTTGTTTGAGGGTGTTTTTTCTTGAGTAATATTTTAAATTGACGTTTTTGACGTAAATCGAAAAACAGAACTGACGATTTTGACATTAAATACCAGATGCCTTATTTCCCAATAGCAGAGAATTAAAGCAGTAATTTGCGATTTCGATGCAATGATAAATTGACCTAGCGCAAGAAATAAAATGTAATAAAGTGTATTATGCATGCAAATGCTAATGGTTCTCATTAAAGGTCTTATTACAGTATGAAATTAAGCGAATTAAAAATGGGTCAAAGTGCCGATATTGTGCACTTAAATGCACTACCAAATGACATACGGAAAAAACTAATGGTCATGGGTATGTTACCAAATACTTCTGTAACTTTAATTCGTAAAGCCCCTTTAGGTGATCCATTACAAGTTGAAGTGCGTGGAGTGTCTTTAGCAATAAGAGGCAAAGTAGCCGAAGAAATTGAAATTGAGGTGACCAATGAGCTTTAATATTTTAACTGTTGGTAACCCAAATAGTGGTAAAACAACATTATTTAATGGCTTAACAGGTGCTAAGCAACATGTTGGTAACTGGGCTGGTGTGACGGTTGAGAAAAAAACCGGTTCTTTTAGTCATAAGCAAACGCAATTTAACCTTACAGACTTACCGGGCATTTATTCATTAGATAGTGCTAATGATGCCAATAGTATTGATGAGTCGATTGCTTCTTCAGCTGTTTCGGCCATGCAAGCTGATCTTATTATTAATGTGGTGGATGCCACTAGCCTTGAACGCAGTTTATATATGACTTTGCAATTGCGTGAATTAGGTCGCCCAATGATCGTGGTGCTTAATAAACTTGATGCATTACATCGAGAGCGCCAAGAGATCGATGTTGATGCGTTATCGAAAGAATTAGGTTGCCCTGTTTATATTCTTTCTGCCATCAATAAACAGCAAGTTGCTAAATTTAAAGATGATCTTTATCAAATATCACACACTCCTGTTGAACTTGAAAGTCTACATCTTGATTACGGATCTCAAATCGAATCAGCTATTGCCGAATTAAACCCTCTATGGCCTGCTGAGCGTATTATTTCTCCTCGTGCAATGTCGATTCGTGCCTTAGAGCAAGATGGCTTAATGCTATCTCACCTTTCAGCTAATGATTTAGAGCTGCATAAAGCATTGTCAGAAAGGCTAGGTGCTGATTTTGACATAGATTTAGCGATCACAAATGCTAAATATAACTACTTGCATGAGGTGTGTAAGCAAGTTCGTATTCTTGATTCGACCTTAAGTAAGAGCTTCACACAGAAACTTGACCAAGTGATTTTGAATAAGTGGTTAGGTATCCCCGTTTTCTTTTGCATTATGTATTTAATGTTTATGTTTTCTATCAATATTGGTAGTGCCTTTATTGATTTTTTCGATATCGGTGTTGGGGCAATATTAGTTGATGGTGGGCATTACTTACTCGATGGACACTTGCCGGTTTGGTTAGTTACCGTACTCGCGGATGGTATTGGTGGCGGTATTCAGACGGTTGCTACTTTTATCCCCGTGATTGCTTGTTTGTATTTATTTTTATCGTTACTAGAAAGCTCTGGTTATATGGCTCGCGCTGCTTTTGTATTAGATAAAGTGATGCAAAAAATTGGTTTGCCGGGCAAAGCATTTGTTCCATTGATTTTGGGGTTTGGCTGTAACGTGCCAGCGATTATGGCAACTCGTACCATGGACCAAGAGCGCGAACGTAAGCTATCTGCTGCTATGGCGCCATTTATGTCTTGTGGGGCTCGATTGCCAGTCTATACGCTATTTGCGGCCGCATTCTTTCCACACAGCGGCCAAAATGTTGTGTTTGCTCTTTACTTGCTTGGGATTTTAGCCGCGGTATTTACCGGCATGTTACTCAAGAAAACGCTTTATCCGGGTAAGAGTAGTAGCTTCATTATGGAGATTCCAGATTATGAAATCCCAACGATACGTAATGTGATTATTAAAACATGGCAGAAATTAAAACGTTTCGTACTTGGTGCTGGTAAGACAATTGTTATTGTGGTCGCGGTATTAAGCTTCTTTAATTCACTAGGAACAGATGGTTCGTTTGGTAACGAAGATAGTCAAAACTCAGTGTTATCTAAAGCGGCACAAGTAGTGACTCCTGTATTTGCCCCTATGGGCGTTGATCAGGATAACTGGCCAGCAACGGTTGGTATTATTACCGGTATTTTTGCTAAAGAAGCGGTAGTAGGGACATTGAATAATCTATATTCAGATCCACAAGAAGAAGATGCAGAATTTAACTTAGTTGATAGCCTTAAAGAAGCGCTGCAAACTATCCCTGATAACCTTGCAGGTTTGAGCTTTAGTGATCCTTTAGGCATTGAAGTTGGCGATTTAGGTGATTCAACTGCCGCAGCAGAAGAGCAAGGCGTAAGTTCTGGTATCTTTGGTAACTTACAAGCCTACTTTGTTACCGGTGGAGCAGCATTTGCTTACTTATTATTTATATTGTTATACACACCATGTGTGGCGGCGATGGGGGCTTATGTACGTGAATTTGGGTCTAAGTTCGCTAGCTTCATTGGTCTATGGACGATGTTCTTAGCTTATGCTTCAGCGGTGATTTATTATCAAGCGACCAGCTTTGTTGCCCATCCATTATCGAGTAGCTTATGGATTGGTTTGATGCTAATCGCTTTTGTGATTGTTTATATTCGTTTAAAGCAGGTTGGGCAAAAAGAGCAAGCACTTCGAATTGATGTGGTTAATATTAACTAACCGCAGCTGAGGTCAACTAAGTGACTGGCGAATAATGAATAGCAGAAAGGCTCAGAATGTGAAAGTTCTGAGCCTTTTTTATTATTTTATGAGGATTGGTATCAATCTAACGGCTAAATTGCGAGTATTGACTCTTAAATGCATCTGAAAGAGTTTGAATTAAGGTTTTAGTTTCTTGCGGTGAACGTTGTTTCCCTTCAGTATTTCCCCAAACTGGACCAGGCCAAGCTACATCCGTTTCAAAACGCGCAATATGATGAATATGCAATTGCGGCACCATGTTTCCAAGTGCACCTAAATTGAGCTTCTTAGGATTAAATAACTTTTCTAGGTTTTCAAATACCGTTTGAGACTCAACTAGAAATTGCTGCTGCTGTTCCATCGGTAAATGGTGCAACTCTTGAAGACCATCAATTTTAGGAACCAAGATCACCCAAGGGCCAATATTTTCTTTATGTAATAACGCTAAGCAAAGAGGGAACTCACCAATCACATCAGTGTCTTTTTGCAATTGAGGATGCAGTGTAAAGCTCATGATTAACCTTCATATCGTTGTTGTATTTGGTATTAGAAAAGCATATCACCAAATGGATAAAAAAATCCCCTCGATTGCTCAAGGGGATAGTTCATAGATAACTAACACGTATTGATTACATGCGTTCTAAGGTTTCAATCCCTAGTAGGTTAAGACCCTGCTTAATGGTTTTGGCCGTAAGAGCTGCCAGTTTCAAGCGACTTTGCTTCACGGCTTCATCTTCTGCGCTCAAGATTGGGCAAGCTTCATAGAAACTAGAGAATTGACCCGCTAGCTCAAATAGGTAGCTACACATTAGGTGAGGTTGACCTTCGCGAGCAACGGATGCCACGGCTTCATCAAACTGAAGAAGTTTCGAAATCAGTGCTTTTTCTTTGTCATCACCAACCATGATATCGCCAGATAGGCTGTTCATATCGATGCCTGCTTTAGCAAAGATAGACGCTACACGAGTGTAGGCATATTGCATGTAAGGAGCCGTGTTGCCTTCGAATGCAAGCATGTTGTCCCAATCGAAGATGTAATCGGTAGTACGGTGCTTAGAAAGATCTGAGTATTTTACTGCAGCCATTGCCACTGTGTTCGCGATGTTGGCTTTTTCTTCCGCCGCAAGCTCAGGGTTTTTCTCTTCAATCAGTTTTTGCGCACGTTCAGTCGCTTCATCAAGAAGATCGGCTAAACGAACCGTACCGCCAGCACGAGTTTTAAATGGACGACCATCTTTACCTAGCATCATACCGAAAGCGTGGTGCTCAAGAGAAACAGATTCAGGCACATAACCGGCTTTACGCACGATAGTCCAGGCTTGCATTAGGTGCTGATGTTGACGTGAATCGATGAAGTACAGCACGCGATCCGCGCCTAGTGTTTCATAACGGTATTTTGCACAAGCAATATCGGTAGTGGTGTATAGGTAACCACCATCACGTTTTTGCACGATAACGCCCATAGGTTCGCCATCTTTATTTTTGTATTCATCTAGGAAGACGACTTGTGCGCCATCATCTTCTACCGCTAAACCTTGTGCTTTTAGGTCAGCTACGATGGTTGGTAGCATATCGTTGTACATGCTTTCACCCATCACGTTATCACGAGATAGAGAAACGTTTAGACGGTCATAATTACGTTGGTTTTGGATCATGGTGACATCGACCAATTTTTTCCACATCTTGGCACAATGTTCATCACCACCTTGTAGTTTTACTACGTAGCCACGAGCACGTTCCGCAAAAGCTTCATCTTCATCGTATAATTTTTTCGATTCGCGGTAGAAACCTTCAAGATCGGCAAGCTCCATTGAAACTTCACCTTGTTCTTTCTCGACACGTTCAAGGTTGGCAATCAACATACCAAATTGAGTGCCCCAGTCACCAATGTGGTTGGCACGAATTACCTTGTGCCCTAAAAACTCAAGAGTACGAACCACTGCATCTCCGATGATGGTAGAGCGTAAGTGCCCAACGTGCATTTCTTTGGCAACATTTGGCGCAGAGTAATCAGCAACAATGGTTTGTTGCTCTTGAGTGGCAATGCCTAATCGCTCATCGGCTAATGCTGCAGAGGCTTGTTTAGCTAAGAAATCAGGATCTAGGAAGATGTTAATGAAGCCTGGGCCAGCAATTTCAGCTTTACTCGCGATACCGTCTAGGTCTAAAACATCAATCACTTTTTGCGCAAATTCACGTGGGTTCATACCCAATTTTTTTGCTACACCCATAACGCCGTTTGCTTGGTAATCACCAAATTGTGCTTTGGCTGATTGTCGAACTGCTGCTGGGCTTCCTGCAGGTGCGCCAGCGGCTTCGAGAGCTTTCGATACTTTGTCATTAATAAGGGCTGCAATATTCACGTGTGCTTCCTATGTAGTAGCTGTAAGAGTGGTCGTACTTTCGGTCAACAACCAGTCAAAATTTTTAATTAGAAAATGTGATCTATGATACCAATATTTACCCGTACATGAAAAACCTAATCTGCAATTTAAAGTGATTTTATTGGATTTAGCCCCAAGTCACTTCAAGGTGCGAGTTTTAGCAAGAATAAAATAAGCGTTATGCCGCGTCAGATTGGTTTAAAAGGTGCTTACATTCTTTCGTCAATCTTTCTTGCCTAAAGGTTTAGATGATAACTCTGAATTCTGCATCTTTAAGTCAACGGGATATATCTCTCCGCCACTTAAGTCGCTTGGCAATTTCTATTGCTTTGGTTGCTGAAATATTTCAGATACACTCCCGATATAACTTCATATTTTGGGTGTCCACGACTATGACTGCTTTAGCATCAACTTCTTTATCAACGAATTCATTATTATTTCCCAAAGCATTGCTAGTTGATCTACCTCGTTTCTGGGGAGACATTTTAAGCTTGGCAAATGAGTTAGGAATCGATACTCAGCTTCTTGTGGCTGACCATATAGCGATGCGAATCAATGATTTTAATGTGGCAAAAAGCGTGCACCAAGAGTGGTTAACGCAAGGTACACAAATATCCAATGCGATGATTAACGGACGTCCAATTGTTGTGATTGAATTTTCTCAGCCATTACAGGTTAAAAATCATAGTATTGAATGCTTAGAGTTGCCTTATCCAAGTGATAAAACTTATCCGAATGAAGGTTGGGAGCATGTGGAGTTTGTTGTACCGAGCTTTGCGCAAACAACACAGGAGTTTGTCGAAGAGGTAAAAGCCGCATTTCCGCAATTATCGAGTAATTGGGAGAGCTTGGATGAGAAAGGGATCAAAGTAAAATTATCATGTCCGCAAGGAGAGGGGGAGCGCTTGGCTAATCCTACCGTTGCTTTCAAGAAAAATGGCGTGTGTATTAAGTTACATCCGCATACGCTAAAAGAAGTGATAGCGAGCGAGCAAGCGTAACGAGTCTATCTTTCTAATATTAATAGGGGCGCTCAGCTAAAAACTGCGCGCCCCTGTTTTTGATATATACCCAAGTGACTTCAAGGTGCAGAATTCAGAGCTATCATCCAAACCTTTAGGCAAGGAAGATTGACGAAGGAATATAAGCACCTTTCAAAACAATCTGACGCAGTATAAAGGTTTGGATGACGCTCCCGAAGGGCAAGTTAAAACAAGCTTTATGCTGCGTTAAATTGAACAGAGATAGAATGACTATGCTCATGTCCAATTTGCCTTGCCTAAAACTTGTTTTATTCTTGCTGAAACTCGCATCTTGAAGTTACTTGGGTATAAATAGCCTTGCTATAGAATCACAGTCTTATTGCCGTAGACAAATACATGATCATTAACTACTTTATTTAACGCTTTACTTAATACATTCTTCTCAACATCACGACCTGCTTGAGCCATATCCGCTGCACTGAAGTTGTGATCCACTGGAATCACATCTTGTTTAATGATTGGGCCTTCATCTAAATCGTTAGTCACAAAGTGTGCGGTTGCACCAATGATTTTTACGCCGCGGTCAAAGGCTTGTTGATAAGGTTTTGCCCCAATGAAAGCGGGTAAGAAGCTATGGTGAATGTTGATGATTTTATGTGGAAATTGCGCCACAAAATTAGGCGTTAAGACACGCATATATTTGGCCAATACGACATAACGTGGGTTATAGCTGTTGATCACCTCAAGCATTTTTTCTTCATGCTCTTCACGACTTAAACCTTCATGAGAAATGTGGTGGTATGGTATATCAAAACGCTCGGTTAAGGTTTGCAACTTATCGTAGTTACCTACGACCGCTGCAATTTCAACATCTAAGCTACCATCGTAAGCTTTCATTAAAATATCACCAAGACAATGGGCTTCTTTGGTTACCATGATGACGATTTTTTTGCGTGATGAGCTGATTAGTGAGCGTTTGCTGCTTGTTGGTAGTGCTAGATCTAAATCCGCAAGTAACGCTTCATCATTAAACGTCCCTTCAAGCTCGGTTCTCATGAAAAAGTGACCGCTAACATTATCTACAAATTCATTGTTATGAATGATATTTAATTGATGTTTAAAACAAATATTAGTGATTTTTGCAATTAACCCTCGTTCATCACTGCAATGGGTGAGAAGGGTTTTACGTTCAGTACAGCTCATAATTGTGGTTTTCCATTTTTGCTTATGAGTTAAGCAATGACAAGTTTGAATAATCAGCATATTACAAGATGATATTAAACAAGCAAGAATGATTAACCATTGCGGGTCATTAGCGGTTAAATTTTACTCCTTATAATTAGATTCGGATGATAACTCTGAATTCTGCATCTTGAAGTTACTTGGATATAGAGCCACTCAACACCGATCTTTTAGTGCCTAACTGCGTTAAAAATCTCAGTATTGAGTGAATAATAAATCATTTGAAGAGTCAAAATTATCAATATCAATAAACTCAATTGGTATATTCTCTTATCAAAACCTGAGGTTAAGTCAGGTAAGTTAGTTCCACTTAAATGCGAAAACTGCCATAATCACAAGCTCTTTTTGTATCGGTATCTTTGGCTTTATGATCAGTAAAACATTCTCTTCTTCTGGTGCTCTAGGTAAAGCCATTCCTGGATTTCAGCCGCGTCAGCCTCAGATAGATATGGCCGAAGCGGTTCATCAAGCAATTAAGAACGATCAGCAGCTGGTGGTTGAGGCGGGAACTGGAACCGGTAAAACCTTTGCCTACCTAGTTCCTGCGTTATTGAGTGGCAAAAAAGTCATTATCAGTACAGGTTCAAAAAATCTACAAGAGCAATTATTTCACCGAGATCTGCCATTAATGGTCAATGCACTCGGGTTTACTGGACATGTTTCTTTATTAAAAGGGCGCTCAAATTACCTGTGTCTAGACCGACTAAGTCGCCAATTAATTGAAAGCCACACTAATGAAGCAGATCCAGAATTGTTATCGCAATTGGTCAAAGTTCGCTCTTGGTCATCGGAAAGTAAAACCGGCGATCTGGGAGATTGCGAAGCGATAGCCGAAGACTCACCGATTATCAGCAATATCACATCCACCAATGACAATTGCCTTGGTAAAGAATGCTCAAGTTATCAAGATTGCTTTGTGCTGAAAGCGCGTAAAAAGGCTATGGATTCAGATCTTGTTGTCGTAAACCATCATTTGTTTTTGGCTGATTTAGCGATTAAAGAAACTGGCTTTGGTGAACTTATACCTGATGCCGATGTATTTATTTTTGATGAAGCCCACCAATTACCTGATATTGCCAGCCAATATTTCGGACAGTCGATTTCAAGTCGTCAAATTCAAGAACTTGCCAAAGATATTGAAATTGGTTATCGCACTGAAGCGAAAGATATGCGTCAGTTGCAAAAAATTGCCACTAAGTTAGTGCAAACCTTTATGGAC
The DNA here is from genome assembly GCF_030161215.1 of Vibrio algivorus. Classification (NCBI taxonomy): domain Bacteria; kingdom Pseudomonadati; phylum Pseudomonadota; class Gammaproteobacteria; order Vibrionales; family Vibrionaceae; genus Vibrio; species Vibrio algivorus. The sequence continues at coordinate 302,269 of NZ_BSPV01000009.1, forward strand.
CTACGAATCATTCTTGGTGATATGAATTATCAAGGATCCAATTTATCTGGTAAGAGTATTCGTGGTAATTGGCGAGAAGCGATTAAATCTCAAGTGGTAATGCGTGAAATTGAACGGTTACACGAAGCGTTAGATCTCGCATTAGAAGTCTTAAAAATTGCACTAGGGCGTAGTGAGTTATTAGATGCGGCCTATGAACGTACCCACATGATTAAAAGCCGCCTCACTCGGGTGTGTGACACCTCAATTACAGGTTATTCTTATTGGTTTGAATGTAGTCCACGTCACTTTGTGTTGCACATTACGCCGCTCTCGGTGTCGGATAAATTTAAAGAACAAATTGCAACCAAGCAGGGCAGCTGGATTTTCACTTCGGCAACATTAGCGGTACGCAATGACTTTAAACATTTTACTGAGCGTTTAGGTATTGAGCCTGTGCAGCAGTTTACCTTACCGAGTCCGTTTGATTATCAATCCCAAGCACTTTTATGTGTCCCTCGATATTTACCAGAACCCAATAGTGTCGGCATGGCAGAAAAACTGGCACAGATGTTAAGCCCAGTGATTGAAGCCAATAATGGTCGCTGTTTCTTTTTATGTACCTCACACCAAATGATGCGTCGTTTGGCGGATTTATTCCGTGAGCAACTTGATTTGCCAGTACTGGTGCAAGGTGAAACTAGCAAGCAAAAATTGCTTAATGAATTTATCGAACATGGTAATGCAGTTTTAGTCGCTACCGGTGCTTTTTGGGAAGGGATAGATGTTAGAGGCGACGCGTTAAGCTGTGTTATCATCGACAAACTACCTTTTACTGCCCCAGATGATCCATTGCTTAAAGCGCGAATTGAAGATTGCCGACTCAAACAAGGTGATGCATTTTCGGAAGTGCAATTGCCTGATGCGGTGATTACCTTAAAGCAAGGGGTAGGTCGTTTGATTCGAGATCAAAAAGATAAAGGTGTGCTAATCATTTGTGATAATCGTTTAGTAACACGTGATTATGGTGGGATCTTCTTACAGAGCCTACCGCCAATCCCACGAACTCGGGATTTAAATAAAGTATCGGAATTCTTATCTAAATCATGCTCTATAGTAAATAAACCCTAGAGTCATGATAGACAACAACTAGCTTGAGGCCTTAATGAGCGCAAAAATTCTAGCCTTAGATACATCAACAGAAAACTGTTCTGTTGCTTTAATGATTGATGGTCGCACCATCGCACGCAGTGAAGTGGCACCTCGTGATCACACTAAAAAAATTCTGCCAATGGTCGATGAGGTATTGAAAGAAGGTGGTATCACACTACAAGATCTCGATGCATTAGCCTTTGGCCGTGGTCCGGGTAGTTTTACTGGTGTGCGTATTGGTATTGGTATTGCGCAAGGTTTAGCTTTTGGTGCTGAGTTGCCAATGATTGGTATTTCCACACTAACTGCGATGGCGCAAGCAACCTACCGTACTCAGCAATCTGAGAAGGTCGTGGCAGCAATTGATGCACGTATGAGTGAAATCTATTGGGGTCAATATCAACGTCAAACCAATGGTGAATGGCAAGCCATTGCGGTATCGGATGGACAACAAGAATGCGTGATCCCACCACAAGAACTGGCTGAGTATTTAACCTCGAAAGAAGGCGTTTGGACTCAAGCCGGTACTGGCTGGGATGCGTATACGGAATCATTAGATAGCCTGCCGTTGTCGATGACAAAAGGTGACGTTTTGTACCCTGAAGCCCAAGATATTGCCGTGTTAGCGCAATTTGAGTGGCAAAAAGGTAATACAGTTGACGCTGAACAAGCGAGCCCAACTTATTTACGCGATAAAGTGACTTGGAAAAAACTGCCAGGTCGTGAATAAATTCTCATATTTTATTTATGGAACTTGAACGGGTTTATTACAGTCATAGAAAATATTCGTAATCACACATGCCGATAGTCAATAAGGAATGAAAGCATGAAAAAGTATGGTTTGTTGTTTTTAATGCTTATTGGGCTATCAGCATGCTCTTCTCTGCCTCCTGAGCTAGAAGCGGCCTCAGCACAGCCAATTACTGACTATCAACAATGGATTAATTCCGACCCAAATAAACCGGTTGAAGTTCGTTTGGGCGGCATCATAACGAAAGTCACCAATCTTCCAGATCAAACCAGGATTGAAATTGTAAACTTGCCGATTTCTTCTGATGGTAAGCCGAGTTTAGATAGTGAGCCGAAAGGGCGTTTTGTCGCCTATGTTGATGGTTTCTTGGAGCCGGTTACTTATAAATCGGGACGTTTGATCACTGTGGTCGGACAAAGTGTAGAGCCAGAACAAGGAAAAGTCGGTGAATACTCTTATACTTTCCCTACATTGAAAGCCAATGGGCAACGTTTATGGACTATCGAAAAATCAACGTATATTGAAAATGATGATTGGTGGATAGGCAGTTGCTTACGAGGTTCCGCTTTTTGCCATAATTATGGGCCAACTAGGGCTAGAGTGATCCAAGAAGTGAAATAGGGCATAACAAAATCATGTTGCGAGAAAGAGAGATTCAGTTATCTCATTTACGATTATCCGGCCTTGAATTTGGACAAGAGAGTCACGCCAATGTGACTCTTTTATTTTTGCACGGTTGGTTGGATAACGCAGCCAGTTTTACGCCGATATTAGAAACCTTAGAACTAACCGCACAGCAAAAAAATTGGCACTTATTGTCTATTGATTTGGCTGGACATGGCTTATCTCAACATCGAAGTGCGGACAATTTTTATCCATTTCACGACTATATCGCCGATATTCACGAGCTATTAACGAATATCGCTCCAAATAAATGCATTTTAATCGGGCATTCACTTGGTGCTTTAATTGCAAGTTGTTATAGTGCCGCCTTTCCTGACAAAGTGCAGGGGCTTATTCAAATTGAGGGCTTGGGACCACTGAGTGAATCTGCTGACAGTAGCGTTGAACGCTTACGCAAAGGTGTTTTGAGCCGACAACGTATTCAAGCCAAACCAACTCGACGTTACAAATCGCAATATGATGCTTGTTTACATCGAATGCATGCCAACCAACTAACGGCTAAACAGTTAATGCCTTTAATAGAAAGAGGCACTTATCTTGACGATGGACATTGGCATTGGCGTTATGATGCAAAGCTAAAATGTCAGTCAATTTATCGTATGACGGAAGAGCAAAGCTTGGCTTATTTACAAGCAATCGAATTCCCTAATTTATTGATTTTGGGCGATCGTGGTTTCCCACAACTTACCAATGCGGTGATGAGAAAGGCGGCATTAAAACATTGTCATGAAGTGACCGTGTCAGGTGGACATCATTGCCATATTGAATCTTCTACGCAAGTTAGTGACCTGATCGCCACTTTTGTAGACAAAAACAGCAGAAAATGTGATTTAAATAATTAACCTGAAAAGTGATAGCCGTTACTATATACCCAAGTAACTTGCACCTTGAAGTCACTTGGGTATAAGCATTACTTTGTGAAATCAAATTTATAATAAAAGTGCATAGTAGTTTATTCATAATGTAAGCATTGAAACTGCATGTAATACAGTATAAAGGAAAGTACCGTGGAAAAACCGTGGTTAAAGCGTTACCCAGAGAATGTGCCAGAAACTATTAACCCAGATCAATACAGCTCTTTGATTGATATGTTTGAGCAATCGGTACAAAAGTTTGCCGATCAGCCTGCTTTCATGAATATGGGCTCAGTAATGACTTTCCGTAAGTTGGAAGAGCGTAGCCGTGCTTTTGCCGCCTACTTACAAAATGATTTAAAATTGAAAAAGGGCGATCGTGTTGCCTTAATGATGCCAAACGTATTGCAATACCCAATTGCCTTATTTGGTATTTTACGCGCTGGTATGATTGCGGTTAACGTTAATCCACTTTATACACCACGTGAGCTAGAGCATCAGTTAAATGATGCCGATGCCAAAGCGATTGTGATTGTATCTAACTTTGCTCATACTTTAGAAAAAGCGGTAGAAAATACACCAATTAAGCACGTTATCTTAACCAGCCTTGGTCAAATGCTGCCGAAAGTAAAAGGTACAGCGGTTGATTTCATCGTTAAATATGTAAAAGGTTTAGTGCCTAAGTACCACTTGCCAGGTGCTATTTCCTTCCGTAAAGCCTTGTATAAAGGCCGTCGTCTACAATACGTGAAGCCCTTCCTTGAAGGAGATGATATCGCGTTCTTGCAATATACCGGTGGTACAACTGGTGTCGCAAAAGGGGCGATTTTAACCCATCGCAATATGGTTGCGAACGTTTTACAAGCCAAAGGTGCTTATGGATCGTTATTACGTGATGGTCGTGAAACGGTTGTTACCGCATTGCCGCTTTACCATGTGTTTGCCTTAACGATTAACTGTTTATTATTTATGGAAATTGGTGGTGCTAACTTACTAATTACCAACCCACGAGACATTCCAACCTTTGTTAAAGAGCTACAAAAAGTGCCATTTACTGCCATTACTGGGGTAAACACATTATTTAATGCACTTGTGAATAATGAAGATTTTAAAGAGTTGAACTTTAGTCACTTGCGTTTATCTGTTGGTGGCGGTATGGCGGTTCAGCGTGCGGTGGCAGATAAGTGGATTAACATTACTAAGTGCTACTTATTGGAAGGCTATGGTCTAACCGAGTGTTCTCCTTTAGTTGCGGCTTATCCTTATGATCTTACTGAATACAATGGTTCGATTGGCTTAGCTATGCCATCGACCGAAGTTCGTATTATCGATGATGAAGGTAATGTGCTTGGTTTCGACCAAACTGGTGAGTTGCAAGTGCGTGGCCCTCAGGTAATGGAAGGTTACTGGAACCGTGCTGAAGCGACCAAAGAAGTGATCACGCAAGATGGTTGGTTATCAACCGGTGATATCGTGCGTTTTGATGACGAAGGCTTCATGTATATCGTTGATCGTAAGAAAGACATGATTTTAGTATCAGGCTTCAACGTCTACCCGAATGAAATTGAAGATGTGGTTGCTCTTCACGGTAAAGTATTAGAAGTGGCAGCGATTGGTCAGCCGCATGATACTTCAGGTGAAGTCGTCAAAATTTATGTAGTGAAGAATGACAGTAGCTTAACTAAAGAAGAGCTTATTGCCCATTGTCGTGAACACTTAACCGGTTATAAAATTCCGAAAATCGTTGAGTTTCGTGAAGAACTTCCTAAGAGTAATGTTGGTAAAATCTTGCGACGTGAGCTAAGAGAAGAAAATATTGCTAATTTATCGAAAAGTAAGGCCTCGCCAGAAACAACGGCGTAATTTCTTTTGCTTTTAAAATATACCCTCAAATGCCAGACATTAAGTTCTGGCATTTCATTTAAGGATTGACGTGAATTACATCATCATCAAAGACAGCCAGCAACTTACTGAGGTGTGCCAAAAAGCACGTTTAGCCGATGTTGTGATGCTTGATACCGAATTTGTACGAACGCGTACTTATCACCCACAGTTAGGGCTTATTCAGCTGTATGACGGCGAACAATTGGTATTGATTGATCCGCTTGAGATTGATGATATGCAAGCTTTTTCTGAGTTGCTGAGTGACACATCAGTAACAAAAGTTTTGCATGCTTGCGGTGAAGACTTAGAAGTCTTTCAACATGCGTTTGGTTGCACGCCGACGCCAATGATTGACACTCAATTGATGGCCGCTTTCTTAGGTTACGGCTTATCAACGGGGTTTGCCGCGTTGGTTAACGATTACCTAAGCGTTGAGCTCGATAAGAGTGAATCTCGCGCCGATTGGTTAGCACGTCCATTAACCGATAAGCAGCTTGATTACGCCGCTGCGGATGTTTTTTATTTGCTGCCATTGTATCAACAATTGTTAGAGCAAGTGGAAGTTAAAGGTTGGCTCGAAGCCGTTGAGCAAGAGTCACAACTACTTGTTGAAAAGCGATTGAAACAAGTTAAACCAGAGCAGGCGTATTTATCGGTTAAAGGTGCGTGGATATTAAAACCGCAACAATTAGCGATCTTAAAAATCATTGCTCAGTGGCGCTTATTGGAGGCACAAAAGCGAGATTTAGCGTTAAATTTCATCGTTAAAGAAGCCAATATGGTCGAAGTGTGCCGCAATGAAATGACCAGCCTAAAAGAGATGAATGAAGCAGGCTTCGATCATCGTGAAATTCGTCGTCATGGCAATACGTTAATTGAAATGGTGAAACAAGGCCAAGCAATAGCTGAGAGTGAATGGCCAGCTAAGATCACTCGTTTAATGGATAATCCAGCCTATAAGCAATTATTCAAATTACTTAAAGATGAAGTGAAATTAGCTTCAGAGTCATCAGGTCTAGCTACCGAGTTCTTAGCGTCGAAAAAGCAGCTTAATCAATTTATTTCTTGGGTATGGAATAAAGACCGTAACCCAGAGCAATTACCGGATGTCATGCAAGGGTGGCGCAAGGAGATTGTTGGCGAGGCGTTGAATAAAAAGATGAGTTAATAGAGGTTTCTAGGCTGCTAGTTCCTAGTCCCTAGAAAAAGAAAGAAACAGGAAAAGAAATCAAAAAGCTGAACCATTTTTAAGTGGTTCAGCTTTTTTATGTTTTGGAAGCGTTCAAAGCCTAGGAACTAGGGACTCGTAACTAGGAACTTATTCTTCTTTTTCCGGCAACTGAATATTTAACTCTAACACCGAAAGATCATCATCACCTTGTTCTAAGCTAACGTTAACCATTGATGGATCAACGGAAACGTATTTGCTCAATACTTGTAGGATATCTTCTTTTAACTGAGGAAGATAAGAAGGATTGGCGCTTCCTTGGTTACGACGCTCAGCAACAATGATCTGTAAACGTTCTTTGGCAAGGTTAGCAGTATCTTTTTTCTTCGGTCGGAAGAATTGCAGTAATGACATATTAACCCCCAAATAAACGTTTAAAGATGCCTTTCTTCTCTTCGGTTAGGAAGCGAAACTCTTTCTCTTCACCGAGTAGGCGGTCAACTGCGTCGCTATAAGCAAGGCCCGCATCAGATTCATTATCGTGAATAACAGGTACACCCTTGTTTGAAGCATTCAACACGGCTTGGCTTTCAGGAATCACGCCAAGTAAAGGGATGTGCAAAATGTCTTCTACGTCAGTCACACTGAGCATTTCACCGGCATTAACACGTCCTGGATTGTAACGAGTTAATAGAAGGTGTTGCTTAACCGGCTCTAAACCCTGTTCGGCACGGAGTGATTTAGAATCCAATAGCCCTAAGATACGGTCGGAGTCACGAACAGAAGAGACTTCAGGGTTGGTTGTGATCACGGCTTCATCAGCAAAATACAAAGACATTAACGCACCTTGCTCAATGCCCGCTGGAGAATCACAGATAATGAAGTCAAAGCCCATATCGTGTAATTCAGTCAATACACGTTTTACACCGATGTGAGTCAAAGCATCTTTATCGCGAGTTTGCGAAGCTGGAAGAATATATAGATTGTCACAACGTTTGTCTTTGATTAACGCTTGGTTAAGAGTCGCTTCGCCATTGATAACGTTGACAAAATCGTAAACCACACGACGCTCACATCCCATAATAAGGTCGAGGTTACGTAAACCAATATCAAAATCGATGACAGCGGTTTTCTTTCCTCTTAATGCAAGACCTGAGGCAATCGCTGCGCTAGATGTAGTTTTACCTACACCCCCTTTACCAGACGTCACGACGATAGTACGTGCCATTTCATTTCCCTTTATGTTGAATCTTAGACTGAATGTTTGATGCTATTGTCACATCAAATGCTTAATTTTTATATACCCTTCGTATTTGAAGCTGCAGCTTCAATTACTTTAGCTATAAACAATTATTTTTATTTGATTTTGTCGAAATTTAATTGTTCATCTTGCAGTGTGACGAGCATTTTTTGCTGCCAGTGTTCGGAAGCAATTTGATCACTTAAATGATAATGCCCAGCAATGGATACCAATTCTGCTTGTAGGACATCGCATAAAATCATCGCACCTTTTTGACCACTAGCGCCGGCTATAACACGACCGCGGCAGGTTCCGTGTATTTGAACACTACCATCTGCAATGACTTCTGCGCCCGCACTGACATGATTCAGAATCACAAGATCACCGCCTTTTGCGTAGACTTGTTGACCTGATCGAATTGGTGTACGAACGACTTTAGTTGGTACGATTTCAGCAGGCGCTTGATAGCCGGATTTACTGGTCGACATCACAGCAAAACCAGCATCAGTTACCTGTTTTTTAATCAATGGCGTTTGGCAACCAGTCACGCCAACCGGAATCATGCCAGCTTTCACAATGCCCTGACGTAAGCTCGCGAAATCTATGTCAATTTGTGGTGCTTTCTCAATGTCGACAACCAGTGGAGCATGAGTGAAAAATGCTGGCGCTTGTTCGACTTTGTTGTGTAAAAATTGCAGGCAATCTTCGACATTATCTTCAGTAAGATGAAGCACGGATAAAGCAAAACTACTGCCTTTTAAATCGGGTTTGGTAGCCATAGAGATGATTACTCTGAATGTTGAATGCACGAAAAAATAGTCATTACTGAAAATGCTGGAATGAACATTGGAAACAGTAACAATATCAAGACTCACAATGTTATAGTCTATTTAAAGCATCATTAAGTTAATTGCCTGTCATAATGATAAAAAATGAGGCTAAATCCAAGTGAAAGTCGTTGTGATACCTGTGTTTGGCTAGTATATGCTCAAACCCGTACTTTAGGTTACTTGGATATAGATAAATAAACATTAAAAAGGATCGATTATGTTGTGCTCTGTTTATAAAAGCAGCAAGAAAGAAGGCATGTACCTCTACATTCCGAAAAAAGATGATTTTTCAGATGTGCCAAGTACTCTACTTGAGATGTTTGGAAAGCCAACGTTCGTGATGGTAATGAAAATGGAAGGCCGTAAGCTTGCTTTAGTGGATATTGAAAAAGTAAAGCTGTCACTAAAAGACGATGGTTACTTTCTACAATTGCCACCACCGCCAGTGAATCTATTGGATGAATATAAAGCTCGAAAATCAGAGCAGTAAAATAAAAGGATAAGTATGAATATTAAGCCACTCAGCATTTCCACAATACTGTTATCCGGTTTAGTGAGCTTTTCAACGATTGCTACAACTGAAGTAGCAGTTACGGTAGATGATACTGCCACACAAGAAACAAAATTTAATGCTTATCTTGAGACATTAAAACAAGAAGCAAAAGAAAAAGGCATTACCGACGCGACCATTCAAGCTGCGTTTAAAGATGTGGTTTTTAAGCCACACTCAGTGAAAGCGGATAATAATCAGCCAGAGAAGAAATTAACACTCGATGAATATATTCCTCGTGCAGTACCTGCATGGAAAATAAAGCAAGCAAAACGCTTGTACCATGAACATTTCGATGACCTGAAACGCATTGGTGAGACCTACGGTGTGCAACCTCGCTTTATTGTCGCGTTATGGGGGGTAGAAAGTAATTTTGGTCGTTATACCGGTAATCATAATGTGGTCGGTGCTTTATCTACTTTAGCCTTTGATGGTCGTCGTGAAGCCTTATTCCGTAAGCAAACGATAGCGGCTCTACAAATTATCGATGAAGGCCATATTAGTGCGGAAGATATGAAAGGCTCATGGGCAGGGGCGATGGGCCAGTGTCAATTTATGCCCACTTCATTTTTAGCGTATGCACAAGATGGTAATAACGACGGTAAGAAAGATATTTGGACCACCACTGCTGATGTGTTTGCCTCTACTGCCAATTATCTAAAAACCGAAGGTTGGGACGATAAATACACTTGGGGACGTCAAATTCAAGTACCACATGGTATCGACCCTGAGTTACAGGGCCGTGATGCTGAGAAAGGTAAATACTTGCAAGAATGGCAAAAATTAGGAATTACTAACCTAGATGGATCGTCGTTACCTAAGTTAAATGAAGACATCAAAGCATGGCTGATCATGCCGGATGATGAAGCAGGCCGAAGCTACTTGGTATACAACAATTACAATGTATTAATGCATTGGAATCGTTCTTATTATTTCGCTCTAGCGGTGAGTACCTTAGCGGATGAAATTGTTGATAAAAACTAATTTTGCTACACAAATGGATAATAAAAAGTAAAGTAATGTAAATTCACTATTACTTCATATCTTTTTTGCTTAAAACTCGGTATTTTTGAAGGCTGTCACGCTTCTTTGTGGCAGCCTTTTTGTTTTCAAAATTAATATCGAGACCTCAATATGCGAGTAAACCGTTTTAATGTGGGATTATTATCGACTGTTTTGGCTATAGGAATTGCAGGGTGTGACTCTCAATCTTCTGAATCACAGCAACAGTCTAAGGCACCGCAAGCCACACCTGTCGAAGTCATTACTATGACGAAAAAGCCAACGACCATGTACAGCGAACTTCCAGCTCGAGTGGTGGCGACAAGAGTGTCAGAAGTGCGTCCACAGGTCACGGGAATTTTGCAAAAACGTTTGTTTGAAGAAGGACAACTGGTTGAGCAAGGTGATGTGTTGTATCAAATTGATCCTGCGCCTTATCAAGCCGATGTCAATAGTGCTCAAGCGGCACATGTCAAAGCCAAAGCGGATGAAGCGGTTCTGAAAAAAACGGCACTGCGCTATAAAGATCTCGTGCAACGTAAATTGATTAGCCAAGATGAATATGACACGGCAGATGGTAATTGGCAGCAAGCCAAAGCTCAATCTGCGGTTGCACAAGCGGCACTCGATAATGCAAAAATTTCTCTGTCATACACTAAAGTGACAGCACCGATTTCAGGCCGCATTGATATTTCGAATGTGACTGAAGGGGCGTTAGTAACTGCCAATCAAGAAGTCGCGCTAACGACTATTCAGCCGCTTGACCCTATCTATATCAATATGACGCAATCTTCTTTGTCTATGGCGAAGATTAAGAAAACCTTAGGTTCCAATGACAATCCTAAAGTAGGTGTGAAGCTGGAAGATGGTACTGAGTACGATCAAATGGGCACGCTGACTTTCTCTGGTACTAAAGTCGATAGCTCGACAGGTAGTGTAACCTTGCGCGCCAAAGTACCTAACCCTGATTCGATTCTATTACCAGGCATGTTTGTGCGTGCTGAAATCGTGATTGCTGATCAAAAACCGATGTACACCTTATCGCAAGCATTAGTGAATTTTGGCCAAGGTGGTCAAGCAACGGTATTTGTGGTTGAAGACGGTAAAGCCACCATTCGTCCGGTCAAAACAGGTTCGACGGTTAATGGGAATAAGTGGGTGATTGAGTCTGGGCTTAAAGATGGTGATCAAGTCATCTCAAGTAATTTAATGAAACTTCGTCCTGATGCCCCTGTTTCTATCGTGTCTGATGATAACGATGCGAAAAGCACCCACAAATAGGAAGTAGACTCATGGTGAGATTTTTTATCGATCGCCCAATATTTTCTTGGGTAATCGCAATATTGATCATGCTGGCAGGTGCTCTGTCAGTGATCAGTTTGCCGGTGCAGCAGTATCCAACGATTGCGCCACCGGCCGTTACAATCAACGCAATGTATCCAGGGGCATCGGCCAAGACAGCTGAAGATTCTGTTACGCAAGTTATCGAACAAAACATGACGGGTTTAGATAATTTGCTGTATATGTCGTCGTCGAGCAGTTCTTCAGGCTCAGTTTCAGTGACGCTAACCTTTGCGCTAGGAACCGATCCTGATATCGCTCAAGTACAGGTACAAAACCAATTACAACAAGCGACGAGTCAACTACCTAGTGAAGTGCAAAAACAAGGTTTGAGTGTTCGTAAATCATCGGCATCATTTATGTCGGTAATGGCGTTCATCTCGACTGATGGCAGCATGACACAAAGTGATATTCAAGATTACGTAAGCTCTCATATTGCCGATCCACTGAGCCGTTTAAATGGGGTAGGTGATGTACAAGTTTTTGGTTCTCAATATGCTATGCGTTTGTGGCTCGACCCAGCTAAGTTAACCAGCTATCAATTAACCCCGATTGATGTTTATCAAGCCATTGAAGCACAAAATACCGAAGTCACAGTAGGTCAAATCGGTGGTGCACCATCGGTTTCAGGACAACAAATTAACGCCACCATTACGGCGCAAAATCGCCTAGAAAGTGTCGATCAATTTAAAAACATCTTATTAAAAGTTCGTTCTGATGGCTCTCAAGTACGAGTGAAAGATGTCGCACGAGTTGAGCTTAATGGTGAAGATTTAAGTGTGCTCGCACAGTTTAATGGTAATGGTGCATCAGGTATTGCGATTAAACTCGCGACCGGTGCAAATGCGATTGATACTCAAAAATTGGTCGATGACAAAATCGCAGATCTAGCTCAATCGATGCCAGAAGGGCTCAAAGTGGTGAAAGCCATGGATACGGTTCCTTTTGTTAAAATCTCGATTGAAGAAGTAGTCCACACACTTATTGAAGCTGTTGTGTTGGTATTTTTGGTTATGTTGCTGTTCTTACAGAACTTGCGTGCGACTTTAATTCCAACCATTGCTGTACCTGTCGTGTTATTGGGTACTTTTGGTGTGATGTCTATTATGGGCTTTAGTGTTAATACCTTGACGATGTTTGGTATGGTACTTGCCATCGGCTTGCTGGTGGATGATGCCATCGTAGTGGTCGAAAACGTTGAGCGTGTGATGGCGGAAGATAATTTGCCACCATTGGAAGCTACTCGTAAAGCCATGGGTGAGATCACCGGTGCCTTGATAGGTGTTGCAATGGTGCTATCTGCAGTATTTGTTCCAATGGCCTTTATGAGTGGTTCGACAGGAGCGATTTACCGACAGTTCTCCCTGACTATCGTATCGTCAATGGTGCTATCGGTGATTGTGGCGATGATCTTCACACCGGCATTATGTGCCACTATGTTGAAGCCACATCATGGTGAAAAAACGACGGGTTTCTTCGGTTGGTTTAACCGTCAATTCAATCGCTCAAGTGAAAAGTACACCAATGGTGTGAAAAAAGCGCTCAGTCGTCCAAAGCGTCTATTTGTTGTCTACGCGGTCATGTTGCCTTTAATTGGTTGGATGTTCACCTCTATTCCGGCAAGTTTCTTACCAGAAGAAGACCAAGGTAACTTTATGGTGATGGTGCAATTACCAACAGGGGCAACATTAGAGCGTACCGAAAACGTCATGAAAGATGTTCGTGAATACTTTGAAGAAAATGAAAAAGATACTGTGCAATCATTCTTCCAAGTTTCTGGTTTTAGTTTTGTTGGTCAAAGCCAAAATGCCGGTATGGGCTTCTTAGAGTTAAAAGATTGGTCAGAGCGTACAGAGCCGGGTCAGGATGTAAATTCGATCATTGGTCGAGCTATGCAGCATTTTAGTCAAAATAATGAAGGTGTGATTTTTGCCATCAACCCGCCTGCGATTCGTGAGTTAGGCCAAGCAACCGGTTTTGATATGTATTTAGAAGATCGTACCGGCATTGGTCACGATAAACTGATGGCTGCACGTAATACATTATTACAAGCCGCGAATCAAAATCCAGCATTGCAAAAAGTGCGTCCAAATGGCCTTGATGATCAAGCACAATTCTTTATTGATCTTGATTACGAAAAAGCCAAAGCGTTAGGCGTGAGCATCAGTGACATTAACCAAACCTTGTCGATGGCATGGGGCTCATCTTATGTGAATGACTTTATCGATCAAGGCCGAATTAAACGTGTTTATATTCAAGCCGATGCACCATATCGAATGACGCCAGATGACTTAAATCATTGGTATGTGCGTAATAATGAAGACAAAATGGTGCCATTTAATGCCTTTAGCCATACGCGTTGGGGTATGGGTTCTCCAAACTTACAGCGTTACAATGGTAACTCAGCAGTGGAGATCTTAGGTGAAGCCGCACCGGGTTACAGTACCGGCGATGCGATGGCTGCGATAGAAGATATTGCTAAAACCTTGCCAGATGGCGTTGCAGTGAGCTGGACGGGGATGTCGTACCAAGAGCGTCAGTCTGGTGACCAAGCGCCCATTTTATATGCGTTGTCTATGTTGATTGTATTTTTAAGTCTCGCGGCTTTATATGAAAGCTGGACAATCCCGATGGCGGTTATTCTAGTCGTACCACTGGGGATACTTGGGGCACTTGCAGCTACAATGATGCGCGGATTAGAAAACGATGTGTACTTACAGGTAGGTTTATTAACAACTATTGGTTTATCGGCCAAAAATGCCATCTTGATCGTTGAGTTTGCAAAAGACTTGTATGAGAAAGGTATGGGATTAGTGGAAGCCACATTAGAAGCATGTCGTATGCGTTTGCGTCCTATTTTGATGACTTCATTCGCCTTTATTTTAGGTGTACTACCGTTAGCAACCAGTACCGGTGCAGGGGCAAACTCTCGTCATGCAATTGGTACTTCGGTAATTGGTGGGATGTTGACTGCAACCTTCTTGGCTATCTTCTTTGTACCGCTATTTTATGTCGGCGTAATGAAGTTGTTTGGTGTAAAAAGGAAGGAAACTAAACCTGAATCACAAACCTCTTCAGAGCCACAAGCGGCGATTGAGTCGAAAGATTAGTCTGAAAAGCAACGAATAAAATAGAAATATAAAAGGCAGTGAGTATTAAACACACTGCCTTTTTTGTCTTTATATATCGCTATAAGCGAGTGAGTTTTAATTAACCTGAACTCTGGATAAGAAAGTCAATTAAAGATGTATATCAATAAGGGATGTTTTATTGTTGTTCAGAATAATTACTTCGAAAAGTTCTCACACGCGTACATGGTGTTTTCAATGAGGCTTGCTACCGTCATTGGGCCAACGCCACCAGGTACGGGAGTAATGTGGCTAGCATTGTCTTTCGCGACATCGTATTCCACATCACCAATTAGTTTGCCATTTTCCATGCGGTTGATACCCACATCGATCACAATCGCGCCTTTTTTAATCCAAGCACCCGGAATAAAGTTTGGTTTACCGACAGCGACAACCAGTAGGTCTGCTTGTCGTACATGGCTTTCAAGATCTTTAGTAAAGCGATGACAGGTAGTCGTTGTGCAACCCGCCAGCAATAACTCTAGTGTCATTGGACGGCCAACAATATTCGATGCACCAACAACGACAGCATGTTTTCCGCGAGTATCAATATTGTAACGCTCTAGCAGAGTGATAATACCTTTTGGGGTACAAGAACGTAGCTTAGGAATACGTTGAGATAAACGGCCCACGTTGTATGGGTGGAAACCATCCACGTCTTTTTCTGGGTGAATCGTTTCTAAAACTTTTGTGCTATCAATGCCAGCAGGAAGAGGGAGTTGAACTAAGATGCCATCAATTTCAGGGTCATTGTTAAGTTGCTCAACCATTTCAAGCAATTCTGCTTCTGTGGTGGTTGTCGGTAAATCATAAGACTTAGAAACAAAGCCAACTTCTTCACAAGCACGGCGCTTACTTCCAACATAAACTTGAGATGCAGGATCGCTGCCTACTAGTACAACAGCAAGGCCTGGTGCACGTAAACCAGCGTCAACACGAGCCTGAACACGAGCTTTTACTTCCGAACGAACGGTTTGAGATATTAACTTTCCATCAATAATTTGAGCAGTCATGGTTTTCCTTACGATCCTCATTAGACTAGCAGTAGTAGACAACGCGGCGTATTGTCGCAAATTATGTGATCAATATCCATAACGCAAACGTTTGCTAATGAGGTTTATTTTCATCTTTACCAAAGAATGGAAACCTGACTGAATAATTGCCTGAAATCAGCAATGCCTTTTTTTTCAGCACTTAAACTATAATCCACCATAAAGCCATTGACCTAACGTATTCATCTCGTATAATCCTCCACTCAAAGCGCCCTTAGCTCAGCTGGATAGAGCACCTGCCTTCTAAGCAGGTGGTCACAGGTTCGAATCCTGTAGGGCGTGCCATATATAAAGAAACCCCAGATAACTTAATCAGTTATCTGGGGTTTTTTGCATTCTATCTACAATCTTTTTGCAGCTTAATCAGCCAACTCTATCGCAGTCGGAAAGAGAATCGTATCTTCTACGTGTATATGATTGATTAAATCTTGGCAAAATTCTTCACAGACTTTATAGCAACGTTGCCAGGTTTGGCAGGCTTCTTCTGGAGCTTGAAAATTCTGAGTCACTTGCTGCAATGCCACTACAATTTGATCGGCTTCATTATGCTCATGGGTCATTACGCGGATTGGGTTGCTTATGTGACCAAAGCAGGTTTGTTGCGGTGTTTGTGTGGCAAGGCCTTTAATCGCTGGGAATAAAATTTGCTCTTCTTTGTATAAATGTGGTGTGAGTTCATTTACTAAAGCATGAATTAATGGTGTTAGTTTCTGAATGGTCTCAGACTCTTCAGCATGTACTCGTAGCAGTTTATCCGCCATTTCAATTAATTGTGGCCCGGTTTCTCGAATATATTGATGATGAGTCGATTCAATCAAATCAGCAAGTTGATCTGCCGGCATCGATTCTAGTTGGTTTAATTGATCTTGAGTTAGGTTTGTTTTTCCACATTGTAAGCTCATAATATGCTCCATTAATCAGTGCTGTTCTCATCATAACGTTTCGATTAAGTATGGGCATTGGCTTTAAGTGGTATTTTAAATGCAACTTAGTGTTTGTTGATTTAGATCAACTTGAATAGGGGGAGTTAATGCCCTTGTTTAAAAATAGAGCAAATCTTCTGTCAAATCACAAAAGTTCAATATTGTATCAGCTAACTAGTTTACTAGTCTGGTTGTTGTCGCTATTATGAGCGCATACATCAGGACAGAACTTGGTTGCCTTTCTTTTTGAATACCGTTTTCGGCTAACTTCCTATTTTCTTTGCTTGATGCTTGTTTGTTTTTAAGAGGTACAAGGTGTACTGGCTTAATTTAGCGTAAAGAGAATTTATTATGACTACCGTTACAACAGCGACAACAACAAAGCAGCCTTCATTGGTGGGTGGCGCTTGTATTATTGCAAGTGTCTGTGTTGGTGCAGGTATGCTTGGGTTGCCGAGTGCTGGAGCTGGCGCATGGACGGTTTGGTCTGTACTGGCCATTGCTTTAACCATGGCGGTGATGACGGTTTCGGGTTGGTTATTGCTAGAAGCATTTAAGCTTTATGATTTGAATGTTTCGTTTAACACGGTGACATCTGATCTATTGGGTGAGAAGGTGAATGCCTTTAATAACTTAACTGTGTATTTTGTAGGTGGAATTTTACTTTATGCCTACACCACATCGTTTGGGTTAATTTTGCAAGGCTCACTAGGGCTTGAAAGTAAAACTGCATCGGTCTTGTTTGTGTTTATTGCTTCTAGCGTGGTTTGGCATTCAACACGTGCGGTGGATCGTATTTCAGTGGTACTAATTTGTACCATGCTGCTAAGCTTTGTTTTTGGTGTGTTTGGCTTAACCGTTCATGTTGATTTCTCTTTATTAATGGATGTGGCAAACCAACAAGGGGAATACGCTAAATATGCCATGGCGTTGCTGCCGATAGCTTTAACCTCATTTGGTTATCATCACTCTGTTGCTTCAATGCGTGCTTATTATGGCGAAGAACGTAAAGCTAAATATGCGATTCTAGGTGGTACTTCGATTGCTTTATTCTTGTATGTGATTTGGTTGGTGAGTATTTTTGGTCATTTATCACGTGATTCATTTGGCCCTGTGATCGAGCAAGGTGGTAATGTTGATGTGTTACTGGGTGTGTTAGGTACCGTGGTTGCATCAGATAAAGTCTCTCAAGCGATTAATATTTTCTCGGTTTCTGCAATTTTATCGTCATTTATTGGGGTAGGTTTAGGGGTATTCGATTACATTGCTGACCTTTTCCATTTTGATAATCGTAGTAAATCAGGTCGTACTAAAACCTGGGCGGCCACTTTCATGCCACCGTTAGTGCTATCATTATTGTTCCCATTTGGGTTTATTTTAGCTATTGGTTATGCAGGTGCGGCGGCAACGGTATGGACTTGTATTATTCCAGCATTACTTGTGTTGAAAGCTCGTCAACGTAAAGGGGCAGAGCAGGGTTTTGTGGTTGCAGGTGGTAAATTGATTCCATATGCAGTTTTACTCTTTGGTGTTGCGACTGCGGTATTCCACTTCTTGACCATGCTTGATATTTTGCCGGTATTTAAAGGTTGATATTTGAAGGCTAATTGAGTCTGGTTTATAGAAATAATGTTAACCCTCAGCATGAAAGTGCTGGGGGTTTTATTTTATCGAGAAAAGAGATTTGGATGATAGCTTTGAAATCTGCATCTTGACGTCACTTGAGTATATACTTTGAATGTAATTTTGTTATTAAGGAATAAACAATGGCTCGTATTGGAATGGTGATTCAGGCGGTATTAGCAGCGTCGATTTTTTATTTGGGGTATACCATTTATAGCTTCACTTCTACGGTGAATACGGTGGTTGATAAGTACCCAGAGATGTTGACGGATATTTCAAATACTGCGCAGACATTAAAAATCGATCAGTGGCTTGAAGTTGCGGATAAGTTTGCCACCATTACGCCAGACGCCGTGAAAACCGCGCAAGATATCAATAAGACTATTGGCGAGGTGAACACTACGGTAGGCGAGGTCAATAAAACGGCTTCAGCGATTAATACTAATATTCCAAGTGTATTAGCTGAAGTGAAAGCAATTCGGACACAGGCGCTTCCTAGCGTTTTAGAAGAATCGGCCCAACTTCGTCAAGATGTACCGCCTATGTTAGCCAAAGTTGATGAGTTGATGGATAAAAGTGAAGATTTATCCAAACAGGCGGCACAAGGGGCAGTTAAAGGGGTGATTTTATCTCCAATAGACTTATTAAAAGATGCGGGAAGTGGTTTGAAGTCGAAAGTATCTCAATAATTATTAAGCAACGAAGAGTTTAGTGTCTCAAATTTTAGTTCTAAATCTTTGATTTATCTTTTAATACATCAATACTTAGTCAAGATGATAAAGTTAGGGGAAATAGATATGATGATCTCTAGAACAGAAAATATCTTAGATGAAAAGACGCTTTCCCTCGTTTTTGAACATATTGATACCGCGGTTCTTATTGGTAACCTTTCGCGTGAAATTGTTGCTATGAATACTGCTGCAGAGGATTTGTTTGGGTATAAACGAGAGGAGTTAATTCATTGCAACTCTCAAATTTTATATGCAAGAGAAGAGGATTATAAGCAACAAGGTAAGTATCGCTTTAATTCACAAGCTGGGCTAGTTGATGATTCTTACGTCACAACTTATCGCAATAAAGCTGGCAAAGTGTTTAGAGGTCAAACTACTGCTGGAGCGATAAAAGATAATTTGGGCAATACTTTATTTTTTGTGGTGATGGTTAAAGATGACTCTTCTCGTCTTTCTGCCGAAGAGACTTTAAACAAACTTCATATTATTACCTCATCAAGGCAATTGAGTTTTAGTCAGCGCGTATATGAAATTTTAAAACTGGGTACAGAGCATTTTGGTTTGCCCATTGGCATTTTTAGCCAAATTGTTGGTGATGAGTATGTTGTTCAGCAAGCTGTCCACCCTGAGGATGCTTTAGATTCGGGCATGAAGTTTGATCTTGGAATCACTTATTGCTGGCATGTCTATCAATCTAATGATGTGCAAGGTTTTCATCACGTATCGCAAAGTGCAATTTTTTCTCACCCCTGCTATGAAAGCTTCAAATTAGAAGCTTACTTAGGTACGCCTATTTTTGTGGATGGTGAACGCTACGGTACACTTAACTTTTCCAGTCAAGAACCCACGAGACCGTTTATACGCCAGGATTTTGAGTTGATCCGCTTGTTTGCTGAGTGGATTGGGCATGAAATTGCTCGAAATAATGACTTACTTGAGCTTGAAAATGCTCATCAGCAGATGAGAACTTTAGCGAATACCGATGCATTAACGGGGCTACCTAACCGAGGCTGTACTGAGCGAGTGATGGCTCAATATTTGAATATGTCAAAAGGAGCTGCTTCTAAAAGAAAGTTGGCGTGTGCTATTTTTGATTTTGATTACTTTAAATCGATTAATGATAATTATGGACATCATATTGGTGATGAAGTGCTTCAGTTATTTGCCCAGAGTGTGAAACAACATTGTCGAGATGATGACCACTACGGTCGCTGGGGGGGCGAAGAGTTTTTGGCAATTTTCCCTGACAAATCAGCAGCGGATGTGCTACCCATCTTACAAAGACTTAAGAAAGAGATATACGATAGACCAATGAGTGTTCAAGGGAAAGAGTTGCGACTGACGTTTAGTGTTGGTTTGACAGATTGCCAAGGAGATTCAATGGGTGAAATTTTGAAGCGTGTTGATGGGCTTTTGTATCAAGCTAAAGACAATGGACGAGATAGAATAGAAGTTGGTTAATGACCAATTATTGTGAAAAGCATTAGGAGTTTTTATGCTGAAATTGATCAAATCAATCTGGCAAAAGTGGTGTCTTGCTTTATTTGTTACGTTTGGATTAGTAGCCTGTTCAACAACGCCTTCAACGAGTACTACTTATGTTTATACCGATAGCTGGTGGCATGATGATTTCTGGTTTTATCAAGATCATGTTTATCCTGATTGTTGTCGGACTGATGGTGAATTTAAACAAGTTGTCGAGAATTGGTGGCATACCCTCGATCCTGAGAAACAAGATCAAATTAAAGATAAAATTGATGGCTGGAAAGATGGCTCAGGGCCTGATATTCCTGCGTTAAAGAAAGACTTTCAAGCCAAGTTTGATTCCTTAACACCTGAAAAACAGCAGCAAATTACCGAAAAACGAGAATCAATTCGTCAGCAAATGAGTGATTCGAACGCTGAAGTGTTGCCAGCCAATATTAACCCTTCCGATATCACTAAAGAAGATGTGATTTCTGCCGAGCAAAACTTAACGCCAGAGCAAAAGCAACAAATAAAAACCCGTTGGCAGAGTAAAGAGCGGCCCACTTTAGAACGTGCGCCAAATAAGCCTGTTACTCGACCTGCGACAAGGCCAACTACTCGACCAGCCATTCGCCCTAATATTAGAAGTGGTAATTTAGGAGGAAGAGTAGGTGGTGGAAGGTTAGGTGGCGCAAGGCCCTAGACTCAGGTCAAGTTATTACAACCTATCTTGAGGAATTCCTCGCCTTGAGAATCGATTGTTACTATTGTGTTAGCAATCACTAAATGTCTCTGTTAATGGAATCAGCAGAGTCTAAATACAGTTAGCTGTAGAGAAATAGGTTGTAGGGAAATGACACAAAAATATAAGCATATTTTAGTTGTGGATGATGATGAGGAGATCCGAGAATTACTTGATGAATATTTGAGTAAGATGGGGTTTGTTGTCTCGACAGTGAATGATGGTGATGAAATGCGTGCTTATATTGCGCAGCATGGCTATCCTGATCTACTGCTACTTGATGTCATGCTACCTGGCGAAGATGGTTTTAGCTTATGTCAGTATGTTCGTAAGCATTCTAATGTGCCTATTATTATGTTGACCGCAGTGTCGGATGAAGCCGATCAAATTGTCGGTCTGGAAATTGGGGCAGATGATTATATCGCCAAGCCGTTTAGCCCTAGGCAGCTTATGGCAAGAATTAAAGCGCTTTTACGTCGTACTCATATTGATGAACAAGCCAACCCTAGTGTGATCTCATTTGGAGATTGGAAACTAGATACGCTTTCACACACCGCTTATCACACTGAAACACAAGAAAAAATTGAATTATCAGGCAGTGATTTTTCTCTTTTGATGTTATTTCTATCTCGCCCCAATGAAGTACTCGATCGCGATACTATTTCCTATGAAATCAAAGGTCGTGAAGCCTTACCACTTGAGCGTGGAATTGATGTGCAACTAAGCCGATTACGCCAACGTTTAGGTGATACTGGTAAGCAGCACAAATACATCAAAACCATGCGAGGTAATGGCTATATTTTTACCGCGTCAGTTCACTATGGTCAGTGATTCAATCATGTATTTTCAGCCTAGGGTGGCTTAGTCGTATGCGCTATTTTTGGAAGTCTCAATCCTTAGTTGCTCGTACACTCATGTTAACGCTATTAACCGTGGTTATTGCTCAAGGTATTTCGACCGCTATTTGGTATACCAACTCTCGCCAACAAGAAGAAGCGGGAATTAAAACTACCACGGTGAGTATGGCGTCATTATTTGCCTCTACCGTTTCTTATTTTCAAGCGTTACCAGTGAACTATCGTCATGTGATCATGGAGCAGTTACGCAAAATGGGGGGTACGCGATTTTTTGTGTCCTTTAATCATGAGTATCTTGATATTCAACCTATTGCTGATAGTCGCTTAAAACAAGTCGCGATAGATTCAATGGCAAGCGCTCTTGGTGATAAGTTGAATAACGTCCGTTCAATTCATGTCGAATTCTCTAAGCCCGAACAGCTAAAGATTTTAAAAAACGATATTTATTTAAGTGATTTACCTAAATCTTGGGCGCACTATACCCTGACATTAGAACCATTAGATCCGCCGATTATGGTCGTGCAAATTGAGCTTGAGTCGGATGAATGGATCTATATTGCCGCGTTATTACCTCCGCCTTACAACACGTTAGAAGACACTATTTTACCGTC
Source organism: Vibrio algivorus (assembly GCF_030161215.1). NCBI lineage: Bacteria > Pseudomonadati > Pseudomonadota > Gammaproteobacteria > Vibrionales > Vibrionaceae > Vibrio > Vibrio algivorus. The sequence goes on from NZ_BSPV01000009.1 coordinate 324,838, forward strand.
GTCTCAATGGTTGTATTTGTTCCTTTCTACTGCCTTATTACTGCTTTTTAGCTACTTTATGATCCGTCGTCAGGTGCGACCTTTACGTAATTTGGCTAGAGCGGCTAATCAAATGAGTATTGATGGTGAACAGTCGCCGTTACCAGAAGAAGGTGCCAATGAGGTAGTAACAGCAACACTGGCGTTTAATCGTATGCAGCAACGTATTCGTCATTATGTGATGGATCGAGAGCAGTTATTTTCAGCCATTTCTCATGATCTTAAAACCCCGATTACTCGCTTACGTTTAAGAGCCGAATTATTAGAAAATGACGTAAAACGGGACAAGTTTAATCAAGATCTAGATGAACTTGAAATGATGGTCAAGGGAGCACTGCAGTGTGTGCATGACACGGAATTGCATGAAAACTCTAACCTAGTCTACCTGAATGAATTATTGTTTGCGGCGGCCGAGACATACAATGTCCATCAGACAAAAGTCACCTTACCAAACGAGAGTATTGCGCCAGTATTAGGCAAGCCGTTAGCCTTAAAGCGGGTGATGACCAATCTAGTGGATAATGGCGTCAAATATGGCAATAGTCTGAATATTACCTGTAGGCAAACTCAAGATCATGTGGAGCTCAATTTTGTCGATCAAGGTTCAGGAATCCCAGAAGCGCAATTAGAATCGGTATTTGAGCCCTATGTTCGGTTGGCCAAAGATAAAGACGGGCATGGACTCGGTCTTGGTATTTGCCGCAATATTTTACATGCTCATGGCGGTACCATTCATATCCGAAATGCCCCTAATGCCGGTTTACATGTTCAAGTGATCTTGCCGTTTAATACTCAAGTCCCTCAATAACCTTCTTAATAACTTTACTTCTTTAAGTGATAAAGCTCACATGTAACATATTTGTTACAGTGGTGTTACCTTTCGTGCCGATGCTTCTACCATTCTTTACATATAGTGATGCTAAGCCAAACCACTGCTAGGCCAAGTAGGATGATTTACGGTGTTTCGGCTCTAATCCAATAATCAATAACCAAACATGGACGATGACAATGAATATAATGAAAAAAAGTCTTCTTACCCTTGCGCTGTTTTCTACATCACAACTATCTCAAGCGGGGGAGGTTGAAGTACTTCACTGGTGGACTTCTGGTGGTGAAGCGAAATCTGTCTCGGTACTTAAAGAGATGATGGAAAAAGATGGTCACTCTTGGAAAGATTTCGCAGTAGCAGGTGGCGGTGGCGAAAGTGCCATGACAGTGCTAAAAACTCGTGCCGTATCGGGTAACCCACCGGCTGCCGCGCAAATGAAAGGTCATAATATTCAAGAATGGGCAGATTTAGGTTTTTTAACCAATCTTGATGATGTAGCTAAGCAAGGTAACTGGGATGGTATTTTACCGAAAGTCGTCGCCGATACTGCGAAATATGAAGGTCACTATGTGGCAGTGCCAGTCAATGTGCACCGTGTAAACTGGTTATGGGCGAATAAAGCGATCTTTGATAAAGAAGGATTGAAAGTACCTTCGTCATGGGATGAATTTTTCAAAGTAGGCGATAAGTTAAAAGCTGACGGTATTATTCCTTTAGCCCACGGTGGTCAGCCTTGGCAAGATGCGACACTATTTGAAGCGATCGCACTTGAGAAATTAGGTAACGAAGATTACAACAAAGCATTTGTAGAGTTAGACCAAGATGTATTATCTGGCGATAAAATGGTTGAGGCCTTTACGACTTTTAAAAAGGTTCGTGACTATATCGATAGTAACTCTCCGGGACGAGATTGGAACGTTGCGACTTCAATGGTGATCAATGGTCAAGCAGCAATGCAAGTCATGGGCGACTGGGCGAAAGGCGAATTCAGCGCAGCTAATAAACAGCCGGGTACTGATTATACTTGTTCACCGACTCCTGGAACTTCTAATTCATTCACCTTTAACGTTGATAGCTTTGCTTTCTTCCAAATCAAAGATAAGGAGAATCAAAAAGCACAACAAGATTTGGCGAAAACCATCTTGTCTAAACCTTTCCAAGAAGTCTTTAACTTGAACAAGGGTTCGATTCCCGTTCGCCTAGATATGGATATGTCAAAGTTTGATCAATGTGCCTTGGATTCGATGGAGGCATTTAAAGCAACTGCAGATACCGGTGGTTTAGTTCCAAGTATGGCACATGGTATGTCAACAACCAGTTATGTACAGGGTGCGATGTTTGATGTGATCACCAACTTCTTTAATGATAACGATGCCGATCCAAAAACGGCAGCAGAGAAATTGGCTAAAGCGGTTAAAGCTGCCCAATAACTTTTCTTAATTTAAATCTCACTGAACTTAGGCTGCGTGTGTACTCACGTAGCCTAGATAACCTTTACCTAAAATTTATTCAATTAAGTTTCAGGTATAGATGTAAACAAAGGATCGGTTATGGACAACGCTTTCGATTCCACTAAGCATCAGCCTCACGAAAGGGATGGTGCTCAATCTGGCTCAGCCATGCCAACTCGGCGAACGGCACCAAAACTTAAACTAGTCGATAGGCTGCAACATTGGCTGCCTAAAATTGTATTAGCTCCTACCTTAGTCATCACCGTAGTGTGCATTTATGGCTACATAATTTGGACCGGAGCTTTATCACTCACTAATTCTCGCTTTTTGCCGAGTTTTAATTTCACTGGCTTTGGTCAATATGCCAAGTTGATGGAAAACGACCGCTGGATTACCTCGATCACTAATCTAGGCATTTTCGGGCTGTTATTTCTGGCGATTGTGATTGTACTAGGGGTAGGGTTGGCGATTTTTCTGGATCAAAATATCCGTAATGAAGGGGTGATCCGCAGTATTTATCTCTATCCAATGGCGCTGTCATTTATTGTCACTGGTACGGCTTGGAAATGGATATTAAATCCCGGGCTTGGTATTGAAAAAATGGTACGAGATTGGGGCTTTACGGACTTCAAATTCGATTGGATTGTGGATTCGGATATGGTGGTTTACACCTTAGTTATTGCTGCCGTTTGGCAATCGTCAGGATTTGTGATGGCGATGTTCCTAGCAGGGCTTCGTGGTATTGACTCTTCAATTATTAAAGCTGCGCAAATTGATGGTGCGAGTCTGCCTCGTATTTACTGGAGCATAGTGATGCCATGCTTACGCCCGGTATTTTTTAGTGCGGTGATCATTACTTCACATATTGCGATAAAAAGCTTCGATTTGGTGACTGCGCTGACCGCAGGTGGGCCTGGTTATTCTTCTGATTTACCTGCGTTATTTATGTATGCCTATTCGTTTACCCGTGGTCAAACCGCATTAGGTTCGGCGAGTGCCATGATGATGTTAGCTGGGATATTAGCGATTTTAGTGCCGTACTTGTATTCAGAGTTAAGGGAGAAAAAATCATGATGGCCCAAAATCTGAAACTTCAAAAGCGAAAGCCTCAGCCTAATAAAGCAAATTATTTTAATTCCAAGCGAGTCGGGCGTATTGCGATATACAGTTTGCTGATTTTTTTCTGTGTGCTGTATTTGATGCCATTGTTTGTCATGGTGATTACCTCATTTAAAAGCTTGGGTGATATCCGTACCGGTAACTTAATGTCTTTGCCGACAGAATGGGTATTGGATGCTTGGCATAAAGCTTGGTCGACATCTTGTACTGGCGTGAAATGTGAAGGGATCAAAAGTTATTTCTGGAACTCCTTTCAAATGGTGATTCCAGCAGTAGCAATTTCAACACTGATGGGGGCCTTTAATGGTTATGTGATCAGCAAATGGCAGTTCAGAGGTTCTAACCTACTGTTTAGCTTATTACTCTTTGGTTGCTTTATTCCTTTCCAAGTAGTGTTACTGCCGATGGCGGCGACCTTGGGGTACTTTGGATTAGCGAATACCACAACGGGATTAGTGATCGTGCATGTTATTTATGGGCTGGCATTTACCACGCTATTTTTCCGAAACTTTTATATTGGAGTCCCTGATGAATTGGTTAAAGCCGCTAAGTTAGATGGTGCTGGGTTCTTTACTATCTTCTTCCGTATCATGTTGCCACTTTCTACTCCTATCATCATGGTGACCGTGATCTGGCAATTTACTTCAATTTGGAATGACTTCTTGTTTGGTGTGGTGTATTCCGGTTCGGAAACTCAGCCGATTACCGTGGCGCTTAATAACTTAGTCAATACCAGCACCGGCGTTAAAGAATATAACGTCGATATGGCTGCCGCCATTATAGCTGCATTGCCAACCTTGTTGGTCTATGTCGTGGCAGGGAAGTATTTCGTGAGAGGGTTGACTGCTGGCTCCGTTAAAGGATAGCGGAAACACAAAGCCTCAAACAACGCCAATTTAGCTTAAAAGGAAAAGAATAATGGCTGCTTTAGAACTAAATCAAATTCGTAAAACCTACCGCAATGCGGACAATGAAACGCTGAAAGGGATTAACATTCAAATTGAATCTGGTGAGTTTCTGATCTTGGTTGGTCCTTCGGGTTGTGGTAAGTCAACCTTAATGAATACTATCGCTGGACTGGAATCAATAAGTTCTGGTGAGATTGTGATCGATGGTGTGGATGTCTCGAATGTCGAACCAAAAGATCGTGATATTGCGATGGTGTTTCAATCTTATGCTTTGTACCCAAATATGACGGTGCGCGGCAATATCGCATTTGGTTTGAAGATCCGTAAGATGCCACAAATCAAAATCGATGCGGAAGTCAATCGAGTAGCGGAAATGCTGCAAATCGATCATTTACTTGATAGAAAACCAGCGCAACTTTCTGGTGGTCAGCGTCAGCGTGTTGCGATGGGTCGCGCATTGGCACGCCAACCTAAGTTGTATTTATTTGATGAGCCACTTTCTAACTTAGATGCGAAATTACGAGTAGAAATGCGCACACAAATTAAACGTTTACACCAACAGTTAAATACCACCATCGTGTACGTTACCCATGATCAAATTGAGGCAATGACATTAGCCGATCGTATCGCGGTAATGAAAGATGGCGAATTACAGCAATTAGGTACGCCGAAAGAAATTTATAATCAACCCAATAATATGTTTGTGGCTGGCTTTATGGGCTCGCCATCAATGAATTTTATTAAAGCTCGAGTGGATTTAGACTCGGATGATAAACCACAAGGTGAGATTTGGACTGCAGATGGTAAAGCCCATAAAATCAATCTACCGGATCGTTTACGTAAGTTTGATGGAGAGACAGTGATTATCGGTCTGCGACCTGAATACATCACAGAACAACCGAGTGAAGAAGAGCGCACCTTTACCGAAATCCCGATGCAAATTGATGTATTAGAACCTACAGGTCCGGATACCATCGCGATTATTGAAATCAATCAAGAGCATGTCGCTTGTCGTCTATCGGCAGAGTTTGATGCCAAAGTAGGTGAAACAGTGCCGCTGTATTTTGATTTATCAAGTGCGGTCTTTTTTGATGTACGAACAGAGATGCGAATTTGATTAATCCTCCAAACCATCATAGCGGTAACTTATCGCTTTAACGTGTCAATCGTTGCGATGTTTTTGACCAGTTAATTCAAAAATAATCGCAACTCCCTTGAAAAAGAATTGAATGACCCCATCTCTGAAACGTGATCATTCTCTGCTATGAATAAAAAATCATAGAATGAGCACGTGAGAATTTAGGACTTGACTCGACAGGCTCTGTTCATGCCGCTAGAATGGCGCGTCTGAATTTTATCCTGAGACTAATAGGAGAGGCCTTTTTCTTTGTTTTTCATTATCGATACTATCTTTAATAAAAATGAAGAAGGTTTCACTCATTAGTTCAATCATCGGTTTAATTGTGTTTACTTTAATCGTATTTACATAGTTACGTTGGTTGATGCTCACCATTTTTATGTGTCCAAATTGGGCACAACACAAGGAATGAGGCGAACACTTATCCAAAGGGTAGGTCTAGCTCATATGCTCATAATTACTGAGCCAGTTTTGAGGTTTATAAATAATGCAAGCTACTGTTGAAACTCTAGAAGGCCTAGAACGCCGTCTTACTATTACTGTTCCTGCTGCTAACATCGAAGATGCAGTAACAGCTGAATTGCGCAATATCGCGAAAAACCGTCGTTTCGATGGTTTCCGTAAAGGTAAAGTACCGATGAAGATGGTTGCACAAATGTACGGCAAAGCAGTACGTCAAGACGTGATGGGTGAAGTGATGCAGCGTCATTTCATCGAAACAATCGTTAAAGAAAAAATCAACCCAGCGGGCGCACCAACATTCGCTCCAGTTGAAACTGAAGAAGGCAAAGATCTTGTTTTCAACGCAACTTTTGAAGTTTACCCAGAAGTTGAATTGAAAGGTCTTGAAAACATCACTGTTGAGAAACCAGCAGTAGAAGTAAAAGATGAAGATGTCGCTGAAATGCTTGAAACACTTCGCAAGCAACAGTCTACTTGGGCTGAAGTTGAAGAAGCTGTAAGCGCTGATAGCCGTGCAACAATCGATTTTGTAGGTTTCATCGACGGTGAAGAATTCGAAGGCGGTAAAGCAGAAGCATTCCCTCTAGAAATGGGCCAAGGTCGCATGATCCCTGGCTTTGAAGACGGAATCCTAGGTAAGAAAGCGGGTGAAGAGTTCTCTATCGATGTAAACTTCCCTGAAGATTACCACGCTGAAAACCTAAAAGGTAAAGCAGCTAAGTTCGACATCAAACTAAGCAAAGTTGAAACTCGTGAGCTTCCTGAGCTAACTGATGAGTTCGTTGCTAAGTTTGGCGTAAACGAAGGTGGTGTTGAAGCACTGAAAACTGAAGTACGTAAAAACATGGAACGTGAGCTTAAGCAAGCGGTTAAAGGCCGTATTAAAGAGCAAGCGATCAATGGTCTTGTTGAACAAAACGAGATGGATGTACCTTCTGCACTTATCGACCAAGAAATCGAAGTTCTACGTCAACAAGCTGCTCAACGTTTCGGTGGCAACCCTGAAGCAGCCGCTCAGCTTCCACGTGAACTATTTGAAGAGCAAGCAGCTCGTCGCGTAAAAGTTGGTCTACTTCTAGGTGAAGTAATCAAGTCTGAAGAGCTAAAAGCTGACGACGATCGCGTTAAAGCGCTAATCGAAGAAATGGCGACAGCTTATGAAGATCCATCAGAAGTGATCGCATACTACGAGCAAAACGAGCAGATGATGAACAACATCCGCAACGTAGCACTAGAAGATCAAGCTATTGATGCAATCATTGCTAAAGCAAAAGTTTCTGATAAAGAAGTGAGCTTCAATGAGTTAATGAACCAGCAACAACCTGCGTAATCACTCAATTTATTAAGTGAAATCAGGTTTCGCTGAGTAGAAGAGTTGACAGCTTTTCGGCTCTTCTGCTAACAATGGCTCGATATGGCACTCTAAAGTTTAGAGAGGTTCATTCGGGCCATTTTATTTTTTAGCTTATTAGGCTATTTATTTTGGTCTACCGATTATTTATTTTGTCTTACAGACCATTTATTGAGGTTTTCAAACTATCTAAATGGTATTGGTAAGCATCTAGGTTTATGATTAACTCAGTTTTGTTTATTATCTATTAGTAATCAATCATATTGGTAAACCTATCTACTACAGGGAAAGCGAAAATGAGCTACCAAGAAAATAATACAATGTCTCCAATTGTTGATGCGCTTGTGCCAATGGTGGTAGAGCAAACTTCTCGTGGTGAGCGTTCTTACGATATCTATTCTCGCCTACTAAAAGAACGTATTATATTTTTAACAGGGCAAGTTGAAGATCACATGGCAAACCTTGTGGTTGCTCAATTATTATTTTTAGAATCTGAAAGCCCAGATAAAGATATTTTCTTATACATCAACTCTCCAGGTGGTTCTGTGACTGCAGGGATGTCGATTTACGATACGATGCAATTTATTAAGCCAAATGTAAGTACGGTATGTATGGGGCAAGCTTGCTCTATGGGGGCGTTCTTACTTGCTGGTGGCGAAAAAGGTAAGCGTTTCTGCCTGCCGAATTCTCGTGTGATGATTCACCAACCATTAGGTGGTTTCCAAGGTCAGGCTTCTGATATTCAAATTCATGCGCAAGAAATTCTAACGATTAAACAACGTTTGAATAATCTATTAGCAGAACATACAGGCCAACCGTTAGACATCATTGAGCGTGATACTGACCGTGATAATTTCATGTCGGCTCAGCAATCAGTAGATTACGGCTTGGTTGATGCTGTATTGGAAAAACGTCCAGCATAAATGAACAATCCTCACTTTATTGAATGAAAGAACGCAGCAATAAATACGGTCTTGTTCACTAAATAGAGTGAGGTTTATTGGTCTCAACCTAGTACATTGTCTTTTATCAATAGGGCATTGTGAGTCAAATTGTTGTAGACTGAACAGAAGAATTAAAGGCTAAGAGGTTAGCGAATGACAGATAAAAGCAAAGAGGGTGGTAGTACTAAACTGCTGTATTGCTCTTTCTGCGGTAAAAGCCAGCACGAGGTTCGCAAGCTGATCGCAGGTCCTTCCGTTTACGTATGTGATGAATGTGTCGATTTATGTAACGACATCATACGTGAAGAAGTGAAAGACGTAGTTCCAAAGAAAGAGTCGGAAGCGCTTCCGACACCTAAAGAAATTCGTGCACACTTAGATGACTATGTTATCGGTCAAGATTATGCCAAGAAAGTGCTGTCTGTTGCGGTTTACAACCACTATAAGCGTTTGCGTAATGGTGATAAAACCAAAGACGGTGTTGAGCTAGGTAAAAGTAATATTTTGCTTATCGGTCCAACCGGTAGTGGTAAAACTTTGTTAGCTGAGACTTTAGCGCGTTTTCTTGATGTACCGTTCACTATGGCAGATGCTACTACGTTAACCGAAGCAGGTTACGTGGGTGAAGATGTAGAAAACATCATTCAAAAACTGCTGCAAAAATGTGATTACGATGTTGCGAAAGCGGAACGTGGTATCGTGTATATCGATGAGATTGATAAAATTTCTCGTAAAGCGGAAAACCCGTCGATCACTCGTGATGTATCGGGCGAAGGTGTGCAGCAAGCATTACTAAAACTGGTTGAAGGTACGGTTGCATCGGTTCCACCACAAGGTGGCCGCAAGCATCCTCAACAAGAGTTTTTACAAGTTGATACGTCTAAGATCTTATTTATCTGTGGTGGCGCATTTGCTGGCCTAGATAAAGTGATTGAGCAGCGTGTTGCTGTTGGAACTGGTATTGGTTTCGGTGCGGAAGTACGCAGTAAAGATGAAGCAAAAAGTGCAGGTGAGCTATTCAAACAAGTTGAACCAGAAGATTTGGTGAAATATGGTTTGATCCCTGAGTTTATTGGTCGTCTACCAGTAACTACTACCTTGACAGAGCTTGATGAAGAAGCTTTGATTCAGATCCTTTGTGAACCGAAAAATGCACTGACTAAACAATATGGTGCTTTGTTCGATTTAGAAGGTGCTGAGCTTGAGTTCCGTGAAGATGCGCTTCAAGCGATTGCTAAAAAAGCAATGGAGCGTAAAACAGGTGCTCGTGGTCTGCGTTCAATTCTTGAGTCTGTTCTGCTTGAAACCATGTATGAGTTACCTTCCAATAAAGAGGTGACGAAAGTGGTGATTGATGAATCTGTAATCAAAGGCGAATCTGAGCCGTTATTGATTTATCAAAATGCTGAAAATCAGCTCGCTAGCTCTGAATAATTCGAGTTATCATCAAAATATGAATTTAAAGGAGGCTTTATGCCTCCTTTTTGTATTTTGTTATTGAAACTAGCAAGATAGCCCCCATATACTTTTCAATGAATGTGCAAACGGAATAGAGAGAATAATATGAACTTGGAGCGTTCCGAGCGTATCGAGATTCCCGTATTACCCCTACGTGATGTTGTGGTTTACCCACACATGGTCATTCCACTTTTTGTTGGCCGTGAAAAGTCGATTCAATGTTTAGAAACCGCAATGGATACTAATAAACAAGTTTTATTGGTGGCTCAAAAAGATGCGGAAACCGATGAACCCAACATCGATGACTTATTTTCTACAGGGACAGTTGCCACTATTTTGCAGTTGTTAAAACTGCCAGATGGTACGGTAAAAGTATTGGTTGAAGGGCAGCAGCGTGCCAAAGTGCATGCTTTTTCTAATGAAGAATTCTTCACTGCCGATGCTGAGTATTTAGCAACCCCTGAAATTGATGAGCGTGAACAAGAAGTTATTGTTCGTAGTGCGATTAATCAGTTTGAAGGCTTTATCAAGCTAAATAAAAAGATTCCACCAGAAGTACTGACTTCGCTTAATGGTATTGATGAAGCTGCGCGCCTTGCAGACACCATCGCCGCTCATATGCCATTAAAACTCAATGATAAGCAACGTGTGCTTGAAATCATCGATGTTGTTGAACGCCTAGAGTTTTTAATGGGCATGATGGAGTCGGAAATTGACTTATTACAAGTTGAAAAACGTATCCGTGGCCGTGTTAAAAAGCAGATGGAAAAATCTCAACGCGAGTACTATTTGAATGAGCAAATGAAAGCGATTCAAAAAGAACTTGGCGACATGGATGATGCTCCAGATGAATTCGAAGCTCTGCAAAAGAAAATCGAAGACGCGAAAATGCCAAAAGAAGCTCGTGAGAAAACCGAGCAAGAGTTACAAAAGCTGAAGATGATGTCGCCAATGTCGGCAGAAGCAACCGTGGTTCGGGGCTATATCGATTGGATGGTTGGCGTACCTTGGGCTAAACGCTCTAAAGTGAAAAAGAATTTAGCGAAAGCTGAAGAAGTCCTTAATGAAGACCACTATGGTTTAGAGCGTGTGAAAGAACGCATTCTTGAGTACTTAGCGGTGCAAAACCGTATTAACAAGCTTAAAGGGCCGATTCTGTGCCTCGTTGGGCCTCCAGGTGTAGGTAAAACCTCCCTTGGTCGCTCAATTGCTGCCGCAACGGGTCGTAAATATACTCGTATGGCGCTTGGTGGCGTGCGTGATGAAGCGGAAATTCGCGGTCACCGTCGTACGTATATCGGCTCGATGCCAGGGAAATTAATCCAAAAAATGTCGAAAGTGGGAGTGAAAAACCCACTATTTCTATTGGATGAGATCGATAAAATGGCGTCAGATATGCGTGGTGATCCATCATCAGCATTGTTAGAAGTACTTGATCCTGAGCAGAACAACTCATTTAATGATCATTATTTAGAAGTAGATTTCGATTTGTCTGATGTGATGTTTGTTGCGACGTCGAACTCCATGAACATTCCTGGTCCATTATTGGATCGAATGGAAGTGATTCGTTTGTCGGGCTACACCGAAGATGAAAAGCTTAATATTGCTAAACGCCACTTAGTGGATAAGCAAATTGAACGTAATGGTTTGAAGCCTCACGAGATTGTGATCGAAGACTCAGCGATCATCGGTATTATTCGCTATTACACGCGTGAAGCTGGCGTACGCAGCCTTGAGCGTGAAATCTCGAAGATATGCCGTAAAGCGGTTAAAAATATCTTATTGGACAGCGAACTGAAATCCGTGACAGTTACTATGGATAACTTGAAAGAGTATCTAGGTGTGCAACGTTGTGATTATGGTAAAGCCGAAGAAAGTAACCGTATTGGCCAAGTAACAGGCCTTGCTTGGACTGAAGTAGGCGGTGATTTACTGACAATTGAAACACAATCCATGATAGGTAAAGGTAAATTAACTTATACCGGTTCACTGGGGGATGTGATGCAAGAGTCTATTCAGGCCGCCATGACGGTAGTTCGCTCTCGTGCAGAAAAGTTAGGTATTAACCCTGATTTTTACGAAAAACGTGATATTCATGTCCATGTACCAGAAGGTGCGACTCCAAAAGATGGTCCAAGTGCCGGTATCGCAATGTGCACTGCTTTAGTCTCGAGTTTAACTGGTAATCCGGTACGTGCTGATGTCGCGATGACAGGCGAAATTACTCTACGTGGTGAAGTACTTCCGATCGGTGGGTTGAAAGAAAAACTGTTAGCGGCACACCGTGGTGGGATCAAAACGATCATTATTCCAAAAGAAAATGAACGTGATTTGGAAGATATTCCAGCCAATGTTATTGGTGACTTAAATGTTCGACCAGTACAGTGGTTAGATGAAGTATTACCATTAGCACTAGAGAATGACCCTACAGGTTGTGTGATTGAAGTCACAAACTAGTGATATTCAACAAATTTAGTTAAAAGATTGACGCTGACGAGGCAGAAAATACTTGTCAGCGTTTTTTTTCAAGGCTAAGTTAAGTTTCGATAGACCTGAGCCAAGGGTTATTAGGGCGTAAGCCTTTTAAAAGCTGATTAAATAAAGGCCAGTCTAATTTTTTATCTTTACTACAACGACAATTTTTATTGGAACGATTGCTATTAATGCTTATGTTATTAGTAGCTAAAAGGGGAACAACAAGTGAATAAAACTCAACTAGTAGAAAAAATTGCAGGCGACGCAGATATCTCTAAAGCAGCAGCAGGCCGTGCACTAGATGCATTTATCGAAACAGTAACTGAAACATTAAAATCAGAAGACCAAGTTGCCCTAGTTGGCTTTGGTACTTTTAGCGTTCGTACTCGTGCAGCTCGCACAGGTCGTAACCCTAAAACTGGTGATGTAATCCAAATTGCTGAAGCAAAAGTACCAGCATTCAAAGCAGGCAAAGCACTAAAAGACGCGTGTAACTAATTTTTCCCAATAAGTATTTTCCCTTTTTGGCGAAAATTCTTGAGGTTTTTACGTCTAACCTCAATCTTTGTTTATCAAAAAGCGCATCTTACTGGTGCGCTTTTCTTTTTCTGATATCATCGACACATATTTTTATTCTATCAAGCATAGAGTCGTAAGACGCTGTAATTGGTAACCGACAGTATTTAGAGAGCAGTCAGATTATGATGGATCGACTACGCGAAGGCGTAAATGGTATAGCAGTTAAAATTATACTTGTTTTAATTATCCTTTCTTTTGTATTTGCTGGTGTGGGCAGCTACTTAGTTGGTGGTGGTAGCACTACTGCTGCAAAGGTTGGCAACACTACTATCGACCGTGGTGCATTTGAGCAAGCGTATCAAAATGAACGCAATCGCATGCAATCACAAATGGGAGATTATTTCTCTACTTTGATGGGTGATCAGCAATACGTACAAACTTTCCGCAAAAGTGTGCTTGATCGTATGATCAACGATGTACTGCTTGAGCAATATGCGGAGTCTTTAGGCTTACGTGTCAGTGATGATCAAGTTAGCCAATTGATTCTTACCATGCCTCAATTTCAAACCAATGGTAAATTTGACCAAGATATCTATGCTGCTACGTTGCGTCGCGCAGGTTTTAGTGCCGATAGCTTTGCTGAATATTTACGTAAAGACTTATTGAAAAACCAAGTGATATCAGCCGTTCAAAACAGTGAATTTACATTGGACAATGAAGTTGAACAGCAGTCACAACTACTCACTCAAACACGTGATGTTCAAACTATTACTCTTAATGTCAGTGATTTTTCTAATAAAGCACAAGTGACCGATGAAGAACTGCAATCGTACTATAAAACGCATTCAGAGAATTTCGAGCGTCCTGAGCAGATGAAAGTAGCTTATGTTGAGCTTTCTGCAGAGCAGTTGAAAAAATCAATTCAAGTGACTGATGAAGACGCTCAAGCTTACTACCAAGAACACTTAGATAAGTATTCAACCAAAGAGCAACGCAAAGTGCGCCACATCTTGATTAAAGATGATGAAGCAAAGGCTGACGAAATCTTAGCTAAATTGAAAGCGGGTGAAGATTTTGCAACCGTTGCGAAAGAAAGCTCTGAAGATGTTGGTAGTGCCAAGCAAGGTGGCGATTTAGGATGGATTGAAAAAGGTGTGATGGATCCAGCATTTGAAGAAGCCGCTTTTGCCTTAACAACAAAAGGTGATATTTCAAACGTTGTGAAGTCAGATTTTGGTTACCACATTATTCAATTAGAAGATGAAAATGCACCAGATGCTAAACCGTATTCAGAAGTTGCTGCTGAAATAAAATCAGAGCTGCTTGATGAAAAAGCCGTTGACCAATTTTACAAGCTTCAAACCGAGCTAGAATCGGTTGCCTTTGAGTCTCCAGATTCATTAGACGAGTCAGCGAAGGTTGTGGGTCAGAAGATCCAGACGACGGATTTTATTTCTCAAGCAGATGCGCCTGAAGTTTTAAAAGTACCTGCAGTTGCTCAAGCATTAGAAAGTGCTGATGTTAAGCAAGAAGGCATGAATTCTGAAGTGTTAGAGATTGCTCCTGAGCATGTCATTGTAGTGCGTGTTAATGAAGTACGTGGTGAAACATTATTGCCTCTTGAAGAAGTAAAAGATCAAGTGAACGCGCACTTACTTGCCACTAAAGGCGAACAAAATGCTCTTGATTTAGCCTCTAAAGTGGTGGCATCACTACAAAAAGGTGATGATAGCGTGTTAGTGGATAACCAACTAAGCTTTGCTGATGAGCAGAATATCGACCGTCGTTCTCCGTTAGCACAAAACGTATTTGCTCTGCCGCACCCTAAAGATGGCTCAGCGACATACGGTCAAACTAAAGATGAGCAAGGTAATATCGTTATTGTTAAGCTGAATAAAGTCACAACAGGTGGCGATGCTCAATTTGAGCAACAAATTAGCTCTCAGTTACTGCGTATGAATAACCAACAAGATCTAGAAGTGATCTTAAATTCATTGCGTCAATCAACATCGGTGGAATACCACGGTCTTGAAGGATAATAATCGATATTGATTAATAATCGTGTAATACATGTAAAGGTTACCTTAGGGTAGCCTTTTTATTGATTATTGAAGTTTATGGTTCACTGAAATGTGTAACTAATATGTTTATGAGTAGCCAGCAACTTAGTGATGGCTCTCATGTCCATTTTTAAGACAAATCGACATACTATTTTCATTTAATCTTTTCTTTTTAGTGCTCGAAAAGGAGAGAACAAATGATGTTATTACGTTTATGTCTTGTTATGTTGCTGTCGGTTGGTGGTTTATCCAATATAGCTTTTGCGAATACGGAAGTGTCTCATGATGGCATTGAGATCACTGTCAATATCAATACCGCTAGTGCAGAAGAAATTGCTACTATGCTAAATGGAATTGGCGAGAAAAAGGCACAAGATATTGTGGAATACCGTAAAGCCAATGGCGATTTCAAATCACTTGATGAGTTAACACAAGTAAAAGGGATCGGAGAGACCATTTTAGAGAAGAATAAACAACGAATCTTACTCTAGTATTCTTACGGCTTTAAAAGTGCCGTCTAATTAGATTACTACTATTTGGAATTGTGAGATCAAGAGCCTTTCGCTGCGCTGTGAGGCTCTTTTATCTATTAGTGCCTACTTGCGTCGGTTTGACGATAATAGCAAGCACCGCCCCGGATATTGCGCCAAATAGGTGTGCATCAATGGCAACTTTAGCACCAATTAATGCTTCACTACCCGTTGCTGAGCCGAACCATTGCTCCCAGAGGATTTTTGCAGTTAAACCCGTTAACAGCAGCGCGTTGCTTTTACGACCTAACCGATATTCGACAAGTGCATAAAATGCAAATAAGCCGTGCAATACACCAGATAAACCAACGTATATTTGCATTGAGGTAAACAGAAGTAGGCTGCCTACGCTAAGGCACAACCCGGTAAATACCAATAAAAATTGTCGTGCTTCGAGGTTAGCACGAAAAATGAAGCTGATAACCCATAAGCCAGCGACATTCATCGCGAGATGATAGAGATTGGTATGGGTTAAGTTTCCTGTTACGATCCGCCACCATTGACCCGTCATAATGGCGTTATGATTCCATTGCATCCACTCTTGTAGACTAGGTATTTGGGATAGACCCATTAGTGCGCTAATGCTGAAAAGTAAAAGGATCGCTCTCATTCCCATGTCTCGATATTGTTTACAATGCGGAAAGGCTAATAATGCCTGTATTTGTGATTGGATTAAACCAATAGATTGCTCGGTACGAGTGGTAATCTTGCAGCATCCCAGTGAATCTAAGAGGCCAATGGGTACAGCAAAAATACTGCAATTAAGTTTGAGTCGGTGTGATATCTGGGTTGGTGAAGATTTTTCTCAACATCCAGAGTTAAGTGCCTTACTACAAGATGATCAAACGGAGTCGCTTATTTTATACCCAAGTGAAAATAGTCAACCACTGAGCAGTGTAGCTCTGAAATACGATCAGCTCGCGACCGAGAATAAACACTTATGTTTGATCTTACTGGATGGCACTTGGAAAAAAGCTTATAAGATGTGGCAAATGTCGAGTAACTTACATTCATTGTCGTGTGTGGCGTTACCGAGTCACTTGCAAGGTAATTACCGTATCAGAAAGGCCCCCACAGAACAGCACCTTTCTACTGTTGAGGCTGGTTTTCATGCATTATCAACGATTGAGCCTCAAGTCGATTTCTCACCATTACTTACCGCATTTACCAATATGGTCGACTTTCAGATATCCCAAATGCCAGAAGGGATCTTTGAGCGTAATTACAACACTTAGCCCATAACTTTTAGTGACATCAATTAAAAGGACACATGAGCAGAGAATAACTGTTGATGAACTTTTTGTGCATAGCCATCGGTCATGGCTGAAATATAATCGGCTAAAATTCGGGTTCCACCTTGATGATCTTGTTCCGCTTCTTGCCATTTTTGTTTGGTTGCTTCTGGCAATAAACGCATAGGGTCGGCATTGAGAGCTTCGAATATATCCATGATGATTTGTTGACCTTTATATTCAAATTGCTGGACTTCTGGAACATGAATTACATATTGGTTTACAAAGCTTTTAAACACGTCTAAAGCGTAAGCCATCGGCGCGTCTAAATAGGCATTAATATTCAATAATGGCTCATCAAAAGCGGTTTCTGAATAAACCGGTTTTAGCGAGATACTCGTAAGCAGTGCATTAACAATGCCACCAATTGCATCTTTACGTTCATGATGTTTGCCTGAAAATAGTTTATCACTGAGGGCGTTGATGTTTTTTTCAAACCATTCATCATCGCACTCTGCGAGCTTACTCGCTGCACCTTCTTGCCACTGTTTACGATTAACCATGTTCAGAACGATGGCATCCTCTAGATCATGGACGCCATACGCGATGTCATCGGCTAACTCCATAATAGAGCAATCTAATGATTTAAAACGCGTTTTGTAATGGCTATATGGACTAGACTCAGGTTGGCTACGCTTGGTGCTTAATAACACTTTGTCATGTTCAGATAATGGCTTGAGCACCCAATCTAAAAATGGGCTATCGATATCATAGATGCCTTTTGCAGGTAACCAATCTTGAGCTTTAAGTTGCCTTGGGGTTGCCACATCTTTTGGTCGGTGATTGCTTTGTACTTGGCTTATCAGCGCAGGGTACTTCAATAACCCGAGTAGCGTTCGCCTAGCTAAGTTCATACCGTGATGTTCAGTGTATGGCTCTAATTGAGTCATAATACGGAAGGTTTGTGCATTACCTTCAAAACCACCGTGATTACGCAGCATATAATTGAGTGCTACTTCGCCACCATGACCAAAAGGTGGATGGCCGATATCATGCGCCAAACATAAGGTTTCAATTAAGCTTGCCGGAGGTAGTAAGTCATTATATTCAGGCTGCTTTTGTTTAACCTGTTCGAGAATACCACTGCCAATTTGTGATACTTCAAGTGAGTGAGTTAAGCGAGTGCGGTAAAAATCATTTAAGCCAGTACCATGGACTTGAGTTTTTGCCTGTAGGCGACGAAATGCTGCCGAGTGTAATACTCGAGCACGATCTCGCTGGTAAACATCACGGTGATCATTACGTCTTAATTTTTGTTCATTATTGTTGCGAGCTTGCCATTCATCCTGACTAATAGGAGCAATACCATTGGTCGCTTTTTTTGAATTATCATCCATGATGTTAACCTTATTTAACTGATTTCATCGAGCGTAAGTTGAAAACTCGGAGCAAACACATCCAAGAAGTAACGCATCTCTGGAGTTTCACGCTCTTTTAATGTGGTTTCTAAACGGCTTTTGGCAAGCTCATATTCATGGTTGCCTGCCGACAGTTCTTCCAAACATTTTAAATAAGCACATAAGCTATCAGCTTGTTTTACCATAGCTTTATCGCTTTCATCAATTTCTTCACTCATTAAGAATGGGGCAAAATCTTGTTGAAACTCTTCCGGTAACATAGAGACCAGTTTTTTCTCTGCAGCGAGCTCAATTTTTTTGTATTCGTTAGCAATCGCCGGGTTGTAGTATTTGACCGGAGTTGGCAGGTCTCCGGTGAGTACCTCACTGGTATCGTGATACATACCGAGCAATGCAATTCGCTCAGGGTTTACGTTGCCCCCAAACTTTTTATTTTTAATGATGGCTAAGGCATGGCCAACGAACGCCACTTGAAGGCTATGCTCTGAAATATTTTCTGCTGAAATGGAGCGCATTAAAGGCCAACGTTGAATCAGTTTCATACGGGCAAGGTGAGCGAAAAAATGGCTAGGTTGAGGTGTGGTCATGAGATACCTCCGAGAATAATGATTAAATGTAAAACAGGCTTCCCATGATGAGAAGCCTGCGTGTTAATTATTGAGAATAAGTCGTTAAGAAGCGTTCAAGTCGGCCAATTGCCATTTCGAGATCTTCTACGTGAGGCAAAGTAACAATTCGGAAGTGATCTGGTTGCTTCCAGTTAAATCCGGTTCCTTGTACTAACAACACTTTTTCTTGTACTAAAAAGTCGAGAACAAATTTAGCATCATCTTTAATATTGAATTTCTTCACATCAATTTTCGGGAAAAGATACATTGCACCCTTCGGCTTTACGCAAGTGATTCCTGGGATTTGAGTGAGTAACTCATAAGCTCGATTACGCTGCTCTAATAAACGTCCACCAGGCAAAATAAGTTCATTGATACTTTGATAGCCGCCAAGTGCCGTTTGAATCGCATGTTGCATTGGTACGTTGGCACATAAACGCATTGAGGCCAGCATATCTAAGCCATCGATATAGCCTTTCGCAAGATGCTTTGGACCGGTTAAGAACATCCAACCGCCACGGAAACCACATACGCGATAGGCTTTCGATAAACCATTAAAGGTTGCCATTAAGACGTCATCGGCAAGCGTGGCAATTGAAGTATGGATTGCACCATCGTAGAGTACTTTATCGTAAATCTCGTCAGCAAAAATAATCAGGTTATTCTGGCGGGCAATTTCAACGACTTCCAATAGGAAATCTCGGCTATACACAGCACCGGTTGGATTGTTTGGATTAATCAGCACGATACCGCGAGTTTGCGGCGTGATCTTGCTTTTGATGTCATCAAGATCAGGATACCAATCCGACGATTCATCACAAATATAGTGAACAGGATTACCGCCAGCTAATGATGCTGCTGCTGTCCAAAGTGGGTAGTCAGGGGCTGGAATTAAGATTTCATCGCCATTATTCAGCAAAGCCTGCATCGACATTACGATAAGCTCAGATGCACCGTTACCGATATAAACGTCTTCAACTTCTAACTCACGTAAGCCTAGTTTTTGATAGTGCTGTACCACTGCTTTACGTGCAGAATAAATCCCTTTTGAATCACAATAGCCCTGTGACGTTGGTAGGTTACGGATCACATCAACAAGAATCTCATCAGGGGCGTCAAAACCAAATGGGGCTGGGTTGCCAATATTCAGTTTTAAAATCTTTTGCCCTTCTTCTTCCATGCGTTTGGCATGTTTTAAGATTGGCCCTCGAATGTCGTAACAGACATTATCGAGTTTTGATGACATCTCGATGTTGTTCATAGCCTTATACCCGTTTATTAATATGTTTGTGACCTATCAAGTTACACTATTTTTTATGGGCAAACCATATCCAGAGCAGCTGTAAACAGTATATTTGTGCGAGTTTGATGGTTATTGAATAAAAAGTGTCTGTTTGGTTTTTAAGAATGGAAAATTTTTACAGTTCCTACGCGAATCTTCCTTGTTTAAAGACTTGGATGATAGCTCTGAATTCTGCAGTTGGAAGTCACTTGGGTATATGAGTGATTATTTCACAACAAACCTAGAGATAAAGTAGCTTACTGCTTGATCTGCATCACTTGAAGCCATAGAGTATGCGGCAAAATATAAGATATTAATCAGCCATAAAGCTATACTTAAGCGTGAAGGCTGTAGAAATCAAAATGAGAGGTCGACTTGTCTGAATTACCCCAAGTGATTGAGCTAATAATTGAACGAATTAGACGTGGGCAAGTTTCGAGTGAAAACCGTATCTCTGAGGTAGTCAATTTACCCGAAGATTTTAGTGCTATTGACTGGCTAGAAGGGCAATCGCTATATCCTCGCTTTTACTGGCAGTCACGTGATGAGCGTGAAGAAGTCATTGCTTTAGAACAAGTGAATAGTTTTACCAACCCACTAGATGCTTACTCCATTCTTGCTGAGCAACAAAGAGTGTGGGGCGGCAAAGCTTTCGATAGTGAGCACTCTAATACGCCAGAGCTTACCAGCTACTTTTTCTTACCAAAAATAGAATTCATTCGTCAAGATAATCAATGGACAGTCAATGCTAATATTGATCCAGATGTTGAATTGACGATTGATGCTTTACTGCAACTAAAGGCGGACTACCAACCGATAGAAACGTTGGTTCCTCAATCAAGCCAAATTTACTTTTCACCTCAATTTGATGAGTGGAAACATATTTTAAGTAAGGCATTAACTGCGATTGAAGCTCAAGAGTTCGAAAAAGTGGTGTTAGCCAGAAAAACTTTGGTTGAATTATCTAAGCCAATTAGTGCTGCTCAGTTACTAAAGTCGAGCCGTGAACAAAATCATAATAGCTTTCACTTTTTAGTGTCACTGGCTCCTAATCGGAGTTTTGTTGGCTCGACACCTGAGCGTTTATATCGCCGTTCGGGAGATCAGGTAGAAACCGAAGCATTAGCTGGGACGATTGGTCGCAGTGATGATCTTGTTGAAGATAAAAAACTGTCTGATTGGTTGATGAACGATGATAAAAATCAGCGTGAAAATCAAATTGTAGTGAATGACATTATTGACCGTTTGGGCCCGTATACCGAAAATATTGCAGTGCATCCTGAAGTGCAATTAATTCAATTGCGTAGAGTTCAGCATTTGAAGCGTCATATTAATGGACGCTTATCTTCAGAGGTGAAAGGAATACAGTTGTTATCCGCTTTACAGCCTACCGCAGCTATTGCTGGCCTACCACGTGAAGCATCCCTTAATTTTATTCGTATGAATGAGCCTTTTACTCGTGGCTGGTATAGCGGCTCGTTAGGCTATTTTGGTCATCACCAAGCGGAATTTTGCGTTTCCATCCGTAGTGCTTCATTAGTCGATAACACAGTTAAACTTTACGCAGGTGCTGGCATTGTTCCAGGATCTGAAGCAGAGTTTGAATGGCAAGAATTGAACCGTAAAACGGCCACATTATTAAACTTGATTACCGACTATCCAATTGAAAATGAACGTGGTGAAACCGTATGAGCCAAGCTGGATTAAATCGAATTTGGGCTCAAGCTATTTTAGAGACGCTTGCTCAATCCGGTGTGAAACATATATGCATTGCTCCGGGCTCTCGTTCAACACCTTTAAGCCTTGAAGCATTAGAACTTGCACAACGTTCAGAACTTACTGTGCATACCCATTTTGATGAGCGTGGTTTAGGCTTCTTAGCACTAGGGATTGCTAAGGCAACTCAAGATCCAGTGGCAGTGATTGTTACCTCGGGTACGGCTGTCGCAAACTTATTACCAAGTGTGGCGGAGTCTGGTTTAACTGGCGAAAAACTTATTTTGTTAACCTCTGATCGCCCACAGAGTTTGATTGGTGTCGGTGCGAATCAAGCGATTGTGCAAAAAGGGATCTTTTCTTCTCATGTGAGAAAAAGTGTCGAACTTGCTAGTCCGAGCCGAGAGCCAAACCAGCCTACACCTCAAGAATTAATTCAAGCGCTGAGCGATATTAATCATGCTTTAGCTTATCAATATACTGTATCAGGTTCGCTACATATTAACTGCCCATATCCAGAGCCTTTGTATATTCAAAGTGAACAAGAAAAACAGCAATATCAGCCAGATTTAGTACAAGCGATGGACTCACAACGTCATTATTTAGAATTGACCAAATTGTATCCAAGTTACAACGTCCCTGAACTAACCAATAGCTCTCAGCAAGACATTATCAATCAGCTACCTCATTTAAAAGGGGTTATCTTGATTGGAAAAATGCCGTTGGATGACGCTCAAAAAGTTTCACAGTGGGCGAAAACATTAGGTTGGCCAATTTTTGCCGATCCTCAATCTGGTGTCAGCAGTGAATGGGCGCATTATGATTTATGGCTACAACAACCGGCTTATTTTGAACAATTATCACAAGCAGATTGTGTTTTACAGTTTGGTGCGCGTTTTGTATCTAAACGTATTGGGCAATTTATAAAGCAAGCAGTCTTGAATCATAACTGCTATTACTGGGTGTTTGAGCCGAACATTAGCGTGTTTAACCCAGATCGATTACCTCAACAAAGAACGGTGGCGGCGATAGGTGATTGCATTACGATGCTTGAAAATGCCTCACCATCATCGATTAATCACGTAGTTAGCTGGGCTGATAAACTACAACAACCGAAAGTATTGGTTGAGCAGGCCGCTTCTGATATTCAACAGAGTCACCAGTTAACCGAATGCCAACTTGCGCTGAATTTATCCCAATTGATTTCACTATTGCCTAATGCGGAGCTTTTTATCGGTAACAGTTTAATCGTACGTTTAGCGGATATGTTATCGACTATTGAATCTACGCAGGTTTATACCAACCGAGGCGCATCAGGTATTGATGGTTTGGTGGCGACGGCGACCGGTATTCAGCGTTCGAAAAATATTCCACTATTCACTCTGCTAGGCGATACATCACTGCTCTACGATTTAAATTCATTAGCATTGTTGACGACAGTGTTGCAACCTCATGTTGTGCTTGTGACTAATAATGATGGCGGGGCGATTTTTGATCTTTTGCCGGTACCAACCGAGCAAAAACAATATTTATACCAAATGCCGCACGGCTACCAATTTGAACATGCTGCGCATCAGTTTAAGCTTAATTATGCTGCGCCTGATTCATGGTTTAACTTGTTGGAACTGGTGCAGCAATATCTAGCCAATTTTGAACAAGGTGAGACCCGCTCAGCATTATTAGTTGAAGTGGTAACGCCAGCCGAACAAGCATCACAACAGATAAAATCCATATTGGCTAAAATAACCGAATTACATAACACTACCGAATAGGCGGGAAAATCTCATGCTTTATAGTCATATTGTCGACAACCAAGAAGGAAGCGGGATTGAAAAAAAGCAAGCGATTCCTGTTTTTTTGCATGGTTTTTTAGGGTCTAGCCAAGATTGGGATAGTTGTTTCTCGCACCTGAATGTTTCACATGCGATTCGTGTCGATTTACCATGCCATGGCCTGAGTAAATATTGTGAAGTAGAAGATTTCCAACAAGCCTGTCACCAAGTCCAACTAACGGTTCTTGCAAAGCTTAAAAAAGAAAATATGGATGCCTCAATGCCTTTGATTTTTGTTGGTTACTCATTAGGCGCGCGGATTACCATGTACGGTCTTGCAGAAAAGTGCTTTGAAGGACTTAATATTCAAGGTGCCATTCTTGAAGGTGGTAACTTTGGTTTGCAAACTGAAGAAGAAAAAGTACTACGCTGGGAAAATGATAAGCATTGGTCAAAACGTTTTGCGACAGAAGCGATTGATTATGTGTTGTTTGATTGGTATCACCAAGGTGTATTTGCCTCTTTGAGCCCAGACCAACGCGAAGAGTTAGTCGAGCTGCGTAGTGATAATCTAGGTTCTCAATTAGGTTGTATGCTACGTGCTACGTCACTATCAAAACAGCCTTATCTTTTAGACTCCTTAAAACAATTAACGATCCCGCTGCTTTATATTTGCGGTGAGCAAGACCAAAAATTTAAAGCATTGGCTGAGCAAAGCGGCTTGAAATTTAAATTGGTCTCAAAAGCGGGGCACAATGTTCATCATGAAAAGCCGGCGGAATTTGCCGCATTAATCTCTGATTTTATTAACCAGTTAAAGTAATCCTCTATGTCTATAGTTAATCCTCAAACTCGCACTGCGAAACTGTATCGCTATAATTTACCTATGGACAGTGGTGTGATCGTTCGCGATCAACGCTTATTACAAAGAGAAGGTTATATTGTAGAGCTTACGCAAGGCGATAACATGGCTTATGGTGAATGCGCGCCTTTGCCGGGTTTTAGCCAAGAAAGTTTAGATCAAGTGGAGTCTGAACTGATAGAAGCTCTGCAAGGTTGGCAGCACAATGGTGAATGGCGTGATTGGAATGTTATGAGTCCAAGCGTTGCTTTTGCGCTCTCGATGGCACAATGTGAGCTTGATGGTTTACTTCCTCAACAAGGAGAGTACCGCGCAGCACCTTTATGTAGTGGTGACCCTGATGAGCTGATTCCGATTTTTGAAACCATGTCGAAAGATGGTCGGCAAAAAGTCGCTAAAGTAAAGGTTGGTTTATATGAACCAATTCGTGACGGTATGTTAGTGAATCTATTTTTAGAATCAATTCCTGACTTACAACTGCGTCTCGATGCTAACCGTAGCTGGACTTTAGATAAAGCACTTAAGTTTGCTCAGTATGTTTCACCTGAATATCGTGAACGTATCACTTTCCTTGAAGAACCGTGTAAAACCCCAGAATTAAGCCGTGACTTTGCTCAACAAACCACGATTAATATTGCTTGGGATGAAACGGTTCAACAAATGGATTTTAATGGTTTTGAGTTATCTTCTTTGCTTGGCAATTATGTTGAAGCTGTGGTGATTAAACCTACCTTAATTGGTTCTATCGAGCATTGTTTATCTTTGATTGATTTTGCTCAGAAAAATGGATTACAGGCGGTGATTAGTTCGAGTATTGAATCGACAATCGGTTTAACTCAATTGGCAAGATTGTCGGCTTGGAAAACGCCACAACAGATACCTGGTCTCGATACCTTGCAACTTTTTCAAGCTCAATTAGAAATCACTTGGCCAGATAGCAAACTGCCAGTTTCAATGTTAGCTGAACAGACACTGATTAAGCAGTTTGTCGATTAGTCACATACCCCAAAGTAATTGGGGCGAATGAACGCCGACAACAAAGCAGCTACTTCAAGTACGGCGGGTATAACCGAAAGGTAGTAATGTGGATTTGATACAGCAATGGTGTGTAGAACATGCTGAAAAGACGGCGTTAGTCACCCCAACAGGCTCGTATACTTGGCAGCAATTAGATGAAGAAATCACTCAGTTGAGCTTGCAGTTAAAATCTCAAGGGGTGAAGAGTGGTCATATTATTGCGGTGATCAGTAAAAATGAACCTAAAGTGGTTTTTTTATATTTAGCGCTGTTAAGGCTTGGGGCTTTATGTGCCTTAATGCCACCTCAACCGATGATTGGGATAAAACAAAAGCTCAATATCATTCAAGCTAATTTTGTCTGGTTATCTGAATCGATTGATTCACTTCATGATACTGAGTTTGATCTTCCCTGCTTGTCATTGATTTTAGGCCAATCTCTAGCATCAGATAACGCCTCAATAGATATCGATTTACCTTATTGCTTTAGCTCGGAACAATTTGCCAGCATCGTTTTCACTTCGGGCTCGACAGGTATTCCGAAAGCAGTCGTACATGCGGTTAAGCATCATATCGCTAGTGCGAATGGTATTACCCAACAGTTTTTATTTAAAGAACATGATTCTTGGTTATTAAGCCTACCTATTTACCACGTGTCAGGGTTGTCTATTATTTGGCGTTGGTTGGCTAAAGGGGCTAAGTTAGTCATAGGCAGTGGTAACCTACAGGTTGACATTCAGCAAGTGACTCATGCTTCACTTGTTCCCATTCAATTACAGCGTTTACTAGATTCAGGCCAGACTATTCAACTAAAACGAGTTTTACTCGGTGGCTCTCATATTCCGCTATCGCTTACCGAAAGAGCAAGTAAGCAGGGGATAGAATGCTGGTTAGGTTATGGTATGACTGAAGCCGCTTCTACAGTGATTGCCAAGCAAGTGGATGCTAGTCCAACCGCTGGTGCATTATTACCTTTCCGAAAAATTAAACTGCAAGATGGACGTATTTATGTAGCAGGGGAAACCTTAGCCGCAGGCTATTTATTCCAAGGGCAACTTACGCCGCTCGTCACTGATGAGCAGCCTTGGTTTGATACCAAAGATCTTGGGCAATGCTATCAACAAGCGGGCAAAGTCGATGAATACATTATTCTAGGTCGGGCCGATAACCAGTTTATTTCTGGTGGCGAGAATATTCATTGTGAAGAAATTGAAGCAGTATTAGTTCGCCACCCCGATATAAAGCAAGCCTTGGTTCTTCCTATTGAAAATGAGCTATATGGTTATAGACCGGTCGCGTTTATTGATACGGAAACTCTGCAAGATTTTAACGTTTACCAAGAGTACTTGTTACCTTATTTAGATAAATTTAAGTGCCCAGATGCGTATTATTTACTCCCTGCACACTTAATGAACTCTGGAATTAAAATTTCTCGCGCAGATCTTAAAAAGTACTATCAACAAGTTATCACCTCATAAGTGCTTACGTATATAGCCTCAGGTTTGAGTGATAGCTCTGAATTCAGCACTTTGGGTATAGTGACAATAGTTATTTTATAGCACTAAACAGAATTTATTTATTGAACGAAAACCCGGCATACTTATTTCATCGTAAGCCTATTTAAGGATGAATATGATGAAGTTACTTGTCGTTGCAGCAGTGATGGCTTTAGTTTGGGTGTCGATTATTTCGAGTGGGTTGATATCAGCTTTAGCTGAGTTAGGGGCTTTTGTGGTGGTGATCGCTTGGGTTTTAAAAAGTAAGCAAGCAGTAAAAAGAAAAGAGGCCCGTATTGAGCCTCATGTATAACTAAATCACTTAGATGTGGTCTACTGGATATGAGTCATAATATAAATTAGTGAGCTTATAGAGATAATTGCCCATAGTGCTACACCAAAGATCATCGGCTTAGGGCCGGCTTCTTTAAGTTTTCCGATTGAAATGCCGCAACCAATTAAGAATAAGCATAGTACGAGCGTCTGTTTGGCTACACTGTAAATGGTGTGATAAGCCGCAGAGAATTGTGGTACTTGATCACAGAAAATAATGGCCGCACAATAAAAGAGAATAAAGAAAGGGATCGTAATTTTTTTACTTTCGCTTTTAAACATCATTGCACTAAGGAAAGCGACAGGCACAATCCATAATGCACGAGCTAGTTTTAACGTTGTCGCAATTTGTAAAGATTGCTCACCATATGCTTGTGCGGCACCGACTACTGATGATGTGTCATGAATCGCAATAGCAGCCCAAGTACCAAATTGCACTTGACTCATGTCTAGTACATGACCGACTACTGGGAATAAGAATAACGCCACTGAGTTAAGCACAAACACTACAGCTAGGGCCATACCAACAGGTTGGTCTTTTGCATTGATTGCTGGAGCAACCGCTGCAATCGCACTCCCCCCACAGATAGCAGTTCCTGCTGCAATTAAATGACCAGTTTCTCTTTCTAACTTCATCTTTTTCGCAAGTAACGTACCGATAAATAGCGTACAGAAAATACTTGTGACAATAATGCCAAAGCCTTGCTCAGTTGCGTGAATCGCTTGATCTATATTGATCCCAAAACCTAAACCGACAATGGAGTATGCCAATAGCTTTTTAGTGATCTTGGTAACAGGAATAGTGTGAGGAACAAAACCAAAGCTCGTTAATAAGAAGCCAAGAGTCAGTGCAACAGGAGAACTTACCCAAGGTGTAAAACAAGCTAAGGCAGCAAGGGTGAATAAACCATAATTGCGAATATAAGAACGCATAACAAACCTAAAACGTGTAAAAAATAAGGTGTAAGAATACCTGAAAGTAGTGGTTAATTAAGTCTTAATCTTTTAAACATATCGTTTAGTATTTATTAACGATTTAAAGTAGGTTATGTATTAACTAGTTTGCTTCGAGATTAGTTAAATTTTTAAAATACTTGGTCAGATAGCTAATCATAGCCAGGTTGAGTAGTCCTAATAGTATAAAGAAATCAGGGATTGTCATGTTAATGATACTCAAACAGATAATACCTATAATGGCACTACCAACCATGAATAGCGCATTGAAAATATTGTTAGCTGCGATTACCTGAGCGCGAGTTTGGTCACAAGCTAAGGTTTGTACCAAAGTATACAAAGGTACAATGAATAGCCCTCCACAAATTCCAAGTACTAATAAAGCAATAAATACCGGATATAAATGACTAGAAGTGAATAGTGTTGAGATGGTAATTAGGGTGTCAGTATATTTAGGTGTTGCCAACCCTAATACTAAACTACAAACGGTAATTCCAAACCCACCTAGCAACATTAATTTAAAATTGATTTTTTGATGGGATAGTTTGGCACATAGTAATGATCCCACCGCAATACCAACCGAAAATAATGCTAATAAAAAAGACACACTGGTGGAGTCGCCATTCAAATAGTGTTTAGTGAAATTGGGAAATTGAGTTAGATAACTTGCGCCTAAAAACCAAAACCAGCTAATCGCGATGATGGCGGCATAAATGGTTTTGTGTTGTTTCACCAGTAGTAATGTTTGTTTAGTATGCTGTACGGGTTTCCATTCAAATTTGACCGCTGAAATTTTAGCTTTGGCCTTGGGGATAAATAGGCTAGAGATAAAACCTAATAGGGCAAACGAGACCACTGCTATTGCCGTAATAGAGTAAGCCGAAGGCGCAGCCACAATAAAGCCTGCCCCTATTGTTCCGAATAAAATTGCCAAAAAGGTTCCGGTTTCGACCCAAGCATTCCCTTTGAGTAGTTCTTGAGGCTTTAAATGTTGAGGTAACAATGCATATTTTACCGGACCAAAAAATGCCGATTGTGCACCCATAAGAAACAATAAAAATAATAATGCGATGTAGCTTTGAGTTAGAAAGCTAATCGCACCAAGTAGCATAATCACTACTTCAGCCAGTTTAACCATACGGATTAATGTTGATTTCTCACATTGGTCGGTTAGTACACCGGCACTTGCCGAAAAAAGAAAAAACGGCAAGATGAACAAACCCGCTGCCAAATTAATAAATAAAGTGCTAGACATTGGTAGGTCATCGACACTGGCAAAAGCAACAAAAAGTAACAGAGCGTTTTTATAAATATTATCGTTAAAAGCGCCTAAAAATTGGGTGACAAAATAGGGAAAAAAACGCCTTGAAAGAAAGATGGGTGCTGGTTGATTATTCATTGTTATCCTTGAAACAGTGCGTAATACTCTAGCCAGTTTGGGGCTCAGTTTGCCTTGTTAGTCTCACCAATATGCTTTATTCGCAGTATGGTTACAACTAGATTTTAACTCAATGAGGCATACAAAGTGCAGGATTGAGTAACTCTTAGTTATCCGCAATTGAAGTCATCTATTGTGTAGCTTCTGACCAATTGCAATATTCTGAAACATAGCTGTAGTGTACACCTTGCATATTACCGCTATGATGAATTCAGTTTTACTTATTAATATAAAAGGGATCGTATGAATCGACTTTTTGTCATGGTGGCCTTGATTATGGTATCAATGGTTACAGCACCAATCGCTGAAGCAAAACGCTTTGGTGGTGGTAAGTCTTTCGGTAAAAGTTTTAAAACCGCACCAGCACCAAAACAGAATGTGCAAAATACTAATACGTTAAATAAAAAGCCAGATGCAACCAATACTCGTCGTGGTGGCATGATGGGCGGTATGTTAGGTGGTTTGTTGGCTGGTGGTCTACTTGCTTCTTTATTCATGGGCGGTGGTTTTGAGGGTATCCAATTTTTTGATATCTTAATTCTTGGTTTGATTGCTTTTGTTGCATTCAAATTTTTACGCGGCATGATGGGGGCAAAACAAGGTTCGATGAATCGAGGGCCTCAAGCTGCATATTCTGGTGCGATGAATCGCCAGCAATTTGAGCAGCCTAATGTGCAAAACTTTGAGCAACCTCAATCTTCAGGTGGTTTTGGTGCAACAGGGCAGTCTGATGTTCCTCACAACTTCCCTCCAGGTTTTGATCGTGTAGCATTTGTTGAAGGTTCTCGTGAGCATTACCGCACATTGCAAGGTGCTTGGAACTTTAATCAATTAGATAAGATTGAAGAATACGTCACTCCAAGCCTGTTCGAAGAACTAAAAGCTGAACGTGCACAACTTCAAGGTGATCAACACACCGATGTCATGTACGTTGATGCCGAAATTGTTCGTGGTGAGTACGATGCTTCAAAAGCACAATTGAGTATTCAATTTACAGGTCGCTACCGTGATGCTGTAGAAGGCATAGAAGAAGATATCGATGAAGTTTGGCACCTTGAGCGTGATTTAACCGCGAATAATGCGCCGTGGTTAATCGTTGGTATTCAAACTAACTCGTAAAGTTAGCTCTTAATCACAAACATGACTGAGCCAGTGGAGCAATCTGCTGGCTTTTTTATTGTCTATACACTAGTCAATCAAATGACTATTCCACATGTTGGCGATGTCGGTCAGCTCTTTTAACACAGCGCTTGGTTTTGTTTTTCTTGAGATAGAGATAAAGATTAGGTTGTCAGACTCAGTAATATTATCAACATCGGCTAGCTCAGCTAATCGTTGAAAGAAAATGTCTTCATCCATTTGGCATTTAAAAATGGGTTTTTCAAGTTTGATGATTTCCATGTGTACGACTTCTTTTCTCTGAGTCACTTGGGTATAAATGTTACTGAATATAGATACTACAGAGTATAGATGGTACTTGGGGATAGCTAAGTGTAAGACATAAAAAATCCCCAGTAACAAAATGCTACTGGGGATTGATTTTATTTTTGAATACAGCTTTAAAACTTATTCAGCTTGAGCCGCTTGAATCGCTGTTAGTGCTACGGTGTAGACGATATCGTCAACCAATGCACCACGAGACAAGTCATTCACAGGCTTACGCATACCTTGTAGCATTGGACCGATAGATACTAGGTCTGCAGAACGTTGCACCGCTTTGTACGTTGTGTTACCAGTATTTAGGTCTGGGAATACAAATACAGTGGCTTTACCTGCTACAGGAGAGTTAGGGGCTTTAGAAGCAGCAACGTTTTCCATGATAGCAGCATCGTACTGAAGAGGACCGTCAATGACTAGGTCAGGACGCTTCTCTTGAGCGATCTTGGTTGCTTCACGTACTTTATCTACGTCTGCACCTTTACCAGAAGTACCCGTAGAGTAAGAGATCATTGCAACGCGTGGATCAATACCAAATGCTTTTGCAGAATCTGCCGATTGAATTGCGATTTCTGCTAGTTGCTCTGCGTTTGGATCTGGGTTGATCGCACAGTCACCGTATACCAATACTTGGTCTGGTAGCAGCATAAAGAACACAGACGATACGATAGACGCACCAGGAGCCGTTTTGATGATTTGGAACGGAGGAACGATAGTATTCGCTGTAGTGTGAACAGCACCTGATACAAGGCCGTCTACTTCACCCGCTTCTAACATCATAGTGCCTAGGAATACTGAATCTTCCAGCTTCTCACGAGCGACCACCTCAGTCATGCCTTTCGCGCCACGTAGTTCAACTAAGCGAGCTACGTAGTTTTCACGAACTTCTTCAGAGTTGATGATGGTTACACCAGCGCCTAGTTCAACACCTTGTTGGGCCGCAACGCGTTTGATCTCATCAGGGTTACCTAACAGCACACATTCAGCAATGCCACGCTCAGCACAAATCGCAGCAGCTTTAACCGTACGTGGTTCATCGCCTTCAGGAAGTACGATACGTTTACCTGCACGACGAGCAAATTCAGTTAATTGGTAACGGAATGCTGGTGGGCTTAGGCGACGGATACCTTGAGTACCTTCGGATAGAGAATCAATCCAAGGGCCATCAATGTGGCTTGCCACGTGATCGTTGATAAATTCAATACGTTCTTTATCGTCTGCTGGGACTTCTAAGTTAAAGCTTTGTAGGTTAAGCGAAGTCTGCCAAGTGTTACCTTGTGCTTTGAAGATTGGCAGACCGGCATCAAATGCAGGCTTACATAAATTAGCAATAGATGTTGGGATGTCGTAACCACCAGTTAGCAAGATTGCACCAATTTCTACGCCATTCATTGAAGCAAGAG
The DNA here is from genome assembly GCF_030161215.1 of Vibrio algivorus. Lineage (NCBI taxonomy): Bacteria > Pseudomonadati > Pseudomonadota > Gammaproteobacteria > Vibrionales > Vibrionaceae > Vibrio > Vibrio algivorus. The sequence continues at coordinate 357,088 of NZ_BSPV01000009.1, forward strand.
CAGCCGCAACGATAACGTCTGGACGGTCAGCTGATGTTACAAGTAATGAGCCTGGCTTAAAGTGTTCAATCATATTTGGTAGAGAGCGCGCACAGAAAGTGATGCTCTTAATGCGACGAGAATTAATTTCACCCGCATTAATGATGTCCGCATTTAAGTGTTTCGCCATATCGATAGCACGAGTGGCAATTAACTCAACTTTCCAAGGCACACAACCTAGCACGCGGATTGGACTAGAGTTGAAGATTTGCATTACTTCGATATTAGCTTGAGCTGTATTATTGGCCTCGTCAAAAATCTCAGAAAGGTCTGGACGAGTACGGCCTGCTTCATCAACTGGTGCATTTAGCTTATTGATGATAACGCCTGAAATTGATTTATTTTTGGTGCCACCAAAGTTTGAACAAGCAACATCAATGCGTTCTTTTAATTGCGCAGGGTTGTTGGTACCAGGTGTTGCGACAAATACGATTTCCGCACCGAGTGTTTTCGCAATTTCTGCGTTTACTTGGTTAGCAAAAGGATGCTTACGAGTCGGTACTAGGCCTTCAATAAGAACTACTTCAGAGCTGTTGCTGATTGCGTTATAACGCTCAACGATTTGCTCAAGTAGCACATCCATTTTTTCATTACTGATCATGGACTCAGCTTCTGACATCATAGTAGGCTCAGCAATTTTGATATCGCTGCTTGCCGAGATAATTGATGATGTAAGATCTGGGATATCATCGCCACTACGAGGTTGAGCGATAGGTTTGAAAAACGAAACATTTACACCCTTACGCTCCATAGCACGTAAGACGCCTAAGCTCACGCTAGTAAGACCAACACCAGCGCTAATAGGAACAAGCATAATAGTACGAGACATAGAATTATTTCCTCTAACTATTGAAAGTGACTGGGTAGAAAATACACAGTCATAAAAGAAAACAGGCTAACGTAAAGTTAGCCTGTTAAGTATTAAAGACCCGCTAGACGAGCTGTATCTTCAGCGATAACCAATTCTTCATTGGTTGAAATAACCATCGCTGGCACACGGCTGTTGTCTGAAGTGATCACACCTTCACCACCGAAGCGAGCGGCAAGGTTTTTCTCGCTATCAACTTCAACACCTAAAAGAGCAAGACGCTCAAGAACGAGTTGACGGATAGGGCCAGAGTTTTCACCGATGCCACCAGTAAATACGATGGCATCTAAACGGCCATCAAGAGTCGCTGTGTAGCCTGCAATGTATTTAGCAAGACGGTGACAGAATACGTTCATTGCACGAGCAGCTTCTGGTTTGTCTTGGTAGTTGTCTTCAACGAAACGACAATCAGAAGTCACTTGAGTTAGACCTTGTAAACCAGACTCTTTGGTTAGGATTGTATTGATTTGTTCAACAGAGTAGCCAAGAGCATCATGCATGTGGAAGATGATTGCAGGGTCGATATCGCCACAACGCGTACCCATTACTAGACCTTCAAGTGGAGTTAGACCCATTGAAGTATCAACTGATTGACCATTCTTAACTGCACAAACTGATGCGCCGTTACCTAGGTGACAGTTAATGATATTTACTTCGTTTTCTGGTTTATCCAGTAGGTTCGCTACTTCACGAGTAATGAATAGGTGAGAAGTACCGTGCATACCGTAGCGACGGATGCCATTTTCTTTGTATAGGTTGTAAGGAAGCGCATATAGGTATGCCTCTTCTGGCATTGTTTGGTGGAATGCAGTATCAAATACAGCCACGTTTTTCAAACCAGGGAAAGCGATTTTAGCCGCTTCGATACCAGCAATTGCTGCAGGGTTATGAAGTGGTGCAAGGGTAATGCAATCTTCGATACCTTTCATTACGCCATCATCGATTAATACAGAAGATGTGAATTGTTCGCCGCCATGCACAACACGGTGACCGATAGCACCAAGACCTTCACCTAGTTCTGGTTTAGAAGCCAGAATAGTGTCCACGATGAATTTTAACGCTTCAGCGTGTGCTGCACCGTTACCAAGTTGAGCTTCATGCTTTCCATCTAGTTTCCATTTAATACGTGCTTCTGGAAGACCTAAACATTCAGAAAGGCCGGTTAGAAGCTCATCGCCAGATTCCGCATCAACGATTGCAAATTTTAGTGAAGAACTACCGCAGTTTAAAACTAGGACTAGCTTTGACATGAGTGAATACCTGTATTCGTTCAAAAAATGACTGTAATGAAATAAAACAATTTCAAGAATAGACGACAATCGGGGATCAACGTATTATTCTTTAAATATGCCTTGCTTTTGGTGCTTTTTGCATAAGAAGCAAAGGCGATAAAATTGATTTAATGCGACACAATTCTCGGTTTGCTTTGTAATCAAGCAACTGAGATTATAAAAGTGCGCAAAGGATAACGATTATATCCTAAGATAACAAAAAATTTTTAATGAATATTAACTTTAGTCAATTTTATTACAGTTTTTGTTGATTTTTTGTTGTTTTATTTTAGTTGGCGGGAGGGCTTATGAGTCAAACAGGGTTTATTCACCGTTTTAAAGATGGCCAGCAATACATGGATCTTTGGCCGGTTCGTAAAGAACTTGCTCCTATGTTTCCTGAGCAACGTATAATAAAAGCAACTAAGTTTGGTATTAAAGCTATGCCTGCCGTTGCAGCAATAAGTGTATTACTGCAAATGAGCTTGCAAAATTACAATGCAATGCCGCAAGCCATTGTAATCGCTTTATTTGCGATTAGCCTACCTTTGCAAGGAATTTGGTGGCTTGGTACTCGCTCTAATACTGTATTGCCGCCAAGCCTTGCTAATTGGTATAGAGAGTTATATCAAAAAGTGGCGGAATCTGGCGCAGCGCAAGAGCCAATAAAATCTAATCCTCGTTATAAAGAGCTAGCTTCTATGCTTAAGAGAGCGTTTCGTCAACTTGATGAAACCGCACTGGAACGTTGGTTTTAGCTTTTTAAATCACTTCTCATAATGAACAAAACAAAGCCCTAGTAATTAGTTATTAGGGCTTTGTTGATATTTTGCTATCTGTTACTTCCTTTTATATAGATTAACTGGTAAGAATATGTCTATCCCCCTTCGTACTTGAAGGTGCAGTTTTGTTGACAGCGTTTATTCACCCCCTGTCTTTTTATAAAGAAAGTCATGGGCGAGCTATGCTCATGGGATCTTATTCACTTGTCATCTCACTGTACCTAATTACTTTGTACTTTGGGTATATGACAGGGAGCTCTGTCGGGATATTAATAATAAAATTACCCAGATAACTAGGGTATAAACACAACATTTATTGCTGAATCAAGGAGTCAAGATGAAAGCAAAACAACTTTTCGCAAGTGCAATTTTTGCAGGTGCGGCGTTACTTACTACCACAGGTGCTATGGCTGAAACTTACAAAGTATCAGTTTCACAAATCGTTGAACATCCGGCGCTTGATGCATCGCGTAATGGATTAATTGATGGTTTAAAAGCGAAAGGATATGAAGAAGGTAAAAACTTAGAGTTTGAATATCGTACTGCTCAAGGTAACCCTGCCATTGCTTCTCAGATTGCCCGTCAATTTGTTGGTGAAGGTGCTGATGTACTCGTTGGTATTGCTACCCCCTCTGCTCAAGCATTAGCAGCAACCACCAAGAATATTCCTATTGTATTTACAGCAGTGACTGACCCTGTAGAGGCTAAGTTAGTTAAAAGCCTTGATAACCCTTCTGGCAACGTAACAGGCCTTTCTGACCTCTCTCCGGTAGGTCAACATATTGACTTAATGAAAGAGCTGCTTCCCAATTTGAAAACTATTGGTGTGGTGTATAACCCAGGTGAAGCGAATGCGGTTGCTTTGATTAATTTGCTTAAAGCGGAAGCAAAAACTCGTAATGTTCAAATTATTGAAAGTACAGCATTGAAGAGTGCGGATGTTCAATCGGCGACTCAAGCTATTGTGGCAAAATCCGATGTGATTTACGCGATGATCGATAACACAGTTGCGAGTGCTATTGATGGTATGGTTGCTGCTGCTAATCAAGCGAAGAAACCAGTTTTTGCAGCTTCAACTACTTATATTGAAAGTGGTGCAGTGATTGGTCTTGGTGCAGATTACTATCAAGTTGGTGTTCAAACGGCTGATTATGTTGCAGCGATTCTTGAAGGTAAAAAACCTACAGACCTGCCAGTCACCGTAGCCAAAGCTTCCGATTTAATTATCAATCAGCAATCAGCGGATAAACTTGGGATTGAGATTCCTCAATCGATCTTGGATCGTGCTGAAGTATATAAAAAGTAAGGTTATTGATAGAGCGGCTAAGTTTAGTTTAGCCGCCTTTAATATTGGATTGTATTCTCCAAATTGAATTGGGGATTTTGTTACTGGCAGTAAAATGCTGGTAATAGTAAGCAGCGAGGGAGTATTTATGTCTGCTTTTGCCTTTTATGGCGCTTTAGAACTAGGCCTAGTTTATGGTTTAGTTGCACTAGGTGTTTACCTTACTTTTCGAGTTTTAGATTTTCCTGATCTAACGGTGGATGGTAGTTTTCCTATGGGGGCCGCGGTTGCTGCGGCAGCATTGGTGTCTGGTGTTAACCCGTGGATCGCGACAGCAATGGCATTTGTTGTTGGTGGGATGAGTGGGTTAGTTACGGCTTTTCTCGCGGTACGTTGTGGAATTTTGCATTTACTTGCCTCTATTTTGACTATGTTAGCGGCTTTCTCGATTAACATACGTATCATGGGAAGACCCAACTTATCCCTGCTAGGTGAAGAAACGATATTTACGCCATTAGATGCTTTCGCTGGCACTTTGTTTGTTCGTCCTTTAGCAGTGGCAATTATCGTTATCATTTCGGCATTAATTATTATTCGTTTACTTAATAGTGATTTTGGCCTTGCTTTAAGAGCGACAGGTGTTAATGCTCGAATGGTTGCAGCACAAGGTGCAAGTACTGGTTTTTATACGTATTTTGGCTTAGCTCTTTCAAATGGGCTGGTTGGTTTTGCAGGCGCAGTTTTAGCTCAAACCAATGGCTTTGCAGATGTGACTTCTGGGGTGGGGACAATAGTCGTTGGTTTGGCGGCTGTTATTCTTGGTCAGACATTGATTCCTAGTCGTAAGATATGGGTAGCAGTTGTTGCTGTTATAGTCGGTTCTGTTTTGTACCGTATTGCAATCCAGTTTGCGCTTAATACTGGTATGTTTGGTATGCAAGCATCAGATTTAAATTTAGTGACGGCTATTTTGGTTGCGGCAGCTTTGGTTGCGCCGAAAATTAAAAGCAATATGAAAGCCAAGCGTGCAGCCAAGGGGGCTTTATGATTGAGCTCAAGAATATTGAAGTGACATTTAACCCGGGTACGGTTCTTGAAAATAAAGCGTTAAGAAAAGTATCACTGAACGTTCCTCAGCATCAATTTTTGACAGTGATAGGCTCCAATGGTGCAGGTAAATCGACTTTACTGGGTGCCGTGACGGGTGAAACGCCAATGATTGGCGGTAATGTCATTATTGATAATGTTGATGTGACAAAACGTTCAGTTGATCAAAGAGCCAATATGTGTGCAAGAGTCTTTCAAGATCCACTGGCTGGAACTTGTGGCGATCTGACTATCGAAGAAAATATGGCAATTGCTTATATGCGTGGTAAGCGTCGAGGTTGGACTATGGCGCTCACGAATAAACGCCGTAAGTTATTTCAAGAGCGAATCAGTATCTTAGGTTTGGGACTTGAAGATCGCTTAGGTGACAATATTGGCTTGCTTTCTGGTGGCCAACGTCAAGCAGTCAGTCTGATTATGGCAACGCTATCTGATAGTAAATTGCTGCTTCTTGATGAGCATACCGCTGCGTTAGATCCGCGAATGGCTGCTTTTGTGATTGATTTAACCAAAACGGTAATTAAAGAGTTTGATCTCACTGCCATGATGGTGACCCATTCGATGAAAGATGCTTTAGATTGTGGTGATAGAACTATCATGCTGCACCAAGGTGAAATTGTACTTGATGTCGAAAGTGACAAACGACAAGGTATGCAAGTATCAGATTTACTCGAGATGTTTAGTAAAGTGAGGGGAGAAGAACTCTCGGACGATAGCTTGTTACTAGGTTAAATTTAGATCTACAATTTAATTTACTCCTCTTATCGATGTTTATTTATTATTGATATGGGGAGTAATTTCTTTTTACTGACCTTAACCTGATAGTGTAGAATGACGTTCTATTTTTTGGATGTCATTCACCTAGGTTTTTATTTTTCAAATGGTTTATCGTTCTCGCCTAACATTCAAAGTTGTTTTTTTAGTCCCTCTGATTCTAGCTATGACAATATTAGCTTTTATTGTTACAGGCTACGCCAAAGATATAAATAAAGATTTGAACGTAGAATATAACAGTATTAGCCGTAATATTGAGCACTCGGTTAAGTTGCTTAGTGGCATGAACTATAGTTTTGCATTGTATTTTAATGATCAAGATGAGCATCTTCATCAAATTAGTAAACATGATTTACATACGCAAGAAATGGGAGCTGATGGTTTATGTTTGTGGTTGCCAAAGAGTCGTAAAATTCAATCAGCCTATCGTGCAGATGCTCGTGAAGTTTTAAAGCTTGATTATGCCGCTAAAGCGTTCGCTGAAGGGTGTGAGCCCGGATCTGACTTATATAAAGATATTGAAAGCAAGTTGGTATTAGCGCCTAATTTTTCATTTGTGAATGGCATTGAAGACTATATTTTAGGTTTATATTACCTTTCGCCTAAAGGTTACCTAATTGCTTCACCAGCTCATATGGTCGATCATATGCACCAAAATACTGTCAGTATTGTTCAACAGCGTGAATATTGGCAGGAAGCTAAAAGTGGCATAAGTTCTATTCGTATTAATGGGCCAGTAAAGGACATTGCTACCGATAATAAAATCTTAATTATTTCAGCTGGATTATTTGATGAAAATGAATTCCATGGTGTAGTGGCGCTCGATGTTTTGGTTTCTAAACTCTATACAGAAGGCTCTTCGATTGGGGAACGAATTCAGTTTATAAACCTTAATGATGCGGTTCTACCTAGTAATGCATGGATGCCACGCACCTTATGGATTGATGGTGTTAAGACCAATCAGATGATGTACTTTAATTGGCAGTGGTCACATGAAATTCATAGTTTCTTAGTTAATAGCGCCCCTTCTCTTTTTATGTTGCTTGCTCTATATGCCGTTCTAGTCATTAGTTTGATATACATAAAAATTACTAATGAAAGAAAGCATTTTAAAGATTTATCACAACGTGATCCTTTGACTTCTTTGTTAAATCGCCGAGGTTTTGAAGTTGCTTATAAAAGCTTTGATAACCAAAAATATGAAGGGCTAGCGGTTTTTGATATTGATGACTTCAAAAAGATTAATGATGCTTTTGGGCATGATGTCGGTGATGATGTGATTTGTGGTGTTGCTAATTGCTTAAATCGAAACTCAAGATCGAGCGATGTGGTCGCACGCTTTGGCGGTGAAGAGTTTGTTTTATATATGCAAGGCACTGATGCAGATAAAATGATTGAAGCGATTCAACGTATTCAATCGGAAATTGGCTCAACGTCTACTAAGGTTATTGAGCAAGGCTATACTATTTCAGCTGGTTTTGCGATTAAGCTAACGAGTCAAAACACTGGCTTAGAACAGCTCCTTAAAGAGGCGGATGATAAGCTTTATACTGCGAAAAAAATGGGTAAAAACCAAGTCGTCATTGATTAATATTAAGTAGACTAATTATCAATGAATGGATTTTATATAGTCTACGATAGGTTGCGCTTTGTTATAGCGTCGGATATTGCGGAATAAATCATCAGCTTGTGCGTATTCATGACGTAAATAAGAAAGCCATTGCTTGATTCTGTTAGGGTAGTACAGACCCTTGTCCCCTTCGATTTCAAACTCAGAGTAGTTGAGCATGAGATCAACGACTTGCTTCCAAGGCATCGCGTTTTCGTTATATTTTACTACATTTCCCAAATTGGGTAGATTGAAAGCTCCTCGGCAGACCATTAAAGCGTCTGCTTTCGTTTTTTCAAGGCAAGCTTGCCCATCCTGGTAATTCCAAATCTCGCCGTTGGCAATAACAGGTATCTGACAACGCTGTTTTATCTGCTCAATATATTCCCATTTAATTTCACTGGCTTTATAGCCTCCCATCTTGGTACGACCATGTACTGTTAATTCATCGGCACCGGCTTGCTGTATAGCATCGGCAATTTCAAAACAATCTTGTGGGTCTTCCCAACCTAAGCGAATTTTGGCTGAGACCACAATATTATTCGGTACGGCTTTACGACAAGCGTCAACAATTTGATAGATTAATTCAGGGTGTTGGAGTAGTGCGGCTCCACCTTTACTTTTATTGACCATTTTAGCAGGACAACCAAAGTTAAGGTCGATGCCCTGTGAGCCCAGTTCAACAGCGCGCACGGCATTTTCTGCCATCCAGTTAGGATTTTGCCCAAGCAGTTGTAGCCTAACAGGCGTTCCTGAGCGAGTTTTTGAACCTTGGAATAGCTCTGGGCATAAACGAGTAAAAACATGTTCTGGTAATAATTGATCGACCACGCGAACAAACTCAGTCACACAGAGATCATAATCATTAATGTCAGTCAGTAATTCGCGCATTAAATGGTCAAGTACACCTTCCATCGGGCCTAGTACGACTCGCATGGCTTTTCTCCAGAACAGTATAAAAATAGGTTGCAGATTGTAGAGGGTTCGGTTTGTATTGTCACTGGCTATATATTTTTTATGCTTGAAGTCACTTGGGTATAAACAAACTTATTTGGTACTTTTGGGATGACTCGTTACACTAAGCGGAAACATAAAGTATGAGAAACCTAAATGCCGCTCATTGAACATATCAATTTAGATAATACCGAATACACGCCAGCCTTTATAGAAGGGGCTATTTTAGCTGCTAATATGACACCAAAAGTCTTGCAACCTGATGTTTGGATTGCGCCTTTGGTTGAGCTAGATAAGCAACAAGCAGAAGCGAATTTAACTCGTCATTTTGAATTACAATACTCTTATTTAATGGCTTGTGAATATGATGTGCTAAGACTATTAAGCGTTGATTCAAATGATTATCAAGATTTAGCTGAGTTTGCCGAAGGCTTTATGACAGTGTGGCCTGTGATTGAAGCTGGATGGAATGAAGTGGCTGAAATTCCTGATGGTACGGTACGAATGCTGCAAGGTTTATTAACAACTTTGATGCTTGCTATTGATGAAGAGGCTACACAGCAACAAATGATTGAGGCGGGAATTAAAGTGCCACCGACTTTATCTGCATTATTACCTCAACTTAATATCATGATTAACGAAGTGGCAAAAGCTGCCGATGAAGCGCTGCAAGGGGCAAAAGCACAAAGCATCAACCCATATAAAGAGATTGGCCGTAATGATGTGTGTATATGTGGTAGTGACAAGAAGTTTAAACATTGCTGTGGCAAGAATGAGTAATTTCTGGTTATAGAGCTATAGAGGATAGGGCAACGAAAGTTGCCCTATTTTTTATTTGTTTTTTACGAACTGAGATAGCACGATGACAGCAAGTACCACTAAATTGATGCTGAATATGATCGTGAGCCATTGTGGCATTGAAAGGTCTAAAAACTGCCAAACAATTTTAGAACAATCACCGGTTGGTTCAAACATCCAAGGGGCCCATTGGTTAAGTGGTGCCCAAGTCGGGAATTGAGGGAAAATATCGCAGGTAGCAAAAGGTGAAGGGTTAAACTGATAACCAACATGCTCTAACGATAGTTGTAAACCACGAAAGCTGCTATATCCCCATGTCGCTAATCCAGCCCATCGAACCCACTTATTCATCGGGTTTAAGAGTCCGATAATGGCAGATGCTCCGATACCGATAAAAGCAACACGCTCATAAACACACATAACACAAGGTGCCAACATCATCACATGTTGGAAGTACAAAGCGGATAACTCAAAAAAGGCAACACTTAACAGTAATAGTATCCATGAGAGTCTTTTTTGCGAAAATGTATTAATAGAAGATAACCACGCCACAACGACTTCCTTATTTCTGATGCGATAGATATAGTGAAAGAAATAAAACTTGTAACATCAGAGTGTTAAATTGATCAATAGTTCAAAATTATGAAGTGGGAAATGCTGCCTGTAAACAACAATTCCCACTTAATTTTAATCAATGGACTATTAGTGACCAATAATAGGGCTAGCTTGTGTCGCGATCTCAATCGTAGATGAGGTAATCCATCCCATAGAGTTAAAATAGGCTGTCATAGGTTCTAAAAGGAACTGAATACCAAAGTAACCTACAATAGCTAGCACTAATGTATACGGTAATGCCATAACGACCATGCGACCATAAGATAAGCGAATTAATGGGGCAAGTGCCGAAGTTAATAAGAATAGGAAAGCAGCTTGACCATTTGGTGTTGCAACTGACGGCAAGTTAGTACCGGTATTGATTGCGACTGCTAGTAAATCAAATTGATCTCGAGTAATTGCACCATCTAAGAGAGCTGTTTTCACTTCGTTGATATAAACTGTGCCGACAAAAACGTTATCAGACACCATGGATAATAAGCCATTTGCGATATAGAACATGGTGATTTGTTGATTACCTTCAAGTTCTAACACGGCTTCAATGATAGGTTTAAACAGATGTTGATCGATAATAACGGCAACAACTGCGAAGAAAACAGCTAATAAAGCCGTAAATGGTAGTGCTTCTTCAAAGGCTTTACCTAATGAGTGCTCTTCGGTAATACCAGTAAATGAAGTTGCCAAGATAATTACGGATAGGCCAATAAGACCCACGGCAGCTAGGTGGAAGGCCAAGCCTACAATAAGCCAGACGGCAATAATAGCTTGTACATAAAGTTTCGCAATATCTTGTTTAGTACGTTTTTGTTGCTGTTGATAATCAAATTCTAATAATATTTTTCGGACATTATCAGGTAGCTCTGCGCCATAACCAAAAACTTTGAATTTTTCGACGGCAATACACGTTAAAATCCCACACACAAAAACAGGGACAGTAACCGGGGCCATACGCAAGATAAACTCACCAAACTCCCAACTTGCTTGGTCAGCAATAATTAAGTTTTGTGGTTCACCTACCATCGTCATTACGCCACCAAGTGCAGTACCTACACCCGCGTGCATTAACAAAGAACGTAAAAAAGCACGGTAATCTTCTAAATCGTTACGAGTAATTTCAGGGATAAGCTCATCGGTGGTGTGATCATGATGTGCTCCGGAATCAGGGTTAGAAACCACTTTATGATAAATAGCGTAAAATCCAATAGCCACACTGATGATAACGGCGATAACTGTTAATGCATCTAAAAATGCGGATAAGAAAGCGGCGGTAACGCAAAAAGAAACAGAAAGCAAAATTTTAGAACGTACACCAAGCAAAATTTTAGTGAACAAAAATAGTAGCAATTGCTTCATAAAGTAGATGCCAGCTACCATGAATATTAATAGCAGCAATACTTCGATATTAGCTGCGAGTTCATGTTTGATTTGTTCTGCTGTTGTCATTCCCATCGCTACTGCTTCAATGGCTAATAGACCACCAGGTTGTAATGGGTAGCATTTTAGAGCCATAGCTAAAGTGAATATAAATTCAGCGACTAGTAACCAACCGGCAGTAAAAGGATCAATAAAAAAGAATACGATGGGATTAATGATTAAAAAGGCCACAATGGTAACTTTATACCAATCTGGGGCCTTGCCCAGGAAGTTTTTAATGAAGGCGTTTCCTAAAGACATACTCATGAACTTACTCTTTTCACTCCAAAAATTTGAACTTATGCACAGTATGACGAGATTAGTATATCAATATGTGAAGCGGATCAATATTTCACGTGTCAATATAAAACTATTTCGTCGTTATGGTGGAAAGTTGCTATTAAGTTTATGTTTTTGTTACTAGTGTTGTTGTTTTGTTTGCTTTTTGTGGCGATGAGAATACAGGCAAAGCAGAAAGAGTAAAATGACAAAAATAAAATAAGTGGAAGTGGGTTATATTTTTGCCATAAAAATTGAATAAAGCTTCGGAGAGATCTCTCATTTTGAGACATTTATGAGAGATAGGTCTTCTATACAATATGGAATGATGGTTTTCAGGAAGTTGGAAGTAGTGGTATGATGAGTGTAATTTTCATTCCTAAAACTAGGTAAAGTGAATACATGGTTATTAAGGCAAAGAGCCCTGCAGGATTTGCAGAAAAATATATTATCGAAAGTATCTGGAACGGACGTTTTCCACCTGGCTCTATTTTGCCGGCAGAAAGAGAGTTATCTGAACTGATCGGCGTTACTCGAACGACGTTGCGTGAAGTATTGCAACGATTGGCCCGTGATGGATGGTTGACCATTCAACATGGTAAGCCAACTAAAGTTAATAATTTCATGGAAACATCGAGTTTACACATTCTCGATACACTCATGACGCTTGATACCGATAATGCGACAAGTATTGTTGAAGATCTATTGGCTGCTCGTACTAGCATTAGCCCAATTTTCATGGGATATGCCTTTAAGTCTAACCCTGAAGCTTGTATTAAAACCTTAAATCGAGTGATTGACTCATGTGAAACGCTTTTATCTCATCATTCATGGGAATCTTTTATTGAAGAGTCACCTTATGCTGAAAAAATCAAACAGTCAGTAAAAGAAGATAATGAGAAAGATGAAGAAAAGCGAGATGAAATTTTAATCGCGAAGACGTTTAATTTTTATGATTACATGTTATTCCAACGTCTGGCGTTCCATTCAGGAAATCAAATCTATGGATTGATATTTAATGGAATTAAGAAATTATACGATCGCGTGGGTAGCTTTTACTTTTCGAATCCAGAAGCGAGAAAGTTGGCACTTCAGTTTTATAAAGAATTATTAGTGTTGTGTGAAAAGGGCGATCGCCAAGAGTTACCTAATTTGATTCGTCGTTACGGCATTGAAAGTGGTCACATCTGGATGAAAATGAAGCAAAACCTACCGACTAATTTCACGGAAGATGATAGTTAATTTAACTCACTTCTAAGTCTTGCTTGGATCTAAACCTGCTACTAAATAGCAGGTTTTTTTTCACCAATAATTATAGCCTCTAAAGGTAAGTAAATTTCTTCACAAGTTTCAGAAAGTATTTGGTCATAAACATTAAAAATTAAGTATGAGGCTTCTAATGACAGTTGGTAGAGTTGCTCTGGTGTCTCTATAACACTTTCTTGTTGTTCCCAATATTTTAATGTCTGAATCACACCATTCTGATCATTATCAGTCATTGTTAATGGGCAAATTAATGAAAGTTGATTCATTCTTCGGCTTAACATGACCGCATGGTGGCGAAACCGTTGTTGCCCAATCGGTGTGTCGATGTCCTGAATACTGATTCTAAAGCGAGTTAAGCTTTCTAAAGTATCGAGAATTTTTTGCCACCTATGGTGATATTCTTCTGCAATATCATCATGGTGTGTATCAATTAGCCATTCAATCATGATCTCATCAGTTAAAAACATCATTTGACGAATTAACCTACCATGTTCTAGTTGATTTTTGGCGACATTGAATTCTGTCCAATTTAGTAATACAGATTGAGTTTTGTCGTATAACACGCGAATTTCTGGTCCAGTATCCGCCCCTGCGCTGAGCTTTAGATTTTGTAATATTTCGATAATAGAAAGGTTGGTTTGCTTTAGTGTCTGTACAGAGTAGACCGCGGCAGCTAAATGCGCGTGAGTGAGGGCTCGATGTTGGCGAGTCAGATAAATTAGCTGGCGTAACTGATTAATCAGACGATAGCGGTATTGGTGGCTTTTTTCTCGCGTAATGTTGAAGTAGAACATACTGGCAAGAATACCAATGAGCAGTAATATACTGATTCCGATAAACATGAACGACCTCCTTTGGATTCATATTATATTGGAATACCTTGCAAGATTTGAACCAAGTTCAGAGGCATTTATTTAACCCCAAGTTTGGATAGGATTAGACTCCTTGCTTATTCTGGTTGATATAAATTGGAGCAGCATTGCGACTTATTGGTGCAATGAGTAAAACGAGAACTTTAGGTATCAAAGACGACATAGAAATAACCCCCAATGCTGATCGTCCGGCATTTGGGGGTTATTTGATTTGGAATGGAAATCCTTACTATGAAGTGATTACATCACACGCATACCAGGTTGAGCACCGTCGTGAGGCTCTAAAATCCATAGATCTTTACCACCTGGGCCGGCAGCTAAAATCATACCTTCAGACATACCAAATTTCATTTTGCGTGGTTTCAAGTTCGCAACCATTACGGTTAACTTACCTTCCAGTTCTTGTGGTGTATAAGCCGATTTGATTCCCGAGAATACCTGGCGTACTTCACCACCAATATCTAATTGGAATTTAAGCAATTTATTGGCTTTTGGTACTTCTTCACAAGAAATGATTTTAGCGATACGCATATCAATTTTAGCAAAGTCATCAAATTCAATTTCTGCTTCAATCGGCTCTTTATCTAGCTCTGATTGTGCAGAGGCTTCTGCTTGCTCTTTAGCTGCCATTTCTACTGCCGCATCTTCTTTTGATGCTTCAATCATCGCTTCAACATGCTTCGGATCAATACGGTTAAATAACGCCTTAAATTTAGTGATTTCGTGATTGACTAATGGTGAAGCCATGCTGTCCCACGTCAATGTATCGTTTAAGAAGGCCTCACTACGTGCTGCAAGTTCAGGCATAACAGGCTTCAAGTACGTCATCAATACGCGGAATAGGTTAATACCAACTGTACAAATGTCTTGTAGATCTTGGTCTTTACCTTCTTGCTTTGCGATGACCCAAGGGGCTTTTTCATCAACGTACTGGTTGGCTTTATCCGCAAGTGAAGTAACTTCACGAATAGCGCGCCCAAACTCACGAGTTTCATAAAGCTCAGCAATGCGATCTGCTGCATCGACAAACTCTTGATACAGAGCCATTTCGGTAAAGTTGTTAGAAAGCTTACCTTCAAAGCGCTTAGTGATGAAACCTGCGTTACGAGAGGCTAGGTTCACAATCTTGTTCACTACATCGGAGTTTACGCGTTGAGTAAAGTCTTCTAAATTTAAATCTAAATCATCAATGCGGCTGTTTAGCTTGGCAGCGTAGTAATAACGTAAACATTCAGGGTCTAGGTGTTTAAGGTACGTGCTAGCCTTAACAAATGTGCCTTTAGATTTTGACATTTTTGCGCCGTTAACCGTGACATAACCGTGTACAAATACGTTGTTTGGTTTGCGGAAACCTGCGCCATCAAGCATCGCTGGCCAGAATAGGCTATGGAAATACACAATATCTTTACCGATGAAGTGATACAGTTCTGCGGTGCTATCTTGTTTCCAATATTCATCAAAGTCTAAATCATTGCGCTTATCACAGAGGTTTTTGAATGAACCCATGTAACCAATAGGAGCATCAAGCCATACGTAGAAGAATTTGTTTTTCTCACCTGGTATTTCAAAACCAAAATACGGTGCATCACGTGAGATATCCCACTGTTGTAGACCGGATTCAAACCATTCTTGCATTTTGTTAGCCGTTTCTGATTGCAAAGAGCCAGAACGAGTCCATTCTTTTAACATACTTTGGAACTGTGGTAAGTCGAAGAAAAAATGCTCAGAATCTTTCATTACAGGAGTCGCACCAGAAACAGCAGACTTTGGATTGATAAGATCGGTTGGACTATAAGTCTCACCACAAGCATCACAGTTATCACCGTATTGATCTTCAGCTTTACATTTAGGACACGTGCCTTTTACGAAACGGTCCGGTAAGAACATTTCTTTTTCTGGGTCAAATAACTGAGAAATTGTACGGCTAGTAATAAATCCATTTTCTTTCAAACGAAGATAAATCATTGACGCTAATTCGCGATTTTCATCACTATGAGTGCTATGGTAATTATCAAAGCTGATGCTAAAACCTGCAAAATCTTGTTCATGTTCTTTTTGAACTTCTGCAATCATATCTTCTGGCTTAATACCAAGTTGCTGAGCTTTCAGCATGATCGGCGTACCATGAGCATCATCTGCACAGATAAAGTTTACGGTATTACCACGTAAGCGTTGGTAACGGACCCAAACATCCGCTTGAATGTGTTCAAGCATGTGGCCGAGGTGAATAGAACCATTAGCGTATGGAAGTGCACAGGTTACTAAAATTTTTCTTGGATCAGTTGCCATATAATATTTTCGCTTCTTATTCTTGGAGAAAGACAAAGCACAGTTATTCATACTTTTTAGCTTGAGATAAAGTAGGGGAGTAAATGGTGCATTATCATCATAAAACTTTGCCTTTGATTCTACCCGATACCCAACTAACTTCAAGAACACATAAGCTTGCTAAGGCTTTATTTTTTATATTGATGAGAAAACCCTTAACTGTTGATACTGTTTGTTGGGGGGTATAACTGCTAGGATTCAATTAACTCCACATGATAAGAGAGGTTCCATGTCTGATTTTTCATCCCATTCATTGTTAGCAAAAGATGAGTATATACATCGTTTAAATCAGTTTGAGCATGAAGCTTTGATTGAAAACTGGGCAGAGATACCAAGTTTGGTTCAGTTTAGTGATGAGTATGTGAATCTTGTTTTGCCTTTTTATTATCAAGATCTAAAATCGGATTTACAGAATTGGTGTGATTTACAAACTCAACAAGATGCCCGTTTTCCTAAAACACAAGTCTCGGTACGAGTGAAACCATTGCAAGCTCCTCATGGACAAGCGGTGAAAGGGGTGAAGAACATTATCGCGGTGACATCAGCAAAAGGTGGGGTGGGTAAATCGACAACAGCAGTCAATTTAGCTCTTGCATTGCAGGCTTTAGGTGCCAAAGTTGGATTACTCGATGCTGATATTTATGGTCCGTCGGTGCCTTTAATGTTGGGCACTCAAGGTGAGAAGCCCGGCGTACGTGATAATAAATGGATGATTCCTGTTGAAGCACATGGTTTATATACCAATTCGATTGGTTATTTAATTGCCGATCAAGATGCTGCAATCTGGCGAGGTCCGATGGCTTCAAAGGCATTAGCCCAAATATTGAATGAAACCTTGTGGCCGGATCTCGACTATTTAGTGATCGACATGCCACCGGGCACGGGTGATATTCAGTTAACTTTATCTCAGCAAGTTCCTGTTACTGCTGCGTTGGTGGTCACTACGCCACAAGATCTAGCTCTAGCTGATGCTCGTAAAGGTGTCACTATGTTCGAGCAGGTTGAAGTGCCAGTACTTGGTATTATTGAAAATATGAGTTACCACATCTGCTCTCAATGTGGACATCATGAAGCCATATTTGGTCAGGGTGGGGCACAAAAAATGGCACAAGATGCCAGCTTAACATTACTTTCCCAAATTCCGCTGCATATCGATCTAAGAAGTGATATTGATAATGGTTGCCCAACCGTCGCAGCAAGACCGGATAGTGAACATAGTCAAATTTATCTTCAGCTGGCCTCTCATGTGGCCGCTAATTTATTCTGGCAAGGTAAGCCGCGAGCAGAAAATATTATGTTTGTTGATGTTAGTTGATGAAGAACTGGTTGAGAAATAAGCACTTGATCTCAACCTGCTTATTTTTCAATCTTCATCCATATTATTGGTTAATAATTTCATCTTGAAACTCGCACCTTGCAAGCGTTTGGGTATATAATCTAGCGGTTTAAATATTCAATTTCCCCAAGTCATCATGCTTTCATGAAGCTTGGTTATATTTGGAATTCCTTGTCACTATTAAGCTGGGTGCTTTACATGTCAGAACAACAAAACATGCCTGAAAAAAACAAATGCGTCATTGTAGGAATCGCCGGCGCATCGGCTTCAGGGAAGAGCTTAATTGCAAGCACCATTTATAAAGAATTACGTGCAAAAGTTGGTGATCACCAAATTGGCGTTATTACAGAAGATTGTTACTACCGTGACCAGAGTCATTTGAGCATGGAAGATCGAGTTAAAACCAACTATGACCATCCAAACGCTTTAGATCATGATTTATTATGCGAACAACTAGAGAAACTGGTTCAAGGTGAATCGGTTGAGATCCCTGAATATAGTTACTCAGAGCATACTCGTACTAAGGAAACTACCTTGATGACACCGAAAAAGGTGATCATTTTAGAAGGCATCTTGTTATTAACAGAGCCCCGTTTACGTAATTTAATGCATGCATCCGTCTTCATGGATACACCATTAGATATCTGCTTATTACGTCGAGTTAAACGTGATGTTGAAGAGCGTGGTCGTACAATGGAGTCGGTATTAAAGCAATATCAAAAAACCGTTCGCCCTATGTTTATGCAGTTTATTGAACCATCAAAGCAACATGCTGATATTATCGTACCTCGTGGTGGTAAAAACCGTATCGCGATTGATGTTCTAAAAGCACACATTGCTAAACTGTTGAAATCGTAAGACACAAGAATAGACAATTTAAGTATTGATATGAAATCACCACTTTGGAATGACTAAGGTGGTCTGAGGAGAAACGCCGGTGAGATTGTGTGATAGGGATATAAAGAAGTATTTAGCTGAAGGCAAGATAGCCATGTCTCCAGCACCATCAGAAGAAAGTATTAGTGGTTTGACGGTTGATGTCCGCTTGGGACATCAGTTTCGTGTATTTAATGATCACAGCGCACCATATATCGATTTGTCTGGTAAAAAATCTGAAGTTACAGCTCAACTTGAAAAAGTAATGAGTGATGAAATTGAAATTTCTGATGATGAAGAGTTTTACTTACATCCTGGACAACTTGCTTTAGCGGTAACCTATGAGTCGGTTGATTTACCGGCCAATATCGTTGGCTGGCTAGATGGGCGTTCTTCATTAGCGCGTTTAGGTTTAATGGTACATGTTACCGCACATCGTATCGATCCTGGTTGGTCTGGTCGAATTGTTCTGGAGTTCTATAACTCAGGGCGTTTACCACTTGCTCTAAAGCCAATGATGCCAATTGGTGCATTGAGCTTTGAAGTATTATCTGGTGATGCAGAAAAGCCTTATAACAAACGTGATAATGCCAAATATAAAAATCAACAAGGTGCGGTCGCGAGTCGTATCAATGAAGATTAAATAGACTCAGTGACTTTAAGATGCTGAATTCAGAGCTATAATCCAAGTCTTTAGACAAGGAAGATTTATGAGGAATATAAATACCTTTCAAGTAAATCTATAGATATAAAAGGGCTAATAGAAAGCCCTTTTTTTATGGATTGTCAGTATCTTCTTACTGATTTTACTTTATCTAAACGAATGATAGTTTGTTATACTAGCTATTAAAAATATGTATGTTTGTTTTGAAAAGGATCTCCATGAAAAAAATACTTCTATTCCTTTCTATACCAATTGCCGCGGTTTTAATTGCCATTTTGGCACTGGTCATTTTTGTTAATCCTAATCAATTTAAGCCGCTTATTATTGAACAAGCTAAGGCTCAAACGGGCTTTGACTTAGTGATCGACGGTGATATTTCTTGGAATTTCTTTCCATCCCTAGGTTTCTCAATAGGTAAGACCCAAGTATTAAATCCAGCAGAAGGCTTTAAGCAGGCGCAAGTGGTTAAATTTGATGAGGCCGCTTTGGATGTATCAGTACTCCCATTGCTTGAAAAGCGACTTAATATTGGCAACGTCACACTAAACGGTGCTGATATCTTTATTCAGAAGTTGAAAGATGGTCGTTCAAATCTTGATGTTGTTAAACAATCCGCTGAAGACAAAGTCAATCAAACAGCCTCAAGTAGTGATGCTACTAATGAACCCGCTGAAAGTGTAAATCCTGCCAGTGAAAGTCCATGGGAAATTAGTTTAGAAGGTATTACGGTTAATAATGCAAAACTAGTGATGCTAGATGCAATGAATAGTTCAGACCTGACACTGTCTGATGTGAATTTTGCATTATCACAGTTTAGTTTCGGTGAGTGGAGTAATGCTGAGTTTGATATTACGGGTAAACAAAACCAACAAACTTTTGCTGTAAAAGGAAAGACAGAGTTTAAAGTTTCGCAGGACTTATCGGATTACCAATTACGTGGCACAGATATAGAAGCACAATTTAAAGATCCTTCTACCGATATTAAGCAAGCTCGTTTCACGCTTGATTCGTTTCAATTTAACTCTGTCAGTAAAATGGCACTGAGTGTTAATGGAACGGCATCTGGTATGAATATCGATATTAATCAGTCTGCATCCATTATGCTCGATCAGGCGATGACAGAGCTTAAAATTCAGAATATGAATGTTATAGGGAAAGTTGATGGTAAATCGTTGCCACTTAGCCCGATTTCGATGGATATGAATTCTGATATTCGCTTTGACTTAGCGAAGCAATATTTAGACGTTACATTGAAAAAGTTATCAGTGAATGAGCTTAACTTTGATGGCTCTACACAGGTGAGTTTAGCACCAAGTATTCCTAAAATAGTGTTCGATATTCATAGTCCTGAAATTAATGTTGATGCATTGCTCAAGCAAATGGAGCAAGCTGCACCTGAAAAATCAGAGACAACAGCAAAAGCCGCCACACCTAAACAGTCAAACGGTACTAATACTACTGCATCTCAAGCGGAACCGGATCTTAGTGCAACACGTACATTAGATGTCACGGGTAAAGTGAGCATTGATAAACTTACGGCAAGTAATGCCAAAATGCAGAATGTACAAACGCAGTTTAAAGTGAATCGTGGCGAGATTGATTTGCAGAAGTTTGCCGCTAACCTGTACCAAGGTTCGGTAAGTGCTAATGCTAAAATTGATGCTCGTAAAGATGTTGCTACTTATACTGTGCATAAAGAAATTAAAGGTGTTCAGGTTCAGCCGTTGTTGAAAGATATTGCACAGATGGATTTTGTTTCTGGTACTGGCAATATCACTGCAGATATAAAGGGTAAAAGTTTAGTTGTTGATAAAATGAAACAAAACTTAGCCGGTGTAGTGAAGATTAATTTTGCAGATGGTTCCTTTTATGGCGTCAATGTTGCTCATGAAATTCGTTCTGTTCAAGCTTTATTCAAAGGCAAGAAAGCAGAAGAAGTTCAGGTTAAGAAAACTGACTTTAGTGCTGTAACGGCAACGATGAACCTGTCAAAAGGTGTTATGAAAACCAATAATTTAACTGCCCAATCGCCACTATTAAGGATCTTAGGTAGTGGTCAGGCGAACTACGTTAATGAGACGGTTGATTTTCTGGTTAGTACATCGGTGGTAGGCACTTTGAAAGGCCAAGGTGGTAAAGATACTGACGAGTTAAAAGATATTACTCTTCCTATCACAATTAAAGGCACGTGGGCGGAACCTAAAATTCGTCCAGATTTAAATGCTGCATTAGATGAACAAACCAAGCAGAAAGCTCAAGCTGAGATTGACCGAGCAAAAGAGAAGGCTCAAAAAGAAGTTGATCGAGGTCTAAATAAATTACTGGGTGATGACGATTCTAAACAAAAAGATGATGTTAAAAAGGCCGCTGGTGATTTATTAAATGGCTTATTTAAGTAGAGTTTACTTTTCTCTATAAATTTAAATGCCATTTCAATTGAAGTGGCATTTTTTATGTATCTAATTTTAGGCGTCATTTTGAAAATTGATAGATAAAAGTTACCAATCAATACCTTTACGTGCTTTAACACCTGCTTCAAAAGCATGCTTAACATTTCGTACTTCCGATACTGTGTCAGCGAGCTCTATTAAGCTACGGTGAGCAGCACGGCCAGTGAGAATAACCGATTGCTCTTTAGGTCTATTTTCGATGGCTTGAATAAGCTCATCTAAATCGATATAACCATAGGTGACCATATAGGTGACCTCATCTAGCAATACGACATCCATGCTCTCATCTTGCAGTATTTTTTTGCATTCTTGCCATACTTGTTGAGCTGCTTGAGTATCTTTCTTTTTATCTTGAGTTTCCCAAGTAAATCCAGTTGCCATCACATGAAAAGAGACGCCTAGTTTTTCTAATAGATTCTTTTCACCATTATCCCATGTGCCTTTAATAAACTGAGCGACAGCGCATTTTTGACCATGTCCGACGGCCCTCGCTACAGTACCAAAACCCGATGTGGTTTTACCTTTACCATTGCCAGTGATAACAACGACTAAGCCTTTCTCTTGTTGAGCGGCTTCAATACGTTGGTCTACTTGTTGTTTGATTTTTTGCTGGCGTTGCTGGTGCTTATCTTGTTTATGCTCAGACATTTTATATCGTTCCATGAAGGTAGGGATGAGTGGATAGTAACGAATTTATCAGGTAGAAAAAACCAAAGTTTTAGAAGGCTATATTAGAATTAAAAAAGCCCAACACGATGATTGGGCTAATGGTTTATTGAAGATTATACTGCGGATTAGTCTGCGAGTAGGTCATCAATAACTTTATAGGTTGGATCTTCTTTGACATTGATTTCAATTAGGCTGCCAGCTTTATCCAGTAGAGTTTTACAGTCTTGGCTTAAGTGGCGTAGATGAAGTGTTTTACCTAAACGAGTGTAACGTTCTGCCACAGTTTCAATAGCTTCAATAGCTGAGTGGTCAACGACGCGAGATTGGCCAAAATCGATGATTACATCTTGAGGATCATCATAAGCATTGAAAAGCTCAGTAAAGTTAGCTGCAGAACCAAAGAAGATAGGGCCGTTAATTTGGTAAACTTTAGAGCCTTCTTCATTGATGCTTGTAACTGCATTGATATGCTTTGCATGTTGCCAAGCAAACATTAATGCAGAAACCACAACACCAACGCCAACCGCAACCGCTAAGTCTGTCAGGACAGTTACGATAGTCACAAGAATAATCACAAAGAAATCTTGTTTTGGCACTCGGCGAGCCAGTTTGAAAGTAGCCCATTCAAATGTTCCGATTACGACCATAAACATCACACCAACTAGTGCTGCTAGTGGGATCATTTCAATCCACGTTGCAGTGAATAAGATGAAGCAGAGTAGGGCAATCGCGGCAGTAATACCTGATAAACGGCTACGGCCACCTGAATTAATGTTAATCATCGATTGACCAATCATGGCACAACCACCCATCGCACCAAATACTGAACAAGTTAAGTTACCAAGACCTTGGCCAATACATTCACGGTTACCTTTACCGCGAGTGTTAGTCATTTCATCGACTACCGTTAAAGTGAGTAGCGATTCAATTAAGCCAATGGCCGCGATGATCAAGGCATATGGGAAAACAATTTGTAGTGTTTCGAAGTTAAACGGTACTGCTGGTAGTGCAAATGTTGGTAGTTCACCAGCGAGTGTTGCATTCATATCACCAGACATGGTGCGCAAGAAATCAACCACAGTACGGGTATCTAAGTTTAACACTTGAGTTAATGCTGTGACGACTACAATAGCGACAAGTGAAGAAGGGACAGCTTTAGTTAACTTAGGTAAGAAATAAATAATAGCCATGGTTAAAGCGACTAAGCCTAACATGATCATCATCTGCCCTTGCGGTAACCAAGTCATTATACCGTTGATATCTGGCGCTTTAAATTGACCAAGCTGGGCCATGAAGATAACGATCGCCAAGCCATTCACAAAACCAATCATTACAGGATGTGGGACGATGCGAATAAATTTACCTAATTTTAATAAACCTGCAGTAATTTGTAATAGACCGACTAATAAAACGGCTGCAAATAAGTATTGAACACCATGAACGGCAACTAAGCTCACCATCACAACAGCGGTAGCGCCAGTAGCACCAGAAATCATTCCAGGGCGCCCTCCGAAGATAGAAGTCATTAGACCCATAATAAAGGCGGCATATAAACCAACCATGGGATCGACACCTGCGACAAAGGCAAAGGCAACAGCCTCGGGTACTAATGCTAGTGCTACAGTTAAGCCTGATAACACATCATTTTTTAGAGATTGACTAGATATTTGGGGAAACATATTTACTCAGTTAAAAGTTATAAAATAAAGGACTCTAGCCATGAATGGAAAATGATACCAATGTCGCACTAAGGGGAAACAAAAGGTACAAGTGAAAGGTATTCATGATTGAGAGTGAAAATAATTTGTTGGCGAATGTTACAGAATGGTGGAATTTTCTGCAACATGTTATCGAGACCGAAAGGTATCAATCGTTGAGATAAAAAAAGCAAGACCACTACCTCTAGTGATCTTGCTTAATAATTTAACGATTAAGACTATTTAGCTCAGTCGTTAAGTGTTTTTGACATTCCAGAACTCGCATGGCCAGTTGCTGATTGGCTGCCCGCCGCTTTACCTGTGAATGTGGATTCACGGAAAGATGCAGCAACAATGGTGATGTCGTTTAACTCGCCAGTACCAGAAGCTTTTGCCATTGGTGCGCTGACATGAGATTTTGCTTTAGCAGCTTTTACTTTGACCGATTTTGGCGTCTTAGCTTGTTGTGCTTTTGGCGTGCTCTCAATAACAAGGTTATCTTGTTGCTCCGTTTTAACTTCAGTAGCGGTTTCAACTGCAAGTGCTTCACTTGGTGTTTCCGTTACTGGGGTTGCTTCTACCACTGGTGCTGCTTCTGTTTTCACAGGTTGCTGCATGGTCGGTGCTTCAGTTGTCGCAACGTTTTCTGTTAACGCTTTGCTTAGGATAACTATTTTACCCATAGACATTTCAGGAAAAGCGTAACCGCCAGTCGGGATCGATGCTTCTACTGTAGGTTGTACTTGCTTTTCTTTTTGTTTCGGCTTTTCTGCTACGTATTGTGGCCATACTTTACCCATTGCCATCTCTGGAGATGCAACACCACCTGCACGTAGGCGGTATGGGTTAGGACGGCGGTCACGAGTGCGACGACGACGTTGACCACTAGCACGAAGATGGCGTGGTGAACGACGGTTACGACGTTGTTGTCCTTCTTCTTTTTCTGTTGACTCAGGCTTAGTTGCAATTTCTGCTTGCTCTACTTTTGCTAGATCTTGAACGTTCGCTTCTTCTGCAACTTGCTCGTTAACACGTACTTTCTTCTTCATCTGACGACGTTGACGACGTTGTTTAACTTGAGTCGTTTTCTCTTCAGTTGAGGTTGATTTTGCTTGAGCTTCAGCGGCAATTTGTTGGCCTTGTTCTACAACTTTGGTTGCATTTTTAGTTGGCTTTTTATCTTGCTTTGGCTTGCGTTTTTTATCATTACGAGCGTCATTTTGAGGCGCTGCCGATTCTGCTACTTTATCTGCAGTATCGTTAGTACGTGGTTTACGGCGCTTGTTACGTTGATCGTTATTACGTTCATTACGATCTCGGTTATTACGACGACGGTTATTATCACGTTGATCGTTACGTTGACGGTTTTGCTGAGTTGGTTTTGCCTCTTCAGCCGCTTTCTCTTCTTTTGGCTCTTCGCCACCAAAGAAGAAATTACCAATAGCTTTAAACAATCCACCTAAACCACCAGACTTGGTTTTCGCTTGGGTCTCAGGTTTCGCTTTGAGCGCAGGCGTTGGAGCAGCTGTCGGAGTCGGTGCCGGAGCGCTTGATGGTGCAAAACCTTTCAATACTGGCTCTTCAATACGACGAGGCTTCATATCGGCTAAAGCAGGTTCTTTTGCTTCTGCTTCTTTAAATGCTTCAATTCGTTTAGGCATCAAGTACGATAAAATTTGATGTTCTTCACCATCGCGTAGGCGAACCACTTCAAAGTGAGGGGTTTCCATGTCAGCGTTTGGTACAACAATGATGTTTACTTCTTGATGCTTCTCGATGTGTTGTATTGATTTACGTTTTTCATTAAGTAAGTAAGAAGCGATAGGCACAGGCACAACTGCAAGTACTTGTGAACTATTGTCTTTTAGGGCTTCTTCTTCAATCAAGCGAAGTACAGATAGTGCTAATGATTCATTGTCACGAACTACACCAGTACCAGTACAACGAGGACAAATGTGGTGGCTTGCTTCCGCTAGTGATGGGCTCAAACGCTGGCGTGACATTTCTAATAGACCAAAGCGTGAAATACGACCAATTTGTACGCGAGCGCGATCCATTCTTACCGCTTCGCGCATGCGAGTTTCGACTTCACGTTGGTGACGAACTGGCGTCATATCAATGAAGTCGATAACGACTAAGCCACCTAGGTCACGTAAACGTAATTGACGTGCAATTTCATCTGCTGCTTCTAGGTTAGTATTTAATGCGGTTTCTTCAATATCCCCCCCTTTCGTTGCACGAGCAGAGTTGATATCAATAGACGTTAACGCTTCAGTTGGATCGATAACAATTGAACCACCAGAAGGTAGACGAACTTCGCGTTGAAACGCTGATTCAATCTGGCTTTCAATTTGGTAGTGGCTAAATAGAGGAACATCGCCATCGTATTTTTTAACGCGTGAAACGAAATCAGGACGCACCAATTGGATATGGGCTTTAGCACGCTCGTAGATGGTATTACTATCAATGAGGATTTCACCGATATCACGGCGTAAATAGTCACGAATAGCACGAACGATAACATTACTTTCTTGGTGAATTAAGAAAGGTGCCGCTTCGCCGTCAGAGGCTTCTTTAATAGCAGCCCAATGTTTCAGTAGAATATTTAAATCCCACTCAAGCTCTTCTGCACTTTTGCCTACACCTGCAGTACGAACAATTAATCCCATACCTTGTGGTAGTTCAAGGGTACTTAATGCTGCTTTCAGTTGAGTACGCTCATCACCTTCAATGCGACGAGAAATACCGCCAGCACGAGGGTTATTTGGCATTAATACTAAGTAACTACCCGCAAGAGAAATAAAAGTTGTTAACGCTGCGCCCTTTTGACCGCGTTCTTCTTTTTCTACTTGAACAATAACTTCTTGGCCTTCTTTGAGAACTTCTTTAATGTTCGGACGACCTTGGTAGGTGTAACCAGCAGGGAAGTAATCGCGGGCAATTTCTTTAAGAGGGAGGAAGCCATGTCGGTCAGCACCATAGTCTACAAATGCAGCTTCTAAACTTGGTTCTACTCGAGTAATACGGCCTTTATAAATATTAGCTTTTTTAGATTCATGACCAGGACTTTCAATATCTAAATCAAATAGTTTCTGACCATCAACTAATGCGACGCGCAACTCTTCTTTTTGAGTTGCGTTGATCAACATTCTTTTCATTTTTAAAATTCTCGTTGTTTTTCTTCGTGATAATTGCTTATCGCTTTATGTCGTATCAAAGGTGCCAGATCCCATGACTTTGGCTTCAACCTCACGGCTGTATAGGGGATGCTCTAGGGCACAATAGCCACCAAACATTCATACCTTTCTTATTTAAAGTTATGTCACAAAATATTGTGCTAGAACTTCAATTACTTTGGGTAGAACGCGAATGCTTGGTCCGAATTCAAGTCGGTATTACTTCTGCATTGATAACGTGAGTAGGCGATAAGTTGGTCTTCGTCAGTTGTGTCTTACGCCTAATGCAGCACATACGTTCGAAGCTTCTACTCATTAATTGCAATGGATGACATTAAATTTGCATAGAAAATGTTCAATACAACCATTGCAGCTGTGAACTATAGCAGCGCCAAGAAATATCAGCAATCAGCTTTACGTCAAAGTGCGCAAATAAATAGGAAAACCTGTGGTTAACTTGGAGGTGAGTGATATTACATCAGTATTATTAATAATATTAAATTCTTTTATAACATCAGTTTAGATTGATTTTTGTTTTAATTTTGTACGCTTGTAAGCGAAAAGTGATCGTGGGGGATAAAATAGAGATAATAATTTTCAGAATCTTATGCCTACAGGCGATGTTTGAGTGTTAGAATAGTCAGATGAATGATATTAAAACAGAAGTAAAGTTTGTTGATATTGACGCTGATATGGCAGGTCAACGAATCGACAACTTTTTGCGTAATCAATTAAAGCAAATCCCTAAAAGCATGGTTTATCGAATCTTGCGTAAGGGAGAGGTGCGCGTAAATAAAAAACGTGTGAAGGCGGAATATAAATTACAAGCCGGTGATATGGTTCGTATTCCTCCGGTGCGCATTTCGGCAGAAGAGGATGCTGCTCCCGTGAGCACTAAATTAGATAAAGTATCTGAATTAGAACATTGCATCATTTTCGAAGATGACAGTATGCTGATTTTAAATAAACCATCAGGGACTGCGGTTCATGGTGGCAGCGGTTTGAAATTTGGCGCTATAGAAGCATTACGAGCACTGCGCCCACAAGCTCGCTTTCTTGAATTGGTTCATCGCATCGACCGTGATACTTCTGGCATCTTATTGGTTGCCAAAAAACGTTCTGCATTACGTCACTTACAAACACAGTTTCGTGAGAAGACTGTTCAGAAGTATTATTTTGCTTTAGTAATGGGGGAGTGGAAGTCGAGCTGTAAAGTTGTCAAGGCTCCACTGCTCAAAAATGAAGTGAATAGTATTGTTAGGGTTAACCCAAATGGTAAGCCGTCAGAAACTCGTTATAAGATTTTAGAGAAGTTTAATCAGGCGACTTTAGTTCAAGCTAGCCCGATTACAGGGAGAACGCATCAAATTCGTGTTCATTGTCAGTATGTCGGGCATCCGATTGCTTGGGATGACCGTTATGGTGATCGTCGTTTTGATGCTTATACCGGGCAAGTCGGGCTGAATCGTTTATTTCTTCATGCAGCGAATATCAAGTTTATTCACCCTGCGACTGAAGAAGCAATGGATATTTCTGCACCGATGGAGGCTAAATTAGAAAAAGCCTTAACCGGGTTAAGAACTAAATGAGCCTAAGATAAAATATGAATGCCTTGCTTTTCAAGCATATCAATTAAGGTAATAAGCGGTAAGCCTATAAGAGAATTAGGGTCCTTACCTTCTAAACGTTTGAATAGCGCAATACCGAGTCCTTCGCTTTTGAAGCTACCAGCGCAATATAAAGGTTGTTCAGTGTCGACATAGTATTCAATCTGCGCTTGAGAGAGCGTTCTGAAGTGTACTTTGAATTTATCTAGCGTGACATCGCAGCAGCCAGTTTCACTGTTAAATAGCGCAAGGCCGGTATAAAAAGTGATGACTTGTCCACTTGCTTGAATTAATTGCTCAATAGCATTTTCTCTCGTGAGCGGTTTGCCAACAATGTTGCCATTGA
This sequence comes from Vibrio algivorus, assembly GCF_030161215.1. Lineage (NCBI taxonomy): Bacteria > Pseudomonadati > Pseudomonadota > Gammaproteobacteria > Vibrionales > Vibrionaceae > Vibrio > Vibrio algivorus. The sequence continues at coordinate 386,169 of NZ_BSPV01000009.1, forward strand.
TCACACAAACTTGATCAGAACCAATAATGATTTGTTTTTCTTGGACTTCTAATGCGCATGATTGGGCTTTCATTTGGGCTAAGCGTAGTACCAATTGGGTTGCACTTTCATCAGGCAAAGGCGTTTCATCACAGTTTGGTTCACGAGTTTCAAACTCGATAGCAAGTTTATCGAGCAATTGTTTTCGGTAAGGGGACGTGGAAGCTAAAATTAGTTTTGATGACATAAATTAGGGCTCTTAAAGCTCAATCAATAATTTCATATACCTTAAACCAAATAACCCTATGCGTCATGTTTAACAGTGCATAGAACTGGAAAAAGGAAAGTGTAAGTTTTTTGCCTTTTCCTTTGACTAAATTCATTTTGGAGGATAATATTCGCGCCCTATGCAAAAGGTAAAAATACCGCGTACAGTTGACCCAGCAAAATCAGCTCAAAAACGCTTAGATTATCAAGGTATAATCCAGGTTAGTTTAATGAAGCGTCTTGCCGAGTTGACTGAAGGCGTCAAACGCAACGCAGAAGTATCATTGTCCTTTGAGTTGGATGAACAACGATTAGTCGTTATCTCTGGTAAAGCTAACGTCGAAGTCGATTTAGAATGTCAACGCTGTAATGAGATATTCGCGCATTTGTGCGAAGTTGAATTCACTTGCACCCCTGTTTACAGTGAGAAAAGTGAACAAGACGCACCGGAAGAGTACGATTTGGTAGATCTGAACGAGTACGGTGAGTTGGATCTGATTAAATTAGTGGAAGACGAGTTCATTCTAGAATTACCTCAAATTGCGATGCATGACGAATCTGAATGTAGCGTAAAATCAAACAATATGGTGTTTGGCGATCTCCCAAAAGAAGTTTTGGAAGAAAAACCGAATCCATTTGACGTTTTAAAAAATTTAAAGCGCTAGTGCTTAAAGCATTAGAGTTTAAAAACGAAGGAGTAGGGTCATGGCCGTACAAAAGAGCAAAAAATCACGTTCAATGCGTGGCATGCGTCGTTCACACGATGCGCTAACTACTAGTGCATTATCTGTAGACGCAACTTCAGGTGAAACTCACCTACGTCACAACGTGACTGCTGACGGTTACTACCGTGGCAAAAAGGTTATCAACAAGTAAGGTTGACCTTTGCAAACTATTACCGTTGCACTTGATGCAATGGGCGGGGATTTTGGTCCTCGCGTAACAGTGCCTGCCGCCGTGCAGGCATTGTCACATTTCCCAGAGCTGAAAGTTATCTTGGTCGGTGATCGTGAACAAATCACGAAAGAACTGACACATCTCGGATTTACTCCGACCCCTCGTCTCATCATTAAACATAGTGAGAGAGATATTTCTAATGATGAAAAGCCATCTTTAGCATTACGCAATAGTTCTGGAACGTCTATGCGTATTGCACTCGATCACGTGGCAGACGGCATGGCAGATGCTTGCGTCAGTGGTGGGAATACTGGTGCTTTAATGGCTTTGTCAAAATTTCGCCTTAAATTATTACCCGGAATAGAGCGTCCAGCCCTTGTTAGTGCGTTACCAACGGTATCTGGTAAAAAAACTTGGATGCTTGATCTAGGTGCGAATGTATCGGTTGATGCGGATACTTTATTCCAGTTTGCCGTGATGGGCAGTGCGTTGGCTGAAGTACATATTCCACATCAGCCTCGAGTAGCAATTTTGAATGTTGGTGAAGAAGAAATAAAAGGCAATGACTTGGTTAAGCGTTGCTCAGAATTACTCAGCCAAACAAAAGAAATCAACTATTCTGGTTATATTGAAGGAAATCAGCTTTTTTATGATGTCGCAGATGTGATAGTTTGTGATGGATTTGTCGGAAATGTGTGCCTAAAAACCTGTGAAGGGGTAGCGCACTTATTCCATCAAAAGTTAAAAAGTTATTTTACTTCTTCAACAATTAAGGGCTGGATTGCTCGAAAATTGTTCTCTAATTTATTTAATGAGTTAAAAACACTGAACCCCGACCAGTATAATGGTGCAAGTTTGCTAGGATTGCGCGGCATTGTTATCAAAAGCCATGGGCAAGCTGATACATCTGCTATGATCAATGCAATTGGTGAAGCAGTGTATGAAGTTAAACAGCAAGTCCCAAGCCGTATAAGCGATCGCTTAGAAGCGGTTTTACTCGAGAGGCATTATTAGTCTTCATGAATAGCAAAATTTTAGGAACAGGTAGTTATCTACCGACTCAAGTGCGTACCAACGCCGATTTAGAAAAAATGGTTGATACGAGTGATGAGTGGATTGTAACTCGTACTGGTATTCGCGAGCGCCGTATTTCTGCTCCCGATGAATCAGTTGCTGATATGGCCTATCATGCGTCAGTCAATGCGATTGAAATGGCTGGTATTAATAAGCACGATATTGATCTAATCATTGTTGCGACCACTAGTGGCAGTCACAAATTCCCATCATCAGCTTGTCAGGTTCAAGCTGCACTGGGCATTAAAGGTTGTCCTGCATTTGATGTGGCAGCAGCTTGTTCAGGGTTTGTGTATGCTTTATCGATTGCTGATCAGCATATCAAAACAGGTATGGCGAAAAATGTGTTGGTGATTGGTGCCGATGCCTTATCTAAAACCTGTGATCCAACAGATCGTTCAACGATTATTTTATTTGGTGATGCAGCCGGTGCAGTCGTGCTTGGTGCAAGTGAAGAACCTGGCATTATTTCAACTCATCTGCATGCAGATGGTCGCTTTGGTGAGTTACTTAGCCTTGAAGAAGCAAAGCGTGGTGAGTATATCGACGCTTGGTTGCATATGGCAGGTAATGAAGTCTTTAAAGTTGCGGTGACCCAACTATCTAAGTTAGTGAAAGATACACTAGCGGCGAATGATATGGCGAAGACCGAGCTTGATTGGCTTGTACCACATCAAGCGAATTTACGTATCATTTCAGCTACTGCCAAGAAGCTTGCTATGTCACTTGATCAAGTGGTTGTAACGTTAGACCGCCATGGTAATACCTCAGCAGCGACGGTTCCAACTGCATTAGATGAAGCGGTTCGCGATGGTCGAATTCAACGTGGACACATGCTGTTATTAGAAGCGTTTGGTGGTGGTTTCACATGGGGCTCTGCGCTCGTTCGATTCTAATTGTTAAGTTTAGCTACACGTTAGGTAAATTAGATTTTAATTTTAAGGAAATTTTCTATGAGTAAGTTTGCTGTTGTATTTCCAGGGCAGGGCTCTCAAACTGTTGGTATGCTAGCGGAACTAGGCGAGCAATATGAAGTTGTAAAAGCGACGTTTGCCGAAGCATCAGAAGCACTTGGTTATGATTTATGGGCCTTGATTCAAGATGGTCCTGTAGAAGATTTAAATGAAACACACCGTACTCAGCCAGCATTATTAGCTGCATCTGTTGCGATTTGGCGCGTATGGCAAGAAATCGGTGGTGAGCAACCTCAAATGGTGGCAGGCCATAGTCTAGGTGAATATTCAGCATTGGTGTGCGCAGGCGTTATCGATTTTAAGCAAGCTATTAAGTTAGTTGCGCTACGTGGTGAGCTTATGCAACAGGCAGTTCCAGCTGGTGTTGGTGCAATGTTCGCAATTATTGGTTTAGATGATGCAGCGATAGCTAAAGCATGTGAAGAAGCGGCGCAAGGCGAAGTGGTGTCACCGGTAAACTTTAACTCTCCAGGCCAAGTTGTGATTGCTGGAAATAAAGCCGCGGTAGAGCGTGCTGGCGAACTTTGTAAGGCTGCAGGTGCTAAACGAGCACTGCCTTTACCGGTTTCTGTACCTTCACATTGTGCATTAATGAAGCCTGCAGCAGATAAACTTGCTGAAGCATTAACGGATATTGAGTTTAACGCACCGAACTTACCTGTGATTAATAACGTAGATGTGATTGCTGAAACCGATCCTACAAAGATTAAAGAAGCACTTGTTCGTCAACTGTATAGTCCAGTTCGTTGGACTGAAGGTGTGGTTGCGATGCATGAACAAGGTGTAGAGAATCTACTAGAGTTTGGACCAGGTAAAGTATTAACTGGTTTGACGAAACGAATTGTAAAAGCCTTGAGCGCACAAGCTGTGAATGATCCAGCTTCTCTTGATGCCGCTCGCGGTTAATACTGATGGCATGGTATTGAGCTATGCCTAGGTATCACATTTTCAGTCATAAAGAGGATTTATAATGAATCTTGAAGGTAAAATTGCACTAGTAACTGGTGCCAGTCGTGGTATTGGTCGTTCGATTGCTGAACTATTAGTTGAGCGTGGTGCGACCGTTGTAGGTACTGCAACAAGCGAATCTGGCGCACAGGCGATTAGTGACTACCTTGGAAATAATGGTAAAGGTTTAGCCTTGAATGTAACGGATGCAGACTCTGTTGCGGCGACGATCAAAACCATTAATGAAGAATTCGGTGGAATTGACATTTTAGTGAATAATGCTGGTATTACTCGTGATAACCTGTTGATGCGTATGAAAGATGACGAATGGCAAGATATCATGGATACTAACCTAACATCGATTTTCCGTTTGTCTAAAGCGGTTCTTCGAGGCATGATGAAGAAACGTCATGGTCGTATTGTTAACGTGGGCTCTGTAGTGGGCACCATGGGCAATGCTGGACAAGCAAACTACGCAGCAGCGAAAGCTGGCGTAATTGGTTTCACAAAATCAATGGCTCGTGAAGTTGCTTCTCGCGGCGTAACGGTAAATACTGTTGCTCCAGGTTTTATCGAAACAGATATGACAAAAGCACTGAATGATGACCAACGTACTGCTACACTATCACAAGTGCCAGCAGGTCGATTAGGTGATCCGCGTGAAATTGCATCAGCAGTCGCCTTTTTAGCTTCTGACGATGCCGCCTATATTACTGGCGAAACACTGCATGTGAATGGTGGTATGTACATGGTCTAAATCTGTTTGGGTGTTTTTTATTCACCCATATGCATGATTTAGGTCAAAAATGTACCAAATTTCAGTGAAAAACATGAAATTTGTGGTTTGACCAGCAAGGTCACCCTTGCAACTTTTCAAAGTTTGAATAAACTACGGCTAACATCGCATTTAAGCGAACTCTCTGTAATAGGAAAAGAAAAATGAGCAACATCGAAGAACGCGTAAAAAAAATCATTGTTGAACAACTAGGTGTAGATGAAGCAGAAGTGAAAAACGAAGCTTCTTTCGTTGATGATCTAGGTGCTGACTCTCTAGATACAGTAGAGCTAGTAATGGCTTTGGAAGAGGAATTCGATACTGAAATCCCTGACGAAGAAGCTGAAAAAATTACTACTGTTCAAGCTGCAATCGACTACGTAAACAGCGCACAGTAATAACATCCCCAGGCGGTCTCCCAGACCGCCTGAGTTTTATCTTATATCATCTATCCTTACATACTCTCAGTATTAATCTCCGGAGAAAAAATCGTGTCCAAGCGTCGTGTAGTTGTTACAGGCATGGGGATGTTGTCACCGGTAGGCAACACAGTTGAATCCTCTTGGAAAGCCCTTTTAGAAGGTCAAAGTGGTATCGTCAATATCGAGCACTTTGATACAACCAATTTTCCCACTCGTTTTGCAGGATTAGTCAAAGACTTTGACTGCGAAGAGTACATGCCCAAGAAAGAAGCTCGCAAAATGGATTTATTTATCCAGTATGGTATTGCTGCGGGTATTCAAGCTTTTAATGACTCTGGCATTGAAGTGACCGAAGAAAATGCCACACGTATTGGTGTCGCTATTGGTTCTGGTATTGGTGGTATTGGTCTGATCGAAGAAGCGGCACATACGCTCAGAGATCGTGGACCACGTCGTATGAGTCCATTTTTTGTGCCTTCAACCATTGTCAATATGATTGCAGGTCACTTGTCTATCATGAAAGGCTTACGTGGACCAAATATCGCTATTTCAACAGCATGTACTACAGGTTTACATAATATCGGCCATGCGGCTCGTATGATTGCTTACGGTGATGCTGATGTGATGCTTGCTGGTGGTGCTGAAAAAGCATCGACTCCGCTTGCGATGAGTGGCTTTGCTGCTGCAAAAGCATTATCAAGTCGAAATGATGAACCACATCTAGCTTCTCGTCCATGGGATAAAGACCGTGACGGTTTTGTACTAGGGGATGGTGCAGGCATGATGATGGTAGAAGAGTACGAACATGCGAAAGCGCGTGGTGCAAAAATCTACTGTGAAATTGTTGGTTTTGGTATGAGTGGCGATGCTTATCACATGACGTCTCCTAGTGCCGACGGCTCAGGCGGCGCATTGGCAATGGAAGCGGCTATTCGTGATGCTGGCATTACTGGTGACCAAATTGGTTATGTCAATGCTCACGGTACATCAACACCAGCTGGTGATGTAGCTGAAACTTTAGGTATCAAGCGAGCTTTAGGCGAAGAAGCAGCGAAGAAAGTACTCGTGTCATCAACAAAATCAATGACAGGTCACTTATTGGGTGCGGCAGGTTCAGTTGAATCGATCATTACAGCTTTAACTTTGGTCGATCAAATTGTTCCGCCAACTATTAACTTAGATAACCCTGATGAAGGTTGTGATCTGGATTATGTACCACATAAAGCTCGCAAAGTTGAGAACATGGAATACGCTCTATGTAACTCATTTGGCTTCGGTGGCACCAATGGTTCGTTAATCTTTAAGCGTATTTGATTGGTATAGATTAAAATAGCTGAATAAGCCATTTTATAAAGCGGTTTAATGTTATAGCATTAAGCCGCTTTTTTTTACTTTATTTATTACGATACGATCAATGCTAAGTAAGCAGGTATGACGATGTTTTTTGTCAATGGAAATCAACAACAAAACGTACCAGTCAACGACCGTTCGTTCCAATATGGTGATGGGTGCTTTACCACTATCTTGGTCAAAGATGGTCAGCCCGTTATGTTAGCAGAGCATAAGCAGCGAATTGCGTTAACCTGTCAGCGACTTTTTATTACCCTACCTAACTGGGAACTTGTCACAGAATGGATTGATATGGCCATTGAACGTTCTGGGCATAAAATGCAGCAATTAAGCGGGGTAAAGTTACATATTAGTCGAGGCTGTGGTGGAAGAGGTTATAGCCCTAGTGGCGTGAATTCCACACAGGTTGTAGTACAGACATTCGCTTACCCCGAACATTATTCAACCTGGCAAGCAGAGGGGATAAAAGTTGGTGTGAGTGCCACTCGTTTAGGGGTAAACCCTCAGCTTGCTGGGCTTAAACATAATAATCGTTTAGAACAAGTGTTAATTAAGAAAGAAATTGATAATAGTGGCCATGATGACAATATCGTGCTTGATATTAATGGGAACGTTGTGGAGATGAGTGCTGCTAATTTGTTTTGGATATTCAATAATCAGCTTTATACACCCGAGTTACTGAATAGTGGGGTGCTGGGTATAAAGAGAAAACAAGTATGTGAATATGCAGAGCAGAACAACATGATCGTGAATATTGGCGACTACACATTAGACGATGTGACTAATGCTGATGAAGTGTTCATTACTAATGCGCTACATGGTGTCGTTCCAATTATTCAAATAAGTAATAAAGAATTTAATATTGGTGCAATCACATGCGCTATTCAGGAGAAAATTAACCCGTGATTAAAAAATTAGCCATTGTATTGCTTTTAATCGTAGCGGCGTCGCTAGTTGCGATGTTTTATGCTAAGTCAGAAGTCACTCGTTATGTGCAGCAGCCATTAAATATTGAATCTGAGCAGCTGATTACTATCGAGCACGGTAAGACGTTAAAAAGTGCATTATGGATGATGGAGCAACAAGGTTGGATTACTGGCAATACCTTTGCTCGTTTGTTACCACGCTTATACCCTGAAGTTATTCATATCCGTGCGGGAACTTATCAAGTTCATCCCGGTGAAACATTACAACAGGCTTTAATGACAATGGTGAAGGGTGAAGAATTTCAATTTACCATTACCTTTATTGAAGGAAGTCGTTTCAGCGAATGGCGTAGCCAGTTAGGTATGGCTAAAGGTTTAGTACATAAAACGAAAGGTCTAAGCGAGGCTGACATTGCTAAAGCACTTGGTGAAAGTCACCAAAAATTAGAAGGTCTACTATTAGCGGAAACGTACCACTACACCGAAGGTATGTCGGACCTCGATATTCTGAAAAGGGCTCATCAATCACTTACTCGTGAGTTAGACGCTGCGTGGGAAACAAGGCAAAAAAACTTACCGCTGGACACGCCATATCAAGCATTAATTTTGGCGTCAATTATTGAAAAAGAAACGGCGATCGAATCAGAACGTGAACGTGTCGCATCAGTTTTTGTAAATCGATTGAATAAAGGGATGCGATTACAAACCGACCCAACGGTGATTTACGGTATGGGAGATAAATATGACGGTAATATCCGTAAGAAAGATTTGTCGACGCCAACTCCCTATAACACCTATGTGATTAATGGCTTACCACCGACACCGATTGCTATGCCAGGAGTTAACTCTGTACGTGCTGCGTTAAATCCAGAGAAAAGTAACTATTTATACTTTGTAGCAAGCGGTGATGGTGGACACGTGTTTACTAAATCATTAGCTGAGCATAATCGTGCAGTGCGTGATTATTTGAGAAAATTACGAGCAAATAAGAGTAACTAATGAAAAACGCGAAATTTATTGTAGTTGAGGGCTTAGAAGGCGCAGGAAAAAGCACCGCGATTAATGCCGTGCTGGAAACTTTAAAGCAGCATTCAATCCTAGATGTCGTACAAACGCGTGAACCGGGTGGTACGAGATTAGCGGAAAAATTACGTGCATTAGTCAAAGAAGAACACGATGGCGAAGAGCTACACGATATCAGTGAGTTACTTATGATGTACGCGGCTCGCGTTCAACTAGTTGAAAACGTGATTAAGCCAGCGCTTAATAATGGTCAGTGGGTCCTTGGTGATCGCCATGATTTATCTTCTCAAGCGTATCAAGGTGGTGGACGTCAAATTAGTCCTGAAATTATGACCAATCTAAAACGAACAGCGCTAGGTGATTTCAAGCCAGATCTTACTTTGTATCTAGATATTGATCCTAAAATCGGCTTGGAAAGGGCGCGTGGTAGAGGCGAGTTAGACCGAATTGAAAAAATGGATATTAGCTTTTTTGAACGAGTACGTGCTCGCTATTTAGAAGCTGCTCAACAAGATCCGAGTATTATTACTATTAATGCCAACCAAACGATTGAGCAAGTGGCTGGTGATTTACATCGCGCTCTGCAAGTATGGTTTGATAATGGGCAAGCAGTAGCATAATGGCTTTATATCCTTGGTTAGAGCCACTATGGAAACAATGGCAGGTAATGCTTTCTCAGCAAGCCACGCCACACGCTATTCTGTGTAGTGCTAATGTTGGTACTGGAATAGAAGACCTAGTTAATTGCCTTGCTGCTGCCATTGTGTGTAAGAATTCAGATGAAGAAGCATGTGGATTTTGTCATAGTTGCGAATTAAGCCAAGGTGGTCATCATCCTGATATTCACTGGGTAATACCAGAGAAAGAGGGGAAAGGTATTAACGTTGAGCAAATTCGCGAGGCTAACCGTTATGCGATTGAATCATCGCAACTAGGTGGCAAACGAATAATCATTATTCAGCCTGCGGAATCTATGAATGAATCGGCATCCAATGCTTTATTGAAAACATTAGAAACTCCGCCAGAACAATGTGTATTTGTCTTGTTGACTCAAGATAAACATAAATTATTGCCTACCATTATTAGCCGTTGTCAGCATTGGCAACTGCCTAAAGTCACGAAGCCGGTGTTACTTGATTGGTTAGGATCTCAATTATCTCGTGAACAAATGCCAGGCTGGTTTAGCTTGAAAATGTATGCACAATCACCACTGGATGCCTTGTCTTTTATCAAGCAAGATAAACAGAAAGAGTGGGAGCAGCTACTTACTCTACTTTTAGTTGGAGTACAAAAGCGTTCATTTTCTTTATATGAAGTGCAAAGTTTTTTTAAGAATGAGCCACTAGAGAAAGTGTCTTGGCTGCTGTATTTATTTAATGATCTACAAAAAGCCCACTTTGGTGTGGCAGACACCCCTCAACCTGCAGTATTTGAGCAACTTGCGAGTTGTATTTCCTATACTAGTGCCTATTCTCATTATCAACATCTGCAACAAATGCGTCATTCATTAACGACTTCGAGTGGTTTGAACGCTGAATTACTGATCGTAGATTGGTATCTCACTTTAATAAAACCTTAGACGCAAAGAAAAACTTAAAGTTAAATCAATACCTTATTTGCGATAAATGAAATTAGGAACTAGACTATGTTAGTTGATTCACACTGCCACCTCGATAAATTAAATTACAATGATCTACATGTAGATGTTGCAGATGTGGTAGCCAAAGCAAAGCAAGCGGGTGTTGAACAAATGCTTAGTGTTGGTGTGACACTTGAAGCATTTCCTTCAATGCTGGCAATGATCGAACCATTTAATAATATTCATGCCTCGTGTGGCGTTCACCCGTTAGATTGCGAAAGTGAGTTTGATCTTAATACGTTTAAACAATATGCCAGCCACTCAAAAGTGGTCGCGATTGGTGAAACTGGTTTGGATTTTTTCTACCAACCTGAAACCGCGCAGCGACAAATTGAGCTGTTTGAGCAGCATGTAACAGTCGCTAATGAATTAGATAAGCCACTGATAATTCATACGAGAAATGCTCGTGTAGAAACCTTAGATGTATTAAAAAATGGTCATGCTGAGCGCTGTGGTGGTGTGATCCATTGTTTTACTGAAGATCTGGCTTTTGCGAAGGCTGCCATCGATCTTGGATTCTATATTTCTTTATCGGGGATTATTACCTTTAAGCAAGCAATAGAATTACAAGATGTCGTAAAACAGCTTCCTCTAGATAGATTGCTTGTCGAGACCGATTCACCTTATTTAGCACCAGTTCCACATCGTGGTAAAGAAAATCAGCCAGCTTATGTATCAGAAGTGGCGGCATCTTTAGCTGAGCTGCAGCAATGTGATGTCGAAACAGTATCTAAAATCACAACGTCTAATTTCAACAAGTTATTTTTACGTCATTAGGGCTTTGGAAGTAACCACTAATTAAAAGTGAGATCATGATCTCATTTTTGATGCTCAAGTTAATCAATCCAAAAAAACTTGTTTCATATCATTACTTGAATTAAAGGTCATTGTTACGATTTTTTTGTTCGGTAATGAATCTTGAGTCAATCAAGATATTTTAAAATTGTTAACTTAAGCAGTTATACTGTGGTTGTTCTTCTTTTTATTGAGATCTATATCGATAAAATAGCGTGCATAGATCACTTTGCTAAATTAAAAAAGTTGATTTTACCGCATAGATAGAACATCCTACGCCGGTTTTAAAATGTTACATTTTTATGCAAGTGGGACGGGGGAGTTACACTTCACGCTTGTATTTTTCTAAGCATAAAGGTTAAAAATTATGTCAAATAAAGCAGCAGCAGAAAAAATCCTTGAAGGGATTGGTGGTGCAAGCAATGTCAAATTCATGACATTCTGTGCAACACGTTTACGCTTTGAATTAAATGATGGTTCTATCGTAAATAAAGAAGCATTAGACGCAATTCCAGAAGTTATGGGTTGTGTTCCTCAAAGTGGTGATCGTTATCAAATCGTTATTGGCGGAGCCGTTGGTAATATTTATAACGCTATTAAAGCATTACCTTCTATGAGTGATGGTGCAGAATCTGCTGCAGAGGATAATGCGTCAGCATCAAATGACGAATTAAAATCATCTTTACGTTCTTCTGGTGTGCGTGGCAAGGTTCAGTGGATTGATGCTTTCTTTGAATATCTTTCAGATTCGTTCCGTCCAATCCTAGGTGTTTTACTTGGTGCATCATTAATTATCGCATTAGCGGCTGTTCTTGATGCTCTACACCTTGTTGATTTCAGGGGTGAAAAATCAGCAGGTTGGGTGTTTGTCGATACAATGTGGCATACCGTGTTCTACTTCTTGCCAATTATGATTGCTTATAATGCATCGAAAAAGTTAAACGTAGACCCTTGGTTAGGTGCTGCAATTATGGGTGCATTAATGACACCTGAATTCCAGAAGTTAGCCACTATGGCTTCAACAACTTCGACTGTGGATCCAGAGTTGGGTATCACAACAAAAGTTGCTGATATTTTTGGCTTTGCAATGCAGTGGAATGACTACTCAGGACAAGTATTCGTACCATTAATTATGGTCGCAGTATTAGCGCTTGTTTATCGTTTCTTGCAAAAGATCTTCCCTGAGAATGTTCACATGGTATTCGTACCGTTCTTCTCTCTAGCGATTATGATCCCATTAACCGCATTTTTAATCGGTCCACTAGGTGTTTGGATTGGTATCGACTTAGGTAATGGTCTTGCTTGGTTGAACAATAATGCGCCATTCGTGTTTGCATTATTGATTCCTATGCTTTATCCGTTCCTAGTTCCACTAGGTCTACACTGGCCTTTAAATGCCTTGATGCTAATGAACATTCAAACTCTGGGTTATGATTTCATTCAAGGTCCAATGGGTGTATGGAACTTCGCATGTTTCGGTGCAACAGCTGGTGTTCTATTAATTTCACTTCGTGAAAAAGATAAGACTATGCGTCAGACTGCTTCTGGTGCTTTAGCTGCGGGTCTATTTGGTGGTATCTCTGAACCATCTCTATATGGTATCCACTTACGTTTCAAACGTGTTTACTCTCGCATGCTTCCAGGTTGTTTTGCAGGTGGTCTTGTAATTGCAATCCTTGGTTCTCAATACCAAGGCGTTAAAACAACAGCATTTGCATTTACTTCATTGTTAACTATCCCTGTATTTAACCCAATGTGGGTATATGCGGTTGCGATTGCAGTAGCGTTTATTGTTCCAATGCTTCTTATTTTCTTTATGGACTACCGTACTGAAGAAGAAAAAGCAGCAACAAAAAAATAGTTTAAATATCCACGATATCTAAACTATTTAAATAGTAAACTTAAAGCCAGTTGGGGTTTCTCAACTGGCTTTTTATTTGCAAAAAATTGGCATATGCCTGACGGTACACCCATCATCGTACAAGTTATTTATGGTTCAATCTTGTTTGGACAATAAATTGTAGATTAAGTGCCTTGGAGGGCCGATGAAATTGCGTATTACTAGAACAGGCAGTTTGGTAGTTGGATGTATCTTAGTAGGTTTTAATGCACCTCTATTTGCAGATGAAGGTGTGAGAACAAACACCTCTGTTCCGTCGTATATAAATAATTCAGATTATAAAGTGGGCTTTGGATTTGACCGAGGCTTTAGTGTTGTTGGGCAACTTTATAATAAAGTGAATTTGTCACTTGGCGATGATGGTATAGCGGCGGACTATATTTTTCTAACCGGTAAGTTTAATCAAAAACTGCCGTTTACTTGGTATGCATCCGTCGGTGGTTTTTATGACTGGGATAAAAGCTGTCATAACGGTTGTGGAGGTTATTATGACAATAATGGACATTGGCATTCTCATCATGATTCCGACCATTATTTTAATGATTATGGGGTTCGTGTACCATTCGGACTGGATTGGAACTTTGCTAGTCGCTGGGACACTTACGTTCAACTAGCGCCTGTGATCAATATACCTGATGACTTCGATGTGGATTTTCAAGCCGCGATAGGGATTCGCTACTCTTTATAACTTTATGTAATGAATATTGAGTTGGGTAGAAAGAATTAAATCTAACCTATTGATATACAAAATTAAAAAAGCCCGCATTAGTTACGGGCTTTGTTATTTTTGATGTTAACTATTGTCTTTAATCACTTTTCATCGCACGGCGAATGCACAATGCAGCACCACCCCATGTAATGCCAAGGCCAATAATCATCATAATAATTGCACCAGTCGTCATATTAAGCCTCTTTTGATTTCTTTAAGTTAACAACGATAGAGATAACTAGCATTAGCGCCAATAAACCCCAACCTAGTGTTAATAGATCCGACATGCTGTAGCCGCCATAGCCATCTGTTAAGGTCGCAATAATCTTATTTGCTAGGATGATTGCAATCATGATTGGGCTTAAGAAACGGATACATAAGTCGAACCATACACCGATAGTAAGCTCTGATACTGCGTTAGCGTGTTTACGGATATCAGCGACTTTAAATAACCAACCGACAAGAATTAATTCGATTAGACAACTACCTAATAGGGCAATATTGTTGATAAAGTAATCGACTAAATCGAGTAGTAACAAACCACCATTGGTTGCAAACGCTAGTGATACTAGAAGACCTGTACCACATACAATACTTGCCGCTTTACGACGAGACCATTTTAGTTTGTCGATAAAAGCAGATGTTACCGCTTCCATGATAGAAATGTGCGAACTGAAACCTGCAACCACCAATGCTAGGAAGAATAGTGGACCTAGAATGTATGGTGCTGGTAGTAAGTTAATCGCCGCAGGGATAGTAACAAAGGCTAGGCCAACACCCGCAGAAACAACTTCTGTTAGTGGTTTGCCTTGTTCTTGTGCCATATAACCTAATACAGAGAAGATTAAGACACCCGCTAGGATAGAGAAACCACAGTTAATTAATACAGTCATTACTGCATTGTTACTAATGTCTGATTTTTCTGGTAAGTAACTTGAGTAAGCCAACATGATGGCAAAACCAACAGATAGCGTGAAGAACATTTGTCCGTATGCTGCTGACCAAACAGAAGGATCGGTTAGGCGACTAAAGTCTGGCTGGAACATGTAGTTTAACCCATCAACCGCACCAGGTAAGAAAATCATACGGCCAATCAAGGCAAGTACCATGATGAATAAAATAGGCATCATGATTTTACCAGCACGTTCAATACCACCTTTAACACCGCCGAATAGAGCGGCATAGGTCACAAGCCATCCGACAATCATTGGAATCGCAATGTGCCATTGAATGCTACCTAGTTGACTAGGAGAGTTATCACCACCAAGCTGTAAGTATTCACCAAAGAAGTAAGCATTTGGATCGCTGCCCCAGCCTTGAGTGAAAGCTAGGCCAACATAAGAGATTGCCCAACCGATGATCGCGATGTAATACACACCGATCACTGCAGCAATCATTACTTGGAACCAACCAAGCCACTCAAATTTTGAATTGATTTTTGCTAATGTTCTTGGCGCTGAACCACGGAATTTATGTCCCATGGTGAATTCCATGATCATAAAAGGAATACCCGCGGTGAGCATGGCAAAAAGGTATGGAATAAAGAATGCGCCACCACCATTTTCATACGCCATGTATGGAAAACGCCAAATGTTGCCTAATCCTATTGCCGATCCTACGGCCGCTAGAACAAACCCCGCGCGGGAGCCCCACTGTTCTCTTTTCATGTACAAATCCTCTGTAACTGCGTAAATGGATACTTAACAATTAGAAACAGATTTAATATTTAGGTTTAAAATTCTGTATCACTTGTTACGTTCCAGATTATTATTCTGATATTTTCAATGTGTGTTTGCAGTAGGTGAAACATTCACCTGTGCATGCTCTGAGATTACATATTCAATATAAAGAACGCAATAGAGAGGCTAGAATGTAAAGGTTAGGTTAAGTATTGGATAAAACTTGATAAAATTATCAATATACTAGATTAAACTGCTGTAATTAATATTATTGGTGTTATTCGCTGGTAATTGGTGGCCTTTGTCGATATTTATGTTTTAGTTTTTTATAGTCTAAGTGTTGTTTTAATGCTCGATTTTTTGAGCCAGTACAATATTTTGTTCTAAATCTGATGCTAAGTGCAGTTGATTTTTTGTAGGTTGTTTACTGATCTAGATAAGGCATGCTACTAAATTTAGAGAAAGATTTTTGCTAATATATTGAGAGTTTTACGACACTTTCATAGGCTTGGTGAACAGAGTCATGTTAATATCATTTCATCTTAATTATCTGAGGTTTTATTATGAGTCGTGATTTGAAAATTTCTGCAGTTATCATTTGTTCTATTATCGCTTTTCTTAGTGCGTACGCAGCTATTGTTGTTACGCATTAATCGCGTGATCTAAGAACATATTGCTACAAATAAAGTTAAGGAGTGAGTGTGAAAAATAGTGGCGTTATTACCGATGCGGGTATGTCTATTGACCTCACTACACTCAACAAGTATGCCAACGGACGGCATGCTTTAGTTGCCCAAGGAGGAGGTCAGAAAGGTATTTTTACTGCGGGTGTTCTTGATAGTTTTCTTGACGCTGCGCTTGATCCTTTCGATGTTTTTTATGGCACATCTGCCGGCGCTTTAAACTTAACCTCGTATATCTGTCGTCAACGAGGATTAGGTAAAGCTTTCATTACTGAGTTAACTACTCGCCCAGAATTTTTCCGTTTATTTAAACACATTCGTCGTAAACAACGCCTCGATCTTGATTGGGCTTTTGATCAATTAATTGCTCCTCCTTATCTACTTGATATTGATGTAGGCCGTTTTGCTTTAGGTGATCGAGAAGCCTATGCCGCAGTGACTAATATGACCGATCTTCACGATGAATATTTGCCTATTACGACTAATAATTGGGCTGATACGTTAAAAGCGACTTGTGCAATCCCAGCCTTATATCGTCATGAAGTCGAAATCGATGGTAAATATTACGTTGATGGTGGCGTTTCAGCTGCCATTCCCGCGCAAGAAGCTTGGCGTAAAGGTGCGCGCTTAATTACGGTTATCCGTACTGAGCCAATAGATTTAACTGAAGAAATCAGACAAGAACAAAGCGCTACCGTACTTAATTCATTTCTAAATAGAGTAGGGTTAGACCAACACTTAGAATCTCTACAAACTCGTATTGCAGAGAGAACGGCGAGTTGGCGTTTGGATTTTGATAGTTTTTTAAAACAACGTATTGAGCGCTCCAAACTTATAGAGACAGAACAAGCGAAGCCATTGTTAAATGGTGGACGTTGGTTATTCGGTAGTAGCGATGTTTATCGCTTGTGCCATCTACTCGGTGACCAGTTTGATGCTGGTATTATGGATATGATGTTGGTACATCATCAAACCTTTACGCTTACTCATAACTTTATGCTTAAGCCGCCAGATGATTGTTTTATTTTGCAAATTGCTCCCGATCAGCCATTAAGATCTTCACCATTACTTAGTAAGCCTGAAGATCTAGAATTTGATTACCAGCTTGGCCTTCAGGCTGGGCGACGTTATATTGAACAATTTTCTACTCTTGTATCAAAACCTGCGGTTATTCACAAAAGCGCTTATTCTTAATTTGAGTCGTATTTTAGTGATCTGATTCGATAAGCGATCGAAATGAAAGTTAACTCGATCGCAATTCTTCCTTCCTCTTATACCCACTTGAATATTTTACGCCAAAATTTCTTTTTTAGAGCTTCAAGGTAAACAAACCTTAGCAGTTATTGAAACGTTATTTTGCTGTGTAAATGGAGTGGTCATGGAAGAGAAAACTTTTCTCACGTTTGTTGTGATGAATACTCGTCTTTTAAAAACAGGTGGTGCTGCATCGCATCAATTTAAACAAGAAGGTGGTTATATCGGTAATGATGACAGTTGCCACTGGATACTGCCTGATCCGAATAATGCACTTATTACCCCTTATTGCCAGATCAAGTTTGAAAATGGCGAATATCACCTTATAGATATTCAAGGTGGAATCGGTATTAATGATGAATCGCCTCAATTTGAACAACAACGACATATAAAAGTTAAAGATGGTGATGTTTTCCGTATCGGTTCTTATCAAATTAGATCACATTTGAAAGTCGTAGAAGTGGAAACGGAGCAACGTTATCGTGTGGCAGAAACTGCAGCTTCTAGTGTGCAAGAAACTTCTAGTGTACAAGAGACAACGCCCTCATATATTCCTCAACTCGATATTGATTTGCCAGTGGTGCGAGAGGTTCAAGCATCGAAAACCGAGGTTGAACCGTCCATAAAACAAGATGACCAGGAAAAGGAACTAAGGATGTCACCTTCAATCACTATCAGTACCAATGAAATTAATGAACCATTAGCAGCGAGTATTGCAGGGCTGTTAGCCATCCATAGCCGACAAGATAATTCTTTTCATTTATTAAATCGCAGTTTCCAGCCGATTCAAGATAACCCACTACAAATGGGATTAACGCCAGAAGAAACTAAAGACCTGATGTTTGGTGAAGAACGTAGCCTATTTCATCTAGAGCCTACTCAAGCGATTGAAAGTAGTTTTAAATCCATAGAATCACACAGCGAGCGAATGCATCAAGCAACAGAATTAGCCTTAAAATATTTACTTAATGAATTTTCACCTGAAACCTTGTTAAAGCGTTTTGAAACTTATCGTAAAAATGCACCAGATAATGTTGATAAAGATGCTTGGGCTTGGAAAATGTATCAGTCGTATTTTTCCGAGTTGACGTCGGGAAGACAAAAAGGTTTTGAAAAGCAGTTTTGGGAAGTGTTAGAGCAGTCATACGATACGTTACAACGTAAACATCCTTGAATGGAAATGAGCTTAATTTAAAAGCCTCTTACATTAAATTGGCCTCTATGCCCAAGTAACTTGGATATAGAGGCCTTGTTTTATATACCCAGTTACTAGGGTATCGTTTACTCTACTTCAATGATGCGCATGCAGTTCGTTGAACCCACTAAGTCCATCACATCGCCTTGCGTGATGATGACTTTATCGCCTTTCTCAAGTAGTCGATTTTCTTTTAATGTGGCAATAGCCGCTAATGCGCAAGGTAGGCCAGAACCAGCGTCATGCTCAAAAAATACTGGTGTCACACCACGGTATAGTGCTGCTCGGTTAAGAGTACTTTCATTACGAGATAGCGCAAAAATTGGCAGGCCAGAACTTAAGCGAGACATCATTAATGGGGTGCGTCCTGATTCAGTCATTGAAACAACAGCAGTGATGCCTTCCATATGGTTGGCTGAGTACATGGTTGCCATTGCAATGGTTTCTTCTGCTGATTGGAACTTACGATCTAGGCGATAATTTGACACATTAACTGATGGCATTTTTTCAGCACCAACACAAACTTCTGCCATTGATTTGACGGTTTCTACTGGGAAACTACCTGCTGCGGTTTCCGCAGAAAGCATTACCGCATCGGTACCATCAAGAACGGCGTTCGCTACATCCATCACTTCTGCACGTGTTGGCATCGGACTTGTGATCATTGATTCCATCATTTGTGTGGCAGTAATTACATTTCGGTCTAGGCTGCGTGCGCGTCGAATCAGTTGCTTTTGTACACCAACGAGCTCTGCATCACCAATTTCTACCCCTAGATCGCCACGTGCTACCATCACCACATCAGAGGCTAAGATAATATCATCCATGCTCTCTTCGCTGATAACCGTTTCTGCGCGCTCAACTTTGGCGACTAATTTAGCTTCAAGACCAGCGTCACGCGCTAATCGACGTGCATAATGCATATCTTCGCCATTACGTGGGAAGGAGATAGCAAGATAGTCCACTTTGATTTTTGCAGCCGTGATAATATCTTGCTTGTCTTTTTCAGTTAAAGCATCAGCGGATAAACCACCACCTTTTTTGTTGATGCCTTTATTGTTGGAAAGAGGGCCAGCAACGGTGACTTCGGTATGTACTTTATTGCCATCGACACTGGTTACTTTTAGTTGAACTCGACCATCATCAAGTAAAAGAATATCACCAGGACCAACATCTTTTGGTAGTTCTTTATAATCTAAACCAACAGCATGTTGATCACCTTGGCCTTTTTCAAGATCACTATCAAGTGTAAATTTATCACCAATATTTAATTGAATTTTGCCATCTTTGAAGGTTGATACACGAATTTTAGGGCCTTGTAAGTCACCTAAAATCGCCACATGAATGCCTAGTTTTGCTGCAATAGTGCGGACTTTTTCTGCTCGAATAATATGGTCCTCAGCCGAACCATGTGAGAAGTTCATTCGGACAACATTAGCACCAGCTTTGATGATATCTTCTAGTACATTATCTTTGTCTGTGGCAGGGCCAAGGGTCGTGACAATTTTGGTACGTCTTAAACGTTGAGACATGCATAACTCCATCTATATTTTAAAATTTCTTTTACGTTATCACTAATTGAACGGTGATTTTAGTAAATACTGTGAATAAATGTATCCACTCTATTATAGAGCGTACTTGCGAAAAGGTGTTTTATCATACAAATGTCTTACTAATTGAAATTTAACCGTGATATTTGTCACGCAATGGTTGTATGGGGCTTCACAATTAGTTCGCAGTGTAAAAAAATTGAGTTGGTTTTTTTTAAGGAGTACTTTATGTACATGGCTCAACCTGGTCACATTGATCAAATTAAGCAAGTCAATACAGGTCGTGTATATAAACTTATCGATCAATTTGGCCCAGTCTCTCGTATCGATCTATCAAAATTAAGTGGGTTGGCGCCAGCTAGTATCACTAAAATTTCGCGTGAATTAATGGAAGGGCACTTAATTCATGAAACGGTAGTACAAGAGTCATTAAGTCGGGGTCGTCCAGCTGTGGGGCTGCAAACCGATAATACTGGATGGCAGTTTTTGTCTATTCGATTGGGTAAAGGCTACCTAATTATTGCTTTACACGAACTTGGAGGGGAGGTTGTCACCGATTATAAGGTCGAGATAGAAGCCTCTGATCAAATTCGATTACAACAACAAATCTTAGATGAAATTGAAAGCTTTTTTGTTCAGAATGCCCACTTAGTTGAGCGGATGACCAGTATTGCAGTAACACTCCCTGCTTTGGTTAATTTTTCTGAAGGCGTGGTTATTCAGATGCCACATTTTAATATTAAAGATTTAGCTCTAGGCCCTGCGATTTATGCTCAAACAGGCGTGCCAGTTTTTATTGCCAATGATACCTGTGCTTGGGCTTTGGCAGAAATGCTATTTGGCCATTCACAAGAAGTTGATAATTCATTATTAATTAGTAATCACCAAGGCGTTGCGGCTGGAGTGATTTTAAATGGACGTTTGGCTTACAGTCGTAATGGCAACATCGGTGAGTTAGGGCATATTCAAATTGATCCTGATGGTACTGTATGTGAGTGTGGCAAACGTGGTTGTTTAGATACGGTTGCGTCTTCTCAAGCTGTGTGCCGTGTTGTGACAGAAAAAGTCGCGCAAGGCGAGCCAACAATATTATCGAGCACTAATATTACGATGGAAACAATTTGCTCAGCGGCTTTAGAAGGTGATGAATTAGCCAAACAAGCTATTGAGAAGCTAGGGAGAGATCTAGGTAAAGGCATCGCTATTATGGTAAATATCTTTAGCCCTGAGAAAATTTTATTAGGTGGTGCATTAACCAAAGCAAAATCGATTTTATTTCCAGCCATTGAACAAGCTTTGCAACAGTATAGTTTACCGATCTTTCATAAAGATGTGCCTTTAGTGGAAAGTAAGTTTTTTACTCAAACGACTATGCCAGGTGCGGCATTGATTAAGCAGGCACTTTATGATGGTTCGTTACTCTTGAAGGTGGTTGAAGGCTAATTTCGATAGAGAGTGATATTAATCAAGTGAATAAAAATAAAGCCAGCGTAATTGCTGGCTTTGTTGACTATTATGAACTCATTAAAGGTTTATGATTTAAATAGTTTATTTCTTTCTGGTTGAGCATCAATGCATTGACCGTGAACCTCTTGGCTTTCTGCTGCCATCAGGTAAACGTACAGCGGCATGATATCTTCGGCCGTTTTTAGCAGATTAGTGTCTTCCGCAGGATAAGCTGAGGCTCGCATTTTGGTACGAGTTGCGCCTGGGTTAATCGCATTAACGCGAATAGGGGTGTCACTGAGCTCATCTGCCAGAATTTGCATCATGCCTTCGGTTGCAAATTTAGAAATGGAATAACTTGCCCAGTAAGCTTTACCAATATGACCAACCGTTGAAGAGGTGAAAACAATGCGGCCGTTTTCTGATTTCTTAACCAGAGGCAGTAATGCTTGAGTCATTAGTAGTTGCGCTTTGACATTGACTTGCATCACTTCATCAAAAGCCTTTTCTTCAATTTGTTCAAATGGCGTGATCGAACCTAGTAGTCCCGCATTATGTAAGATGCCATCGAGTTTACCAAATTGATCTGCAATCGTATCTGCCATATCAAGGTAGTTCTGTTTGGTTGCCCCTTTCATATCAAGAGGGATAATCGCCGCTTGTGGATAACCTTTCGACTCGATCTCATCGTATGTCGCTTCTAGTTTGGACACGGTGCGCCCTAGTAGAATAACGGTTGCGCCATGTTGAGCGTAATGTAAGGCTGCTTCTTTACCTATACCATCACCAGCACCAGTGACTAAAATGGTTTTTCCAGTAAGAGCTGAAGGGGAAACTGAATAATTCACCGTATGTAATCCTTAATCTAACTGTATGTCATGTATATACCCAAGTAACTTCAAAATATAACGATAGCTATACCTTGAAGTCACTTGGGTATATGCAATAATGTACCGCTATTTCAAAGAATAAGTGGTTAGCATCAACGTAAACTCGCTTACCATACACTAAACCGCAAGTTTTGAGGGAATGATATTGGAATTTTTGTTGGATTATGGGCTGTTTCTAGCCAAAGTCGTGACGTTCGTCGTTGCGGTAATTGCATTGTTTGTTGGCATTAAAGTAATCGGTGGCAAGGGCGGTCATGCGAAAGGTGAATTGCAGATTACTGACTTGTCAGAAAAGCATACTGAAACGGTCTCACAACTAGAAGAGCACTTACACGATGAAGCATATTTAAAAGCTCGTCATAAAGCTCAAGAGAAAGAACAAAAAGAAAAGAACAAAAAAGAGGCGAAAGAAGCGAAAAAGGCCGCGAAATCTGGTGAGCTGGTTGATACTCGTAAGCCTCATTTATTTGTTTTAGATTTTAACGGTAGCATTGATGCCAAAGAGGTCTCTTCTTTACGTGAAGAAGTTACCGCGATTCTTTCTGTGGCTAAAGAAGGAGATGAAGTATTACTTCGTTTAGAGTCTGGCGGTGGTATGGTTCATGGCTATGGGCTTGCTTCTTCTCAACTCGATCGACTTAAAAATGCCAAGATTCCATTAACTATAGCTGTCGATAAAGTGGCGGCAAGTGGTGGTTATATGATGGCATGTGTTGCAGATAAAATTGTTTCTGCGCCATTTGCGATTGTTGGTTCTATTGGTGTTATCGCGCAAATTCCGAACTTCAATAAATTGCTGAAAAAGAATGATATTGAGTTTGAGCAAATGACAGCGGGTGAATATAAGCGCACCTTAACCATGTTTGGTGAAAATACTGATAAAGCGCGCGATAAGTTCAAACATGAGTTAGAAGAAACTCATGTACTATTTAAAGACTTTATTCGTGAGCATCGTGCAAATCTTGATCTAGAAAAAGTCGCAACCGGTGAGCATTGGTTCGGTACTCAAGCATTAGCGTTAGGGCTGGTGGATGAAATTAAAACTTCAGATGATTTGATTGTCGCTGCGACTAAAGAAAAATCAGTGCTCGCATTACATTATGTTCGCAAGAAAAAATTGTCGGATAAAATTTCTGGCAGTGCCGCGAAAACGGTTGATAGTATATTACTGAAATTGATATCTAGAGGTCAGCGTCCAATCGTATAATGGATACCTCTAATGAGGTAGGTGCATGAAGAACTGATTTATATCAATCTTTATTGAATTAAGCTCACATCATGTGGGCTTTTTTTTTAGATTGATGATTTTTTATTTTCAATCTTTTATCGTGGTTTTAGCCGATTTTCGCAGCTTTTTGGTGGTTTTTCATTAATAGTCTTTTGTTGTGAAATTAACTTTTTCTCACTTTGAACTATGATTAGAAAGCTTGAATTTGATCACATTAAAACGCAATATTCAGCCATCATCCTTACTTTGTATCTAATCGTTACGAGAGAAAAAATGGAAAATAATCAATTTGAATCGTTAATGCCCGCGGATATGGCCAAAAAGGCCGCTGAAGCTGGCGTCTATAAAGTGAATAAATCCTTCTTTAAAACATTTATGCTGGCAGTGACCGCTGGTATGCAAATTGGTATTGCATTTATTTTTTACACTACGGTTACTAGTGGTACTGCTGACGTTGCGCCAGGTTTTTCACATTTTGTTGGTGGTTTAGCATTTAGTTTAGGTTTAATTCTTGTCGTGGTTACTGGTAGTGAATTATTTACTAGCTCAACGTTAGTCGTCGTAGCGAAGGCAAGTGGTCTTGTGACTTGGGGACAATTAATCAAGAATTGGGCACAAGTTTATTTTGGCAACTTTGTCGGTTGTATTTTGCTGGTTGGTATTATGCTCGTTGCTCAACAATATATGAGCGATGCGGGTGGTATCGGTTTGAATGCCATGCATATTGCGCAGCATAAAATGCATCACTCATTCGCATCAGCTGTTGCACTTGGCACTATGGCTAATTTATTGGTATGCATCGCGGTCTGGATGTCTTATGCAGGCCGTACATTAACCGATAAAGCGTTAATTTTGATCCTACCTGTTGCCATGTTTGTATCATCAGGCTTTGAACATAGCATCGCAAACATGTTCCAAATTCCATTTGCAATTGGTATCAAAAATTTTGCACCTGCTGAATTTTGGGAAATGACAAACACGACAGCAAGTCAATTCGCTGATCTAAATATGGCAGATTTTGTAATGAATAACCTTATACCAGTGACTATCGGTAATATTATCGGTGGTAGTGTGTTTGTTGGTTTGTGGTTCTGGTCAATTTACCTACGTAAATAACCGTAAAATAAAATATACCCAAGTAACGTCAAGTAGAAAGATGCCCTAGCTGAGACTAGGGTATCTTTTTATCTATACCCAAGTAACTTGCCCTTCGGGAGCTTCATTCAAACCTTTATGCCGCGTCAGATTGGTTTGAAAGGTGTTTACATTCCTTCGCCAATCTTCCTTGCCTAAAGGGTTGAATGGTAGCTCTGAATCCTGCATCTTGAAGTCACTTGTGTATATACCCAAGTAACTTGCCCTTCGGGAGCTTCATCCAAACCTTTATGCATCGTCAGATTGGTTTGAAAGGTGCTTTTCCTTCGCCAATCTTCCTTGCCTAAAGGCTTGGATGATAGCTCTGAATTCTGCACCTTGAAGTCACTTGGGTATAAAGTGTAATTTCTGAATCAGTGTACCGTATTTTCTAAGGTGAACTCTTTAGATAAATGATGTGCTAGATATTTGAACATATTAAATACCGCAGTGGTTTTTTCAGTTGGTAATCCTTGTTCATCTAAGAAATATTCACCTTTGAAGATCAACACATCATCTTTTTCCGTGACGGATGTGGCGCGCATTCCTTCCATATAATTTGCATGTTCCTGAATGACTTGGTTTGCAATCAGAAGGAGTTCAAATTCGGAGATGGCTTTTTTACTACTCATAGTGGCCTACTTAGAATGAAAGTTAAGGTTTGGTTGAATATCATTAAATAAGGCGCTATTGTCCGCCTCAATTTGATTCCAAAGTTTATACCTAACTCGTTGCTTGGTATAGCGAATGGCAGTAAAAAAATCTGAATATTGTTTTTCAAAAATCGTAGCAGATGAGCAGTCGTCTTTTGGCATCTTAGTTGGCGATATGTCGTTCATTCAGAATGAAAAGTGAAAAAACAGGTTGATCTTATTTAAAACTCACTCGATAGTAAAAAAAGAAGCAATTAATTAAAGCAGCGTGCGTAATCAATAAACGCGACCTGATGAGGATGTTTAAAATTAGTTATGGGCAAATCTCTTGTTATTGTAGAGTCACCAGCTAAAGCGAAGACTATCAATAAATATCTTGGAAAAGATTTTGTTGTGAAGTCGAGCGTTGGCCACGTACGTGACTTACCTACTGCCGGCCAAAGTAGTGGAAAAAAAGCGGCCGCGATTTCAACTAAAGGTATGAGCCCTGAAGAAAAAGCTCGTATCAAAAAAGAAAAAGATAAAGCCGCCCTCATTAAAAAGATGGGTATCAACCCCTACCAAGGCTGGGAGGCGAATTATCAAATCCTTCCTGGTAAAGAAAAGGTTGTTGCTGAACTACAGAAATTAGCTAAAGACGCAGATTGCGTTTATCTCGCAACCGATTTGGACCGCGAAGGGGAAGCTATTGCGTGGCACCTTCGTGAGATCATCGGTGGTGATGATGCGCGATATAAGCGAGTGGTTTTTAACGAAATTACCAAAAATGCTATTCAACAAGCGTTTGAAACGCCAGGTGAATTGAACTTAGATGGTGTGAATGCTCAACAGACTCGACGCTTTTTAGACCGAGTGGTAGGCTTTATGGCATCACCTCTGCTTTGGAAAAAAGTGGCGCGTGGTTTATCTGCTGGCCGTGTTCAATCGGTGGCAGTAAAACTATTGGTTGAACGTGAACGCGAAATTAATGCGTTTATTCCTGAAGAGTTTTGGGATATTCATGCCGATACTACGACGTTAAATAATACTGATTTTCGTTTATTAGTCGCCCAGCAAGGTGGCTCAGCTTTCAAGCCAGTTAATGAAGCGGAAACCAAAGCAGCATTATCGGTACTTGAAAAAGCCACTTACGAAGTTTGTAAGCGTGAAGATCGTCCAACTTCAAGTAAGCCTTCTGCTCCATATATCACTTCAACCCTACAACAAGCGGCAAGTACTCGCTTAGGCTATGGGGTGAAAAAGACCATGATGCTTGCTCAGCGACTCTATGAGGCGGGTTACATCACTTATATGCGTACAGACTCAACTAACTTGAGTAAAGAGGCTGTAGAGGCTTGTCGTGAGTTTATTCAATCTGAATTTGGTGATGCTTATTTACCCGCAAGTCCTTTAGCTTATGGTAGTAAACAAGGTGCTCAAGAGGCTCACGAAGCGATTCGCCCATCTAACGTTGAGGTAAAAGCTGAAGACTTGAATGGCATGGAAGCAGATGCTCACAAACTTTACGCACTAATTTGGAATCAATTTGTTGCTTGTCAAATGACACCAGCAAAATACGATTCAACCACAGTGAGTGTTAAAGCTGACGACTTTACGTTAAAAGCCAAAGGTCGCATCTTGAAGTTTGACGGTTGGACTCGTGTTCAGCGTCCAATGGGCAAAAATGAAGATCAAATTTTACCAGAAGTGAAAGTTGGCGATACTTTATCGTTGAAACAGCTAGATCCTAAACAGCACTTTACTAAACCGCCAGCACGTTATACCGAAGCGGCATTAGTTAAAGAGCTTGAAAAGCGTGGTATTGGTCGCCCGTCGACTTACGCATCGATTATTTCAACTATTCAAGATCGTGGTTATGTAAAAGTCGACCAGCGTCGTTTCTATGCAGAAAAGATGGGTGAGATTGTTACTGACCGCCTAGATGGTAGTTTTAATGATCTGATGGATTATGATTTCACGGCTCGTATGGAAGAGAAACTCGATAAAATTGCGGAAGGTAATTTAACTTGGACTCAAGTTCTCGATGAGTTTTTTGATGCGTTCACTGCAGATTTAGATAAAGCAGAGTTAGACGAATCTGAAGGTGGCATGATGCCAAATAAGATCGTTGAAACTAGCATTGAATGTCCGACTTGTTCGCGTCCAATGGGCATTCGTACTGCTTCAACGGGGGTGTTCTTAGGTTGTTCTGGCTATGCACTGCCACCAAAGGAGCGTTGCAAAACCACCATTAACTTAGGTGACGAAGAAGGTGTTGTTAACGTTTTAGAAGAAGACGTTGAAACAGCCGCTCTTCGTGCTAAAAAGCGTTGTCCAATTTGTGAAACTGCAATGGACGCTTATCTAATCGATGACAAGCGTAAGATGCATGTTTGTGGTAATAACCCTAACTGTGATGGTTATGTGGTTGAGTTCGGTGAGTTCAAACCAAAAGGTTACGATGGCCCATTAGTTGAGTGTGACAAGTGCGGCTCAGATATGGTGCTGAAAAATGGCCGTTTTGGTAAGTACATGGGTTGTACTAACGAGGAATGTAAAAACACTCGTAAGATCTTACGTAATGGTGAAGTTGCGCCACCAAAAGAAGATCCGGTGCATTTCCCGGAATTACCTTGTTCTAATTCTGATGCTTATTTCGTACTACGTGATGGTGCTTCTGGTTTGTTTATGGCAGCCAGTAACTTCCCGAAATCTCGTGAAACTCGCGCACCATTAGTTGCTGAAATGGCAGAATACAAAGATCGTATTTCTGAAAAGTTCCACTACTTAGCCTCTGCACCAGTTGCCGATCCTGATGGGATCCCAACAGTGGTTCGCTTTAGCCGTAAGTCGAAAGAACATTACGTGCGTTCTGAAGTGGATGGTAAGCCATCTGGTTGGACTGCGCTGTATATCGACGGTAAGTGGGAAATTACAGACAAGCGTAAAAAAGCGAAAAAGTAATTTTCGGGTTTGAGTAATAAAAAAGAGCTTAATGTGTTGGCATTAAGCTCTTTTTGTATAAATTGGTTCCTGGTTCCTGGTTCCTGGTTCCTGGTTCCTGGTTTGCTACGCTAAGGCGACTGCTTCGACAGGAACGCCGCTATGAAAACGAAATTCAGCTTCTTCTCTCTGAATGAGTTGTGCTTCTCGTTCACCTATTAATCGTATTCGTTCAGAAATATCTTCCCCAGCAATGGCTTCAGCTAATGCTAGGTAATCTTGATAATGACGTGCTTCTGAGCGTAATAACGAAACATAAAACTTATTTAGCTCGTCATCTAAAAACGGTGCCAGTTTGGCAAAGCGTTCACAAGAGCGCGCTTCAATATAAGCACCGATAATCAACTTATCAATTAGGGCTGCGGGCTCGTAGGTTCTGACCGTTTTCATTAAACCTTTGGCGTAAGTTCCTGCGGTAAGGTTTTGATAAGGGATGTTTCGGCTTTCCATAATTTCTAATACTTGCTCAAAATGATGGAATTCTTCTTTGATTAACCGCACCATCTTATCAACCAAATCTTGACCATGCTCAAAGCCATCTTTTACGGTTAGGCTACTAGATTGCATAATGCTTTTTTCTGGAAACTCAACATTACGAATACACTTGTAGACATAATCTTCATAAGGTTTAGCCCATTGCATCAGCGTTTGATTACTTTGCTCATCGACCGCATATTTTCGCACCATAAACATGGCCGTTTGAGCGGCTTTTAATTCACAAAAGACTGTAGTTAAATTTCTAACTAAAAAATGAAGAGAAAATCGAGGGTTTTCAAAGATATAAAAGACAATGTTTTTATACTAAGCTTTTGTTTTTATATTTAATTTTAAAAGTAAAGCATTGTTTTTAAAGCAATATGCACTCGCAATACTTTAGAGGCGACGATGTGCATATTGATTATTACTATTCTTATTTTATTTATTTGTTGAGTAAGTTAGGCGAACCAGAATGGAAGCGAAATTCCGTATCATCAGAAGTGATTAATTCTGCTTCAACATTAGCGAAATGTTCAATGCGATCTGAAATGTCTTTTCCTGCTATTTGCTCGGCAAGCTCTAAATAATCTTGGTAATGCCTTGCTTCTGATCGAAGAAGGGAAATGTAAAACTTACCGATTTCTTTATCTAAATGAGGGGCGAGTTTAGCGAAACGCTCACACGAGCGAGCTTCAATAAATGCGCCAATGATTAACTTATCAATCAAAGCTTCTGGCTCATAAGTTCGGACGTGTTTAATCATTCCCTTGGCATATCGAGAGGCAGTAATAGGGCGGTATTCTAATCCCTGACTTTCAATGATTTCTAACACTTGATAGAAGTGGTGCAATTCTTCTCTGATCAGCAAAACCATCTTATCAATCATATCTTGACCGTAAGCACAGCCATCTTTGGGTTTAATTGATTTAGAAATGTTGCTTTTGCCTTTGAGTGTTTCAAGGCTACCCATTCCTTTATATGCAAAAAGCTCATAAGGTTCGACGAGTTGGGTAATTTGTTCTTTGCCTTCATCCGTCAATACATATCGTTTAAGTAAAAACACCGCACTTTGAGAAGCTTTTAACTCACACAGTAAATGATCCCGTAAAATCACGGATAGATTTTCAGGTTTGCGTGCTTCTTCAATCCAAGCGTCAGGAGTGGAGCATTTGAGGAAGTTGTTGATAGGTTTTAGTAGGTCCGTTGTCATAAGGATTCTTTCAAATAAATAATAAGATTATACTTTATATTAAAAATTGAAGTTCTAATAAGGTTTAGAATTTATAGCAATAAATAATGGTTGATTATTCATATGCTTCTGAATTTGTATGTGTAGTATAAGATAACATTGGAAATGTTTATAATCATTCGTAACCGATAGGAAAAATCTTACGCATACTCAACTTTATTTTGATCAGTTCAGAAAAGAAGTTAAGATTGATTTTAACATTCAGTTTGATGCTTATTTGATTGATGGTTTGATCAAGCAATATATGGTAGTAATTTGATGCTCTGTTAGTTACAGGACATTTTCTTAAGCTAAGGAGTAGTTGTGCAAATCGATGTTAAGGGTAAGGTTCAAAATCTCACATTATCGCCTAGTGATCGTCTTGTTCCAGTGTTCGAGGCTATTGTTAACTCAATTCAAGCAACTAAAAAAGATGGTAAAGCGGAACTGGTTGTTACTGCTTTTCGTCAAACGACTCAAGAAGTATTGAATGCAGATGACCGTAAATTTCAGCAGATAGAGTCTTTTGAAATTGTTGATTATGGCGAAGGATTTAACTATGACAACTATCAGTCTTTCAAAACAGCTGAATCAACTCACAAATCTAGTTTAGGTTGTAAAGGTGTTGGTCGCTTCACATGGCTTAAAGCTTTTGAAACTGTAGAGGTAGAAAGTGTCTATCTCGATAATGAAGAAAAGAAAAAACTAACTTTTGGTTTCTCCGTTGATGATGTTGATTTTGAAAGTGAAAAGTTAATCAATATGGAACAAACAGATAAGGTGATGACTAAGGTTTCCCTTAAAGAAATCCAAGAACCTTACAGAAACCGATTGCCGAAAGACCTTGATAATATAGCATCAGAGATCATCGAACATTGCCTTATCTACTTTCTAGAAGGCAAAATTAAATCATTTCAATTACTAGGTGATTGCGGTGAAAGTATTGACCTACTAGTCCTTTTTGAAACGAGCTATTCAAATGAAATAGCAAAAAGAGAGTTTTCAATTGGTTCTAACCGATTTACAGCTCATTTCTTTAAAAACGTTAAAACTAGCAAACAGAAAAATCATAAAGTCTTTCTCTGTGCCGATTCTCGTTCTGTAAGAGGTTGCACACTAAAAGAATATGAAGAAAATATACCGCCTATTTTTGAAGATATTGGTGGTGTTAAATTTAATTATTCTATTTATGTTACTTCTTCTTATCTTGATCAGTATGTTAACCAAGAGCGAACAGGATTTAGAATCGCTGACAAAGTTGATCTATGTGATGAATATGATGATACCCCTGCAATCAACACGATTATTATAGAGTTGATGGTTTATGGAAGAACTGTATTCGAACCGTTTCTCGAACCTATGTACGCAAAACACAGAGAGACGATTGAACGATATGTTAACCACGCAGGTTATGAGTATCGTCATATCATCAAAAATCGCCCACAGTGGTTAAAGAAAATACCGTTTGATTTGCCTGATGATAAGCTTGACCTTGAACTACACAAGCTTAATCGAAATTACGAGATTGAATTAAAGCAAGAAGCTCAGCGTCTGAAAGACGAACTAAAGCATAGTAAAATTAAAAATTACCCTGCTTATAAACAATCTTTGCAAAAATATACAGAAGATCTAAATGAGGTTGGCAAATCAAATCTTGCTAAGTATATCGTGCATAGAAAATCTGTAATCGATGCTTTGGAGTTCAGCTTAGAGTTTCAAGATAATGATAAATATGCGCTCGAAGATACAGTTCATGACATTATCATGGCAATACGCTCTACAAGTGATGATGTTCAAGAACATAACTTGTGGTTGATTGACGAACGTATGGCTTATCATAAATGTCTTGTTTCAGATAAATCATTCAAATCCGTAACGGATATTGACTCTACAAAACGACCTGACTTATTAGTTTTTAACAACCCAGTTGTATACGGTGATGATAAGCGAGAAACATCTACAGCTATCATTGTCGAGTTTAAACGGCCAATGCGTGATGACTATAACGATTCAGATAATCCTGTCGATCAGGTCACTAGGTATGTTCAAAAACTAAGAAAGCCTGATCAGATTAGAGATGCTCGAGGTAGAGAGATACATCTAGATAAACGTATACCAATCTATTGCTATGTTATTTGTGATTTAACTTCTTCAATCCGTGACATTCTTGACGTTAGAAATTACAAACCACTTTTAGATAATCAGGGTTATATCTTCTACAATGATAATCTTAACACTGTGATTGAAGTTATATCGTTTGATAAACTTTTGCGTGATGCGAAGAAACGAAACTTAATCTTATTTAAAAAATTGAATTTAGAGTGATGACACGATAAAGCCACCGGAAGGTGGTTTTTCATTAAGAGGATGTCTCAAACGTGATTTTCCCACAGAATAAACACTTAGAATTATCACAACTTAACTTTTCAGGAAGTGCATTTTTTGATTAGTTGATGTGTAGCCTTACTTTTCTTTTGACAAAACTTAACCTAATGGTTTGGAGATGATTCTAAGCAATACGCACACCTATGCCTTCTGCTCACAATTGCAGTGATCAATCAGCAAGGCGTTTAAATGTTTTGGTTGTTTGGCTTTTTCTATCCAAGAGTCTGGTGTTGAGCAATGCAGAAACTGGTGTATGGGAGTGAGTAATTCTTGGTACATGGTCAATTAACGTTAGTGGTGATGGCAGGGGATTTTATCACATAATGGCCCATTTTCGTTATTCAATCTGAATGTAGAACTATGAAAATGACACGATAAGCGTTATAACTAATCTTTATAAGAACTGTATCGTGTAAATGGAGAGGGAAGCCCATATGAAGTTACAACAGCTGAGATATATTGTTGAAGTTGTGAATAACAACCTTAATGTCTCTGCTACGGCGGAAAATTTATATACTTCACAGCCGGGTATTAGTAAGCAAGTTCGTTTGCTGGAAGATGAATTAGGTATTCAAATTTTTGAACGTAGTGGCAAGCACTTAACGACGGTGACTCCAGCGGGTCAAGAAATTGTACGTATTTCTCAGCAAATCTTATCCCGAGTAGAAAGTATTAAAGCGGTGGCAGGTGAGCATACTAACCCTGAAAGTGGCACTCTCAACATTTCGACTACTCACACTCAAGCACGCTATGCCTTACCTGATGTGATTAAAGGTTTTACCGCGCGTTATCCAAAAGTGTCTTTGCATATGCACCAAGGTACTCCGAGCCAAATGTCAGAGGCAGTTTCTAAAGGTACGGCTAATTTTGCAATTGCGACAGAAGCGCTGCATTTATATCAAGATGCCATCATGCTGCCTTGCTATCATTGGAATCGTTCTATTGTCGTTCGAAAAGATCACCCTCTGGCACAATTAGGAAAGGTAACGATTGAAGAGTTGGCTAAGTACTCTTTGGTCACTTATGTCTTTGGTTTTACTGGTCGCTCTGAGTTAGATACGGCATTTAATTTAGCAGGCTTACAACCTAAAATTGTCTTTACTGCTACAGATGCTGATGTGATTAAAACTTATGTTCGTTTGGGGATTGGGGTTGGTGTTTTTGCTAGTATGGCGATCGATAAAGAGCAAGATGATGATTTGGTGGCCATTGATGCCAGCCATATCTTTGGCGCAAGCACCACGAGTATTGGATTTAAACGCGGTACTTTCTTAAGAAGTTATATGTTTGATTTTATGGAACGCTTTGCTCCTCATTTAACCCGTCCGGTTGTCGAAAAAGCGATTGGTTTGAAGAATAACCAAGAAATAGAAACCATGTTTAAAGATATTGAGTTACCCGTTCGTTAATGTGTGAATCCCTCTCTCAGCGCTTTTCTGTACTAGATAAAGCGCTGATTTCTACTCAAGAATTTTGGCGAACCGAGCCGTTCCATTTAAGCATAAATGAAAGCTTACCTTGGCAAGCTGACCTAGATCTCTGTGAATTTCTGATCAACTTAGAAGTTGAAGAGATTGAGCAGCTAAAAGGAGATACTTCAAAGCTAGTTGAGTGTTTAACCCCTTTTATTCCTACTTTAACCTGTTTATGGGCTCAATGTGAATTAGAGAGCTTACCGCTAACTGATGAGTATGATACGCATCATTTAAGTGTTGGGATCCCGGGGAGAAAATGGCAACAAATCACCGCAATGGGAAAAGTAGCACTACAAGTTAACCGTTCTGATCAAAATTGGTTGGAATGGTGTGCAGGAAAGGGCTACTTAGGGCAATGGTTAGCGCAGCAATCACAACTTCCTGTGGTAAGTTTTGAATGGCAAGAAAGCTTATGTGTAGCCGGTCAGGCTTTGGCGGATAAACATCAACTTCCGGTGACCTTTGTTCAAGGAGATGCTCTATCTGATGATTGCCGTAAGGTTTTTAAGTCCAATCAACACGCGGTGGCATTACATGCATGTGGTGATTTACATGCCCATTTGATTGAGCATGTATGTCAGCAAAATTTATCTGGCCTGACGCTTTCCCCTTGTTGTTACCATTTAATTCAAGATGACGCTTATCAAGCGCTTTCAACACTAGGTAAACATTCACAACTTCATCTTTCAAAAACAGATCTCAGGATACCACTACAAGAAACGGTGACTGGTGGAGAGAGAGTGAAGCGTCATCGTGAACTTGAGATGACTTATCGTTTGGGTCTAGATTGTTTGCTGCAAGATGTTAGCAATCAACAAAGTTATACGCCTATTCCAAGTATTAAAAAATCACAACTAAGTCAAGGGTTTGCTAACTTTTGTCAATGGGCGAAAGAACAACGAAATTTAGATGTTGAGCTTAAGGAATTGGATTATTGGCAGCAAAGAGGACAAGAACGCTTTATTCAAATGGAGCGTTTGAGTTTAGTTCAGCAAGCCTTTCGAAGGCCGCTTGAAATGTGGTTAGTGTGTGATAAAGCCTTACGTTTAGAACAAGCGGGATATGATGTTTCACTTAGCACTTTCTGCCAACGAGACATCACACCTCGCAATATCCTTATTCAAGCGATTGAGAAGTGATTACTCTAACGCTTGTCTTGCATCTATGTAGGGTAGACCAAATTCTTCAGCGACTTCTTTAATGGTTAACTTACCATCGATAACATTTAATCCTTTTAAAAAGCCCGCATTTTCTAATAAAGCCTGTCGATAGCCTTTGTTCGCAAGTTTTAGAATATAAGGCAATGTCGCATTGTTAAGTGCGAAGGTCGAAGTTCTAGCAACGGCACCGGGCATATTCGCTACACAGTAATGGACGATATTATCGACTATGTAAGTTGGATCTGCATGAGTCGTAGCATGAGAGCTTTCAAAACAGCCACCTTGATCAATGGCAACATCGACGAGAGCTGAACCAGGCTTCATGGTTGTTAAATGTTGCTTATTGATAAGTTTTGGCGCAGCTGCTCCCGGAACTAATACCGCACCAATAATGAGATCAGCTTCGGTAACTAACTGATCAAGAAGTTCTCGAGTTGAGTAGGCCACTTTTGCAGAGCCTTGAAACTCCTCATCTAGTTTGCGAAGTGTGTCGATATTTTTATCTAAAATCGTCACATCAGCACGTAATCCTACTGCCATTCTTGCGGCGTTAGAGCCGACTACGCCACCACCAAGAATAAGCACTTTTGCCGGCATAACCCCTGGTACACCTGAAAGAAGTAAGCCACTGCCTCCGTGGGATTTTTCTAATGTTTGAGCACCTGCTTGGATAGACATTCGACCTGCAACTTCAGACATTGGCGCTAATAGTGGCAGACGACCCATATTATCTGTTACAGTCTCATAGGCGATACAGATGGCTTTGCTCTTTATTAGGTCTTCCGTTTGTGGAAAATCTGGTGCGAGGTGCAAATAAGTGAACAATATTTGTCCTGGTTTGAGTAAAGCTCGCTCAGTGGATTGAGGTTCTTTGACCTTAACAATCATATCTGCAATAGAATAGATCTCTTTTGCAGTGGGAAGAATGGAAGCGCCTGCGGCGATGTAATCGTTGTCACTAAAGCCGATACCGGCTCCAGCATGACTTTCGATAAACACTTGATGCCCGTGAGAGTATAGTTCTCTTACGCTAGCAGGGATCATGCCTACACGATATTCGTGGTTTTTGATTTCTTTTGGTACGCCAATTTTCATTCTGAACCCTCTTTTATTAGTGGTTGTTATGTCTGTCTAAAGGCTTAGTAGCTGGGCTAATGTAAAGTGTAGTTATGATTTAGTAATATTTGATTCTGAATATAAAGAGAATGTAGAATATATTTTTGCAGGGAAGTAATTAAGGTGAATATCAATGACAGATAATTATAAAAAGCCATCAAAGGATTTAGACAGGATTGACCGTAATATTCTAAATGAATTACAGAAAGATGGTCGAATTTCGAATGTAGAGCTTTCAAAACGTGTTGGTTTATCTCCAACACCTTGTTTAGAGCGTGTAAGACGCCTAGAACGCCAAGGCTATATTACCGGTTATACCGCACTACTTAATCCACAGTATCTTGATGCATCACTTTTAGTGTTTGTTGAGATTACATTAAACCGTGGTGCACCTGATGTGTTTGAACAATTCAATACCGCAGTACAAAAATTAGATGATATCCAAGAATGTCATTTAGTTTCTGGCGATTTCGATTACTTATTGAAAACTCGTGTATCAGATATGAGTGCTTACCGTAAGCTATTAGGTGACACTTTACTGCGCCTTCCTGGTGTAAATGACACGCGTACCTACGTGGTGATGGAAGAAGTAAAACAATCAAATCAGTTAGTGATTCAAACTCGATAACTAGGGTTTGTTGACCTTTTGTGATTATTTTTGCAGCGAGTTGTTGGGTATTTATACAAGGCAGAGGCTCCGCGGTGTAGCTAGCCTACACGAGAAGCCGATAACGCAGTTGAAATGACCAACAAACGCTGCCCGAAGGGTTAGGCTAAAAGCGTATTATGCTTCGTTAAGTCTCATTGACTTAGAATAGCTAGGTTACAATCGACTTGCCTCGCCTAAAACGCTTTTATCTCGAACAAAATCTAAGCATCAAAGATCAACAGACCCTAGAATATGTTCAAATGGTGTCAAGATGCGTTCAAATCTTCCTTTTGACGCTGTTTGGGTATAGGTTTTTCCACCTATTTCGGTTATTGTTATCGAGTGTTGTCTACCGAGCGGCTTAGGCCGCTCGTCGTATTTTGGACCACCGAGTGAATTATCCTTATTTTCATACCTAACTTGCTATTTTCAATAATGCAATAAGGTTTGACGTCATGTCTAAAATAAGAATAAGCGCCCATTAACCACTCGGAATAGGGGAACGTTTTGTTTACGTATAGTAAAAATATTTTCAAGCAAGGCAAATCAAAAACCGTCACCATCATCAAAGCGAAAGAATCTAAGTCGAGACCTCGTCTTAATGGTTCGCAACGTTTGAAAGAGTGTGGTTTGATCTTAGGCTTATTGATTGCCATTTTAATGATGGTGGCCCTTTTCTCATTTAATCCAGCGGATCCATCTTGGTCACAAACTGCATGGGGTGGTACAGTCCATAATGCTGGTGGTTATATCGGATCTTGGCTTGCAGATACTTTATTCTTCACCTTTGGCGTATTTGCCTACCCATTACCTTTTATCATTCTAGGCGCAAGCTGGGCATTTTTCCGTTCACGAGATGAAGGGGAGGGGATTGATTTTCTTCTATGGGGCACACGTCTACTTGGTCTAACTATCATGCTGTTAACTAGCTGTGGTCTAGCAGATATTAACTTTGATGATATTTGGTACTTCTCATCGGGCGGTGTCGTAGGGGATGTTTTAACCTCGGTTGCCACCCCGGCATTGAATATTTTAGGGTCAACTCTAGTCTTTATGTTTTTATGGGGTGCTGGTTTTACGTTATTAACCGGCATTTCTTGGTTGAGCATTGTTGAACATTTAGGGCAAGCGACTTTACGTTTTACCCAGCGTTTATTTAATCGCGCGCGTCACTCAGAACCGACTACCTTATCAGCGAACCATTACCAACAAGCTGAACTAAGTCAAATGCATATTGAAGGTATTGATGATGATGCTCTTTCTTTAAAAGCAGTTGATCTACAACAAGATGATGAATTTGATGTAGTTGATGATGTGCAAAATGTTGAAGCTGAGCAGAAGAAAAAGCCACGTTTTAATATTCATTTCCCACGTAAATCAGTGAAGAAAGCTCAAATTGAACCGAGCACACATGGTGAGCCAAACCTAGATCTTAGCGAAGACGATCTGGATGATCCGTTATTCTCAGCACCTTCAGCATCCGCAAAAGCTGTGCCAGTGCAATCTACTCAAACGGCAGAAATGGACCCGGAGCAAAAGGTGAGAACTCAGCAGACAATGAGTTCAGCATCTTCAGATATTACCAATAGTGCTGCGACACAATCATCAAATCGTTACCAAAATCCAAATGCAACGATTGCAGAATTGGATCAGCAAGCGGTTTCTGAAAATGACTTTGTTGAGCAAGAAGTTAATACTCCTGCTCCAGTACAAGCACCGATGCAAGCTCCTAATCAAACGCCTCAACATGTATCATCAGCAGTTGCTGAAGAGCAAAGTACAAGTAAGCCAGAAACTGCCATCGATGATATTGCTTTAGATGAAAATACTCCTTCAATAGGAAACCTTGATTCTGTTCTCGACGATGAATCTGAGCCATCTCAAACGGCATTTTCTGTAGATACTACGGCTGAACAAAATATTGCGGCACAACAGGCTAGTGAGCAGCCAGTAGTAGAACAGTCACCGCAAACTCACTCGCCTGCTGAGTCAACTCTTGTTGCTAATACGATAAATAATCAACATCTAGCCGAAGCGGCCTTGAATGATTCTTCATCGTCAGCGCATTCTGCAACTGAACAAACAGAATCTACTCAAACTCATTCAGAGTTCAATACTCAAGCCGAAAATGCTCAACAGCCAGTCATTCAATCGGAAGAGGTTGCTCAACCTGAGCAAAATCAAGCAACCGATCAAGATGCAGATGCATTCCGAAATATGGTTGCGACAGCACAAGCAAATGCTTTGGCATCACAAAACCCGTTCTTGGTTCAACAAGATGCAAATTTACCGGTACCAACATCACCAATGCCAACATTGGAACTGTTATATCACCCAGAAAAACGTGAAAGTCATATTGACCGCGATGCTTTGGAAGAGATTGCTCGCTTGGTTGAATCTAAGCTTGCCGATTATAAAATTGAAGCTCGCGTAGTGGATATTTTCCCCGGTCCGGTGATCACTCGTTTTGAATTAGATTTAGCTCCAGGTGTTAAAGTTAGCCGTATTTCTGGTCTTTCTATGGACCTTGCTCGTTCACTATCTGCTATGGCGGTACGCGTAGTAGAAGTGATTCCAGGCAAACCTTATGTTGGTTTAGAGCTACCAAATATGAGCCGAGAAACGGTTTATTTATCGGATGTAATTAGTAGCGAACAATTCCAAAAGAATAAGTCGCCAACTGCTGTCGTCCTAGGGCAAGATATTGCTGGTGAAGCGGTGATTGCGGATCTGGCTAAAATGCCTCACGTATTAGTTGCGGGTACCACCGGTTCTGGTAAGTCGGTTGGCGTAAACGTGATGATCTTAAGTATTTTGTATAAAGCGACCCCAGAAGATGTACGCTTTATTATGATCGATCCGAAAATGTTGGAACTATCGATCTACGAAGGTATTCCTCATTTGTTGTCGGAAGTTGTGACTGATATGAAAGATGCCTCAAACGCTCTACGTTGGTGTGTTGGGGAGATGGAACGTCGTTATAAATTAATGTCAGCATTAGGCGTTCGTAACCTGAAAGGTTATAACGAAAAGCTGAAAATGGCTGCTGATGCAGGTCATCCAATTCATGATCCATTATGGCAACCGGGTGATAGCATGGATGAAATGCCACCTCGTTTAGAAAAATTGCCATATATCGTAGTGATCGTAGATGAATTCGCTGATCTGATCATGGTCGTTGGTAAGAAAGTAGAAGAGTTGATCGCACGCTTGGCTCAAAAAGCACGTGCGGCAGGTATTCACTTAGTGCTGGCAACTCAACGTCCATCGGTAGATGTTATTACCGGTCTGATTAAAGCCAACATTCCAACTCGTGTCGCGTTTACCGTATCAACGAAAACGGATTCACGTACTATTTTGGACCAAGGTGGTGCTGAATCACTACTTGGTATGGGTGATATGC
Source organism: Vibrio algivorus (assembly GCF_030161215.1). Classification (NCBI taxonomy): domain Bacteria; kingdom Pseudomonadati; phylum Pseudomonadota; class Gammaproteobacteria; order Vibrionales; family Vibrionaceae; genus Vibrio; species Vibrio algivorus. The sequence continues at coordinate 426,434 of NZ_BSPV01000009.1, forward strand.
TGTATCTACCGCCAGGCTCAAACCACACCATTCGTGTTCATGGTGCGTTTGCCTCCGATGATGATGTGCATGCGGTAGTGAATGATTGGAAAGCACGTGGTAAGCCCGTTTATATTGATGAAATTGTTCATGGTGAGCCAACTGCAGAAAGTTTATTACCAGGTGAACAATTAGAAAGTGAAGAAGATGCTGATCCACTTTACGATCAGGTGGTTGAATTTGTAACAGAGTCTCGTCGAGGTTCAGTGTCTGGTGTTCAGCGCCGCTTTAAAATTGGTTATAACCGTGCTGCAAGAATTGTGGAACAACTTGAAGCTCAAGGTGTCGTAAGTGCACCGGGGCATAACGGAAACCGTGAAGTAATTGCTCCACCACCGATTAAGCAATTTGATTAATTAACGGTTCAATAAACCATTGATTGAAAGTGCAACAATTGCAAAATCAGGTTTTTATAATGTCGAGGATGGATATGAGAAATTGGCTACTAGTGTTGTTGTTGGCAAGTACCAGTGTTTTGGCAGCACCGAAAGATGAGTTGAATGCTCGATTGAGTCAGAATGATGGCTTTAGTGCGGATTTCACTCAAAAAGTGACGAGCCCTGAAGGTGAAGTGTTACTTGATGGTAAAGGAAGTGCAGATATATCACGACCAAGCTTATTCCGTTGGAAAACATCTGCGCCAGATGAAACTCTGCTCGTTTCTGATGGTAAAAATGTTTGGTATTACAGTCCATTTGTCGAGCAAGTGACGATTTTAAGTCAAGAGCAAGCCACCGCTCAAACACCGTTTGTATTGCTAACTCGTAACCGCGCCAGTGATTGGGCGAATTATGATGTTACCCAATCGAATGATACTTTTACTTTGAAGCCAACCGCAGCAGATACATCGGTAGGTACATTCCAAATTAAAATTAATGCTAAAGGTGTGGTTCAACAGTTTAATGTGATTGAACAAGATGGCCAGAAAAGCCAGTTTGAGTTTAGTCATTTTTCTATGAAGAAACCTGATGCTGCAATCTTTAGTTTTAGTGTTCCTAAAGGTGTTGAGGTTGATGACCAACGTCAATAATCAGGTAGGCTATACCGAAGTGACTTGGGTATACAATGAATAATTTTAGTTTAGATTTTTCAGCTGATGAAGACTTTCGCCCACTGGCCGCTCGAATGCGGCCAGTGTCGATAGAGCACTATTGTGGTCAGCAGCATATTCTAGGACCTAACAAACCATTACGTAGGGCGTTAGAAGCGGGTCATTTGCATTCAATGATCTTGTGGGGGCCTCCGGGCACAGGTAAAACGACACTTGCAGAAGTGGCGGCCAATTATGCCAATGCTGAAGTAGAGCGAATTTCTGCTGTTACTTCTGGAGTAAAAGATATTCGTCTGGCGATTGAAAAAGCTCGAGAGCATAAACTATCTGGTCGTAAAACAGTTTTGTTTGTTGATGAGGTACATCGCTTCAATAAAAGTCAACAAGATGCGTTTCTACCACATATTGAAGATGGCACTGTAACATTTATCGGCGCAACTACTGAAAACCCTTCTTTTGAATTGAATAATGCACTTTTATCTCGTGCTCGGGTGTATAAACTAACTTCACTTGATCATGCCGATATTATGGCGGTGCTTAAACAAGCGATCCAAGATCCTGAACGTGGTTTAGGTAAAGTTGCGGCAGTATTTGAAGATGAAGTACTTGAGCGTTTAGTCGATCTTGTGAATGGCGATGCTCGTATGTCACTCAATTATCTTGAGCTATTGTATGATTTAGCCGATGAAAATTCACAAAATCAAAAAGTTATTACCTTAGCTTTATTAGCGGAAGTTGCTGGTGAAAAAGTTGCCCGCTTCGATAATAAAGGTGATATGTGGTACGACTTAATCTCTGCGGTACACAAATCGATTCGAGGCTCTAACCCTGATGCGGCACTCTATTGGGCGGCACGTATGATGGCAGCGGGCTGTGATCCTTTATATATTGTTCGGCGCTTATTAGCTATTGCGTCTGAAGATATCGGCAATGCTGATCCTAGAGCAATGCAAGTTGCGATTTCTGCTTGGGATTGCTTTACAAGAATTGGACCAGCAGAAGGCGAAAGAGCAATTGCCCAAGCGATCGTTTATTTAGCTTGTGCACCAAAAAGTAATGCGGTTTATACGGCTTGGAAGCAAGCACTTTCTGATGCTCATAATCAACCAGAATTTGATGTACCACTGCATCTGCGTAATGCTCCCACCAATTTAATGAAAGACATGGGTTATGGGCAAGAGTACCGTTATGCGCATGATGAGCCCGGAGCTTACGCAGCAGGTGAAAATTATTTCCCTGAGGAAATGGCCGATACTCGTTATTATTTTCCGACAAATCGTGGCTTAGAAGGAAAAATTAACGATAAGCTAGAGTATTTGGCTGAATTAGATGCAAAAAGCCAACAAAAGCGCTATCAAAAATAGTGCTTTTTGGGTATCTTTTTAACCTAGTGCCTAGTTTATTTTAGATAATGACGTTAGACACTATAAAATCTTCTTAAAAGTAGCTTATAGGCTGCTTTAATCACACTTAGACCAACAGGATTAGCAATGCTTGATTCTAAATTATTTCGAACTGAGCTGGATAATACAGCTGCCAAATTAGCCCGCCGTGGCTTCACGCTGGATGTAGAAACCATCCGTAGCCTAGAAGAACAACGTAAGTCTTTACAAATTAAGACCGAAGAATTGCAGGCACTGCGTAACTCCCGTTCGAAATCCATAGGCCAAGCGAAAGCAAAAGGTGATCACGATGAAGCCGCACGTATTATGGCGGAAGTCGGAAACTTAGGCGCTGATCTTGATGCTGCAAAAACGGCTTTAGCTGAACTGCAAAATAAGCTAGATGAAATTACATTCTCAGTTCCAAACTTACCCGATGATTCTGTACCAAATGGTAAAGATGAAAACGACAACGTAGAGGTTGCTCGTTGGGGTGAGCCGAAAGCGTATGAATTTGAATTAAAAGATCACGTTGATCTCGGTGAGATGGGCGATGGTTTGGACTTTGCTAGTGCAGTAAAAGTAACCGGTTCACGCTTTATCGTAATGAGAGGCCAATTTGCTCGTCTGCACCGTGCTATCGCGCAATTTATGCTAGATCTACATACTGAGCAGCATGGTTACACAGAAATGTATGTTCCATACCTAGTAAACTCAGATAGCTTATTTGGAACTGGTCAACTACCTAAGTTTGGTGAAGATCTATTCCACACTCGCCCGCTAACTGAGCAAGTGAGTGATGAGCCATTAAAAACATTGTCATTGATTCCAACAGCGGAAGTGCCAGTAACGAATCTAATGCGTGACACCATTACAGATGAAGCAGATCTTCCTGTAAAAATGACAGCGCACACACCATGTTTCCGTTCAGAAGCGGGCTCTTATGGTCGTGATACTCGTGGTTTGATTCGTATGCACCAGTTCGACAAAGTTGAATTAGTACAGGTTGTTAAGCCTGAAGATTCAATGGCTGCACTGGAAGAGTTAACGGGTCATGCTGAAAAAGTACTACAATTGCTAGAACTTCCTTACCGCAAAGTTGTGTTGTGTACTGGCGATATGGGCTTTGGTGCAGTTAAAACTTATGATTTAGAAGTGTGGGTACCAGCGCAAGAAACATATCGTGAGATTTCTTCATGTTCTAACTGTGGTGATTTCCAAGCTCGTCGTATGCAAGCTCGCTTCCGCCGTAAAGGTGAAAAGAAACCTGAGTTACTACACACGCTGAATGGTTCAGGTCTTGCAGTTGGTCGTACTATGGTGGCGATTCTAGAAAATAACCAACAAGCGGATGGTCGTATTGAAGTACCTCAAGTACTGCGCCCATACATGAACGGTTTAACTCATATTGGTGGGTAGTATTTCGCTTAAAGCAACGTAATGTTTTACCACTTTATGAAACTCATCTAATAAAAAACCGAAGCGTTATGCTTCGGTTTTTTTGATCTATTCCTAAGTGGCTCCAATATGTAGAATTCAGAATTATGCTCTATGCCTCTAGGTATAGCATTCAAGTTTGCAGCTATTGGTATTTAAATATTTAAGGTTTACCGATAACAATTTCGTGATTATTTTTCTGCTTTGGCAGATTTATCATCATCTTTAGCTGTTGTCTTTTCTAGTTTAACGCGTGGTTGTACATATTTATGCGATACATCCACTAAGGCAGTATTATCAATGAAAGTACGACCTAGCAGTACAGGGTATTGAAGGTGAGTACGGTCTGTTAAAGTAAAGTCAGTTTTGGTTTTGTAGTCGCCGACTTGTACTTCCAATTGTACTACTGGGCGTGATGGCGATGGTTCTTCAGATGTTGATTGTACGACTTCTACCCAGCGAGTTACTGGGTAAGTCATCGTTTTACTTTGCCATTTTTTATGGGCGAGTTTGAAATCAACAAAGCTCTTACCATCTTTCTTATAAGTTTTGATATCGAGTGCACTAATCGAAGAGGATGTCGCGCCGGTATCAACACGAGCCAGTACATTACGATTAAGTGGTTTGATATATATCCACTCTTTCTCACCTAAGATCAAGTTACCGTTTGAGGTGTGAGTTTCAACGTTAATTTCTTGTGGTGTCACTTTACTTACAGGTTGTGCTTGTTCGGCTGCTACTACTGAGAAAGAGCAAGAGAATAAAGCAATAAGTAACCATTTAAACATATTAAGTAAACCTTAAATTTATTGGGTAAAATCTCTGGGTTAATGTTAACACAAACTCTTGATGTTACAGAATAAGCAAAGTACGCATTTTGCTGGTTACTTACAATTGTTATCAGTTTGCTATTTTTAGCGTTTACTTGGGGATATATTGAAAGCAATCATCGTTATTGAGGGCGAATTCAATTGTATCAACCAAGTGAGTGACCTGTTCAGGTGTAGTAATAAAAGGCGGCATAATGTAGATCAGTCGTCCAAATGGCCGTATCCAAACACCATTTTCAATAAATAGTTGCTGAATATTTTCCATATTGACCACCTGATAAGTCTCTACCACGCCGATAGCACCGAGCCAACGAACCGATTTGACACGTTGGTGATTTTGAAGAGCGGGTAGTGTGCTTGCAAAAACTGACTCTATCGCTGCCACTTGATGTTGCCAGTGCCCTTGCTTAATAATCTCCAAACTGGCGCTAGCAACCGCGCAAGCCAAAGGGTTTCCCATAAAGGTTGGCCCATGCATAAAGCAACCAGATTCTCCGCTACAGATAGTATCGGCAATAGTTTGACTCGTCAGTGTTGCTGAAAGTGTCATATAGCCACCGGTTAACGCTTTACCCAAACATAAGATATCCGGCTCAATACCTGCATGTTCAAAAGCGAACAGTTTGCCAGTACGACCAAATCCTGTAGCAATTTCATCTAAAATTAACAGTAGTTCATATTGGTCACATAGCTGACGGACCTCCTTTAAAAATTCAGGATGATAAATCCGCATCCCTCCTGCACCTTGTACGATCGGCTCTAAGATCACTGCCGCAATTTCTTGATGATGTTTGGCGATTTTATTTTTAAAGTCCGTTATGTCTTGCGGATCGTAAGTAGGCCATTGGCCTTGATTAATTTGGTAGCAACTTGGTGACTTGGCAAAGATATGTTCTGGTAAAAAGCCTTTATACATTTTGTGCATAGAGTTATCTGGATCGGTCACTGACATTGCCGCAAAAGTATCACCGTGATAACCATGTGAAAGGGTCAAAAATTTAGTACGTTTAGATGATTCAGGTATTTCAGCATTTTTAGTGTGCCAATATTGCATCGCCATTTTTAAAGCGACCTCGACCGATACTGAACCCGAGTCGGCAAGAAATACTTGTTGCAGACTTTGTGGCGTTAATTCCAAAAGGCTTTTGCAAAGTGAAATGGCGGGGTGATGGGTTAACCCTCCAAACATTACATGCGACATAGCGTCTATTTGCTTATGGGCTGCTTGATTGAGCTGCGGGTGATTGTAACCGTGAATTGCTGACCACCATGAAGACATACCATCAATCAGTGTTTCGCCACTCTCTAATTCAATATGTACACCATAAGCTCTACTGACCGGGTAACACTTTAGCGGAGCAAGCGTTGAAGTGTAGGGATGCCAAATATGTTGACGGTCAAATTCTAGATCGCAGCTTACCTTAGTATGATTGTTCGTTATTAAGTTCATTGTAAACCTTGTTATACTTATTTGGTTGACATGTTATCTTGCTTGATTAGACTAGCCAAGTTTTTGACATAAGATTTTTACATTAAGGCTTTTTAGATAAGGAAGAATTGTGGAAATAAGGCATAACTGGACTGTACAGCAAGTGCATGAATTACTTGATAAACCATTTATGGATTTATTATTTGAAGCGCAGCTTGTACATCGAGAATTTCAACAAGCGAATCACGTTCAAGTCAGCACATTACTTTCAATTAAAACAGGAGCTTGCCCTGAAGATTGTAAGTATTGCCCTCAAAGTGCCCATTATCGAACTGATGTAGAGAAAGAGCGTTTAATGGAAGTAGAGCGAGTATTAGATGCCGCTAAAAAAGCTAAAAACTCAGGTTCAACAAGGTTCTGTATGGGAGCGGCTTGGAAGAACCCTAAAGAGCGTGATATGCCGTATTTGATGGAAATGATCAAAGGGGTTAAGGATATGGGGTTAGAAACCTGTATGACACTTGGTATGTTAACGCCCGAACAGGCTCAAGATTTATCAAATGCAGGGCTTGATTATTACAACCATAATCTTGATACCTCCCCAGAATTCTACGGCAATATTATTACGACTCGAACTTATCAAGACCGTCTCGATACTCTCTCTCATGTTAGAGATTCAGGTATGAAAATATGTTCAGGGGGCATTATTGGAATGGGGGAAAGTGTCAGTGACCGAGCCGGTTTACTCGTTGAGTTAGCGAATTTACCTACTCATCCAGAAAGCGTGCCGATCAATATGCTGGTTAAAGTCAAAGGCACGCCAATGGAAAATGTTGATGATGTTGAACCATTCGACTTTATCCGCTTAATTGCTATTGCACGAATTATGATGCCATATTCTGCTGTACGTCTATCGGCAGGGCGTGAAAATATGAATGAACAAATGCAAGCGTTGTGTTTTATGGCTGGAGCTAATTCTATTTTCTATGGTTGCAAGTTGCTGACGACGCCAAACCCAGAAGAAGATACCGATCTGCAATTGTTCAAAAAGTTAGGTATTAATCGTTTAGAAGTGCATCAAAAACCGGATGAAGTGCAAGAAAGTGATTTAATCGAGCGAGTCATCGAACGTGTCGTTACTCGGCCAACGAAAGATGATTTGTTTTATGAAGCGCAGAACTAGTCATGATGTCTGATTCAAAAATCCAGTTTGATGCAAAAATCCAAAAAGCTTTAACAACTCGGCGTGAAAAAGGGTTACAAAGAAGTACTCAAGTTTTTTCACATTTTTCTGATAATCGGATTTCACTCTCTACATCGAATGCAACCGCTGAGTCTACGCCGTATATCAACTTTTCGAGTAATGATTATCTAGGTCTTGCCCGTGAGCCTGAATTAATCTCAGCCTGGCAGCAAGGACTCAATCTATATGGTTGTGGTAGTAGTGCTTCTCCTACCGTAACGGGGCTATCTATGGCTCATCAAAGCTTGCAAGATAAGTTGTGTGAATGGTTGGGATACCCTAGAGCGGTATTGTTCAATTCTGGCTTTAGCGCCAATCAAGCCTTGCTGTTTACCTTATTGGATAAACACGATCATCTTATACAAGATAAATTGAATCATGCTTCTTTGATGGAAGCTGGCATGCTTAGTCCGGCGCCAATGTCTCGCTTTAAACACAATGATATGAATGACCTTAGTTGTAAACTTGCCGCGCTTTCATTATCACAAGCCAAGCTAGTGGTATCAGAAGGTGTGTTTAGCATGGATGGGGATGTCGCACCATTGAATGAGCTTTCACATCAATGCCAGAAGCATCAGGCTTGGCTAGCCATCGATGATGCTCATGGACTAGGGGTACTAGGGGCATCAGGTGCAGGTGTTACTGAATTATTAGGCATTAAACCCAACATCTTAATTGTGACGTTCGGTAAGGCAGTAGGACTTTCAGGAGCGGCGATTTTATGTGATGAAAGCACGGGAGAATTCTTGAATCAGTTTGCGCGGCATTATGTTTATTCAACCGCAATGCCTCCAGCACAAGCTTATGCAATTAGTTATGCGATTACTATGATCCAACAACAAACATGGCGGCGTGAAAAACTCATTGAATTAGCTGAAATCTTGCATGAGTCACTCTCAACTCTTTCTGGGTACAGAGTGACTAATACCGCTATTAAGCCTTTGATATGTGGTAGTAGCCAACAAGCTATCGATTTATCGAGCTATTTAAAGCAGAAAGGAATGTGGGTTGGTGCCATTCGTCCACCGACAGTCCCCGCCAATTCTGCAAGGTTAAGGATTACCTTGAGTAGTTGCCATTCACCACAACAGGTCTCACGGCTTACTCAAGAAATTATTCAATATTATCAATTAAATAAAAAATCAAGAGGGCACGACTGATGGCCTTAGCATTAGATATTGAATGCCGAGATGTAGATAAAATAGCCGTTGCCCAAGCGTTTAGTAAAGCAGCGAAGACCTATGATCAACACGCTGCTTTTCAAAGACAAGTTGGACAACTGTTGATGGATAAACTATCGCATGATTTATCAGGGTTGAAAGTGTTAGATCTTGGTTGTGGTACGGGATATTTCACACAACTACTTGCATTACGTGGCGCGCAAGTAACGGCATTTGATTTATCCGATGACATGCTAGCGGTGTGTCAATCTCGCTGTACTAACTTGCCTGTTACTTACTTGAAGGGAGACGCTGAGCAGTTACCATTTGAACCACAAAGCTTTGATCTGATTTTTTCCAGTCTTGCATTGCAATGGTGTCATCAGGTAGATGCTTTAATGATATCACTCGTCCGAATATTAAAACCGCAAGGGAAACTGGTCTATTCAACACTTTTACAAGGGTCATTAATTGAATTACATACCGCATGGCAACAAGTAGATCAACAATACCGACATGTGAATCAATTTCATCAAATAGGTTACTTAAAATCGGCGGCATCTCAATCGGGGGCGAGTCAATGTCAGTTAGAAAGCCTTCAAATAATACTTAATTATTCTTCGGCAATTGAGTTAATGAAAGATTTAAAGGGGATTGGTGCGACGTATGTTTCAGGGCGTTCGCAAGGTTTAACTAAACCGAGAACCTTATTACAAGTCGATCAGGCGTATCGAATGTTTAAAAAATCGAATGGTGAACTCCCTGCCACTTATCAAGTTTGTTTAGGAGAGCTGACAAAATGAGTCATGGTGTATTTATTACAGGTACCGATACTGAAGTCGGAAAAACTTTAGTATCTCAAGCATTAATTAAGGCTTTTGCTAAGCATAATTATCGTGTTTCGGGATTTAAACCTATCGCAGCGGGCTGTGAACTTACCGAGCAAGGTTTGGTTAACGAAGATGCTTTAGCATTGCAAAAAGCGTCGAATGTTGAGTTAAGCTATGCTGAGGTTAACCCTTTTGCTTTGTTGTTACCAACATCACCACATATTGCTGCTAAACGTGAGTCAGCCACTATTGATTTTGAGCAGTTAGATATCAGCTTAGGGCTGCATAAACTCAAATCTGACATAGTCGTGGTGGAAGGCGCGGGTGGTTGGAAAGTCCCAGTTTCGGATAGTGAATTTTTATCGACTTGGGTTAAGCTGCAAAAGTTACCGATTATTATCGTAGTCGGTATACGACTTGGCTGTTTGAATCATGCTTTACTTACCTTAGAGTCAATTAAAAGTGACGGTTTAGAGATAGTCGGTTGGGTGGCCAATAAGGTCGATCCTTATTTTGGTTGTTATGACGAGAATGTTTCTTTTTTAGAAAGGCATATTACCGCGCCCAAATTAGCTGAAATCCCTTACTTATCTGCATCGGAAATGATAAAAGCGGAACAATACATTGATTTAAGTTTACTCAAGTTAGAGTGATTGAGTCACTTAGGTATAAATAAGACAAAAGCTGCATAATGAACAATATGCAGCTTTTGTTTTTTTGGATTGTTATCGAGACTTATATTATTGAGCTTGGTACTTCTCAGGAACCAGAGTGATAGGTTGTTCTGATTTCTTTTCTGCTAAACCTAAGCGCTCTTTTGCTTCTTCTTCCGATAAACCTAAGTGGCACGATAATAAATCGATCGCCATTTGGTAATTTTCCTTATCTGCCATAGTTATCATCCTTATTTGTAACCGTTATGGCGTTAAAATAAGGTGAATAAGTGCTATGAGCAATACGACTAAAGTATAACTGAGCGACAATTAATTAGGAAAAGGACTAATAAGCCTTATTATTCATTTACTTGAATATTAACCTACGAAGCATATATTTGAGCGCCTCGTCACAAATTGTATGCTTAATGAGCGCATGTGGGGTGATAGTTAATCAGTTTTATAGGAGTAGATAGAGCGACATTAAATGTTTCAATTTAGCGCTTAACCTTGAACTGAAAATGAATGACTATATCTATACTTAAACCGTGTTGGTATATACCGAAGTGACTTGGGTATACATTGTTTTCTCACCGTAGCCATAAGGTTATGATGATTAATGAATAAATAGTTTCTCAATGGAGACAGAAAGAATGAAACGAGTGATGTTATTTTTAGCAACCAACTTAGCAGTAGTGCTAGTTTTAAGTGTTGTTTTAAATATAGTTTATGCGGTAACCGGCATGCAACCAGGTAGTCTTTCTGGATTATTGGTGATGGCAGCTTTATTTGGCTTTGGTGGCTCATTCATTTCATTGTTAATGTCTAAAAAAATGGCATTGCGTTCTGTTGGTGGTCAGATAATTGAGACTCCAAGGAATGAAACAGAACATTGGCTAGTTCAGACGGTAAGTCGTCAAGCTCAGCAAGTCGGTATTGGTATGCCAACCGTGGCTATTTATGATTCACCAGATATCAATGCTTTTGCAACAGGTGCTAAGCGTGACGACTCTTTGGTTGCGGTATCTACCGGATTATTACATAACATGACTCGTGATGAAGCTGAGGCTGTACTGGCCCATGAAGTTAGTCATATTTCTAATGGTGATATGGTTACGATGACTTTAATGCAAGGGGTCGTGAATACCTTTGTTATCTTCTTATCTCGTACAATTGCAAATCTTGTGAGTTCAAGAGATAACGAAGAAGGTGGTGGCACTAATATGATGAGTTACTTTTTGATCTCTATGGTGCTTGAATTGGTATTTGGCTTTTTAGCGAGCTTTATTACTATGTGGTACAGCCGTCACCGTGAATTCCATGCAGACGCTGGCGCGGCAAACTTGGTCGGTAAGCATAAGATGATTGCAGCTCTTGAACGTTTAAAAATGAGCCACGAACCACAGCTAGAAGGTTCAATGATGGCATTTGGCATTAATGGTAAGCGCACCATGATGGAGTTACTAATGAGTCATCCACCGCTTGATAAGCGTATTGATGCATTACGTAATTCGTAAGAAAGGCTCTATCGTGTAAACCAATCCTCGCCTCTTATCGGGTAAAAGCGATAAGAGGCGAATTGTTTTAAATATGTGGCTCGATACTTGGGCATTTCACTGCTCGTTGCTCGAAAATGAGCCTAGTTCCTAGTTCCTAGTTCCTAGTTCCTAGTTCCTAGTTCCTAGTTCCTAGTTCCTAGTTCCTAGTTTTTTGATTAAATCTGCTTCAACAATTTTCAATGCTTCTAATGCAATGTTCGGATCGATTTCATTAGATTCCAGCAAATAAATAAGATCGACCGCCAATTTTATTTCTTCCGGCGCACAATCTAATGGGTTAGGTTGATGATTATTAGTAGTCATTACTTGGATTATGCCTTTCTCTATATGTAATTTGTTTTTCTATTTTTAATTTCGCTGATTGGCAACGTTCTAGTCGTTGTTCTGCAACTAAGAGATCTTGTTGAGCTTTTGCGCGTTGAAAGCTGCTACAGTGATCAACTTGATGTGTCTTTTGCAGCACTAAATCTTTCAGACGTATTTCCCACTCTTGGTGCTGAGATAAATCTTGATAAAGTTCGCTGATAGGCTTGCGATAATGACTGCTATGCTTTATTTCGTTATGGCGAATAGAACCTGTGGCTAATTCACGTTGAATGGCTTCCAATTGCGCTATTAACTTCTGAGAAAGGTGTTCAGCTCGTAACTGAGTCAGCCTGTTTGCTTGCTGTTCTCGAATGATGCTGTCATAGGTTGCTTGTGCTTCTGAAACACATGGGACTAAGAAACGAGCTCTACAGCTAAAAAGGTGCTCATCAAATAATGGCTGATGATGCTCTCCCTTTTGTCTATCTCGCTGAGCGGCTTGTTTGGCTAAGGTATCGAGCTTAGCTGCAATATCGCTGAAATGACTCATATTTACCTCAATTAAAACCAGGCTTCATAAGCTAACTTTATCGCCATAACACTCACTACGGTAACAAAAACAGGGCGAATGAATGCCGCACCAAAACGGATTGCTGAATGTGCACCAACGTAAGCGCCGGCCATCAAACACAGCCCCATCGTTAAACCTAATGCCCAATTAATATGACCTAATATGGCAAAGGTAACGAGAGAGGTAAAGTTACTAGTGAAGTTCATGGCTTTCGCTACGCCAGATGAAAGTAAGATATTCATCCGGTATAGAGCCATGTTACTGACTGTCCAAAACGCACCAGTGCCGGGGCCAATCGCACCATCATAAAACCCGAGAGTGAGTCCTTGAATAACTTGTTTTTTATGCGTTTTAACATCAAAGTTTGGCATATCGTTGCTGTTGCCTTTTGGCGACTTATGAAAAATAGTATAAATCGCCGTGGCTAGAATAATTAAAGGCAGTAACTTTTCTAACCAATCTGTACTGATAACATTAACCACAAGCGTACCGCTAATTGCACCAATTAAGGTAGCAATAAAGGAGCGATACCAGAACTCAGGTGTGAATAGACGTTTCTTATAATAAGTAAAAGCGGCAGTCGAAGATGCAAAAGTAGCAGACAGTTTGTTGGTACCGAGCGCCAAATGGGGAGGTAGACCAATGGAAAGTAGTGCTGGTACAGTGAGCATACCGCCACCGCCAGCCACCGCATCGATAAAACCAGCAGCAAAAGCAACAAGGCCCAGAATGATAAGCATCGTTGGGTCTAACATTTCCATAAATGATCTTCTTAGTTAGTATTCTATTTTCCGCTTAAAAGGCGGTAGGGCATCGAGTAATGATTTGCCGTAGCGTTTAGTGACTATGCGACGGTCTAAGATCACGACTCTACCAGAATCTGGCTCTTTCCGCAGTAAACGTCCAACAGACTGAATCAGTTTTTTACTGGCTTCGGGAACAGAGATCTGTAAAAACGGATTTCCACCTTTCTGCACAATATATTCGGAGTGTGCTTCTTCGACAGGTGAGGTCGGAACACCAAATGGAATTTTGGTAATGATCAGGTTTTCAAGTAACTTACCCGGTAAGTCAAGCCCCTCCGAAAAACTTCCGGTGCCAAAAATCACGCTGGTTTGGCCAAATTGGCAATACGCTTGGTGTTTATTGAGTATTTCAGTGCGTGAGCGTTTACCTTGAATTTGTAGATTCCATTTTTCTTTTAATGCGATAGATTCAAGCTTTTCTGCAACTTGATTCATTTGCCAGTAAGAAGAAAATAAAATTAAATTCGCTTTCTTTTCTTCAATATAGTTAGGCAGAATTTCACACAGATATTTAGTGAAATCGGGGTGCTGTGGTTCATATTTTACATTAGGGATCAGTAGTTCAGCATTATTTTGGTAATCAAAAGGTGATGCTAATGCCAGAAACTGGGTAGCGTCTTCGGTTTTCTGGCTAACGCCAGCCTGAATTGCAAAGTACTGAAATGAGTTTAATGCCCTCATGGTTGCCGATACTAGTACCGCACCAGCACAGCGACTCCACAATTGGCGATCAAGTTGCCAGCCAACTTCTAGCGGCGATACACTAATAATAAAGTCATCTTCCCGTTCAGGACTAATTTCTATCCAACGAGCAAGTGGCGCGCCTTTATCATGATTCGGTTCAGCCATTAAATGCCATACTTTAGCCAGATTTTCTAAGCGTTGTAGATAAAAGCCTGATTCAGCGAGAGCTGGTTCAGCAAGGCGTGAAGATAACTCACCATCTTTAACTCGTTCTGAAATCAAATCGGCGATTTTATTCATGGCCTGATGCGCTTTCTTACTCAATACTTTTAAGCACTTAGACTCTTCTTCTAACCAAGCAGGCAATTCTCCATGCTCAAAGCGATAAATACGCTCTTTAAATTCGTTGGCATTAAATCGAGTGCTTAATTGAGTGAGGGTTGGGATCAGCTGTTGGATGGCATCTTGTAATTCATTTCTAAATCGAGAGCTACGTTTGGCATCAGTCAAATTTACAATTTTTGCTACGGCTTTATTGAGGTTTTCTAACCAGCTAGCCGCGCCTTTCAAACTGGCGGCAGCAGAAGCATGTTCACGAGCTACATTCGGTAGGTGATGCGCTTCATCAAAAATATAAATACTTTCTTCTGGCTCAGGCAAGATCACACCTCCACCAAGATCGGCATCGGCCATCACTAAGCTGTGGTTGGCAATAATAATATCGGCTTTATCAAGATCTGCTCTCGCTTTCTGAAAAGGGCAGTCACGATGCGAAGGCATGGAGTTATTGCAACTGTGCTTATCACTGACGATGGTTTTCCAAATATCGTCGCTAATGGTTTCTGGCCAACTATCTCTGTCACCATCCCATTTTTGAGTCGAAAAGGCTTCATATAAATCTTGTAGTTGTTTTATATCTTGCTGCTTAGGTTTGTTCTCAAACATAGCCATCTGTTGGTCATCTTGTTGTCCACCGGAGGCTAGCATCAATTTTTCAGCGCAGCAGTAACGCTGACGTCCTTTCGCTAATAAAAAAGTAAAAGGGGTTTCAACCAAGCGCCGATAAAGGGGCATGTCTTTATTGATTAATTGTTCTTGTAAAGCGACTGTTGCGGTAGAAATAATGATTTTCTTTTCACCAAATTGGGCGAAAGGTACAGATGCCATTAAGTAAGCCAATGATTTGCCAATTCCGGTACCTGCTTCAGCCACAATAATTCGATTGGATTTATGATAGTTACCTGCCAGTGTTTTGGCGATCTCTGCAACTAGGTAGTTTTGAGCTCGGCGAGGAATAAAGCCATCTAATTGGTGAGAGAGATTTTGATAGCTGTGTTTGATGGCTTTTTGAATATTGGCAGATAGCATGCTTGAATTCCTTAATTGAACAACTGGATATTATCACAGTGGTCTAATGAAGTAACCTGCCGAATATGACGACTTAAATATATACCCAAGTAACTTCAAGATGCGAGTTTCAGCAAGAATAAAACAAGCTTTAGGCAAGGCAAATTGAATATGATCATAGTGATTCTATCTCTACTCAATTTAACGCGGCATAAAGCTTGTTTTAACTTGCCCTTCGGGAGCTTCATCCAAACCTTTATGCCGGGTCAGATTGGTTTGAAAGGTGCTTACATTCCTTCGCCAATCTTTCTTGCCTAAAGGTTTGGATGATAGCTCTGAATTCTGCATATTGAAGTCACTTGGGTATAAGGTGATATGAAAGGAATGTGACTTAGATTTATTTAATAAGCCATTACTGTCACCGAAAATGATAAACGCATTCAATGTCGTATAGGTCGAAATTTCACCGTTTAGTCACTGTATTGTCACAAAAAATAAGATCGGAATCACATATTGATGCATGAGATTTACTATTCACGAGCGTTTGTATGGCTTGTGTCTATTTTGGGTTTAAATTCTGTTTTTTCAGTGTATTTTGGTTTTTTGATGCGAGGTTTTTATGTTTTTTTAGTTTTTACCTCTGTATTTGTGCTTTTTATTACACTTTAGATGGCTGCTTTTCTTGTTCCTTTCTTTGGTTTTTTATTAGGCGGGGTTGTTTAAGTTGTTGTTTATTATTTGTTTTTATGTTTTTTGACTGGTAATTTACTTTTTTTTATTAAATTTGACACTTTCAGGGAACTTATTGCAATCTTTAGGTGCGAATCAGGTGTAGCGCTTGTTGGCTCGATGTTAACGAGCGATAAAATAAAAAAAGAAAGGAATCCCAAAGGGAATTTCAAATTAATAAAAGGCAGTGGATTATTATGAAAAAATCGCTTTTAGCTCTTGCTGTATCAGCAGCAGCATTCACAGGCGCAGCAAGTGCGGCTGAAATTCTAAAAACAGATGAAGCGTCAGTTGATTTTTATGGTCAATTACGTACCGAAATGCGTTTTTTAGATAAAGATGATTATAGTGCAGATCTTTCTACAGGCTCTTCGCGTGTAGGTGTAGATGCTAAATATAATGTAACAGATAGTTTTGGCGTTTTAGGTTTAGTCGAAGTTGGTGTTCCTTCAAATGATGATGGTAATGATGTTACAGTACGCCGCCACTTAATCGGTTTTGCTACAGATTTTGGTACTGTACAATTCGGCCGTGATTGGACTACTTCGGATGATCTAGGTGGTACAGATTATTCTTACTTCTTCGGTGGTACAGGTAACTTATACGGTCAGTTAAATGGCGCGCTTGCAGAGTCCCAAATTAAATACTCTCTTGATCTTGATAACTGGTGGGTTAAAGCAACTTATGGTTTAAATGATGACTCAACTAATCAAGATTTAGCTGAAGGTTTTGTGGGTGCATCTTTTGGTGCGTTTAGCTTCCATGCGGGTGGTGGTTACAACCGTAATCATGAGTATGGTGCTAGTGCAACAAGAAGTATTGATGTAAGCAGTACTTATTATGAAGCAACAGGTGTATTTGACGTTACTGATGCTTTACAATTAAGTGCTACATATTACGGTTCGCAAATCGATGTTGAAAATACTGACTTTGATGTTGACCAAAATGCAATTTCTGTTGGTGGTTACTGGACATTTGTTGAAAAGACCTCTTTGTACGCAGGCTATGAATATGTGAAACAAGATGCTGGTGACTACGGTGATGAAGATGGTAACAATGCCTTTGTTGGTGTTGAATACAAGTTTGCTAGCTGGGCTCGTGTATTTGCGGAAGTTGGTTATGCTGACGGTGCGACATTAGGTTTTGTTGATGAAAATGATAACCTTGTTGGGCCTACAACAGCAGATAGCGAAACAAACTTCGGCCTTGGTGCTCGCGTTTACTGGTAATCAAAGATTAAAGTTATGCTAATATCAAAGCTCGGTTTTTACCGGGCTTTTTTATTTTTTAAATAAGGGATGTATATGAGTAAGAAGTTTTTCTCTGCAGTAGGCTGCATTGCATTATTAGCGAGTCAATTGGTCCATGCTGAAGTTCAAATCCCAATTCCAGATAGTGTTAACCTACTGGTCGTTAATTCTCTCAAACCTAAAGTTGAAAAGGGCGGCTTGTTTGGAACTGATACTTTAATTTTGCCTGATGGTGAAAACCAAATTGTATTTAAGTTTCAACCCGGTGTAATGGAAAATGATACCTTACGTCGAGTATACAGTGATGTTATCGTTGCGAAGTTTACGGCTCAAGATGATGAATTGACATTTGTATTGCCAGAGTATCGAGATTTGAACCAAGCTCGTAATGAAATTAATGATTTTGAATGGTCTTTAGTCGATACTCAGGATAACGCTATTGATGTTAAAAAAGAGCCGTTATCAACGACAGGCGTTCAGCTTGGCCGCAACTTTATTGAAGATGTGATGGATTACAACATGCGAGGTGGTGTTGCAGCGATAACTACAGGATCTGTGGTAGCAAAGAGTTTACCAATGAATACTCAAACTAAGCCCGATAGTGAAAATATCTCTCAATTGAAAGCTTGGTACTTGAAAGCAAATGAGCAAGAACGAAAAGATTTTCAAATTTGGTTAATTGACCAAAAATAATAACCAAAATAGATGATGAAAGAAGCGGTCAGTGTGTCGCTTTTTTTCATTGAAAGCTCTGTGTAGTACTTTATTTTATGGGCAAACGGTTGCTATTCGGTGTCATATTGCTGCAATCTAATTTGATGGCTACAATTCAAATTCCTGTTCATAACCTACATAATCTCTATGAAATTCCCCGGCCAACGTAAATCTAAACACTATTTCCCTGTTGATGCTCGTGATCCGCTTGTCAGTCAAGCTCAAGAAAGTAAGCGAATGTCTCGTACTCATATTATCGGTATTGATCAAACTTTGGTTGATATAGAGGCGAAAGTAAGTGATGAGTTCATCGAAAAATATCAATTGAGCAAAGGGCACTCCTTAGTTATTGATGATGAAAAAGCAGAAGCATTATATAACGAATTAAAGGAATATGATCTCGTTACTGATGAATTTGCAGGTGGAACAATAGGGAATACATTACATAATTACTCCGTACTAGCTGATGATAAATCAACCTTATTAGGTGTGATGAGTAATAGTATTAAAATTGGCAGTTATGGATATCGCTACCTTTGTAATACTTCTAGCCGTATGGATTTAAATTATCTACAAGGCGTAGAAGGCCCAATTGGTCGTTGTTTTGCATTAATTAGTGAGAACGGTGAGCGAACCTTTGCAATTAATGAAGGAAAAATGAACCAGTTATTACCAACCAGTATCCCTGAGCATATTTTTGAAAATGCTTCAGCCTTAGTATTAACTGCCTATTTGGTACGTTGTAAAGCGGGTGATCCTATGCCTGATGCAACAATGAAAGCGATTGAATACGCAAAAAAATATGATGTTCCAGTGGTTCTTACTCTAGGAACTAAATATGTGATTCAAGATGATCCTGAATACTGGCGTAATTTTGTTGAGCAGAATGTTTCTGTTTTAGCAATGAATGAAGAAGAAGCTGAAGCTTTAACTGGAGAACATGACCCTTTATTAGCCTCAAATAAAGCGCTAGATTGGGTTGATTTAGTATTATGTACTGCAGGCCCTGTTGGATTATATATGGCTGGCTATACCGAAGAAGAAGCAAAGCGATCAACAAGTTTGCCTTTATTACCTGGCTCGATTGCTGAATTTAATCAGTATGAATTTAGTCGCCCAACGATTCGTTCTCAATGTAAATATCCAATTAAAGTGTACTCTCATATTGCACCTTATATGGGCGGTCCTGAGAAAATTAAGAATACTAATGGAGCCGGTGATGCGGCATTATCTGCGATATTGCATGATATGGCGGCTAATAAATATCATAAAGAAAATATCCCTAATTCAAGTAAACATGAATATCCATTTTTGACTTATTCATCTTTTTCCCAAGTATGCAAGTATGCTAATCGCGTAAGTTATGAAGTATTAGCACAACATTCGCCACGTTTATCTCGAGGCTTACCAGAGAAAGAAGATAGCTTGGAAGAAGCATACTGGGAAAGATAATACCAACTATACCCAAGTAACTTCAAGATGCGAGTTTCAGCAAGATTAAAACAAGTTTTAGGCAAGGCAAATTGAATATGATCATAGCTATTCTATCTCTATTTAATTTAACGCAGCATAAAGCTTGTTTTAGCTTGCCCTTCGGGAGCTTCATCCAAGCCTCTTCTTTTTTATAATAGAAAGGCTGCGTCATATTCGTTCGAAAGGTAATTACATTCCTGTACGAATCTTTCTTGTTTAAAGACTTGGATGACAGCTCTGAATTCTGCATCTTGAAGTCACTTGGGTATCAATGAATTAGATGACCAGAAATTGGGTATAGAAAGAGGCGAATAAAAAAGGGAGCTAAATGCTCCCTTTGTTGTTAATAATTAAATTATTATTTGATTAGGAAATCATCAATTGATTTACCTGCATCAAGAGCTTCTTGAATTGCAGAAGGCGTACGACCTTGGCCTGTCCAAGTCTTACGCTCACCATTTAAAGTATATTCATATTTTGCAGGGCGTGGCTGACGTTTTTTACGTGATTTAGATTTTGATTCACTGCCGCTCATTGCTGAGATAAGATCTTCTAAATCAATGCCGTCTTTTGCAATCATTGCCGCGTACTCGGCTAATTTAGCTTCACGTTCTGCTTGTTCAGCTAATTCTTTTTCTTCAGCTTCTTTTCTTTCTGCTACAACAGTAGTCAGTTTTTCTAGTAATTCTTCTACTTCCGCTAGGGTAAATTCGTCACGAGTGAAAGCACGAAGACTACGAATATTTAGTAACGCTGATTTTTTGATTTCTGACATGTTTGGATCCTATACAGTAGAATTGCTGAATTAAGTTTTATCTAAAATAAATATCCTTTCTAGATAAAGTTAAACTAATTTTATATAGCTTATCTTTTTTAGTCAAAAAATATATTTGTCTAAACAAAGAAATTTGAAGCCCATTTAATATTTATACTCAAATAACTGAGATATATACTATTACAAATAATATTGTTAATTTAGCTTTTGATTTAATATTTCATTTAATCGCTACAATTAAGTTTACTGGTTGTTTTTTGGTCGACATGGAAATGTTCGACTTTTGTCTTGCCATTTGATTTTTGATCATTACAATGAGCCGAATCTTGCTAGAACCCTTTGTAAATGTCCTGAAAAATGGTCATTTGTAAGGTGAATGTTTTAGTCTGATGTAGAGGCGCAATATTTATTAGTAATACGTTTTAGGGTGATGCCTTTGAGAGCGTATGAAAGGAAATATTGCCGAAGTAAGAGCTAATCAGTGCGTTTTGATTAGTTAGGCGTATCAGAGCCACTTGCTGGGGTTGCATTTAATAAGTGTAACACTGCCATAGTTTGCAGAGTGCTAATCTTAAAGATTGCATGCTGTGTTTTGTTACTATGGAGCGCTACTGTAGACACATGAAAGTGATTTGACTTTCAACGTTTATCAACAAGATGATTTATTGTTTTACGACTATACTCTTCAACAATATCCTTTCTGCAGTAGATCTCTAACCTATTTTGGTTTTTTTGATCATGAACTTAATCGATTTTACTTCTTCCGCCGCATCGTTGCTGCCTCCGGCAATTGCCTTAACGATGGCCATTCTGACCCGACGTGTTCTTTTATCACTTGGTTTTGGTATTTTGCTTGGTGCATTTTTGTTAGCTGATTTTTCGTTATCAGGTGCATTAAGCTATACCAGCTCTACCGTAGTTGGTGTATTTGTGAGTGATGGTGGATTGAACTGGGATAGCCTTTTTATCCTACTTTTCCTGGTTCTTCTTGGCATGATGACAGCCTTGTTAACGCTTTCAGGTGGTACTTATGCTTTTGCTGAATGGGCACAAAAGCGCATTAAAAGCAAAAGAGGGGCACAATTTCTTGCTGCTTGGTTAGGGGTATTTATCTTCATTGATGATTACTTCAATAGCTTAGCGGTTGGCGCAATTTCTCGCCCTGTGACTGATCGCTTTCAAGTTTCTCGTTCGAAGCTAGCTTACATTCTCGATTCTACTGCTGCACCTATGTGTGTGATTATGCCAGCGTCTAGCTGGGGTGCTTATATCATGACAGTAGTCAGCGGTATTTTAATTTCACATGGTATTACAGAATATTCGGCTTTAGGCGCATATATGCGTTTAGTCCCGATGAACTACTATGCGATTTTTGCTTTATTAATGGTATTTGCCATGATCTGGTTTGATCTTAATGTTGGCCCTATGCGTAGGCATGAGATTGCTGCAGGTCAAGGTAAAACGGATGATCGTGACGAGAATGCACCAGATTTAACAGAAGAGTCAGAAATTAAAGAAAGTAAAGAAGGGACGGTTTCTAACCTCATTCTTCCAATTGTTGCTTTAATTGTCGCGACCGTGTACTTCATGATTAGTTCAGGTGCAGATGCGTTAAGCGCTGATGGCCAAGCATTTAGCTTATTGAAAGCGTTTGAAAATACTAATGTTGGCCAGTCTTTATTCTATGGTGCGTTAGTTGGTTTGATTTGTGCTGTAGGAACAGTATTAAAACAAAAAATGCCAGCAAAAGATGTGTTAGTTACTTTATGGATTGGCGCTAAATCAATGTTCGGTGCGATTTTGATTTTAGCCTTTGCATGGGCTATCGGTGCGGTAATTAAAGATATGGGGACTGGGGCTTATTTATCGACACTAGTGGAAGGTAATATTGACGTACATTGGCTACCGGTACTATTGTTTTTACTTTCTGGTTTGATGGCATTTTCAACCGGAACGTCTTGGGGCACATTTGGCATCATGCTACCAATTGCAGGCGATCTTGCGGGTGCGACAGATTTAGCGCTTATGTTACCTATGTTGAGCGCAGTACTTGCTGGTTCTGTATTTGGTGACCACTGTTCTCCAATTTCAGATACTACAATTTTGTCATCGACAGGTGCTTGTTGTAACCATATTGATCATGTATCTACTCAGTTACCTTATGCATTGGCAACCGCGATAGTCTCATCTGTAGGTTTTATCGTTTTAGGCATGACAGATTCTTCTTTGATGGGCTTTGCTGCCGCAAGTGTGACGTTTGTGGTTTGCTGTGCAGTGATGTCGGTTATTTCTAAATCAAAAATGAAGAAAGCCATTATTTAAGTTCTGATTTTATTTAAGATATCAAAGGCTGAGTTAAAGAATAACTCAGCCTTTTTGTATATACCCAAGTAACTTCAAGATATTGAAAATTTCCGCTATCAAGCCTTTTCCTACGCAATTCCTGACCATCTAATTAATGTGATTGGTATGTCTTCAGAAGCAGAATTTACGTAGAGAAAAATAATTCAAATAAAGGCTTGAAAAAATATTCGAGCTTGGGTAGTGTGAAGTTATTGAAACTGATTGAGTAAACAGACACATGCGCACATTGAATATTAACATTCATCATCACCATCATCCTGTTATATCTTGCGGGTGAGTGTGTGCATCCGGAAGATACCTCTTCCGGACGTGAATCAGTAAAAAGATTCAAACCCTCGGAAGAGTTTTCTCTCCGGGGGTTTTTTCATTTAGGGACGTTAAAAATAACAAACCAAAAACACAGGGATAGAAATATGACAAATTCACGATTAAGAATTGCGATTCAAAAGAAAGGCCGCTTGAGTAAAGAATGCCAAGTTCTACTTAAAAAGTGTGGTGTTAAATTTAATATTGCTGGTGAAAGACTAGTAGTACACAGTGAAAATATGCCAATTGATTTGCTGTTAGTTCGTGATGATGACATTCCTGGCTTGATCATGGATGGGGTGGTTGACCTTGGCTTTATCGGTGAGAATGAATTAGAAGAAGTACGCCTAGATCGTAAAGCTGAAGGTTCACCATGTGAATTTAAAGCTCTACGCCGTCTAGATTTCGGTGGTTGCCGTTTATCTATCGCCATTAATAAAGATGAAACTTACAACGGCCCACAAGATTTAGCGGGTAAGCGTATCGCGACAACTTATCCACACTTATTAAAAAGCTATATGGATGAGCAAGGCATTAACTTCAGCACTTGTATGCTAACCGGGTCGGTTGAAGTTGCACCTCGTGCAGGACTTGCAGATGCAATTGCAGACTTGGTTTCAACCGGAGCGACTTTAGAAGCCAATGGATTAAAAGAAGCTGAAGTGATTTTCCGCTCGAAAGCGACGTTAATTCAACGTGTCGGTGAGTTTTCAGCTGAGCAAGATAATTTGATTGAAAAACTACTCACTCGTATGCAGGGTGTGATTCAAGCGAAAGAATCAAAATACATTATGCTACATGCTCCTTCCGATAAGCTTGAGCAAATTAAACAATTATTGCCGGGTGCTGAAGACCCTACAGTTCTGCCGTTATCTCAAGAAAAAAATCGTGTTGCAGTACACCTTGTTAGTACAGAAAACTTATTCTGGGAAACCATGGAAGGCTTGAAAGAACTTGGTGCAAGTTCGATCTTAGTGTTACCAATTGAAAAAATGATGGAGTAAGTAATATGAAAACCGTCGTTTGGCAATCATTAAGCGAAGAGCAACAAAATGCAGTACTTGAGCGCCCAGCAATTAGCGATGGTGCCAATATCACCTCAATTGTTTCTGATGTATTAAATCAAGTAAAACAAGATGGCGATACTGCAATCAAAGAGTTAACGGCTAAGTTCGATAGAGCGACGCCTGATTCTATTCGTGTATCGGAACAAGAAATTGATCAAGCGGCAGCACGCTTATCTGATGAAATGAAACAAGCGCTAGAACAAGCGCACAAGAACATTTCGGTATTTCACAAAGCGCAAAAAGCACAGCCATTGAGTGTCGAAACGCAACCAGGCGTAGTGTGTGAACTCGTGACTCGTTCTATCAACAAAGTTGGTTTATATATTCCGGGTGGCAGTGCGCCATTACCTTCTACGGTATTGATGCTAGGTGTTCCTGCACAAATTGCTGGCTGTAGGAAGGTGGTGCTATGTTCACCACCGCCGATTGCTGATGAAATTCTGTATGTAGCGAAATTGTGTAATATTGATGAAGTCTACAATGTTGGTGGTGCTCAAGCGGTTGCAGCAATGGCTTATGGTACTGAGACAGTTTCTAAAGTAGATAAAATCTTTGGCCCAGGTAATGCTTTTGTGACCGAAGCAAAACGTCAAGTAAGCAATGATTTCCGTGGTGCTGCTATAGATATGCCAGCAGGTCCTTCTGAAGTATTAGTGATTGCCGATGAAACTGCTGATGCTGATTTTGTGGCTGCGGATTTATTATCACAAGCCGAACACGGCCCAGATTCACAAGTCGTGCTATTAACGCCATCACCTATGATTGCTGATCAAGTAGCAGAAGCTGTACAGCAACAGCTTAAGTCTTTATCTCGCAGCGATATTGCAAAGAAAGCTTTAGGTTCAAGTTTGATTGTGATTACTGAATCTTTGACTCAATGCGTGTCGATTTCAAACTTCTATGGCCCAGAGCACTTGATTGTTCAGACGAAGAACCCTCGTGAATTATTGCCCTTACTTGATAATGCAGGCTCAATTTTCCTTGGTAAATGGTCACCTGAATCAGTAGGGGACTATGCCTCTGGTACTAACCACGTATTACCGACTTATGGTTACACTCGAACCTATTCAAGCCTAGGTTTAGCTGACTTCTCAAAACGTATGACAGTGCAAGAGTTATCCAAAGAGGGTTTGAAAGGCTTAGCTCAAACTGTCGTCACTATGGCAGAAGCGGAAGGGCTAGATGCACATAAACGTGCTGTGACGATCCGTATCGACAGTATTTGTAACGAACAGTTGAATCAGCAATAGGCAGGTAGAACATGGAAAAGTTAGCCCGTAAACAAGTTCAAGCTTTAACACCATACCTGTCGGCTCGCCGTATTGGTGGTAGTGGTGATGTTTGGTTAAATGCTAATGAGTCACCGTTTGATAATGAATACAAAACCAATTTTACTCGCTTAAATCGCTATAGTGAGTGCCAGCCTAAAGACTTGATTGAAGCTTACGCAAGCTATGCAGGAGTGTCAGCTGAGCAGGTCTTAACTTCTCGCGGTGCTGATGAAGGTATCGAGTTACTTATACGTGCTTTTTGCGAACCGAACCAAGATGCGATCCTTTATTGCCCACCGACTTATGGCATGTATGCAATTAGTGCAGAAACGATAGGTGTTGAACGTAAAATCGTACCTTTAACGCAAGAATGGCAGCTTGATTTAACGGCTATTCAAGCGCAGTTAGATAATGTTAAGTTGGTATTTGTCTGCAGTCCAAATAACCCAACAGGTAATCTGATCAAGCGAGAAGATATCGTTGCGTTGTTGGAAATGACACAAGACAAAGCCATTGTGGTGATGGATGAAGCCTATATTGATTTTTGCCCTGAAGCCTCAACAGTCGATTTACTTGAACAATATCCTAACCTAGCCATTTTACGAACCATGTCGAAAGCCTTTGCTCTTGCTGGATTACGTTGTGGTTTTACCTTAGCTAACGAAGAGTTAATCAATGTATTATTGAAAGTGATTGCTCCGTATCCTGTACCGATTCCAGTGGCTGAAATTGCTTGTCAGGCATTATCTGAAGCAGGGCTTGCGCGCATGAAATATCAAGTACTTGATCTTTCGGCTAACCGTGCTTATTTACAAGCGGGTTTATCAATGCTGCAAGGCGTGACAGTTTATGACGGTTGGGGTAACTATCTGCTTATTCAATTCCCAGAAGGTGATGCAATGTTTAAAGCTGCGTGGGATAACGGCATTATTTTACGTAACTCGCTAATTAAAGATTGCGTTCGAATCAGTATCGGTAATCGTGATGAATGCGAAAAAACCTTAAGCTTTATCCGTAATCAGATTAGTGCCATTGCGTAGCTTATTAACTTATATACCCAAGTAACTGGGTATAAATAACAGCATATAAAAAATTTGAGCCATCAAACTTAATTGGTGGCTGCTCTAAGAAAGGAAGTCAATGTGAGCCAAGCTAATAAAATTCTTTTTATCGACCGTGATGGGACCTTAATTGTTGAGCCGCCGGAAGATTTTCAAGTTGACCGTTTAGACAAGCTGAAATTCGAACCTAATGTCATTCCGGTATTATTAAAACTGCAAGATGCAGGTTATCGTTTAGTGATGGTAACCAACCAAGATGGTCTAGGTACCGATAGCTACCCTCAAGCTGATTTCGATGCCCCACATAATATGATGATGGATATCTTTTCATCACAAGGCGTTAAGTTTGATGATGTATTGATTTGCCCACACTTTGATGCTGATAACTGTACTTGTCGTAAACCGAAATTAGGTCTAGTCAAAGACTATCTACAGCAAGGTAGAGTCGACTTTAAAACGTCAGCAGTCATTGGCGATCGTGCAACCGATTTACAACTCGCAGAGAACATGGCGATCCGTGGTATTCAGTACAACCCTGAAACTATGAACTGGCTTGATATCTTAAAAGACCTAACAGTCAATGCTCGTACTGCCACCGTTGTTCGTACTACCAAAGAAACCGATATTCGTATTTCAGTTAATTTAGATGAACAAGGTGGCAACCAAATCTCAACCGGTATGGGCTTTTTTGATCACATGTTAGATCAAATCGCTACTCATGGCGGTTTTCAAATGAAAGTGGACGTTAAAGGTGATTTACACATTGATGATCACCACACCATTGAAGATACCGCTTTAGCACTTGGCCAAGCGTTAAAAGAAGCACTAGGTGATAAGCGTGGTATCGGTCGTTTTGGTTTTAGCTTGCCAATGGATGAATGTTTAGCGCAATGTGGTTTGGATTTGTCTGGCCGTCCTTACCTAAAGTTTGACGCTAAGTTCAGCCGTGAACAAGTAGGCGATTTATCCACTGAAATGGTGGTGCACTTCTTCCGTTCATTGACGGATACCCTGGCTTGTACGCTTCACTTATCTTCAACGGGTGATAACGATCACCACATTATCGAAAGCTTGTTTAAAGCCTTTGGACGCACTTTTCGCCAAGCGATAAAAGTGGAAGGTAATGAATTGCCAAGTAGTAAAGGAGTGCTGTAATGGGATCAACATCTATCACAAATGATGCTCAAAAAGTGGTGATTATTGATACCGGGTGCGCCAATGTTTCATCAGTCCGATTTGCCATTGAGCGCTTGGGTTATGCTGTCACAATTTCAAAAGATCCAGAAGTGGTGTTAGCCGCTGATAAACTCTTTCTACCGGGCGTTGGCACGGCTTCTGAGGCCATGAAAAACCTAGAAGAGCGTGACTTAATTACATTAGTTAAGAAGGTCGAAAAGCCATTGCTTGGAATTTGTCTTGGCATGCAATTGCTGGGCAAACTGTCTGAAGAAAAAGGTCAACAAGGTAAATCAGAAGTCAATTGCCTAGGTTTATGTAGTGGTGAAGTACGATTAATGGATACTGGTGATTTACCATTGCCTCATATGGGCTGGAACACAGTGCAACCACAAGAAGGCCACCCTTTGTTTAAAGATATTCCAGCAGACAGTTATTTCTACTTTGTACACAGTTATGCCATGCCAGTCGGTGAATATACCATTGCAAGTTGTGAATATGGCAATCCATTTACTGCCGCAGTACAAAGTGGCAACTATTATGGTGTGCAATTTCACCCAGAACGTTCTTCGAAAGCGGGCGCAAAGTTGATTCAAAACTTTCTTGAGCTAAACGTGTAAGCACGAAACGTATAAAAGGAAAAGATAGGATGATAATTCCTGCATTAGATTTAATTGATGGACAAGTCGTACGTTTATTTCAAGGCGACTATGGGCAAAAAACCGAATACAAAGTGGATCCTGTTGAACAATTTAACCTTTATCATCAAGCTGGTGCCGATTGGTTACACTTGGTGGATTTAACGGGTGCAAAAGATACTTCAGCGCGTCAACTAGACTTGATTGCTAAATTGCTTGCAGGCACACCCGCTAATATCCAAATTGGCGGTGGTGTACGAACTGAACAAGATGTGATTGATCTACTTGAAGCAGGTGCACAGCGTGTGGTGGTCGGTTCAACTGCGGTTAAACAACCAGAACTTGTGAAAGGTTGGATGGAAAAATACGGTGCTGAAAAAATTGTTTTGGCATTAGATATCAATATTGATGAGCAAGGCGTACGTCGTGTGGCGATTTCTGGTTGGCAAGAAGACTCAGGTGTGACGATTGAAGCCCTCATTGATGATTATCTAACCGTTGGCTTAAAACACGTGTTATGTACCGACATCTCCCGTGATGGCACTTTAGCGGGATCTAACGTTGAGCTGTATATCGATTTATGTAAACAGTACCCACAAGTGCAATTTCAATCTTCTGGTGGCATTGGTAGCCTAGAGGATATCGCTGCACTTAAAGGGACAGGGGTTGCGGGTGTTATCGTCGGTCGAGCACTCCTGGATGGTAAGTTTACCGCAGAGGAGGCATTCTCATGTTGGCAAAGCGAATAATTCCGTGTCTTGATGTTAGAGATGGCCAAGTCGTTAAAGGCGTGCAATTCCGTAACCATGAAATTATCGGTGACATCGTACCGTTAGCTCAGCGTTATGCGGAAGAAGGCGCTGATGAGCTGGTGTTTTATGATATTACTGCTTCTAGTGATGGTCGTGTGGTCGACAAAAGTTGGGTTGCTCGCGTAGCTGAGGTGATTGATATTCCGTTCTGTGTTGCTGGTGGGATTAAATCTGCGGAAGATGCCGCGCGGATTCTCGAGTTTGGTGCGGATAAAGTGTCTATCAACTCTCCAGCCTTAGCGAATCCTGAATTGATCACTGAATTGGCAGATAAATTTGGTGTGCAATGTATTGTGGTAGGTATTGATTCATACTACGACAAAGAAACAGGAAAATACCAAGTTTACCAATTTACAGGTGATGAAGAACGCACGAAAGCCACTAAGTGGGAAACCCGTGATTGGGTGCAAGAAGTGCAAAAGCGTGGTGCGGGTGAAATTGTATTAAATATGATGAACCAAGATGGTGTGCGTAATGGTTACGATATCGATCAATTGAACATGGTACGTGAAGTGTGTCAGGTGCCTTTGATTGCTTCTGGTGGTGCGGGCGCCATGGAGCACTTTGCTGAAGCTTATCAAAAAACGAATGTTGATGGTGCGTTAGCTGCATCAGTTTTTCACAAACAAGTGATCAACATTGGTGAACTAAAACAATACTTAAAACAACAAGGCGTGGAGATACGTTTATGAGTGAAGCATTAACAGAACAAACCACGTTTAACGCGTCAGAGATACAAGCTATTTCAGCGCGTATTGATTGGGAAAAAGTCGATGGTTTAGTACCTGTCATTATTCAAGATTACCGATCAAGCCAAGTACTAATGATGGGCTACATGAATAGCGATGCATTGCAAAAAACCGCCGATACTGGTTTAGTGACCTTCTATTCTCGTACCAAACAACGTCTTTGGACCAAAGGTGAAGAATCAGGAAACAGCCTAGGTTTAGTAAATCTTGCGCTAGATTGTGACAACGATACTTTACTTGCTAAGGTGAATCCCATTGGTCCTACTTGCCATACCGGTACCACCACCTGTTTTGATGGTGATCAACAAGAAGAATCCCAGTTGGTGTGGCTTCATCAACTTGAGCAACTACTGGCTGCCCGCAAGAGTGCCGACCCAGAGTCTTCCTACACTGCAAGTCTCTATGCTCGTGGCACGAAACGCATATCGCAGAAAGTGGGCGAAGAGGGCGTTGAAGTCGCGCTTGCGGCAACGTCGGGTGACAAAGCGGAATTGATTTGTGAGTCAGCAGATTTGATCTACCACTTGTTTGTACTGCTGCAAGACCAAGGTCTATCGTTTGATGATGTCATTAATAAGTTGAAAGAACGTCATAAGTAATTCTCATTAAGAGACTTGAAATGAAAGGCTAGGTATTTTTACCTAGCCTTTTTTGTGTTTGGTGACTTTTAAATTAATTACTTTATATACCCAAGTAACTTCAAGATGCGAGTTTCAGCAAGAATAAAACAAGCTTTAGGCAAGGCAAATTGAATATGATCATAGTTATTCTATCTCTATTTAATTTAACGCCGCATAAAGCTTGTTTTAACTTGCCCTTCGGGAGCTTCATTCAAACCTTTATGCCGTGTCAGATTGATTTGAAAGGTGCCTACATTCCTTCGTCAATCTTCCTTGCTTAAAGGTTTGGATGATAGCTCTGAATTCTGCATCTTGAAGTCACTTGGGTATATATCAATCAAATATAATATTTACTATACAATTGTGTAGTATTTTCTTGTCAAAGTAGTAAGTAATGCTTACTATATTTAGGTGTTCACACTTTGTATTTTTTATTTAAAACCAAAGTGACTCTCTCTAGCTGTTTTCATAAGGCTCTTATTGAAGGTTTTTCATGACTAAAACACCTGTTGGTTACCTACTGTCTGATGTATCACGTCTGGTTCGCAAAAAATTTCAGAATGATCCTGAGATAGGTTGTATTACTTTGGCGCAAGCAAAAGCATTAAACATCATTGCTCGCAACGAAGGCATTAAACAGGTTGAGTTAGCAGAATTATTAGAAATAAAACCAATGACAGTAGCAAGAGTGATTGATCAACTCGTTGCAGAAGGGCTAGTTAAACGCTGTGCTAGTCCTTCTGATCGACGAGCTCATTTGATTTACTTATTACCGGAAGCTAAATCACGTCTCAATATTGTGAGTAGTGTGGGTAATAAAGTATGGGAGTCAGGATTAGCAGGTCTAACCGAGCAGCAACGTGATCAATTTATTGCCACACTTGAGCACATCCACCGAAACTTATCAGACAATTAAAAATTTACTTTAGGTAATAATATGGCTAACGCACCAACTCAATCTATGGAAGAGGAATTACCTCAACCATCGCCTAAAAAATCAAAGTTTAAGTCTAAGCGCTTTTTACTTTTATTTGTTGTTCCACTGATCTTAATTGCTGGCAGTATCGTACTTTACCTGCATGGCGGTCGCTATGTAGAAACGGAAAATGCTTATGTAAAAGCCGATAAAACACCAATTAATGCTGAAGTGGCTGGCCGTGTAATTAACGTTCCAGTTGAAGAAAATCAGCATGTTAAAAAAGGCGACTTACTAGTACAGATCGATCCTACCCCTTATGAATATGCAGTTGATCGAGCTAAAGCCAACCTTGCTGATGTACGAACCGAATTGGAAACCTTAAAAGCAGAGTATCAAAGCAAATTAGCGAATATTGATGTGGCGCAAAGCCAACTAGATTACGCGCGCATTGAAGAAAAGCGTCAATATAACTTGCGTCAAAAAAATTATTCTTCTGAAGCAGATTATGATTCAGCGAGACAGAAAACCTTATTATTTGAACTACAAATAAACGCTTTACAAAAATCACTAAAACAAGTCGCTGAAAGCCTTGGTGGTGATCCAGAAGCACCAACTGAATTGCATCCTAAATATCAATTGGCATTAGCTGAACTTGATCAGGCAAAAAACGATTTAGAGCACGTTAATGTTTATGCACCAAATGATGGTGTAGTTTCTAAAGTATTAGAAGATGGACAATATATTACGTCGAATAGCACTACGATGTTGTTAGTGGCGGATAAGAACTTGTGGATCGAAGCTAACTTTACTGAAAAAGAAATGACTAATATCAAAGTCGGTCAAGAAGTGGATATCGAGATTGATTATGCTCCTGACCATCAATGGAAAGGACATGTAACAAGTATTAGCCCTGCAACAGGTTCTGAGTACTCAGTGATTCCAGCACAAAATGCAACGGGTAACTGGGTTAAAGTGACGCAACGCTTGCCGATTCGTATTTCAATTGAAGAAAAAGAAAATATGCCAACATTACGTGCCGGTTTAAGTGCCATTGTGACCGTTGATACTAAGCATACCCGTAATTTGTCATTTTAAGGCTAGGTTATGAGCGAAGTTACATTACAAGCTAACGAAAAAGAAGAGGGTGCGAAAAGGCTCCTGATCACTTTTTCGGTAATGTTAGCAACTATTATGCAAGCCTTGGATACTACGATTGCGAACGTGGCATTGCCACACATGCAAGGCTCAATGGGCGCAACTCAAGATCAGATCTCGTGGGTCTTAACCTCTTATATTGTTGCTTCTGCCATTGCTATGCCTTTAACCGGTTTCGTGGCCGCTCGTATTGGCCGTAAGCGTTTATTCATCTATTCGGTAATTGGCTTTACTATCGCGTCGGCTTTATGTGGTGCGGCACAATCGCTTGATCAAATTATCTTATTCCGTTTATTACAAGGAATTTTTGGTGCAAGTTTAGTCCCACTGTCACAGTCAGTCCTGTTAGATTCTTACCCTAAAGAACAACATGGTTCTGCGATGGCTTTATGGGGTGTTGGCGTAATGGTTGGTCCGATCCTTGGACCGTCACTCGGTGGTTGGTTAACCGAGTATTATAACTGGCGTTGGGTATTTTATATTAACATCCCGTTTGGTGCCCTAGCTTGGTTTGGTATTGCGGCTTATGTAAAAGAAACGGCAATTGAAGCCGATAGAAAGTTTGATCTGTTTGGTTTCACGCTTATTGCTTTTGCTATTGGATCATTGCAGTTATTTCTTGACCGAGGTGAGTCGCAAAACTGGTATTCCAGTATGGAGATTGTGGTCGAATCTGCAGTTGCTGCATTGGCATTTTATATGTTTATCGTCCACATGTTTACTGCGAAAAAGCCGTTCCTCGATCCTGAAATGTTTGCCGATAGAAATTTCGTAGTCGGTATTACTATCGGCTTTATGATGGGCGTGGTGTTACTGGCCACTATGGCACTATTGCCGCCATTTATGCAGAGTCTGATGGGCTACCCGGTACTTGACGTTGGACTCCTACTGACACCGCGTGGTTTTGGTACTATGGCAGGAATGTTGATTGTTGGTCGTCTCGCCCGAAAAGTGGACCTTCGTTATTTGATGGTTACCGGTACATCTTTAATGATTTTTTCATTATGGGAAATGACGTTATTTAATGCTGAAGTGAGCTCTTGGGATATTATACGTACGGGTGTCGTACAAGGGCTTGGGTTAGGTTTAGTGTTCGTACCTTTATCAACAATGACCTTCTCGAGCTTACAGCCTAAGTACCGCACAGAAGGAACGGCACTATATAGTTTGATCCGTAATATAGGTAGTAGCATTGGGATTTCAGCAGTAACTACTTATTTGGCGCATCGAGTTCAATATAACCATGAAGTGTTTGCTCAATACATCACACCATTCAGCCATTCATTACACATGGCAGCAGAAAAAGGCATGTATGACATTACAACTCAAGCTGGTTTATATGCGATTGATGCTGAGGTTAATCGACAAGCTGCAATATTAGGCTACTTACAAGATTACCGCTTAATGATGTTTGTGTGTTTGATTATGCTACCGATGATTTTTTTGTTTAAGAAGAGCCGTTAGATTAAACAACCTTAGATAAAAAAAGGTCCGAATATGTGTAGCGAACATATTCAGACTGCTTTTTTATTAACTTACTTACCCGCAACACTTCTTAAACTTTTTACCACTGCCGCATAGACAAGGATCATTTCTGCCTATTTTAGTATTGGCAATAGTTTGCGTGAGGCGAGGATCAATTTTATCTTCTGGCATCACACCATCGATATAGCACCAATGGCCATCTTCTTTAACAAATCGTGATCGCTCATGTAGGCAATATTGTTTGCCGTCTTCTGAGAAGTAAGCTTTAAACTCTACGAAACCTTCGTTGTCAGAAGGGGCGGGTGTATCAAGTACTTCTAGTCGTACCCATTCACTTTTAATCGATTGAGCAATGGCTTCGGCTTCTTGCTCTGCTTGGCAAGATGAATGATAGGTTTGAATGACAAACTCTACATTATCGAGCACATGAGCGCAGTAACGGGCACGCATCAGTTGTTCCGGCAATTGAGCATTAAGGGGATTTTGGTGAATAGGTTGACAGCATTGGTCATAAGGTTGCTGGCTACAGCATGGGCAAAGCATAGTGTTCTCTTTACGGTTGATTAAGAAGCTTGCCTTCTAAGCGAAGGTGATGATATTCAGGGGTAACCCAATTGAGTGCATTATCATAGAACTGACGAGTTAGCTCAGGGGAAATGTGAAGTTTATCAGTAAACCACTGAATACTTGAATTATCTTTTTTCTCATAGGCAATTGCCAAGCCTAAAATATCACCGAGAATACCGGTCTGTTGCGATAGCGCATTAATTGCAGCTTTGTTCAGTGGTAAGGTTTCAACTAGGTGACAAAGTGGTTGTTGAAGGAGTTTATCAAGTTGTGAAAACATGCCAACAAAATAAGCGTGTTCGGCATTTATTTTGAATTGATCCAATGCCGCGACTTGTTCACAGAAGTGGGCTCGATGCATTGAACTGAGATAATAATCCGATGGTGTCCACTCATGGGCTGCGGTAAGCGATAATTCAATAAAGAATTTGATTTTATCAAGGCCGAGAATATTGAAAGCATCTTCAAATGAGGTAAAGGTTTTGGATGAATAGGCATTGATAAACCGCATCAGCTTATAGGACATCGTAATATCATAGCGAATTAATCTTTCGATTAACTGGTAATCAATTGGAGTCTGATTGATGGCAATTTTTAGTTGATCAACCGTGAACGAAGATGATTCAATTCTTCGATGTTTGATTATTTCAGGTTCATGCAATGCATAGCCTTGGAAAAAGTCGAACCCAACCTTTTCAGCTTCTTCTAGTTCTTGTCGGTTTTCAATTTTTTCAGCTAAATAATAAAGTTCATCAGTTTTATGAGCTTTAATGAATTTGACAATATCTGATGTGCTGACTTGTTTTATATCGAATTTTATCGTGTGGATATAAGGTAGGAAACGCTCCCAGCTAGGAGAGGGGATAAAGTCATCAAGTGCTATTTTATAACCTTGTTGATGCATGTCACGTATTGCTGAGAATAATTCGTCATTAGGTTGGCAGTCTTCAAGTATTTCGATCATCAATAAGTCTGCAGGAAAAAGTGTTGGAATTTTTTCTATTAAACTTTGATAGGGAAAATTGACGAAGTATAAAGTATTCTCATGCCCTTGAGCGTTAGTAAGAAAAAAATGTTCAATTAATAATCGACTGGTAGCCAACTGTGGGTCCACTGAAGGGAATTTATTTTTAAAGCCTTCACGGAATAATAACTCATAAGCAACAATTTGCTTATCGATATTTACAATAGGTTGGCGTGCAATAAAAGAATACATCCTTGAATCTCTTTGCTTAGTTAACCAGAGTGATTTCTTATTATTAGAATCTCGGGTTTATTATTAATTAACTTATTAAACAATATAGAAAAATAGAAAAGCTTTCTAGGCTTCCTGCTACAAAGTCACAAGTTTGTTAGTTGACTCATAAATTCACAACAAAAAACATACGCTCTCTAAGAGACTTGTTACCAGAGTCACCATCTTTGCGTTGCTAGGGCCTGTTGATCTTTCGTTAAGTCTCACTTACTTAGAATAACTAGGCTACAATCGACTTGCCTTGCCTAAAACGCTTTTATCTCGAACAAAATTTAACCACGAAAGATCAACAGCCCCTAGTATAAGGATAGGTGAAAAGTCTGTGAATGGCTTGAATTTCTCAAGGTTTTCCAGATGCCAAGGTTTTTATCCAAGAGAGCGTTGCTGTAATTCACAACCATTTTCATTACAGACTAAGATAGAACCTTGAGTGTACCAATCACCAAGTACGATTCTAGTGGCAGAACCTTGATTTGTTTGATGTTTATGAGTGTTAGGGCGGTGTGTATGACCATGGATCATATGAGTGACATGGTGAGATTCAAGTACATTGACGACCTCTTCAGGAGTCACATCCATGATTTCCATTTGCTTAAAGTGCTTTTGCTGTTTGATTTTATTTTGTACGTTGGAAACGATCTTTTTTCTTATAAACAATGGGATACAGTGAAATAGGCGTTGTAACCACTTCTGATGAACGGTTCTACGAAATTCTTGATATTTCTCATCTTTGGTACAAAGGGTGTCACCGTGCAAAATAACAGTCGGTGTACCATAAAGATCTATAACTGCAGTTTCTGGCAGTAATTGCATTCCAGTTTCTTTACAAAAACGCTGACCCAGTAAAAAATCACGATTGCCTTGTATGAAATAACAGGCAACACCACTTGCCGTTAGTGCCTTAAAGGCGTCTTTAATAGTGACATTAAAAGGTGAGTTATCATCATCACCGATCCAAAATTCAAATAAATCTCCGAGTACATACAGTTTTTTAGCCATCGGTGCTTCTTCTTGCATAAAACGAAGAAAACAAGCAGTGATATCTGGACGTAGGGGGGATAAATGAAGATCAGCAATAAATAAGGTGGTCATGAATTATCAAATTGTATGAGAAAAATAAAAGGGGACAGGGCCCCTACAAATTCGATGCTTTTATACTTTTCGTACTTGAAGCTGCAGTTTTGTTGACGGCGTTCACTCGCCCCAATTACTTAGGCAAGCTAAGCTCATGGGGTGTTACTTACTTGTCGCCTCACTGCAACTCCAATTACTTTGAGTATATTATGCTTCGATTGTTGTACCGGTAATTACAACATCTTCTAATGGTACGTCTTGGTGCATACCGTAAGAGCCAGTGCTTACTGTTTTGATTTTTTCTACTACGTCCATGCCTTCAACAACTTCCGCAAACACACAGTAACCCCAACCATTCATTGTTTCAGATTTAAAATCTAGGAAAGTATTGTCATTAACGTTGATGAAGAACTGAGAACTTGCTGAATGCGGTTCCATCGTACGGGCCATTGCTAATGTACCTACTTTGTTACTTAGGCCATTATTTGCTTCGTTCTTAATTGTTGCGCGAGTTGCTTTCTCTTTAAGACCAGAAGTCATACCGCCGCCTTGAATCATAAACCCATCGATAACACGGTGGAAAAGAGTGTTGTCGTAGAAGCCATCTTGGCAATACTGTAGGAAGTTAGCCGCTGTTTCAGGTGCTTTTTCTTCGTTAAGTTGAATTTTAATATCGCCGAAGTTGGTGTGAAGGATGATCATGGTTAGGTCCTTTATCATTGGATTTAATTGGTATTGCTACTTGAGAGGTAGATTTTATAGCAACTTATCTCTAAAGCAACTTTAAACGTTATTATACCCAATGATAGCCCATTAAAGTTAGGCTTAATGTCGACTTAATTAGCTGATTCGGTATAATCGAAAAATTATAATTTTCACCAGACGCAGAAAGAGATCATGTTAAAAATATATAACACCTTGACCCGCCAAAAAGAGGAATTTAAACCCATTCATGCTGGAAAAATTGGCATGTATGTTTGTGGTGTGACCATCTACGATCTCTGCCATATTGGCCATGGGCGTACTTTTGTGTCGTTTGATGTGGTGTCTCGCTACCTACGCTTTGTTGGTTATGATCTAACTTTTGTACGAAACATTACGGATATTGACGATAAGATCATTAAACGTGCGGCAGAAAATAATGAAAGCTGTGAATCATTAACGGAACGTTTAATTGAAGAAATGTACGCAGACTTCGATGCGCTCAATATTAAGCGCCCGGATGTAGAGCCTCGTGCTACTCATTATATTAAAGAAATCATTGAATTAGTTGAGCGTTTAATTGAGCGAGGATTTGCCTACGTTGCTGATAATGGTGATGTGATGTTTGAAGTGAAAAAATTCGAACAATACGGCAAGCTATCTGGTCAGGATCTAGAGCAATTACAAGCTGGTGCTCGTGTTGATGTTGAAAGCGCAAAACGTAGTCCTATGGATTTCGTGGTTTGGAAAATGTCGAAGCCAGGTGAGCCTACATGGGAATCACCTTGGGGGCCGGGTCGCCCAGGTTGGCATATTGAATGCTCGGCAATGAACTCTTCTATCTTAGGTCACCACTTTGACATTCATGGTGGTGGTTCAGACTTGCAATTCCCGCATCATGAAAATGAAATTGCACAATCTTGCTGTGCTCACGATACGTCATACGTAAACACTTGGATGCATAGTGGTATGGTGATGGTTGATCGTGAAAAAATGTCTAAATCTCTAGGCAACTTCTTTACGATTCGTGATGTGTTAAAGCACTACGATTCTGAAACCGTTCGTTATTTCTTGATGTCTGGCCACTATCGTAGCCAGTTAAATTATAGTGAAGAAAACTTAAACCAAGCTCGTGCTTCACTGGAACGTTTATACACTTCTTTACGTGGTTTGGATTTATCTGTTGCGCCTGCTGGTGGTGAAGAGTTCGTCGCTCGTTTTAGCGCAGCAATGAATGATGACTTCAATACGCCAGAAGCTTACTCTGTGCTATTTGATATGGCTCGTGAAGTAAACCGATTGAAAACTCTTGATATGGATAAGGCATCGGCACTTGGGGCTTTAATGCGTGAATTAGCTGATGTGATCGGTATTTTACACCAATCACCAGAAGCGTTCTTGCAAGGTGAAGCGGGTAGTGATGATGAAGTAGTTGAAATTGAAGGGTTAATTAAGCTACGTAATGATTCTCGTGCGGCAAAAGATTGGGCAAACGCTGATCTTGCTCGTGATAAGTTAAACGAGCTGGGTATTGAGCTGGAAGATGGCCCTGATGGTACTACTTGGCGTCGTAAGTAAGGCGTCGTAAATCTGAATAATAAATAGGGCTTGTGGTATGACTGACATACTGCAAGCCTTTTTCTCGAAATTCGAAACTGATAACTAGAAAGGCTTTTTCTTTTGGCACAGATGTATTTTTATTACTCAGCGATGAACGCGGGTAAATCAACAACACTGCTTCAATCTTCTTTTAACTACTGTGAACGTGGTATGAACCCAGTTATATTCACAGCTGAAATTGATAACCGTGATGGTGTTGGTAAAGTGAGTTCTCGTATTGGTTTGCAGTCAGATGCACATTTATACAATGACACTACAGATATGTTTAATGCGGTTAAAGCTTTATGTGAAAAGGAAAAAATTCACTGCATCATGATTGATGAATGCCAGTTCTTAAATAAAGAACAAGTGTATCAATTAACCGAAGTGGTCGATAAATTACACATACCTGTATTATGTTATGGCTTGCGTAGTGATTTCTTAGGTGAGTTATTTGAAGGTAGCCAATATTTACTTGCTTGGGCTGATAAACTGGTTGAGCTAAAAACCATTTGCCATTGTGGACGTAAAGCTAACATGGTCATTCGCATGGATGAGCAAGGTAGAGCGATTGCAGAAGGTGACCAAGTAGCGATTGGTGGTAATGACCGCTATGAGTCAGTATGTCGTCTTCATTATAAAGAAGCATTAGGTAAATAACCTCAGCTGCGGATAACTAGAAGTCACTCAATACAGAACTTTAGGCGTCTAACTTCGTTAAAATCAACGCAATAGACCAGCTATTGACTTGTGATTTTGCCTTGTTATCCATCCCAAATGGCAGCATTGATAAAAAGTCATTAATCCCAGATGCCTGACAGATGTTTTTATCATTTGCATATCAGTGGTTAGCTCCATTATTGTGACACTCTTATCCGAAGCTGAGGTTAAATCACCTCAATTGAGGTCAAGTGATCGCCGACGCTAGGGGATTACTTTATAAAGCGT
This sequence comes from Vibrio algivorus, assembly GCF_030161215.1. Taxonomy (NCBI): domain Bacteria; kingdom Pseudomonadati; phylum Pseudomonadota; class Gammaproteobacteria; order Vibrionales; family Vibrionaceae; genus Vibrio; species Vibrio algivorus. The sequence goes on from NZ_BSPV01000009.1 coordinate 466,470, forward strand.
AAAATTAGGGCCTATGACTCGCGCTGAGTTATAGGCCCTTTTGTTATCTTTTCACTGTAAAACTATTTTCTGTAAACCTAGCTTCTGAAAACTACAGCTTAGAACTGTGGTTTTGAGGCAAATTGTTTTGCAGCATAAGCAACACGCTCTTCCGGCTTAGGGTAATCCAATGGCGTGCCTAGGTTTTCGATATGTTGTAAACGAGGCAGTAAACCAGCGCCATTAGCAATTTGGATCGCAAGCCCAGGGCGAGCATTGAGCTCTAGTACCATTGGGCCTTCTTCTTTATCCAATACCATATCGGTACCCATATAACCTAACCCGGTCATTTCCCAAGCACTGGATGCTAATACCAAGAGTTTTTCCCAATTGGGTACGACTAAGCCACTAAGTGGTTTATCAGTATCTGGGTGATGGGTGATAGGGCGGTCAAACTGAACAGCACGTACTGCCCGGCCGGTTGCAATATCTAAGCCCACGCCAACCGCACCTTGGTGCAAGTTCGCTTTGCCATCCGATGCGGCAGTAGAACACCGCATCATTGCCATAACAGGGTAACCTTTAAACACGATAACACGGATATCTGGCACACCTTCATAGCTGTAGCCATCAAACGAAACATCATCGAATTTAATTAGATTCTCAACTACCGCAACATCATTTTTGCCACCGAGCGAGAACAGGCCTGCTAATGCATTACTAATATGGCGCTCAACATCTTGTTCGTTAATCGCTTGACCTGATGGTTTAATGTAAACCCCATCTTTATGCGAAATAATAACCAAAATGCCTTTACCACCAGAGCCACGAGCCGGTTTAATAACAAAACCCGGCCAGTCTTTTACCATGGCGTGGATACGCTTTACTTCAGCTTGCTGACCAATAACACCAATCAACTTAGGTACTGTTGCACCGTGCTCTTGAGCAATGATTTTAGTTTTTAGTTTGTCATCCACTAGTGGGTATTTAGAACGGTCGTTATAGCGCCCAATATAGGCGCCATTACGTTTGTTCATACCCATAATGCCTTTAGCGTGTAGCTTTTGAGGAGACGTAAACATTGAAAACATCGTTTAGTCCTCCGCTAATGGTTTAAATCTTTTCAGTTCTAGTAGGCGATATCCAGTGTAGTTACCTAGCGATAAGATGCACGCTAATACGATGAACTGAGTACCGATGAAGTTGAAAGTAATATGTTGAACATATGGGTTAGTCATCGCTAAGTAGATAAGCACAGCGGTGAGTAGTGAGCCACCACCTTGCATAAATACTTCTTTTGCGCCTTCTTCTTCCCATAGAATAGACATACGTTCAATTGTCCAAGATAGAATGATCATTGGGAAGAACGTAATGGTTAAGCCTTGTGTTAATCCAATATTAAACGACACGATGGTGAAGATAGAAATAATTAAGATTACGGTAATAATTACCGCCGATATTCGCGACACCAGCAGTAAGTTAAGTTTGGATAAATAACCCCTGATGATTAAGCCTGTACCTACAATCAGTAAGAAACCGATGATACCTGGTAGTAGCTGAGTCTGAACAAAGGCAACCGCAATCAGTACTGGCATGAAAGTACCAGATGTTTTTAAACCGATAAGAACACGTAAGAATACAACGATTAACGCACCGATAGGGATCAACATGATGGTTTTAAACATCGCTTGTTCTTCTAGCGGTAGGCTATGAATTGAGAAGTTCAGCAAGTTATCAGCAACCACTTTCTGCTTAGTTGCACTACTTGGTGAAACGTCTTGAGCCAGCATTGAGAAGAATACTTTACTGTTTTTACCACCGATAACATCTAGTAATGAAACGTTCGATTCATCCCAAATTAGCATGTTACCTTGTTTACCCTGTTCAGTGCTTTCAGGATTAAACAGTTGCCATACTTCACCATCCCACACTTCAATCATAGGAATGATAGATTGGCGACGACGACCATCTTCTAATTCAATAACACCAACAGTTTTACTGTAGATTTCAGATGAAGATAAGATTTGACCAATTGCTTCAACTTTACTGAAGTCATCTAGAAGTAGGGAAGCATTTTGGTTGTCAGGATCGTTGAATTGTTTGATTAACTCACGAGCAAATGTTGTGTTATCTGCAGAACGTTCAGAAGCTTGGGTCGTAATTGCATCAACCGCTGCTTGTTGTGGACCAGTAAAAGTAGGTGCCACTAAGTCAGTTTCTACTGGTGGTAAAATTTCTGCTTGTGATTGAGGATCCACTAAGAACTGAGTTTTGTAATAAATGGTTTGTGGACCTTTTGCATCACGTACCGACCATTCAGCTCGACGGCCAGTATCAGTATTAATATAAGATAAACCATAGCCAGGTGATGAAGCACTTTCATCAATTAAGGTAAACCCATCTTGAGTATGTGGCGCAGCTAAAGAAACTTTAGCAGGGCCTCCTGAGGCGGTAAATTCTACGCGAGCTTCAATATCCCATATTTGTCGAGATTCACCTGGTCCCCAAGGAACACCATAGTCTTGATGACGCATGACGCTCAAAGTGAGCCCGGTGATAACAAGTATGGCAATGAGAAAATAAAATGGCACTCTAGACGTCATAACTTTTCCTTAACCAGTCTAAATTAATTGTTATTAAAATTATTTTTGTATACCCAAGCAACCTAAATCTTGAGGTCACTTAGATATTTGTGTTGGTGCTTTAGATTCAATAAACTCTCGGCTTACATCGACATAAGCAACATCTTGAATAAATTCACGGCCCAATAAAATAGGATAATCCATTTGAGAGCGATCAGCTAAAGTGAACTGAGCTTTTTCATGTACGCTGCCAATTTTTATCCAAAGTTCAACAACAGGTCTTCGTTCTAAAGAATTAGTACTCGATTGTCGAATTTTAACATGGCGAACGATGGGTGCTTCTACCCATTTACGATCTTCAGGCGCAGTTTCATCGGATACATGGAATTTAACCCATTTTTTTCCATTACGCTCAAATTCTTGTAAATCAACGGCATTAATTGAAGACGTTGTGGCTCCGGTATCGACTCTCGCGATAAAAGCACTTTTAACGATATCTATATCAATACTTTCTAATGACCCCAAGGTCACCATGCCAGGACGAGTTTGTGGTTCAAGGTTGGTCACGACAATATTTGAAGTTGCCGATGGTGAAGATGTCGTGGTTTGGGCTTTACGTGCTGTGGTAATAAAGCGTTGTTGATTGTGTTTTAAAACTTCAACTTCATTATTCAAATTAATGACTTCTGACTCTAAGCTCGCAATATAGTCAGTCTGTCTATCAAGGTTTGAGTCGAGCTCTTCAATTCTATTGGAAAGCTTTTCTTCGCTTTGATTAATGGCTGCAATGGTTTGCTCAGAATAATGTTCTCCGGTCATGTATGCACAACCTGAAAGTGAACCTAGGGCAAAAACTGCAAGACCTAATGATTTTTTGAGCATATTAAACCGTTATCATCCATGTTAAGTATTTGTTGTGCAAAGTTTAGCGTATCTCGATCCGACCGTGAAGCGCTTTCATCTCATGTAAGAAGATACTTTGCTTATTTAATGAACCATCTTTACTTTTTGTGATGAGCTAGCTTTTCATTACGGATTTTTGGCGATCAAAATAGCACGGCGAGGGGCTGGGTAGCCTTCAACCGTTTTACTTGGATCATTTTGATCAAGATAATCCGGTAATGAATTGTGAGTCATCCAATTGGTACTTCTTTGTTCTTCGGTAGACGTGATGTTTTCATCGACAATTTTCACATCAATAAAACCGCATTTTTCTAACCATACCTTCAATGCCTTGGCTGAAGGGAAAAAGTAAACATTACGCATTTGCGCGTAGCGATCTGCTGGTACTAATACTGCATTCTCATCGCCTTCAATCACTAAAGTTTCAAGCACTAGCTCACCACCAGACACTAATTGGTTTTTTAGTTGAAGTAGATGATCAAGCGGTGAGCGACGGTGATAAAGCACACCCATGCTAAAGACAGTATCAAAGGCTTTTAGTTCAGGTAGCTGTTCTATTCCGAGGGGGAGTAAGTGTGCGCGTTGATCGCCGCCCATTAACTTACGGATCGCTTCAAATTGAATTAAGAATAAATGAGATGGATCGATACCGACACATAAGCGAGCACCGGCACCAAGCATGCGCCACATGTGGTAACCATTTCCACAACCAACATCTAGAACTGAACGATGCCTTAAATCGGAGATGTGAGGTAGAACTCGATCCCATTTCCAATCTGACCGCCATTCGGTTTCAATATCCAAACCATGAACATGATAAGGCCCTTTTCGCCAAGGGTGGAAGGTGCGTAATAAGCTCTCAAGTTTTTTTTGTTCACCTAATGCAAAAGGTTGGTTGTTGGTAATACTAACTTGAGAAGTAATATCGATATTATCTGGTTTGATATCTGTTATTTTGTTGAGTGCTTTTATCCAGCGTTCAAAGTCGCCATGCTCAGCATTCTGCCAATCAGTCAGTTGTTGAGGTAGGGTATTCAACCAAGGTTGCAGACGGACATCTTGAGCAATCAGTTGATAAAAATTGGCAAAATTAAACATAACACTCTTTCTATTTTAAATACGGATATCGGGTATAGCTGAATCTTAAGGGTAAAAACCAGTTATTTAATGGCAAACATTGAACCAAAATTAAAGCATTGAAACCATACTTCGTAGCTGCTAAAGCCAATTTTTTCAAATCGTTGCTTGTGGCTTTCAATCGAGTCTGGTCGCATCACATTCTCTATCGCACTACGTTTTTGGCTAATTTCTAATTCACTGTAACCATTGGCACGTTTAAAGTCATGATGTAAATCGATCAATAATTCGTGTGCAGCTTGGTTTTCGAAAATGTACTTTTCAGATAAAATTAAAATGCCGCCCGGACGCAGCCCAGCATAGATCTTTTCGAGTAAAGAATAGCGGTCTTCTGGCGATAAAAATTGCAACGTAAAGTTCAGAACGACGACAGAGGCATTTTCAATTTTAATGTCTCGTATATCCGCTTCAACGACATTGACCGGGGTGTCTGAACGATAAGCATTGATGTGTAGTTTACAGCGTTCAATCATGGCTGGAGAATTATCTACTGCAATGATTTGGCAGTTTTCTTGCTCAATATGGCGACGCATTGATAACGTCGCCGCACCTAAAGAACAGCCTAGGTCATACACATTCGAACTTGGTTTGGCAAAGCGCTCTGCTAGCATGCCAATCGCTGAGATAATATTGCTGTAACCCGGAACCGATCGCTGGATCATATCTGGAAAAACTTCTGCCACTCTTTCATCAAATGTAAAGTCGCCCATTTTGTCTATTGGGGCTGAAAAAATCACATCACGTTGGCTCATGACAACTCACTTGAAATTAGTTTACTAGCCGAACATTGCTAATTGGCTAGGTGAAGATATGTTCTTATTTTAAGGGAAGTTGGCATATATCGCTATTGAGTTTGCAGGTTATTTGATTTTATTTCAGTTTACTGACGTAACCGAGCGATTTTTAACCGCATTCGGCTTTTTTATTGTGCGTAGGCTAGTGATTTAATAATTTTTCTTTTAGTTGGCTTGGTCATTGAGTTGGATAACTTATGAGCGGTTAACACACCTTTCACTCCTTTACTCGCGAAAAGCCAATAAATTGTGCTTCCGGTGGTCGATTTTTATCTGTTTTCCAAGTATAAATAGGAAAAGTTTTTTATACGGTGTTTTTGAGCGCTCTGCTCCACCGAAAATCATTCATTATTTAAATAAGAGATTGGGAAATTCATTATGCGCACCCAGTATTGTGGTCACCTGAACAAGTCCCTAGCAGGACAAACTGTAGAACTTTGCGGATGGGTTAATCGTCGCCGTGATCTAGGCGGTCTAATTTTTATTGATATGCGTGACCGTGAAGGAATTGTTCAAGTTGTTATCGACCCAGATATGACTGAAATTTTTGCAGAAGCAAACCAACTGCGTAATGAATTCTGTATCAAATTAACCGGTGAAGTACGTGCTCGTCCTGATAGCCAAATTAATAAAGATATGGCAACAGGTGAAGTTGAAGTGTATGCAACTGGCCTTGAAATCATCAACCGTTCTGAAGCACTACCTTTAGATTTCAACCAAACGAACTCGGAAGAGCAACGTTTAAAATATCGTTATATTGACCTACGTCGTCCTGAAATGAGCGATCGTATTAAACTACGTGCTAAAGCTTCAAGTTTTGTTCGTCGCTTCTTGGATGATAACGGTTTCTTAGATATTGAAACCCCTGTACTGACGAAAGCAACGCCAGAAGGTGCACGTGACTACCTAGTACCAAGCCGTGTCCATAAAGGGAGTTTCTACGCACTTCCACAATCACCTCAGTTGTTTAAACAATTGTTAATGATGTCGGGTTTTGACCGTTACTACCAAATCGTAAAATGTTTCCGTGATGAAGATTTACGTGCTGACCGTCAGCCTGAATTTACTCAAATTGATATCGAAACCTCGTTTATGACCGCTGACCAAGTTCGTGGCGTAACTGAGGCTATGGTTCGTGATATGTGGCAAGAGCTACTTAATGTTGACTTGGGTGATTTCCCAGTAATGCCATTTTCTGAAGCTATACGTCGTTTTGGTTCTGATAAGCCAGATCTTCGTAACCCACTTGAGCTAGTGGATGTGGCTGACTTAGTAAAAGATGTGGAATTCAAAGTGTTCTCTGGTCCTGCAAATGACGAAAAAGGACGTGTTTCAGTCATTCGTGTTCCTGGTGGCGCAGCATTATCTCGTAAGCAAATTGATGAGTACGGTAGTTTCGTAGGCATCTATGGCGCGAAAGGTCTTGCTTGGATGAAAGTGAATGATCTTGAAGCCGGTGTTGAAGGTATTCAATCTCCAGTTGCTAAGTTCTTAAATGAAGAAGTGATCAACGGTATTCTTGAGCGCACTGGTGCTCAAACGGGTGATATCATTTTATTCGGTGCAGATAAAGCCAACGTGGTATCTGAAGCAATGGGTGCTCTACGTATCAAGCTTGGTCTAGATCTTGAGCTTACTGATCTGCAAGCATGGAAACCACTTTGGGTCGTTGATTTCCCAATGTTTGAAGAAGATGATGAAGGTAACCTGCATGCTATGCATCACCCATTCACTTCTCCATTAGGCGTAACAGCAGAAGAACTAACAGCGAATCCAGCAGCCGCGAACTCGAACGCTTACGATATGGTATTAAATGGTTATGAAGTGGGCGGCGGTTCAGTTCGTATTCACAATGCGGAAATGCAATCAACAGTATTTGATATTTTAGGCATTGATGAAACCGAACAACGTTTGAAGTTTGGTTTCTTACTGGATGCTCTAAAATACGGTACACCACCTCATGCAGGTTTAGCGTTCGGTCTTGACCGTCTCGTTATGCTACTTTGTGGTACTGATAATATTCGTGATGTGATTGCTTTCCCTAAAACTACGGCAGCGGCTTGTCCTTTAACTAACGCTCCGAGTTTAGCAAATCCAGCAGCACTCGAAGAATTATCGATTGCGGTGACGGCAGCGAAAGAAAAAGAATAATCGAATAAGTCATATTGAGCGATCAATAACGCGAATAAAGCACCCACACTTGCTGATGTGGGTGTTTTTGTTTTTATCGCTGGTTATACTTTCAATACTTACGAATATAAATAAAGAGACAGTATGTCCATCATACTTGGAATTGATCCCGGTTCACGTATTACAGGCTATGGCGTTATTCGCCAAGAAGGGCGGCATTTGCACTATTTAGGCAGTGGTTGTATCCGCATGTCAGAAGAGGCTTTACCTAAGCGTTTGAAGCAAATATATGCTGGGGTATCAGAAATTATTACCCAATTTCAACCAGATGTCTTCGCGATAGAGCAAGTCTTCATGGCAAAAAATGCTGACTCTGCGTTGAAGTTAGGCCAAGCGCGTGGCAGTGCAATCGTGGCTGCAGTGAACGCTGATTTACCAGTTTATGAGTATGCAGCAAGGTTGATCAAACAAGCAGTGACAGGAACGGGTGGCGCAGATAAATCCCAGGTTCAGCATATGGTAAAAAGTATGCTTAAATTGCCAGCAAAACCTCAAGCGGATGCAGCGGATGCACTGGGTGTGGCAATTTGTCATGCTAATACTAATAAAACGCTTATTGCATTAGCAGGTAAAGCGAGTGGTGCGAAACGCGGCCGTTATCGTTAATAAAGATATAATACTGGATGTTTATCCAGTTAATTATTATGATATCTAAATTGAATAAAAATCTTGATAAGCTTGCCTTTACTCGTTGAGCTTAATGAAACAAAAATAAGGAACATAAAGTGATTGGTCGCTTACGTGGAATACTAATTGAAAAACAACCACCAGAAGTTTTAATTGAAGTCTCTGGGATCGGCTATGAAGTGCAAATGCCAATGAGTTGTTTTTATGAATTACCGAATGTAAACGAAGAAGCGATTATCTATACTCACTTTGTCGTTCGTGAAGACGCTCAATTGCTCTATGGGTTTAATACCGTTAAAGAGCGTGCGCTATTCCGTGAAGTTATTAAAGCGAATGGTGTTGGCCCTAAACTAGGTCTCGCTATTCTATCTGGTATGACAGCGTCGCAGTTTGTCACTTGTGTTGAACATGAAGATGTCAGTACTTTAGTGAAATTACCGGGAGTCGGTAAAAAAACCGCAGAACGCCTTGTGGTGGAAATGAAAGATCGCCTGAAAGGCTGGGTGACGCACGATTTATTTACTCCTGCTACCGATGCCGCGGCAATGGATTCAATTGCAGATTCACGTACCACTCACAATGCACAAGATGAAGCGGTTAGCGCACTAATTTCACTTGGCTATAAACCACCAATGGCTTCAAAAGTGGTTTCTCAAGTGGCTGGAGCTGATATGACGAGCGAAATGATCATTCGCGAAGCTTTAAAATCAATGGTATAGGCTGCTAGCCTGAGGTTAATTTAATGATAGAAGCGGATCGCTTAATTGCAGCAGATAGCCCGGTTTTCAAAGATGAAGATATCATCGACCGCGCGATTCGACCAAAACGCTTAGAAGATTATCAAGGGCAAGATCACGTCCGCGACCAAATGGAAATCTTTATTAAAGCGGCTCAATTACGTCATGAGCCACTTGACCATCTATTGGTTTTTGGTCCTCCAGGTCTAGGTAAAACGACGCTAGCAAATATAGTTGCCAATGAAATGGAAGTGAATATTCGTACTACCTCTGGACCTGTCTTAGAAAAAGCTGGCGACCTTGCGGCATTGCTGACCAACCTAGAAGAAAACGATATCTTATTTATTGATGAGATCCACCGTTTAAGCCCAGTGGTTGAAGAAATCTTATATCCAGCAATGGAAGATTATCAACTGGACATTATGATCGGTGAAGGCCCTGCTGCTCGCTCAATTAAAATCGATCTACCGCCCTTTACTTTAATTGGTGCGACAACGCGTGCCGGTTCGTTAACGTCACCTCTGCGTGATCGCTTCGGTATTGTACAGCGTTTAGAGTATTACAAAGTGAAAGACTTACAACATATTGTAAAACGCAGTGCTGATTGTCTAGGTTTATCGATGGAAGAAGAAGGCGCGTTAGAAGTGGCCAAGCGTTCTCGTGGCACACCTCGTATTGCAAATCGATTATTACGTCGCGTACGAGATTATGCCGAAGTAAAAGGTAATGGTCATATTTGCCTTGATACGGCAGACAAAGCGTTGAATATGCTAGATGTCGATAATCAGGGATTTGATTACATGGATAGAAAGCTTTTATTGGCCATTATGGAAAAGTTCTCCGGTGGCCCTGTTGGTTTAGATAACCTAGCTGCCGCAATCGGTGAAGAGAAAGATACTATTGAAGATGTGATAGAACCTTATCTGATTCAGCAGGGTTATTTACAAAGAACGCCAAGAGGGCGGATTGCTAGTGATAGAGCCTATCTGCATTTTGGCTTAGATAGACCGGCTTAAGAACAATTTGACTGAATAACGTACAAAAGGGTAACGAGGTGTTTGTTACCCTTTTTTAATACTTGCATGCCAAGCTGACTGCTCTAAAATCCACGAGATTAACGTGTTACAAGAATTCCTACATTAAAAAGACATAGAAAACACATAATATACCCAAGTGATTTGCAAGTTCCAGAATTCACTTGGGTATATTCTGTATTTTGTTCAAAAATAGTTTAGAAACCTTTTGAAACATCTGTGCTTAATGCGTAATATTAGCGACAACTATATTAGATAGTGCTTAACAAAATAATAACCATTTAGGCACATTTTTGTAACAAACCAAAGTGGTTTTGTTGAGTGTGTTTACTTTAACCATCCTAATCGTTGTATGAAGCTTGTTTCAGGCTCGGATAGCGACATAAAAAGGAGTTACCATGATTGATGTTGTTGATCTATCGCGATTGCAATTTGCAATGACAGCGATGTATCACTTCCTATTTGTTCCTTTGACTCTTGGTATGGCATTTTTACTTGCCATCATGGAGTCAGTTTATGTAATGACAGGAAAGCAAATCTACAAGGACATGACTAAGTTCTGGGGTAAGCTTTTCGGTATTAACTTTGCTCTAGGTGTTGCCACAGGCTTAACCATGGAGTTTCAGTTCGGTACTAACTGGTCATACTATTCACATTATGTAGGTGATATTTTTGGTGCGCCTTTAGCTATCGAAGCATTGATTGCATTCTTTTTAGAATCAACAATGGTTGGCTTGTTCTTCTTCGGTTGGGATCGTTTATCAAAACGCCAACACTTAGCAGTAACATGGCTAGTGGCGATTGGCTCTAACTTCTCTGCACTTTGGATCTTGATTGCTAATGGCTGGATGCAAAACCCAGTTGGTTCAGAGTTCAACTACGAAACAATGCGTATGGAAATGGTGAGCTTCTCTGAAGTGATCTTTAACCCTGTTGCGCAAGTTAAGTTCGTTCATACCGTTTCGTCTGGTTACACTTGTGGTGCGATGTTCATCTTGGGTATTAGTGCATACTACTTACTTAAAGGTCGTGATATTGCATTTGCTCGTCGTTCTTTTGCTATCGCCGCTTCTTTTGGTATGGCTGCGATTTTATCAACACTCGTACTAGGTGATGACTCTGGTTACGAGCTTGGTGACGTACAACAAGCAAAATTAGCAGCAATTGAAGCAGAGTGGCACACAGAGCCAGCTCCTGCAGCATTTACTGCATTTGCTCTACCAAACCAAGATGAGATGAAGAATGACTATGCGATTCAAATCCCATACGCATTGGGTATTATCGCAACTCGTTCTTTAGATAAAGAAGTGAAGGGTATTTCTGACCTTGAAGTAGAACATGAAGCTCGTATCCGTAATGGTATGATTGCTTATGATTTACTTGAGAAATTGCGCGCTGGTGATAAATCAGATGCAAACGTTGCAGCATTTGATGAAGTGAAAGGCGATTTGGGTTACGGCTTATTGCTTAAGCGTTACACCGATGATGTCTCTCAAGCATCAGAAGAGCAAATCCAAAAAGCGGTAAAAGATTCAATTCCGCAAGTTTGGCCACTATTCTGGTCATTCCGTATCATGGTTGCCGCTGGTGTCATTATGTTAGGTGTGTTTGCTTTTGCCTTTATCCAAACATGTCGTCAACGTATCGAGAAAAATCGTTTCTTACTTAAAGCTGCGCTGTTCAGCATTCCACTACCATGGATTGCGATTGAAGCTGGTTGGTTTGTTGCGGAATATGGTCGTCAGCCATGGGCAGTTGGTGAAATTCTACCAACAAATGTTGCAGCATCTGCATTATCGCGCGGCGAAATATTAACCTCAATTTTTGCAATCATTGCGTTCTATACTTGTCTGTTAATCGCAGAAGTATACTTGATGGTTAAATTTGCACGTAAAGGTCCTAGTAGCTTAAAGACAGGACGTTATCACTTTGAGCAAAACGATACCTCTTTAGAAGGTAAAGTTTCTCGTGAAGTTGAAGCATAAGCAGGGGATAATTCATGTTTGATTACGAAGCATTACGATTTATTTGGTGGGTACTGATCGGCGTATTATTCGTCGGTTTCGCTATCGCCGATGGTTTTGATATGGGTGTCGGTGCATTAGTACCTATCATCGGCAAAACTGACACTCAGCGTCGTGTGATGATTAACTCCATCGCACCACACTGGGATGGTAACCAAGTTTGGTTGATCACTGCGGGTGGCGCATTATTTGCGGCATGGCCTATGGTTTACGCAACATCATTCTCAGGTTTTTACCTAGCGATGATCGTAACATTGGCAGCACTTTGGTTACGTCCTGTAGCTCTAGATTACCGTTCAAAAATTGAAACAACAAAATGGCGTAACAATTGGGACATCTGTATCTCAATCAGTGGTTTCGTTCCACCGCTTATCTTTGGTGTAGCATTTGGTAACTTATTGCAAGGTGTGCCATTTGAACTGAATGAGTTCATGATGTCTCAGTATCACGGTAACTTCTTTGGTCTACTAAACCCGTTTGGACTTTTATGTGGTCTAGTTAGTGTATCTATGTTTGTTCTTCAAGGTTCAACATGGCTACAAATGAAAACATCTGGTGATGTTTACAACCGTGCACGTACTGTTTCGACTATTACAGGTTTATTAGTTGCAGTGTTATTTGTTGTAGCTGGTTTCTGGGTTCAAAACATTGACGGTTATGTTCTGAAAAGTGTGATAGACCATAACGGACCTTCAAACCCACTTCTAAAAGAAGTTGCGCGTGAACCAGGTGCGTGGATGACTAACTTTGCGACTTACCCGCTAATGTGGATTGCTCCAGTACTTGGTGTTGTCATGGCATTACTTGCAGTGGTGGCAACCAAAGCACAAAAGGGCGCTTTAGCATTCCTTGCTTCAAGCTTAACTTGTGCTGGTGTGATCTTAACTTCTGGCTTTGCAATGTTCCCATTCGTAATGCCATCTAGCTTAGATCCAAACGTAAGTTTCACATTATGGGATTCAACATCGAGCTTGTTAACCCTAGAAATTATGACAGGTGTTGCTTTTGTTATGGTTCCTGTGATTCTTAGTTATACGGCATGGACTTACTACAAGATGTTTGGTCGTCTTGATGATAAGTACATTGAAGATAATAAAAACTCACTTTACTAAGGAGCAATCATTATGTGGTACTTTGCTTGGATTCTAGGCGTATTACTTGCCTGTGCATTCGGTATTATCAATGCTCTTTGGTTAGAGCATTCAGAAATGATGGATGAGGATCGTGAATAATATTAGTCAAAAAATGACTGATATACACGCACCAATGGATAGGGCTCTTTTAAGAGCCCTGTTTTTTATCGTGACTGTGTTTCATATCAGTATGTTCATGTGGGAACCAAGAGCCTATGCTGAACAAATCGGTGGTTTTCACTCTTTGTTAACAGTTTTGTTTATTTGGTCTTTATGTAGTTCGTTAATCTATTGCGTCGGTTTCAAACCGATTTTATGGGTGTGGCAAATACTGTTTAGTCCGTATTTTTCAGGTTCAATTCTTGTCTACTTTACGGCGCTTTATTTTCTATAAAGTTACCCTTATTTTCACATGGTTAACCTTTGTTAAAAATAGCGATTTAACAAAGAGAACAATTGAAATTAATATTTTAAGTCACCATTATTCACTTTAGTTATGGTGGCTTTTTTGTGTTTAAAAAATAGGCACATTTAAATAGGTAGAGTATGAGAAAACACCAATTAATACATATTTAAACAAAAAAAAGTTAGAAGGTTATTATTCAACGCATTAAGTTGCTGTATAGTGATTTGAGTACTTTTTTAATCAAAGCAACCGTTTTGGATAAAACCAGCCTTAAATAGGTAACAACGTGACAGAACAAACAAAAATGACATTCAAATGGCCTATCACCATTTACTATGAAGATACTGATGCGGGTGGTGTGGTATACCATTCAAATTATTTGAAATTTTTTGAACGTGCTCGTACTGAATTACTGCGCGCTCAAGGTATTTCACAAAATACATTACTTGAACAAGAAATTGGTTTTGTTGTGAAACATATGGACATTGATTATATCCAAGGTGGGAAACTTGATGAGCATCTTGAGGTCTTAACATCAATTGTCAATTTAAAAAGAGCTTCTATCTCATTCTGTCAGGAGTTAGTCAATCTTGAAGGCAGAATCTTGTGTAAAGCAACGGTTAAGGTAGCCTGTGTCAACATTAAACAGATGAAACCTCAAGCCATCCCAAGCACTATTATGTCGGAGTTTGCCCGTGTCAGCTGATATTTCAATTTTTGACCTTTTTTTACAAGCCAGCCTACTGGTTAAGATTGTGATGCTAATTTTACTTGGAATGTCAGTATTATCTTGGGCTGTCATTATAAAAAGAAGTAAAATCCTTAATAAAGCGGCTAAAAATGCAGCGTCATTTGAAGAGAAGTTTTGGTCAGGTGTCGATTTATCGCAGCTATACCACGAAGTGAAAGCACGAAAGAATAACCTTCTTGGTTCTGAACAAATCTTCTATGCTGGCTTTACTGAGTTTGCCCGTTTGCGACGTACTAATGGCGCATCTGCTGAATACGTAATGGAAGGGGCTGGCCGTTCTATGCGTGTGACGCTTTCTAAAGAAATGGATGAGCTTGAAAACCAGTTACCATTTCTTGCAACTGTTGGCTCAATCAGCCCGTACATCGGCTTGTTCGGTACAGTATGGGGCATCATGACAGCTTTTATTGCACTAGGTGAAGTTAAACAGGCGACATTGGCAATGGTTGCACCAGGTATTGCTGAAGCGTTAGTGGCGACCGCAATGGGCTTATTTGCTGCTATTCCAGCGGTAATGGCATTTAACCGTCTAAGTAACCAAGTTACTAAGCTAGAGCATAATTACGCAACGTTTGCCGAAGAATTTCACAGCATTTTGCATCGCCAAGTAATGGCGGAGCATAAGGACTAAATTATGGCGGGTTATGTTCGTAAAAAACGCCAATTAAAAGCTGAGATTAACGTTGTTCCTTATATCGACGTTATGCTGGTATTGCTGATTATTTTTATGGTGACTTCACCTTTTGTTACCCAAGGGGTAGAAGTGGAGTTACCTAAGACAGAAACAGCAAAACCAGCGTCTGATATAGCAGGAGACTCAGATGCAAGCTTCATCATTGTTGAAATTGATAAACAAGGCAACTTGGGTGTCAGTGTGAATGATGAAGACATGGAACGTGGTTTATCGATGAATGAAGTGATCACCCGAGTTAAAGCTGAACGTTCGCTTTCTCCTGACTCACCGGTTGCCGTTGGGGGGGATCAACAAACCGCTTATGCTGATGTGGTACTGGTACTTGATCAATTAAATAAAGCGGGCATCGGAAAAGTAGGTTTACTAACAGATATTAAAGAGAATCGCTAATTTGTTAATGCTTAATAAAGAATACAAATCGGCTATATTGATCTCGGTTGTACTGCATATTATTTTGTTTGTACTGCTCTTAGGGGGATCATGGTTTTCTGATGACGATAAAAAGCCAAAGCATCAAATGGTTGAAGCCGTCGTTATTGATCCTAAAGCAATTGAAAAGCAAGCGAAAAGTATTCGAGACCAACGTGATGCAGCTAAGAAAGCGGAACAACAACGGGTTGAAAAGCTTCGCCAGCAAGCAGAATTACTAGAACAAAATCGTAAGAAAGAAGAAGAAAGGCTGCGTAGGCTTCAAGAACAAAAAGTACAGCAAGAAAAGCAAGCTCGGGAAGCTGAAAAGCAGAAACAGCTAGCGGAAAAACAAAAGAAAGAAGAACAGGAAAAAGCTCGAATAGAGAAACAACGAGCGGAAAAAGCAGAAGCAGAACGTAAAGCAAAGGCAGCGGCAGTAGCCAAAGCAGCAGCAGAGAAAAAAGCGGCTGAACAAGCGAAAGCTGCAGCAGAAGCAAAAGCCGCTGCGGAAGCTAAGGCTAAAGCTGATGCAAAAGCTAAAGCGGAAGCAGAAAAGCGCGCGAAAGAAAAAGCACAACAAGAAGCGGCAGAAAAAGCTCGCTTAGCAAGAGAGAAAGAAGCGCAAGAAGCCGCACTCAATGATATTTTCTCTGGCTTAGAAGCAGAAAGTGCACAAATATCATCGGCGCGACAAAAATATGTTGCTTCAGAGTTGGATCGCTATGGCGCGATCTACAAGCAAATGATTCAGGAAAAATTACTGACGGAAGACTCTTTTAGAGGTAAGTCATGTAAAATTAACATCCGTTTAGTACAAACAGGTAGCGATGCTATTGTCAGTAAAGTGACACCTATTGATGGTGAGTCGGCTGTATGTTCAGCGGCAAAACGGGCAATAGCACAAGTGGGCAATTTCCCAATGCCGAAAGAACAAGATGTCGCCAATCAATTGAAGAACATCAATTTGGTTGTTGATCTGTAAATAAGGAATATTCAGTGATTAAACGATTTTTATTAGGGTTATTTTGTATCACCATGGCCGTGAGCCAAACGGCCAATGCAGCATTGGAGCTGGTGATCACCGAAGGGACCAACTCCGCTCGTCCTATTGGCGTCGTGCCATTTAAGTGGGAAGGCTCGGGTCAACTACCACAAGATGTGTCGGCGGTTATCGCATCGGATCTACAACGCAGTGGTAAGTTTAATCCGGTGGCAACCTCTAAAATGCCACAAACGCCATACAATGATTCTGATATTGATTTCTCAGCGTGGAATAACCTAGGTGTTGACTCATTAGTGACAGGTAGTATTACGCCAGCAGAAGATGGTCAATATGTGATTGAATACCAACTGTCTGATATTGTGCGCGGCCAATTAACTAATGGACAAAATAAAGCGCTAAATGATAAAGGCCAGTTAGTCTTATCGAAAGATTACCTATTATTTAGCAAGCGCGCAGTGGTGCCGGCTAAACGTCTGCGTGAATACGCACACCGTATTTCAGATCTAGTTTATGAAGAGCTAACTGGAGAAAAAGGGGCATTTCTAACTCGTATCGCTTATGTTGTGGTCAATAACAGTAGCAACTACCCATACGAATTAAGAATTGCGGACTATGATGGTTATAACGAGCGTTTAGTGCTTCGTTCTAAGCAACCATTGATGTCTCCGGCTTGGTCGCCAGATTCTCGTAAACTTGCATATGTCAGCTTCCAAACAGGTCGTGCACAGCTTTATATGATGGATATCTATACTGGGAAAACCGAAGTATTAACTGCTTTCCCACGTCATAATGGTGCACCAGAGTTTTCACCAGATGGTAAAAAACTGGCATTGGTTTTATCTAAAACTGGTACGCTACAGGTGTATATCTTAGATTTGGAAACACGTAAGTTAACTCAAGTAACCAACGACCGTGCTAACAATACCGAACCATTCTGGATGCCAGATGGTAAATCACTTATTTTTACATCGGATAGAGGTGGCTTGCCACAAATCTATAAGGTGGACTTGTCTAATAAATCCACTACTCGATTAACATGGCAAGGCAGTCAAAATCTTGGTGGGCAAGTAACTCCTGATGGTCGATTCTTAATTATGGTGAATCGTGGCCAAGGTGGATTTAACATTGCAAAACAAGATTTAGAAACAGGGGCAGTTCAGGTGTTAACAAAAACACAGCTGGATGAGTCTCCAAGTATTGCACCAAATGGTAGTATGGTGATATATAGCTCTATGTATAATAGACAAAATGTTCTATCAATGGTTTCTCTTGATGGTCGTTTTAAAGCTAGACTACCGGCAACCAATGGACGAGTGAAAGCTCCCGCTTGGTCACCATTTTTATAAAATTAAAGATAGTTTGACAATATAAGGAAGAAAAATATGCAACTTAATAAAATTCTAAAAGGGCTAGCAATCGCTCTACCTCTACTAACAGTAGCAGCTTGTAGTTCTAGCGATGATGCAGCAAATGCATCTGATTCTCAAACCACAGCACAAGAAACAGCAGTTGCGACTCCAGTAGATGAGAGTGCAGCACTATCTGAACAAGAGCAAATGGAGCAGCAGCTTCGTGAAAACTCAACTGTTTTCTTCAAGTTCGATACTTCTGAAATCTCTTCTGAGTACGAAGATATCCTAGCAGCACACGCTAAATTCCTAAGCAACACGCCAGATGTTAACGTAACTATCGAAGGTTATGCTGATGAGCGTGGTACTCCAGAGTACAACATTGCACTTGGCGAGCGTCGTGCTGAAGCAGTATCTAAGTACCTACAAGCACTAGGTGTTCAAGCTAGCCAAATCTCTATCGTGAGCTACGGTGAAGAGAAGCCTCTAGAAATGGGTCAAACTGAAGCGGCTTACTCTAAAAACCGTCGTGCAGTTGTCGTTTACTAATAGGCGATAATTATGTTTGGTAACTTAAAGCGAGTTATTACGCTTTCGTTACTAGTAAGTGCAGCAGGCCCAGTGCTTGCTGCATCTGCTCCAGTATCTGATCTCAATGACTCCCACATCTCATCTTCTGGATCTTCAGAAACGAATGCTCAACGTCTGCAACGTTTGCTAGATAACAGCAACCGAGTACAGGCTCGTCTTCAACAACAAGTTGATAGCCAAGCTGCTGATCTTAGTAGCCTACGCGGTACTATTGAACGTAATAATTACGATATGAAGCAAATGGTCGAGCGCCAACGTCAATTATTTATTGAGCTTGATAAACTTCGCTCAGAAGTTAATGAGCTTAAGAAAAATGGTGTATCTCCCTCTACCACATCTACCGCTGCCGCAGGTGATGTTGCAGCATCTTCTGAAGTGATTAAAGCTTCCGGTGACGAGCAAAGCGCTTACCAAGGTGCCGTCGACATGATCCTAAAAGATCGCAACTACGATGGTGCGATTGTTGCGTTAAAAGATTTTCAAACAAAGTACCCAAACTCAGGCTATGCCGCCAATGCACATTATTGGTTAGGGCAACTGTATTTTGCGAAAAAGCAAGATGTAGACTCAGCGAAAAGCTTTGCCGCAGTTGTGAGTTATAAAGACTCTTCAAAACGTGCCGATGCTTTGGTGAAATTGGGTGATATTGCCAAGCGCAATAATAACGATACCGCAGCGAATAAATATTATCAGCAGGTGATAAGCGAATACCCGAACTCATCAGCTGCTAAATTAGCGCAAAAGAATCTGTAATCTAATCAGTCATTTTATACCCAAGTAACTTCAAGATGCTGAAACTCGCATCTTGAAGTTACTTGGGTATATGTGTATATCATTTAAGCCACCATCGTCTTAATCGAAATGGTGGCTTAATTATTTTTACTTTATTGAAACGCGAACCTTGAAGTTGCTTGGGTATACAAAGTCCGGTTTTAGTATTCCCCTTAATAGGTGTACAATAATCGAATTATTAAAACTGCGTAGAGTAAGAGCAATGGCGCATATCAACGATACAATCGATACCGTATATCCATTTCCCCCAAAACCAGTCGCTTTGACTGCAGAGCAACGTGCAGATTATATTCAAAAAATAAAAGCACTTCTGATAGAAAAAGACGCGGTGCTGATCGCACACTATTACACCGATCCTGAGATTCAAGCACTCGCAGAAGAAACCGGTGGCTTTGTTGGCGATTCATTAGAAATGGCGAAATTTGGTAATCGTCATTCAGCATCTACGCTTATCATTGCCGGTGTTCGCTTTATGGGCGAATCGGCCAAGATCCTTACTCCAGAAAAACGGATTCTTATGCCAACACTCGAGGCGGAGTGTTCATTAGATCTCGGGTGTCCTGCGGATAAATTTACTGAGTTTTGTGATGCGCACCCAGATCACACCGTAGTTGTTTATGCCAATACTTCGGCAGCGGTAAAAGCCCGCGCCGACTGGGTAGTCACCTCAAGTATTGCATTAGAAATTGTAGAGCACTTAGATTCAGAAGATAAGAAAATCATTTGGGGGCCTGACCGTCATTTAGGTTCTTATATCGCGAAAAAAACGGGTGCCGATATGCTGTTATGGCAAGGAGAATGTATCGTACATGATGAGTTCTCTGCCAAAGCATTAAAAGATATGAAGGCTTTATACCCAGAAGCCGCAGTATTAGTTCATCCAGAATCACCAGCTAGCGTAGTTGAACTTGCTGATGCGGTAGGTTCGACGAGCCAGCTGATCAAAGCGGCCAAAGAATTACCTCACCAAAAAATGATTGTGGCGACCGACAAAGGTATTTTCTTTAAAATGCAGCAACTAGTTCCAGAAAAAGAGCTAGTAGAAGCCCCAACCGCAGGGAATGGCGCAACATGTCGTAGCTGTGCACATTGTCCGTGGATGGCAATGAACGGACTAAAAGCGATTGAAAGTGCGTTATCAGATGGCGGTAAAGGGCATGAAATCTTTGTTGATGAAGAAACCCGTGTTAAGTCACTTATTCCATTAAACCGTATGCTAGATTTTGCAGAATCATTAAACTTAAAAGTTAAAGGGAATGCTTAGAAGCCGAAAAGCAATTTTGTTTCGGGTAGCGTGTTACGAGTAGCGTGGAAAAGATCGAAGCAAAGCGCTCTCGGTTCTCGGAACATCTTTTAGCTATTGAATAAGGCCGATATAACCCAATATATCGGCCTTAATTTTTAGCTTAGTTCTTGCTAGTTACTCGAGCGATTTTATGCTTTCTCGAAACTCGAAACTCGAAACTCGAAACTCGAAACTCGTTTAATGATTCGTATCTTGCGCCAACTGATTACCACGCAGCGTTAAACCACACAGCATGACAGGCATGGCATTGTAGATTTCAGCAAATTCGTCTAAGCCAGTTAAACCTTGATCAGATAGTGTCATAATAGCCGTTTCTGGATCATATAGCATGCTAACAGAAAGCAATACACCACCAAGTAAGGCATTATCTTCACTGTCTTCAGGCATCAAATTCTCCCAATCATCACGGCTAAGCTGCCAGCCTTGTAATAAGCCTTCAGCAAAGTCACGAACGGATTCTGTCACCACTTCTTCTTCATCTAGAGTGTAACCTTCCGGCCAGCTCCAGGTACCTTCAAGCAAAGCAGGGTGAATGCGGTTCCATTCTGCAATCACAAGCTCAGCATATTGCTCAAACTGCTCAGCACTTTCAAAAGGAGCCGTTTCTTCACCACCCCATAAGAACGGGAGCCATTCAGAAGGATTGAGCAAATGTGGTGCAGCCGCCATGGCAGTGATAAAGCCTTGTGTTTGTGCTGCATTTAATAATTTGTTTTCAAGCTCAGGTTGGCTTAGTAGTTCATCTAACGTCACGGTATTTACCTATTCACAAATGATGAGGTAATGATAGCAAGCTCATAGGTGAGAACATACCGTTATTAGAAAAGTTTAAAGCCCTTTGAGAAAAAGCCCAATCAAAAGGATAGTGAATCCGTTTGTATTATTTTAAATAACTAGATTTATTAACTAGGTTTACTTTAAAAATATAATTGTAAAATCCACCAAGTAATAATTAAATGGATTTTAATGCTTTGAATTGTCTGGCGTAATAGGAATATAATCTGCCTAAAGTGAGAAGGGGAGTAAATCGCGACTTAACTCACCATTTTTATTAGGCTTTTATTCTTGATAGGTAGGTACAAAAATGTCGATTTCTGGTTCAACCCGCTTTCGTCAAGCAGCAGCTGATATGTTTGCAATGGTAGTGTTTAGTTTTATTGCTGGTATGGCGATAGAGATCTTCGTATCAGGCATGTCTTTTCAACAATCTTTAGCCTCAAGAACCTTATCGATTCCAGTAAACATTATTATCGCCATTCCATACGGTTTATTCAGAGATTGGGTACTACGAAAAAGCCAACATATTTCAATGAGCCGTTGGATGAAGAAATTAGCTGATATGCTTGCTTATGTGATATTCCAATCGCCAGTTTATGCACTGATCTTATTAATTGTCGGCGCAACCTCAAATCAAATTTTAACCGCAGTGATCAGCAACGCAGTAGTCGCCGGTGGAATGGGTATTGTGTATGGCGTGTTTTTAGATGCATGTCGCAAGTGGTTTAGAGTACCGATGTATTCTTAAGTAGAAATATACAAATAAGCTAAATATTGACCACTTAACCATAAAACATGGGAAAATACCCCAAAGCGCTTGACCTTACTCAGCATAATCATTAAATTAGCGCCTCGTTAAGCGAAGCCTTAACCGACAAAATACGGTGAGTTGTCCGAGTGGCTGAAGGAGCACGCCTGGAAAGTGTGTGTACGGCAACGTACCGAGAGTTCGAATCTCTCACTCACCGCCACATTCGAAGCCCCAGTAGAAATGCTGGGGCTTTTTGTATTGATAAAATTAAAACGGTAAATATGGCCTTAAATCTTGATCGTTTTGTAAGACGATTTGTTGCCCCTGTGGCTTGCCATTTTGCGTGTACATATTCACGTTATACGCATCCAATATGTATTGAATGAGTGTTGGGTTCGTTTTTATACTTAAAACGCCATCAATCATCCCGAAATCGTGTTCAATCACAGCTCTTTGTTTTTCATCAAAACGTAAATCTGGCACAAATTGAATCTCTACTTTCTTATTCCAAAGCGTATCTTGCTGCTTACTATATTGTGTTTTGTCATTGATATCAGGAATTCCTCGAATACGGCTTAAAACAAAATCACGATAATCTTTTGCATGTTCACAATAAGCGCGTACATGCCAACGAAGAGGCGTGCAAACAAGAGTGTGCGGCGAAATAATCCGTTCGACTTCTAATCCATATTTCGGAGATGTGTAGCATATATCGACACGTTTCTTCTCTCGAATGGCCTGAATTAACGGGCGTAAAATCTCAGGTGAAATATTTCTAGCGACAGGACGAACCCAAGTTGTGTTATCAAAACCCATATTGAGATCTGAAAACGTATAAGTCATATCTTCACTGCGAGAGAGGATATGAAGATACTCATTAGCATGCCCTGTGGTGAGCTTGGGTACGAATGTACGACTAGGTTTATAACCTTTGAGATGCTTATCATAGATGAGATTACCAGGCGCAATTTCAGCCAAATAAGAGTTGATATCTTTAGAAGCTTGCTGACGTCCAATACCAAAGCTTTGCATCAAATGATTGGTTGTCAGCCTGCCTTCCCACAAGGCAATAATCTCAATTAAACGATAACGAAATAATAAATCCCAGCGTATTGGCCACTTCTTCATGTGATTATTTCCTGTCCAGTTTTGCGACGTGTGTATGTATTCAGTATTTACCTGTCGTTACTGTAGTCATATTATTTCGAGGGTACCTAAGAGTCAACGTAGAGCAAAGTTTGTTGGAATTTCATTTTACAAATAAGGAAATGATAGATGGCTGCACCGAAAAGTCTCATCTTTCAGCTACACCAACATTGGGAGGTGGTTGAGCAGTTAACTCGGCTTTCGAGAGAGTTTCCAGGATTTGATCTGAAAGCACTTGAACAGGTGATCAATCAGTACAAAAGTAAACATTCGGAAAGTAATACTGTACTCACCAGCCTTGTTAATGCAGACATTCTTCAGTCTATCAATCGTAGCAGCGACTATCAGCTAAATACGCTAGTTGTGGACTTTGTCAGAGGATTAACCCAGGAGCATGAGTTAGGTCTATCAGCGGTACTTAAAGCGCGAGTTGATGCGGTTAAAGATGCCACCAGCCAAGTGCTAGAAGGGCTCGATGCAGAGGACAACGATTTACTTCGTACTGGCGCGAACCGGCTATCGGAACTGATTAGAAAAATTACCCAACAGTTAACTCAGGACAAACAAGCCATCTTTGAAATAGCAGAATTGGCGAAGTCTGCGGACACCAGTGTCCCAATTGAGCGTCGTTACCGTGAAGTCTTGGAAGTGTATGACCAATACGTAGAACCCATGAACGAAATGATGGATAGCGGCCTTGGCGGCAGTTTCTACCCCTTATTAGAAAAGGCGGAAGAAGCACTCGATACTGCCGTTGACATACTTTCCATACGTGGTTCTTTGTATCAACAAAGGCTGGCAATGCGGCAGATAGCTTATCAAGTCAAAGACCTTCGATTCCAAGGTCGAGTCATTGCTCAGCAATGTGCTGATACCTTATTGCCATTAAGAGAGGAAGCTAGGCAGCACAATCAACTTTCAGCCGTGATCAGCAAGCAGTTAAGCCAAGTTCGTAAAAAGGGCTTAGTGCGAGGGCTGAATGCCGAAGATTTGCCTATGTGGAAAAGCAGCCGGGTGAGTAAGGTTCAATTGGGTAATGCAGTGCGTGAGCTGATGGCAGAATTTTTGGACTTTGAACCTAGATCTATGCCATTCCCGGATGAAGAGGAAGCACTAACTAGCTCAATTATCAACTGGGTTGATGAAGAGCTTTTGAGGGATCAGCTTGCTGACTCGCTACCGGTTTCGAATCTAATGATGTGGCTCAAAGGAAACTATCAGCACCTGACAGATGCAGAGTTGTTGCGACTCTATCACGAGCTTGTTCGTGATCCTCAATGGCAAAGCACATTAGGGATTAGCTCAAGTACCACAGCGCTGAATACAATAGTTGTAACCTACCACCCACATAGAATAAAGACGTTGATTGGCTCAACAAATACAAAGGATGTTGATAATGCAAACGAGCAAAATCGATTTAAATGAGCTGGCTCATTTGACTGAGCTATTTAGCCTTTTTAATTCTGGACGGCACCTAAATCGCTCGACGGATGCTGCTCTATGGCATGAGCTAGAACAGCAAGCAGAGCAGTACCAGCACCTATTTGCTAACTTAGGCTTTGATTTGCGTATTGATGGTCGGGGTTTTGCTTGGTTCCATGATGAAGATGGTAATCAGAACATCAATAAACAGTCACGTCAGTTAGCACTATTGCTGATGGTGATATTTGACTATCAAGCAGATAGCGGCCGCTCCCTTGGTCAGTTTTACCAATGGACGATTGATAATGCCTTGCTAGATGAGATCTACGAAAAGAATCAAGAGCTTTTGGATGCAGAAGAGCTCGACCAAGATGCACTAGAAAAGATACTTGATAATGCAGTGCGAAAAGGCTTTGCCGCTCAAGAGAACAATCATTGGCGTTTGCTGCCTTCGGTATATCGCTACCTAGACCATTTTGAAGCTATCACTGAACAAACAGCCGAAAGCGATGTGGCAGCTTATGAGGAAGATGAATCATGCTAAGTTACGGTTTTCAACGTTTAGCGTTAATTGGCAGTGCTGGCTACCAGCGAGCTGAACTTCCTCTTGACGACTCTGTGTCATTAATTGCGCCAAATAACCATGGTAAAACAAGCCTAATCAATGCGCTCCAATTTCTGCTCATCATTGATAAAAGAAGGATGGATTTCGGCTCTCATACATTAGAGAAAGCTCGCCGCTTTTACTTCCCGAACAACAGCGCTTACATTCTGCTCGAAGTTATCCTACCGCAAACTGGCACCGTGGTGTTTGGATGTGTCGGTAAAGGGGTAGGCTATGACTACGAATACTTCGCTTATAAAGGTGAATTAAACTTAGATGATTTCCGTATGGATGATGGCAATATCGTTGCCCAACCAAAGTTAGTCAACCACTTAGCGACAAAGCAACATCGAGTCTATAAATTTAATGATAAAGAATTTCGACACTCGATTTATGGCGGCGCAAAAAGTAAGAAAACCAGCGACATCGACTTTACGGTATTCAAACTGGAGAGTGTTAGTCATGCGAGCTCTTTCCAGCAAGTATTAACTAAAACGCTTAGGCTCGATAAGCTCAACTCCAGTGATGTGAAAGACTACTTGTTGAAGATATTCAGTCGAGATCAGCTAAACTACAGTATTGATTTTAAGCAGGAGTGGGAGAAAGCATTTCAAGACATTAATCTAGAGCGTGAGCAGTACCTAGCTGCTGTAAATAATTTGGAAACGATTCAAGAGATCGAACAAAAGTTTGAGCATACCTTGTCGCTACGAGGAAAGATCGCCGCATGCCAGTCTAAGGTTAATCAACTGCTGCAGGATTGGCATGGTCATGTTCAAACGCTCACGGAGAATCTATCAACACAAAAAAGTGAGCTGGAGCAAACACAATGTGAGCTCCGAAGCCAAGATATTGCCCGTGCAGGAGAGCGAACAGACTTAACCAATAAATTGAAAGAGTTAAACCGTACCGAGAAGCAGCGACAAGAGTTGGAAGAGCGGTTTGCCTTGATTCCTAGTCAATCATTTTTAGAGAGTCAATTGAACACTGCGGAGCAAAAATATGATGCTCAGGCTGCTTTGTGTATTCAATCACAGCGGTCTTCTTCTGCCGCGATTAGTAAACAATTGAAAGAGAAAGAAGAGCAGCTGCACAGGTTGCAGTCTCAGCATCAAACGTTGGGTGACAATTTATACCTTCATCTTTCTAAAGTGCTCAATGATTATGAATTAGAAAGACTGAACAAAGTTCTTAGCCAACGAGTAATGCAACTGCCACCTTCGCAGTATTCGTTTGACATCAATCAGCTTAGAGACATGCTCAATGGTGAATCTTCTGAGCAACTGTCACTTTCAGGTTTAAAACTTTCCCTTGAGGAGCTTATTCCTCAGCATGTTCAAAAAACAGAGCAGGAGTTGGTAGAGGAAATAGACGATGTTAATAAGCAAATAATAGAACTAAAACAATTGCTTGAAGTAAGTAGAGAAGGTGAAGCTGCTGAGAGGAAAAAGAACGAATTAAATCAAGCAGTAAAACAGTGTGAACAGGACTTGAGGGACTATCAACAGCTGCAACAATTCAAAAAAGACCAGGTACAGCGAATCGAGCAGAGACAGACATTTGAGAATCAGCTGGCAGCGATCAATACTACTCTTGATAATGCGGACAAGAAGTACAATGAACTTGCACAGCAAATCGGAGAGGTTACGGATAAGCTACATAAGCTTGTTTCGGACGATGAACTTGTTGAAAAGCTGAAAAAACAAAGAATTGATGATCAAGCACTGTTTAGCATGCTTTCGGAACAGCCTCATACCCCTTGGATTGTGATGGATGAATGGTCTCTCGAATATCTACCTGCTCGTCTCGAACAGTATATCGAGAATTGCAAAGACCTTGATAAGTTGTCCAAAGAATTGCGTCAAATGAAAAACGAGTTGAGTCAAAAAGGCCTCACTAAATTCCAGATGGCGCAAACTCAAGATGAAGAGTTAAAACGCATTATTCAATTCAGTTATCGTTTAGACGACGAAAAGCAAGCGTTAGAAAAGTGGGCGCGTTCTAAGGTTGTTACAGTGGCAGCGAGTTTAAGAGAGCTGCGTAGTGGTTTTTATACTTTGCAGAGTAAGATGAGGGAGTTCAACCGATTAATCAGTCACAGGCAGTTATCAGATCTCAAAGTATTCAAAATTGAGCCAGTTGAAGAAAGTCCACTTGTTGATGCGATGAATATACTAATCCAGCAAGCAGAGCAAACTGAAAGCGGTCAGAGTTTCGAGCTGTTTGATCAAGGCAGTATTCTTGATGATGCAGAGTTAGATCGAGCGAAGAGCCTGTTGATTGAAGAGGGTAATGCCCGTCATGGTCTGAGGGTAGCAGACTTGTTTAGACTTGAGTTTGTTGTTGCCAAGCAAGGACAACAGCAAGAGTCATTTGAAGATATTGATAGTGCGGCTTCTAACGGAACCGTATTGATGGCTAAGCTTGTGACTGGCCTTGCAATGCTTTACTTAATGCAAGACAAGCGCCACCAAATGAAAGCGGTATGTTATTTGGATGAGGCGTTAGCCCTGGATACCAAGAACCAAGCTAATTTGATAGAGATTGCTGACCAATTCGGTTTTGCATTGATTTTTGCCTCACCAGCACCGTTAACTACCGTGCGTTATTGTGTGCCAATCCATCAAGCGAATGGCAAGAACCACATCAGCAAAAATAGTTGGCAGATTTTCGAACCAATTGAGAGCAAAGAATTGTCGCAACCACAAGTGGAGCCATCACTATGAGCCAGATATTGGCTAAGGCACTAGCGCGACTAATCGAGGTTTACCCTGATCCCATTGCCGGAAGCACATTGACGTCATCTCAAAAGAAGCAGCTTGATGAGTTCAGTCGACAAACTCAGAGTGTACAAGTTATCCCTAAAGGCCGTGGTGTTGTCTACAGCATTCTATTGATAGATGTCGTTAAAGTCACATTAAAGCAGTTGGCACCAAATCAAAACGTGTCTCCATCAGTCCCGAAAAGAGCCGTAAACATAGCCTTGACACGTAGTAGTAAGCTAGGCAGAGCAGGCCACGATGTTACCTACGTGCTGGCTAAAGCTGTTACTAATCCGTTATGGGTGTCTTCCGGAGAGGCAACTGAACATTTAAATGTTACGACAGAAGAGTTTGGTGTTTTTTCCCTTGAAGTGGGTGGAGAAAGAAATAGGGATCTTACCACTCAGCATTCTATTTGGCTGGTGGAAAACCAAGCATTGTTTGACAGCTTAGATTGGTTACCTAATAACGAACCCACTACCGTTATATGGTACCGAGGGCAGTTACACAACAAACTGATCGAATGGCTATCAGTACCTGAAAGAGCATCGATGGTTTATTTTTTTTCTGACTATGATGGCGTCGGGCTAAACAACTACCGGCGCTTGTGGGAAAAGTTAGAAGATAGAGCAGAGTTTTGGATGATGCCGAATTGGAAGATACTTATGAACCGTTACGGACAAAACCAGCTTTGGGTTGATACGGCAAGAGAATTCAACTCATTTATTGAGAATAGTAGCAATTTGTTGGCTCATTCTTCTAATTTGCAAGAGCTAGTCACAGAGATGAAAATGAAAGGATTAGCTCTTGAGCAAGAAGTGATCTGGCTCTAGCTCAACTAATTTAATAACCGCATTATTTTATAGTTCAAATTCCGATCAAACCCGACCAAATCAGAGTTAATCGGATCTACGGTCTGTATCTGAAAGTCAAGAACATGATACAATAAATCGTTAATTTTCAAGAATGGATTTATCATGACTGACCGCTGGCTTTCTGTGGAAGAAATTGCCGCTTACCTCGGTGTAAGCAAAGATACTGTCTACGCATGGCGTGAGAAAAAAGGGCTTCCTGCTCATAGGGTGGGGCGACTTTGGAAGTTTAAAACTGACGAAGTTGATGAATGGGTAAGAAGCGGCAGTGCGGCAGAGCCTTCAGAGGGTGAGCAATAATGAGCAATACCAATGAAAAATTGTCACTCACCCTAAGACCTGCATTGATTCATGAAAGTATAATCATTGCTGAACAGTACATCCAATTTAAAGATTGGAGTTTGGTTCGTGAAGAAGTGTTAGCGAATAACCTGTTGCAAACGCGAACAGAAAGCACATCTAAAACCGTATATGGTGAGGTTTCTAAGCGATTGAAAACCCTATCTAATGATGAGCTAGCATTGATGACAACGTCAGACGTCGATGTAAAACATCTCGTTTGGTTGGCGATTTGTCGTCAATATCCATTTACGTATCAATTTGCTATTGAAGTGCTATCAGAGCGGTACAGTAAAAGCCAGTTTCAACTCTATCCAGAAGACTATGCCGCGTTTTTGAATGCTAAAGCCGAGTGGTATAGTAACTTAGATAAGATTACCCAACAGTCCCGATACAAAGCTCAGCAGATTATGTTCAAGATGCTAGTCGAGTGTGGTTTAGTGGATGAGAATAAAGTGATGATACACCAACAAATCTCCAAGGAGCTCGAGGAGTTAATCAAGCAAAGTAACGCTGACTACCTTCGAATCTACCCAGGAGAATACAGTTAAATGTCAGGTAAGTTTAACAGTGTGTTGACTAAGGCGAATCTCTCAGATGCATATACGCACTTAACCGATGTTTTATCAAGCGATCCATTTATCAAAATGGAAGGGCTTAACGGGGATATTCCTTTTCATATTTGTCCTTTTGAACCCTCACTTCAGAGTGAAATCAATGTACTGGTCAAGCAAGTTAAGAATTACCTAAGGGATGCGCAAGTAAAAGTTCTTGAAGTAAATCTCTACGATCTTGTTATTGATATCTCGAAAAAAGAAGGTGACTGGGAGTGGTTGTTAGATAATGAAACAACAATGTCAAAAGATGAACTAAAGGAAGAGCTTCAAGGGATTATTGATACTAAGACTATTTTGATCCCCGCGATTGTTCAGAAGATGGCTGAAAGTGTCTTTGACATTCTAATGATTACTGGAGTTGGTGAGGTGTTTCCATACATCCGTTCTAGTAGCTTATTAGAAAACCTGCAGATTAAAGCAAAAGACAAACCAATGTTGCTGTTTTTTCCTGGCAAATATAAGCATTCTCTTGAAAAAGGTTCATCGCTAATCCTGTTTGGTACCTTAGAAGATGACAAATACTATCGTGCATTCAATATTTTAGACAGGGCAAGCTAAAGGAAGTTGTTAATAATGAATATGAAATTAGAAGAACTATTCAATAAGAAAGTAGATCGCCCTATTGAAGGCGTCATCAAAGCTGATGATGATGTTGCTCTGTACGTAGAATTGGATGAATATGTTATTACGGATGAAGTAGCTAAGCGCTTAGATATTTTTTTAGACGCTTACCTTAATTATCAAGGTGCTAATGGGGTTTGGATATCTGGCTTTTTTGGTTCGGGTAAATCTCACCTTTTAAAAATGCTTGCCTTATTGCTTCAGAATAATCCGATAGAGGATGTTACACCATTAGAGCTCTTTTTGGAGAAGCGACCTTTGAATGAAGGTGGAATCTTTGCAAATGATCTCAAACGTGCCGTCAACATTCCGTCTGAGAGTATCCTCTTTAATATTGACCAAAAAGCCGATGTTATCAGTAAAACAGAGTTGGATGCTCTAATCGCCGTATTCGTAAAAGTGTTCGATGAACATTGCGGTTTTTATGGTAAGCAAGCTTACATTGCACAATTCGAACGAGAGCTAAAAGAAGATGGCCTTTTAGAACAATTCAAGAGTAAATTTGAATCTATCAGCGGTAAAAGCTGGGAGCACGGTCGTGCACGTGCAAAAAGAATGGCAGGTGCTGTTGATGAAGCCTACAACGCAATCACAGGCCAACAAGTTTCAGGCATTTTAGATAAGTACCGCTCAGATTATCGTCTTTCGATTGAAGATTTTGCTGACCAAGTTAAGAGTTATATTGCAGAGCAAGAAGATGGATTCAGACTTAACTTCTTTGTTGATGAAGTAGGTCAGTATGTAGCTGGCAACGTTAAATTGATGACTAACTTGCAAACTGTTGCTGAGAGCTTGGCGACAAAATGTAATGGTCAAGCTTGGGTCATCGTGACAGCTCAAGAAGATATGTCATCCGTTATCGGTGAAGTTGACCAACAAAGCGAAAATGATTTTACAAAGATCCAGGCTCGCTTCAAAAACAGAATGAAGCTGACCAGTCAAGACGTAGCAGAAGTCATTCAACGACGTTTACTGGAAAAGAAAGACGAGTTTATCCCCGCTCTGTCAGATTTATACCATGAACAAGAAAATAGCTTTAAGACCCTATTTGATTTTGCAGATGGGTCGCAGTCTTATAAAAATTTCAAAGACAAAGATCATTTCATTCAAAGCTATCCGTTTATTCCGTACCAATTTGGCTTGTTCCAGTCTGCAATTCAAAATCTATCGACGTATGGTGCTTTTGAAGGTAAGCATAGCTCGGTAGGTGAGCGTTCGATGCTGGGTGTGTTCCAGCAAGTTGCCGTTGCGATAAAAGACCATAAGCTAGGTGAACTGGCAACTTTTGATCTTATGTTTGAAGGTATTCGAACAGCACTGAAGACAGCAAACCAGCAAGCTATATTGAGAGCTGAGCTGAACTTAGACAATCAATTTGCTATCCGTCTATTGAAAGCCCTGTTCCTAGTTAAGTATGTCAAAGAGTTTAAGCCGACGCTAAGAAATCTATGCGTGTTAATGCACGATAGTTTCTCGCGAAATATTCCTTCGCTCAAGCTAGAAGTGGAAGGCGCTCTAAACCTTCTTGAAAAGGAAACCTACATTCAGCGTAATGGGGATCTTTTTGAGTACCTAACGGATGAAGAGCAAGATATAGAGAAAGCGATTAAAGACACAGAAATTGATTCTGATGTGATTGCTTCGCAACTAGATAAGCTTATCTACGATGGTGTTTTGAAAAATCGCAAAATTCGCTGGGAAGAGAACAACCAAGACTATCCTTTCAGCAGAAAGCTAGACGATAAATTGTCTGGTCGAGAAAGCGAATTAGCCATCAACTTTATCACATCGTTCCATGATTACCGTGATGCGTTTGAGAAACATAAGTCTGATACGTTATTCAATCATGAATTGAGAGTCGTGTTGCCTGAAAGTTCAAGACTGGTCAGCGACTTAGTGCTCTACAAGCAAACTGAGAAGTATGTTGCTCATGAGACGAAAGCAACTCAGCAAGATAACATCAAGCGTATTCTTACAGAGAAAGGGCTGCAGAATGTTGAGCGTTACAATCAACTTAAAGCGTTAACTTCAAAACTTGTGGGTTCCGCGACTTATTTTGTTGCGGGTAAAGAGGTAGAGCTATCTGGTGAAGATGGTCAAGGTAAGATCATCCGAGCGTTTGGTGAGCTAATTAAATATACCTATCCTAACCTCAAAATGCTGCGTGACATTACGTATCGTGAATCTGATATTCCCGACATTATTAAGAAAGCAGGCCAAGGTATTTTGGGATATGACACCCAATTGCCAGAGCCACAGCAGGAAATGTTCTCTCATATCCAAAGTAACAGCCGTGGTGGTGTAAGAACGACAGTTAAGTCTCTACTTGAGAAGTTTGAAAGCAAGCCTTATGGCTGGTCTTATGCAGCAGTGCTGTGCAATTTAGCTTACCTTTGTGCCAACAGTAAGGTAGAGGTTCGCGAAGCAACGAACTTGCTCGATGACGCGGAGCTATCACGTGCACTCCGTAACATTAGCGTTCATGGAAACCTTATTCTTGATCCTCAGGTGGAGTTTACGCCGTCTCAACTTAGAGCAGTAAAAGATTTCTACAACGACTATTTTGAAAAAGTTGCCCATGCATCTGAACCGAAAGCGATAGCAAAAGAGCTTCAAGAAGCTTTTCTAGAGCAGGCAAGTGGTCTTGATAAGCTACTATCTCAAGCATCGCAGTATCCATTCTTGCGAGTATTGTCAGATATTGTAGAAAAGATAAATGACTTCAAAACTAAACCTTATACATGGTTTATGACGGAATTGGTTAAACAAGAAGACACTTGGTTTGATTACAAAGAAAGAACCATAGATCCAGTAGTTAAGTTCATGAAAGGCTCTCAAAAGTCTATCTATGATGCTGCCAAACAAGCGCTAACGGACCAAAAAGCCAATCTCGAGTATGTTGAGGGTGATGAATATCAAAGTATTCAAAATGCACTAGTAAATGCAGACATTTACAAGGGCAGTTCGATTCAGCGGCTCAAAGCAGATACTGAAGCACTGCTAAGTAAAATTCAGGCGCAAGTAAAGGCGGAACAAAAGAATGCTATTGAGACTATCAGTTCTTTGGAAACAAAGCTGACTAGTTTTGAAGAGTTCAAAGCGTTGGAGCTACAAAGACAAGAGCAACTCAAGGCAGAATTTACGCGCGTTGTTGCTAAGCTTGAGCAACAGTCATTGATTGCAATGTTGCGTGATGAAGCCAGGCGCTTTGAAGAGCAGACATATAGCAAGCTTGTTCAAAAGTTGATGGAGTGGTCGCAACCAGCGCTTCCTGAGTCTCAAAATGGATATAAACCAGATATCAATTTTGGAGACAACACAACAGGCGATCAAACGCAAGTAAACGTTAAATCATCTGTAAAAAAACAAGTAAAAAGTGTTTCAGCTAAACAAATTAAAGTTGAATACACTAAGCCTTGGCTTTCAACTGTCGATGATGTTGAAGGATACGTTGAAGAGTACAAAAAGGCGCTATTACAAGCCATTAAAGATGGGAAGAATATACAGCTATGATAGATAAAATTTCTCTTGAAAATTTCACGCTTTTTGAACAGTTAGATATCGATCTTAGCCCAAAAATAAACATTATTATTGGTGAGAATGGTACGGGTAAAACCCAGCTTCTAAAGGCTGCATACGGTGCCTCTAGTACGCGGCAACAAATTGGTGCCAGTAATGATGATGTTATTCGCACCAAAATGACAGAAAGATTCATCGATCTATATATGCCTCTTGATGACAAGCTTGGGAAACTGCACAGAAATGGAGCTGAATCCAATGCCAAGGTAAAGCTTGTTTTTGGGAACGATAAGGATATCGAGTTAGGATTTTTTAATAACTCTCAGTCAGTTACGGTAAAAGGTAAAGGGCAGCTAGATGAAACCTTAGCAGCTCCAGTTTATATACCGACTAAAGAAGTTTTGTCCTTTATGAAAGGTTTTAGCAGTCTTTATGAGCGATTTGACCTTTCTTTTGATCAAACTTATCAAGATATATGTCTATCTCTTGATTTACCTGAAATTAGGGAAGGTGCTTTACAAGAGAAGGCTAAATGGGCGATCGATAAGATAAATGAAGTTGTTGGCGGCAAGTTTGTTTTTTACGGTGGTGGCAAAGTTACGTTTCAATCGGAGAATAATGAATATTCAGCGAACGTGGTGGCAGAGGGTTTCCGTAAAGCAGGAATGCTGGGAAGACTTTTAGAAACTGGAGCAATTCAGCCTGGGGTTTCTGGCACGTTATTTTGGGACGAGCCTGAATCCAATTTAAACCCAAAGTTGATGGAAATACTTGTCAAAATTCTTCTTGAGCTATCTAGAAACGGCTTGCAGATAGTAATAGCTACTCATGATTACGTGTTTCTCAAGTGGTTTGATCTTCTTTCTGATAAGGAAAAAGGTGATCAAGTGAGATACCACGCCTTATACAGAGATAAATCTAAAAAAATTCAACTAGATCATGCGGATAATTTTAAATCATTATCAGTAAATGCAATATCGGATACTTTCAGTGACCTTACTAAAGCGCAAGTCAATCTTAAAATGGGAGACTTAGGTAAGTGATTTTGATTGAAAGGGACTTGGAGTTTAATTTTACTGATGCGATCGACGCTATTGTCTTTGATGAGATGAGTGATAAGAAGCTACCAAATTACCATGGTATAGGTGCAATGCACCGAGTAGATTTTATTGTTGAATTAGAGCCCGCAATTTTATTTGTTGAGGTTAAAGACCCAAACAACCCGAATGCACGTGAGAAACAAAAGCGTAAATTTTTAAGAGAAGTAAACGAAGGCAAACTGAGTACGACTTTTGCTTCTAAGTATTTGGATAGCTTTATCTACAGGTGGGCTGAAAATAAAACAAATAAACCAATCCACTATATAAACCTAGTAACGTTAGAAGAAGAGTTGTTAGGTAACTTATCGGATGAAATAACGGCCAAGCTGCCACCGATGAATCACGATACACCACGGTGGCAGAGGCAAGTTGTTAACAATGTACAGGTATTTAACATTGAGTCGTGGAATGAAAATTTCCCTAAGTGGCCAGTTAGACGTGTCGTTCCAGAATAAATAAGAGAAAACGGTAATGGATACATCCAGACTAAAAAAATTCGCTCAATTTGCGCGTAGAAGCCTGATTGAACAAGTACAAACTAAACTAAAACTTGTTCTTGCAGAAGGTAGCTTAGCTCGTCGTGAGTCACCGAAAGCAGTTAAAGAATTAGAGAATAAAAAGCAAGAGCTAGGTGAAGAACAGCTTCTTGAGCAGGTAGCTTACACCTGGTTCAACCGTTTCTGTGCACTTCGGTTTATGGATGCAAATCAGTACAACCGTATTATGGTGGTTTCGCCTGTCGCTGGGCAGTTCCAGCCTGAGATCTTAGCTGAAGCAAAAGCCGGTCACCTAGATGACGGTATTTTCAATGAAAAAGCACGCGATGAAATCAATGGCCTATTAAATGGATCTATTCCGAGCCGTGATGGTCAGTCAGAAGCCTACCGATTAATGATTGTTGCTGTATGTAACGATTATCACCGTCTGATGCCGTATCTATTTGAACGTATTGAAGACTATACAGAATTGCTGATGCCTGATGATTTGTTATCGGGTAACTCGATTTTGGCGTATACCCGTGAGGCAATGACACCTGAAAACTGTGAATCAGTTGAATCGATTGGTTGGTTATACCAGTTCTATATTTCTGAGAAGAAAGACCAAGTTTTTGAAGGTCTAAAGAAAAATAAAAAGATTACGCCAGAAAATATTCCGGCAGCGACTCAATTATTTACCCCACACTGGATCGTTAGGTACTTGGTGGAAAACTCTCTCGGTCGCTTATGGATGTTAAATAATCCTAGCTCTAAGGTAGTTGAGCAGATGGATTACTACATCAAACCTGTTGAGGAAGAGAAAGACTACTTAAAAGTCTCTAGTCCGGAAGAGTTAAAGATCTGCGACCCAGCATGTGGCTCCGGTCATATGCTGACTTACGCCTATGATTTGCTCTATGCAATTTATTTGGATGCGGGTTATGACTCGTCAGAGATCCCTGAGAAAATCTTAACCCATAACTTATACGGTATCGAGATTGATGAGCGAGCAGCTGAGCTGGCAGCTTTTGCGTTAAGCATGAAAGCGCTTAAAGGTAATCCTTTAGATGAAGGCAATAATCGCCGTCGTTTTTTCCGAAACCCAATTGAGCCTAATATTTGTCATATTCAAAATATTTCGTTCTCTGGAATTGAACTTGATGAGTATTTTGAGTTTGTCGGAGTAGATCTGTTTACTAAAAACTTAAGAGCGACGCTTAAAGAGTTTGAAGAGGCCGATAATTTCGGTTCCTTAATTCAGCCAACTTTGAAAAATCCAGCGGATATTTTAGCGATGTTGGACTCTAAAGATGTCTCAGGACAACTCTTTTTAGCGGATACGCATAAATCAGTATTGAAAGCACTCAAACAAGCTGATTATTTGAGTCAAAAATATCAGATAGTTATTGCTAATCCTCCATACATGGGGAATCGAGGAATGAATCCTCGTTTGTCAAAATGGGCAACAGACAACTACCCGAAGACCAAGTCAGATCTTTTTTCTATGTTTATCGAACGCAACCTGAAACTAACAGTTTCTCGTGGTTACTCAGCTATGATAAATATGCAAAGTTGGATGTTTTTAGCTTCGTATGAAAAACTTAGGAACTATTTGCTTCGCCAAACAACAATCTCATCTATGATCCACCTAGGAACACGTGCATTCGGTAGTATTGGAGGGGAAGTAGTTTCGACTACTGCGTACGTTATCGAAAATATATCCAATAGAGATAAACTGGCCACCTATATTAATTTGGTTAGTGGTAAGTCAGAGGCTGCAAAAGACAATACATTACTTGAAGTTATAGCTAACCCAGATAGCAAATTGCGCATTGAAAAAAAATCCGGAGACTACTTGGCTATACCAGGAACTCCGTTGGCGTATTGGGCTTCAAAAAGCTTACTTAATGCATTTAAATCGGGTGTTCGTTTAGGGGATAATTTAGATACTGCACAGGGTATGAAAACACTCGACAATGATAGATTCATTCGGTTTTGGCATGAGGTATCTAAATACTCTATAAGTAAGGATTCGTCAGATAACAAGTGGTATCCAATCAATCATGGAGGGGGGTACCGGAAGTGGTTTGGATTTAATGATTGTGTGCTTAATTGGCAAGATGACGGATATGATATCAAATCATTTGCCAAAAAGAAGTACAACTCGATTACTCGTACCGTAACAGGTATGGGACATTATTTTAAGCCGGGGATAACGTGGAGTGCTATCTCGACTGGCTCAATCAGTGTTCGAAAGTTTGGTAAGGGGACTTTGTTTACCAATGCTGGGATGTGTGCATTCGGTAGTGAGTCTGAGCAATTAGTGTCTATGGCTTTACTCAACTCAAAAGTAGGAAGTGAATTTCTAAAAATATTAGCACCATCTGTTAATTTCGGGCCAAATCAAATCAGTGAAGTTAGGGTTATGTGCAACATTGAATCTCGTGAGAGAGTTTTGGACCTTGCCAATAAAGCAATCACTATTGCAAAAAATGATTGGGACCAAAATGAGTTATCACGCGACTTTACAAAACATGGTCTAATTGAAAGAGAAAGCGGATTAATTAGCGATGCGTACATTCAGCTTTCCAAGTTGTGGAACACATCGGTATGTGATTTGAAGAATATAGAGGAGGAAATCAATAGAATCTTTATTGAAAACTATAATCTTACTGAAGAGATCACTAACAGCATTCCAACAGAAGCTATCACTTTAAGTTGCAATCCATTTTATCGTTATAGTGGAACCATTCAGGATCAATCTTGTGCTGAGAATACCTTAAAAACAGATACGGTAAAAGACTTTGTGTCATATGGGGTTGGCTGTATTTTTGGAAGGTATTCAATTGATAAAGAAGGTCTGATTTTAGCTAATAAAGGCGATTCTTTAGAAACTTATATAGATAAAGTACCACAACCATCTTTTATGCTTGATAAAGATAATGTCGTTCCACTCATCGATTTTGAAGGTGATTGGTTTGAAGACGATATTACTGAATGTTTTAAGCAGTTCTTAAAAGTTACGTTTGGAGAAGATCACTTCAGTGAAAACTTAGCGTTTATTGAAGCTGCTATCGGTAAGGATATTAAGAAATATTTTGTGAAAGATTTCTATACCGAACATGTTAAACGCTACAAGAAGCGCCCAATATACTGGATGTTCTCTAGCCCTAAAGGTTCGTTTAATGCGCTGATCTATATGCATCGCTATAATAAAGATACTGTGGACGTTGTGCTGAACAACTACTTGCGAGAGTTCCGTACCAAACTGTTAGCGCGTAAAGAAAGCCAAGAGCAAACTGAAATCAGCGTATCAGCAAGCCAGAAAGATAAAACACAAGCAATCAAGACAATTGCGAAGATAAATAAGGTTCTTGATGAAATCAATGACTATGAGCACGATGTGCTCTACCCACTGGCGGGCGAGAAAGTTGAAATAGACTTAGATGATGGTGTGAAGCACAATTACCCGCTGTTTGGCAAAGCACTTAAAAAAGTACCGGGGTTATCGTAAGGCATCTCATGACAACAAGAATTACAGTCGCACTTAAACGTTTGTTCGAAAAAAATCGTGTCGTATTTTGGTACGACGACAAACGAGAGCTACGTGCGGATTTTGAGATCTTAAAGATTGAAAATGTTGAAAAAATTGAAATCGAGAATAACGAGTTTTCTATTAAATATAGGCTGTTGCGTGAACAGCCTAAAGCTAACTTCTTGCTGTATAAAGAAGATAAGCAGCCAGAACCGCTCAAGAACTGGTTATACGATATAGAGCTAGCGAATGCGGTGTTCGAAACTGATCAATCGGCTATCTGGCTGAGTGAGCTGGATTTGCCTGGTGAGTTTTCCGAGTTGGTAGAAAAGCACGCTAAGTTTTTTGAGCCGCAAGGAGATGATGAGACTGCTCGCTCACTATCTGAATCGCGCAAGAGTATATTGAAGAGTTTGCTTGATACTGATGACACCATTAGCCAGGTAAGGCTAAAAATGTTAGCAGTAGCGGCTGGCGCGAAGCAAAAAGGTGATGCTCGCTTAGATGTGATTTTGGAGCTGCTGATGGCTGATCAAGCTGTCGGTGACGTGTATTCTTTTGTTGTGAGCTGCAATCTCCAAGAGTTCTTATGGCAACAGGTAGCCATTCAATACGGTTACCAAAGTGACACACCGTCAGTTATGGATTTTGTTTTTGAACTGTTTAAGTTTAGTTATCTTGCAGAGCTATCAACAGGCTTACAAGGTGTCAGCTTAGATGCTGAAGCTTCACAGAAGCAAAACATGACCAACAACTCTCTGGTATTTTTCAAGCGCTGGAAGGACAGTCGTACGCATCAAAACACGTTTGAAAGTCTATCGAAGAAATGTGCTTCAGATTTAGACATCGAAAGTGATTTAAATCAACGTTCTTTGAAAGAGGTTCTGGAGCTTGACTATTTCGAACTAATAGACGTCAAAGTTATTCATGATCTCGTACATGGCGTTGCTCAGCGTACATACTCTCAAGGTGAGGTTACTCTTTGGTGCCGACAAAGAAGACAAGGGCATTGGTATAAAAAATATGAGCTTCTCTATGAAGCTGTAGATGTCGCCAGTCAGTTTTTCGCACTACTAGATACTGTTCAATTTGATATGCCCGACGCTTCCCAAGCGGTTAAGCGATACACAAGGCAATGGTTCAAGCTTGATCAGTTGTATCGACAGTATATTTATGCGCTGAAAGTCTCTTCACAACACTCGTTGCTAGACACGTTAACAAAACAGATTGAGAACCTATATATCAATAATTATGTCCAGCCACTTACTAATGCATGGCAGGCTCATGTTGATGCTATGACCGCATGGAAGGTCACCGATATTGAACCGCAAAATCGCTTTTTTAAGAAGTATGTAGAGGGGCAGTATTTAGCTAAGAAGAAAAAGGTCTGCGTCATTATTTCTGATGCGTTCCGTTTCGAAGCTGGTGATGAAATGGTAAGTCGTATAAGACAAGAAGATCGTTTTGAAGCAAAGTTGGATCATGCGTTATCTTCAATGCCAAGCTATACCCAACTGGGAATGGCTTCTCTATTGCCGCAATCGAAAGAGTATCCGTTACAGTTGGCTGACAACAAAACGGGCACAGTGCTGATGGGGGCTTTATCTACACAAGGTACTGATAATAGAGAAAAAATCTTAAAAGCTATTATTGGCGAACGAGCGAGTGCGGTCAAAGCTAAAGATCTTATTGAAAACACACAAGCTCACAACCGAGAGCTGCTCAAGGCTAATGATGTTCTGTATATTTATCATAACCGTATAGATCATACGGGTGACAAAATGCAGTCTGAAGGGGAAGCGTTTGAAGCGACCGAGAAAACTTTCGACGATCTCATGAAGCTTGTTAAGAAACTCACTAATGCTAATGCGAATAATATTATTATTACCGCTGATCATGGCTTTATTTATCAAAACAGCGTTCTAGAAGACAGTGATTATCTTGTAAAAGATGTTGAAGGTGAGATTTTATACAACGATAGACGCTTTGTTTTAGGTAAGGGCTTAATTTGCGGTAAATCACTAAAAGCCTTTAGTAACGATGGCCTTGGTGTTGTTGGTGATGTTCATGCTGTTGTGCCGAAGGGTATTCAGCGCTTGCGATTGAGTGGCTCTGGTAGTCGTTTTGTGCATGGTGGGGCCTCTCTCCAAGAAGTGATCATTCCAATCATTAGTATCAATAAAAAGCGTTCTAGTGATATTAGAATGGTTGAGGTTGACGTGATTAGAAGTGGCTCAAGTGTTATCACTAGTGGGCAGATAACCGTAACCTTGTATCAAGAAGAAGCAGTAACTGAAAAAATACAACCAAGAGCACTGCGGTTGGGCATCTACACGGAATCGGGCACGCTTATTTCTGACTGTCACACTGTCGACTTAGATTTGACTTCAGAGAATCCGCGAGAGCGTGAAATGAAATTACGTTTCTTGCTGAATCAAGAGGCTGACTCTGCTAACAATCAAGAGGTTATTCTTCGGCTAGAAGAGACGGTTGTAGGTACCAATCAATTCAAGTCTTACAAAGAACTGCGATATACCATTCGTCGTTCCTTTACGTCAGATTTTGATTTTTAGAAAGATTAATACACAGTTTCCAGCTGACAGGGATGTTGGTCAAGAAAACGCTAGGGTGAGTATATGAGTGAGCTTAACCAGAAAATTTGTGATGAATTTGCAGGCCTCGTTGTTAGGAAAGACCTAGTAAAAACGGTCAAAGGCAATGCGATTGTCCCATCGTATGTTTTGGAGTATTTGCTAGGGCAGTACTGCGCAACGAATGATGAAGCGAGCATAGAGTCTGGCATTCAAACAGTTAAAGAAATCCTCGCTAAGCACTATGTTCACCGAAATGAAGCTGGGTTAGTGCGTTCAACTATTCGAGAAAAAGGCCGACATAAAATCATCGATAAGGTCAGCGTATCCTTAAACGATAAGAAAGATGTATATGAAACTGAGTTTTCAAATCTTGGAATTAAGAAAGTTCTGATTGATTCAGGGACGGTAAAGAAACACCCTAAATTACTGGTTGGTGGTGTATGGGTAATTGCTGATATTGAGTACGATCATACTGATGACAAAGACGCTAGTCCGTGGTTGTTAAGTACGATAAAGCCGATCCAGATGTCGCACTTCGATTATGAAGGTTACATTGCTTCTCGTAACAAGTTTAATCTTGATGAGTGGATTGATGTTTTAGTGCAAAGCATAGGGTTCAACCCAGATTTCTTTGGCCGAAGAAGCAAGTTGATGCAGTTAGTTCGTTTGATTCCATTCTGTGAGAGAAACTATAACCTTATCGAGTTAGGTCCAAAAGGAACAGGTAAATCACATATCTACTCAGAGTTTTCACCTCACGGTATTTTGATTTCTGGTGGTGAAGTTACTGTACCTAAGTTATTCGTAAACAATTCCAGCGGCAAGCTAGGGCTAGTCGGTTATTGGGACACCGTTGCCTTTGACGAATTCGCAGGTAAGCAGAAGCGAGTCGATAAAGCCCTTGTCGATATCATGAAAAACTACATGGCGAACAAATCGTTCTCTCGAGGTGTTGAAACTCTTGGCGCAGATGCCTCAATGGCTTTTGTCGGAAACACAGAGCATAGTTTGCCTTATATGCTAAAGCACTCTGATCTGTTTGATGCGCTGCCAGAGAAGTTTTATGACTCAGCGTTCTTAGATCGTTTACATTTCTACATCCCAGGCTGGGAAGTGGACATTATTCGTGGAGAAATGTTCTCGGATGGTTATGGCTTTGTAGTAGATTACCTTGCAGAAGTACTTCGTCATTTGAGAAATCAAGATTACTCAGATCAATACCAAGAATATTTCCGGTTGTCGTCACAGATATCCACTCGAGATCGAGATGCAATCCACAAGACGTTTAGCGGATTAATGAAGATCTTGTTTCCTCAAGGTGGGGCGAGTGAAGCTGAAATAGAAGAGATCCTGAAGTTCGCGATGGAAGGTCGTAAGCGAGTTAAAGATCAGCTATTTAGAATCGATAGTACATATGCGGATGTTAACTTCGCCTATAGTGGCAAAGCCGGTAAAGAAGTTCCCGTTCAAACTTTGGAAGAGCTGCAATATCCTAACTATTTCAACAAAACTGTTGGTGACGTCGATGATATTGGCATGCCCGAACCAGAAGTTGCTTCAGTGCAGCCTAATAGTGAAAGTTCTAATCCAAGCTCAGAGGGTGCTAGAGATAAAGAGCTTAAAGAGCAGCACCTAACGTTTGCAGAGAATCAACGAGGTGTGAGTTATGACGGTTTGATAGGTCCTTATCTGAAAGGTGCTAAGCATATTACCATCACTGATCCATATATTCGTTTGTTCTACCAAGCAAAGAACCTGATGGAGCTGTTAGAAACGGTTGTTAAACAAAAACAAGAAGAAGACGAGATTGTTGTTAGCTTGATAACTGTTGAAGATGAGTTCAAAGGTGAGCAACAACGTGAATATTTTGAGAAGATTCAGGCATCGCTATTTGCTGTTGGTGTTAAGTTTGCTTATTCATTTGATACAACGGGTAGTCAGCATGCAAGGCACATCATTACTGATACCGGGTGGAAAATTTCACTAGATCGAGGCTTAGATATTTACCAACAGTACGATGTAAATGATGCTTTTAATTTAACAAATAGATTGCAACCATACCGTGCATGTAAAGCATTTGAAGTTACTTATATAAAACAATATGTGTAATTAATAAGAACTGATAAAAAATTGGAGCTTAATTTACGCGGACTTTCGAGTTCCAAGGTTATCTCCGTTGTATGATGTGGTCTTTACTACGCCTTATATTAATGGTGATGGTCTCGCTTTAAATATGGCGAATACTAAAAACTGGAAAGAGATGAATTTCAGTCATTTTGAACATTGGGCCAAGAAGGTTGGAGTACCTTGGCCGGCTATTCGTGCTCATTTGTTGGATGTTTTAGAAAAAGCACGTCAGTTATGGCCTGAAATGCTGAAGGATCTACCTATGCTAGAAGAGCACAAGGCATTATTAATTAAGCACTGGACTACAATGCATCAAGATTTCCAGATTAATACTTAAACAAAATTGAGTCGGATTATTTATCGTAATCATACTTTACAAGATGTGGTTTCTGTTCAGCCCTTTCATAAGTTCATGATGTTTCATCTGTAAAAATTAATCAGGATCTCGATATAGAGGTTGGGATTAGCTTGGATGCAATCATTGAAGGATACCTGCCTTGTTTTTTATTTTTGTCATTATCGTAACAATTTATGCCATTTCATATATTTATTAGCTATTATAGTGGCAATTATCTCTGTCATCCGTCTTGGATTTTTATCTCATCTGTTTTAATAAATCAATGACTACCATCACTCATTTTTTTGCTACAATAGTGGCAGTAATTT
Source organism: Vibrio algivorus (assembly GCF_030161215.1). Lineage (NCBI taxonomy): Bacteria > Pseudomonadati > Pseudomonadota > Gammaproteobacteria > Vibrionales > Vibrionaceae > Vibrio > Vibrio algivorus. Next base: position 510,841 of record NZ_BSPV01000009.1, read on the forward strand.
CGAGTTTTGTACTATTGTCGTTACAGTAGTAGCAACTTCTGAGGCATCTATGTTATCTCTTTATACCGCTTATGATCTGCAAATGGAGCTCAAAGAATTTATTAAGTCCGCTCGGAAAAAAGATAAGCTCAGTGTTCAGAAAATGGCTGACCTCTCTGGCGTGCCTTACGCAACGATCCGAAAGTTTGAGTCAACGGGCAATATTTCATTACGTCAATTCCTCATGCTTTATGAGACAGTAGGTGACTTGAAAAAAGTCAAAGAGCTGACACAGCCGTCTGAGCCTGAATTTAAATCAATAGAGGATGTGCTCAAACATGCTTAAATCAGCCCTGACCGTAAAACGAACGCTTAGCACTGGTGAAAAGGTACTTGTCGGCAAGCTCGTTGAAAATAGTAAGCAAAGCTTTTTTCAATTTGATGAGGCTTATTTGAGTGATCACCCAACCTCTCTGGCTCCTTTCAATTTAGAGGCGGATACAAGCCTGCAAGTTGCCCCTAAAGAACCGCATTACGGTATTCATGGGGTGTTTGGCGATAGTCTTCCAGATGGTTGGGGCCTTTACCTGATGGATCGTGTATTTAGACAGAATGGTCATAATCCCAAGGAAGTCACTGCCTTAGAGCGTTTAGCTTATCTAGGTGACAGATGTATGGGGGCGCTGACTTACGAGCCAGAATTAGATCTAGTTGATGAGTCCAAGGAATCGGTTGATATCATTACTCTTGGTCGAGCTGCAATTGAAGAGTTTGAAGGCACCGAGTCTGCTTTGCTTGAGCATTTGATGAATACAGGGGGATCGGGTGGTGCAAGGCCCAAAATGAACGTAACGCGTTTATCAAATGGGCAATATTCCACACTAGGTGAGGCACAAGGAACCAAGCTCATCGTAAAGCTGACATCTGAAAAGTTTGACTTGAAGCACTCAGAATCATTAGTCGAATATTGCTACATGCAAATGGCCCGCAATGTTGGTATTGAAGTTCCTAACTTTGATTTAATTGATGCGGGTAATGGACGGTTTTGGCTAGAGCAGGAACGATTTGATTGCACTGAACAAGGCGGTCGGCTCCATATGATTTCTGCGTGTGGGCTATTAGATGCACCTTTTCGAGAGCCTTCTTTGGACTATGTGGATTTAGTTAAAGCTACGCGTATCATGTGTAGTGTCACTGAGTCACAGAAGCTCATTAAGCGTTGCATGTTTAATTACTTAACGGTTAACCAAGATGATCACAGTAAGAACTTCAGCTTCCTTGCTAGTGATACTGATAACTGGTCACTATCACCTTTTTACGACATTGTTTACAGCCCAAGCCCCTACAAAGAGCATATGACGGCATTTGGTGGGTATGGTCGAACCCCAAAGAACGTGCTGGACCAGTTAGCTGCTCAATCGGGGTTATCTTCGAAGAAAGCCATTATGGTTATGGCTGAAGAAATATTTGAAACAACACGCTCGTTTAGTTATGAAGCTAAACATTTAGGCTTGTCAGCTAATCTAATTAAGGAGATTGATAAAGATATGGTGGAAAAGTTTAATGCGCTGCAAGTGTAGAGTTGGACTTTTCTTTATTTATCAATTCTGTACGGTTTTAAGTGTGCTGTCTCACTCGCCACATTCAAGAAAAAGACGTCCTAGGACGTCTTTTTTATTATCTAAAATAATTAAAAATCGATGCCTTACATTAACTTCACATCTCTTAACGTCTTTTAAAATCCTAACTATCATGTAATACCAAAAGTAATACTTGGTTTTTCATTGTTTTGCCTAAGGTTTCGGTATTATTTGAGAGATGCGTATGGTGTATAAATTGACAGTGGCTCAAACAAAGCCAAAAATCTAAGATGATGGATGTATAAGTAATCGATAAAAAAGCCAGCATTGAAGTGCTGGCAATTATTGCTCATTAGATAGACGTGAGACTATTGTGTTATCGACGTTGACGCACAAGCTGATATTTACGTGTTAGATATTCTACTGGTACGCTCCAAATATGAACTAAACGGCAGAATGGGAATAACAAAAACATTGTCATACCCAGTACAATATGGACCCGGAATATGAACGCAACATCATCTAAGTGAGCTGAAGAATTTGCCCCAAATGTCATGACTGATTGTGCCCAACCTACTAATTTCATCATTTCGCTGCCATCTAAATGCTGAGCAGAGAACGGAATAGTCAGTACACCTAACATCGCTTGGATCACGAGTAGAGTTAGAATAGCAATATCAGAAAAGCTCGAAGTGGCTCGAACGCGCGAGTTAGTGATACGACGCTTAAGTAGCATAACGCCACCGGTTACCGTCATCAATCCACATGCGCCACCTGCAATCATGGCCAATTTTTGTTTAGCAGCAATGGTGATAAAAGGGGCGTACATCCAGTGTGGTGTTAGCATCCCCACAAAGTGACCAGCAAAAATCCCTAAGATACCCACATGAAATAAGTTTGAGGCGATACGCATATAACGTTTGTCATTGCGACTGGTAAGCATTTGGCTTGAACCAGCACGCCACGTGTATTGTGCATAGTCGTAACGGATCCAGCTGCCAATGAAAAATACAGCACTGGCGATATATGGATACACATCAAAAAAGAATGTATTTAGAAAACTCATAGTTGTCCTCCAGATGCTGAATTAGAAGTTGATGGTAATGAATCTAAGCTGACATATTGTGGTTGTACACTGCCAGCAAAACGTTTTTGGTGCATGTTTTGTTCAGCAGAGGCGCAACCTTCTTCGCCTAAGAACTTAATTTGTTCTTCTTCCCAAACTGCATCCAAAGCTTCTGGTGTATCGTCGCGTTGTTCTTTGTTTACATTATCAGTTAAGTGATCAGGACGAATTTTAGTGCCTGATAATTCAAGTAATAAAGTGAATAAATGTTGGTAAATACTGTTGCGTTTTTCTAAACGAGCGCCAAGGAGGGCGAGAATAGGGGCAATATCAGCAAGACCTTGAACTGCTTCTTCACGAGTTTGTGTGGCCAAGTATTCAAGGTATACAGGTAAGTAATCAGGTAACTCAATGCTTTGAATTTCTAATCCTGCTACTTTGTATTGTTCCATTAAATCGATCATGGCTTGGCCACGGTCTCTTGATTCACCATGTACGTGCTCAAACAATAATAATGATAATGAACGGCCACGATCGAATAGCTCAATGTAACTAGCTTGAGCATCCAGTAAATCTTTTTCACACAACTCTTCGATGAAAGTGTATAAACGACTCATTTGAGCTGGAGAGAGAAAAAGCATCTCTCCAATATCCTTCATCAACTCATCTTTATGTAACCAGATTTCACGATCTGGATACTCAAGTAACAGTGAAATGATTTTTAAGTTCTCCATTACTTCACTCCTTTGTTGTTCATATCAGAAGAATCCATAAATTGAACACTATTCTGAGGTGAAGTTTTTGGATCAATATTGATAGCATCAATGCGTTTACTATCAAATAGGTTAAACTTATTCTCACTTCCTCCACCATGGCAGCCATCACCAAAACTAAATCCACAGCTATTTTTTTGTGCATAGGCACCCGTATCATCAAGTGCACCAGGGAATGACTCTTTAGTCATTTCACGATGGCTTGCTGGGATCACAAAGCGATCTTCGTAGTTCGCTATAGCAAGGTAGCGATACATTTCTTTTGCTTGAGCTTCGGTTAGACCTGCTTCTTCAAGCGCAGAAGTATCAATTAAGCCTTCAACAGTCTCCGAACGTTTATAATGTCGCATGGCTAGCATACGTTTAAGTGCATTGAGTACAGGTTTCTCATCACCAGCAGTTAACAAGTTCGCTAGATATTTCACAGGGATACGTAAGCGTTCGATTTCGGGTAAAACACCATCACCATCCAGTACTCCTGCATCAGTTACCGCTTGTATTGGCGATAGTGGTGGTACATACCAAACCATTGGAAGAGTGCGATACTCTGGATGAAGTGGTAGTGCAAGCTTCCAATCAACCGCCATTTTATACACTGGTGACTTCTGTGCTGCTTCAATTGTGCTCATTGGAATACCTTGAGCAAGTGCCTCTTTAATGACCGCTGGATCATTCGGGTCGAGGAATACATCTAATTGTTCTTGATAAAGATCGGTAACGTTTTCTGTTGATGCTGCTTGTTCAATTTTATCGGCATCATAAAGCATCACCCCAAGATAGCGGATACGGCCTACACAGGTTTCGGAGCATACTGTTGGTTGACCTGCTTCAATTCGTGGGTAACAGAAAAGACATTTTTCAGACTTCCCTGATTTCCAATTGAAGTAGATTTTCTTATATGGGCAACCAGTTAAGCACATACGCCAGCCACGACATTTATCTTGGTCAATCAAGACAATGCCATCTTCTTCACGTTTGTAGATCGAGCCGCTTGGGCAAGTTGCAACACATGTTGGATTTAAGCAATGCTCACAGAGACGAGGCAAATACATCATGAAGGTGTTTTCGAATTCACCGACCATTTCTTTTTGTTTTTGCTCGAAACCAAAGGCATTCAAGTTGTAATCTTTTGAACGCTTAGAGTACTCACCACCTAAGATTTCTTCCCAGTTTGGACCATTTTCAATTTTGTCCATACGTTGACCTGTGATCAACGAACGTGGGCGTGCGATAGGCTGATGTTTACTTTCTTTAGCATTTTGTAGGTGCTCATAATCGAAGGTAAACGGTTCGTAGTAATCATCAATCGATGGCATGTCTGGGTTATTGAACAATTTTGACAATACGCCAATCTTGCTTCCCATCTTGGGCTCTAACTTGCCGCCGCTTTTGCTTATAGGGGATGCTTTACGGATCCAACCGCCTTTCCATTGATCCTGGTCTTCCCAGTTTGCAGGGTAGCCAACACCAGGTTTGCTTTCTACATTATTGAACCACGCATATTCCATACCTTCGCGGCTAGTCCATACGTTTTTACAAGTGACTGAACAGGTATGACAGCCAATACATTTGTCTAGGTTAAGCACCATGCCGACTTGAGAACGGATTTTCATGCTTATTTCTCCTGTCCAATTTTGGTTGAAGCGTGTGGAATTGCTTTTTCTTGATCGCAATCGTTATTTTCGTCGTCTAACCATTTCACGTCTTTCATCTTACGAACAACAACGAACTCATCGCGGTTAGAACCTACGGTGCCGTAGTAGTTAAAGCCGTAAGATTGCTGAGCATAACCACCAATCATATGGGTTGGTTTTGGTGTAATACGAGTAACGGAGTTATGAATACCACCACGTTGATGAGTGATTTCAGATCCTGGAATATTGACTAAGCGTTCCTGTGCGTGATACATCATCACCATGCCTTCAGGTACACGTTGGCTAACAACCGCACGGGCTGTTAACGCACCATTACTATTAAAAGCTTCAATCCAATCGTTATCTTCAATACCAAGTTGTTTCGCATCATCTTCACTCATCCACACAATTGGGCCACCACGAGAGAGTGTTAGCATCAATAGGTTTTCACTGTAAGTTGAGTGAATGCCCCATTTTTGGTGTGGCGTGATGAAGTTAAGTGCTTTTTCTGGGTTACCATTACTTTTTTTATTGATTTGACTTTGCACTGAACGTGTATCAACCGGTGGACGATATACCACTAAGCTTTCGCCAAAATCACGCATCCATTGGTGATCTTGATACAACTGTTGGCGACCTGATAGCGTACGCCATGGGATCAGTTCATGAACATTGGTATAACATGCGTTATAAGAGACGTGTTCATCTTCTAAACCAGACCATGTTGGGCTTGAGATGATCTTACGTGGCTGTGCCTGAATATCACGGAAGCGAATTTTTTCATCTTCTTTGTTGGTTGCAAGGTGAGTATGGTCGATCCCGGTTTTTTTACTTAATGCTCTCCAAGCCTTCACCGCTACCTGACCGTTAGTTTCTGGTGCAAGAGACAAGATAACTTCCGCTGCATCAATGGCACTTTCAATGATAGGACGTCCTTCTGCCGCACCGTCAGTTTTGGTGTAGTTGAGCTGTTTTAAGAAATCGACTTCTACTTGAGTATCCCAATTGATACCTTTACCACCATTACCTTGCTCATCTAAAATTGGACCAAGTGAGGTAAAACGTTCGTAGGTATTTGGGTAATCACGAACGACGGTTTTTAAATGTGGTGCAGTGATGCCAGGGATTAGGTCACATTCGCCTTTTTTCCAATCTCTTACATCAAACGGTTGAGCAATCTCAGCCTTTGAATCGTGTTGGATTGGTAGTGAAACAAGGTCGGTTTCAACACCTAAATGGCCAACACAGACTTCAGAGAATTTCTTGGCAATTCCCTTGTAGATTTCCCAGTCACTTTTTGCTTCCCAAGCAGGATCGACTGCCGCTGAAAGTGGATGAATGAATGGGTGCATGTCTGAGGTGTTCATGTCATCTTTTTCATACCAAGTGGCAGTAGGAAGTACGATGTCAGAAAATAAGCAGGTGCTCGACATACGGAAATCAAGGGTAACAACGAGATCTAGCTTGCCTTCTGTGCCGGTATCTTTCCACTCGATTTCTTCTGGTTTTACCTTACCTTGTTGGCCAAGATCTTTGCCTTGAACGCCATTTTCAGTACCTAATAAGTACTTCAGCATGTATTCGTGGCCTTTACCTGACGAACCTAATAGGTTTGAGCGCCAGATAAATAAGTTTCGAGGGTAGTGATCTTCTGGTTGCTCAGATGCAAACTTGATGCTGCCGTCTTTTAAATGTTTCACCATGTAATCTTCGGAGCTTAACCCCTCAGCTTCAGCTTTCTCCGCCACTTGTAGGGGGTTAATGTCGAATTGTGGAGAAGACGGTAGCCAGCCCATGCGCTCAGCTTTTACATTCATATCGAGCAAGCTTGCGCTATAGCGTGACTTATCGGCCAGTGGTGAGAGCAAATCGTTAGAATTCACGGTTTCATAACGCCATTGGCTTGAATGGTTGTAGAAGAAAGACGTACCATTCATATGACGAGGCGGTTTTTGCCAATCAAGACCAAAAGCAAGAGGCTGCCAACCAGTCTGAGGACGAAGTTTTTCTTGACCTACGTAGTGTGACCAACCACCACCACTTTGACCCACACAACCACAGAAAATCAACATGTTGATGATGCCACGGTAAGACATATCCATATGGAACCAGTGGTTTAATCCAGCCCCTACGATGACCATAGAACGGCCACGAGTTTTTTCTGCGTTTTCACCAAATTCACGAGCAATTTTGATGATTTCTTCTTGTTTAACACCAGTTACTTGCTCAGCCCATGCTGGAGAATAAGCTTTTACTTCGTCGTAACTAGAGGCACAATTTTCATCATTTAATCCACGATCAACACCGTAGTTTGCCATGGTTAAGTCATAAACACTGGTCACGAAAATATCGTTACCCTGTGCATTGGTAATACGCTTTGCTGGCAGGTTATGTTGAATAACATCATTTAGTGTAACGTTTTGGAAATGCTCACTTGGTAAACCACCAAAGTATGGAAAGCCAACACTGACTATTTCGTCGTGTGTATCAACAAGGCTTAAACGTAGGTTACGTTCGGTGCTGGTTTTGCCATCTTTTTGCTCAAGATTCCATTTACCATCTTCACCCCAGCGATAGCCAATTGAGCCTTGTGGTGCAATCAACTCACCTGTTTGGTCATCAATCGCGATGGTTTTCCATTCTGGATTGTTGTCTTGACCAAGATTATCAATGAGATCCGAGGCGCGTAATTGGCGACCTGGAACAAAAGTACCATCTTCACGTTTTTCCAACTCAACCAACATTGGCATATCAGTGTATTGTTGGGTGTAGTTTTTGAAATATTCAACTTGACGCTTAGTATGGAATTCAGAGAGTAAAACATGGCCCATAGCAAGAGCCATTGCGCTGTCAGTACCTTGTTTTGGATTCAACCAGTGGTCACACAGTTTTGCTACTTCAGCGTAATCAGGGGTGACGGCAACGGTTTTGGTGCCTTTGTAACGGACTTCGGTAAAGAAATGTGCATCAGGGGTACGGGTTTGAGGCACATTTGAACCCCAAGCAATGATATATGAAGAGTTATACCAATCGGCAGATTCTGGAACATCGGTTTGTTCGCCCCAAGTCATTGGAGAGGCAGGGGGTAAGTCACAATACCAATCGTAAAAGCTTAAGCAAGTTCCGCCGATAAGTGATAGATAACGAGCACCAGATGCATAAGACACCATAGACATGGCAGGAATGGGAGAAAACCCAGCGATACGATCTGGGCCGTGTTCTTTAGCTGTGTGAACGTTAGCTGCAGCAATTAACTCGTTCACATCTTCCCAGTTAGCTCGCACAAAACCACCACGACCACGAGCTTTTTTGTATTGCTTCATTTTCGCAGGTTCAGAGCTTATGGATTTCCAAGCGTCAACAGGATCATTATGTTGTTGCTTGGCCTCTTGCCATAATTTTAGCAAACGCTTACGTATCATTGGGTACTTTACGCGGTTAGCACTATAAAGATACCAAGAGTAGCTTGCACCACGAGGACAGCCACGGGGTTCATGGTTTGGAAGATCTGGACGAGTTCGTGGGTAGTCTGTTTGTTGTGTTTCCCAAGTCACTAGGCCATTTTTTACATAAATTTTCCAGCTGCAAGAGCCGGTACAGTTAACACCGTGAGTAGATCGAACAATCTTGTCGTGTTGCCAGCGACTACGATAGCCATTCTCCCAATCGCGATTGGTCTTTAATGTTTGGCCATGATCATTTGAAAAGGTTTCACCGAGCTGTTTAAAGTAACGAAACCGGTCAAGAAATTTGCTCATCCGGAGATCTCCTCATCAGGTTTTTCACCTGTAGTTATATGTATTTGTTTGTATTGACATTGGTCAGCCCGAGCAGAATAGGGTCCATAAAGTGGGGGAATATTGATTTTGATCAAGAAGCACTTCGTCCTAACGAGAGGTAAAAAAGTGTGATACCTCCAATTGGGTATCGTTGATGCTTTTATAATTTATTGTTTTATATGAATTATTTTTATTTGCAGAGGTGTTTTAAGTCGTGGTAGATAGAGGTGAACTATTGAGGGGTATAAGGAATTCAATGGGGTTTTTTAATGAACTGAGAATAAAAAAGCAGCCTGATTAATATATCCAAGCTGCAACTTTTTTACTTAATAATGGTATATGTGTGGTTATTTTCTCTCATAACGACCATATATTGCCCAAGTTAAAATGATACATACGATATAAAAGCCTAGAAACACTTTCATTGCGCCGAGAGGGGAGCCAGTAAGTGCCAAAGATGTCCCGAAAGCTTTAGGGATAAAGAAACCACCAATTGCACCTATTGCAGAAATAAACCCTAATGCTGCTGCGGAATCTTTAATGGCTCGTGCTTGTGCCTTTTCTTCATTGCCGCCATTTTCACGAAGCATTCTTTCTACGGTTAATTGCCTAAATACAACCGCAATCATTTGGAAGGTAGAGCCACTTCCTAAACCCGCTGTAGCAAATAACAACATGAAGCCAATAAAAAACAATGGGAAATTACCGTTGACCGATGCTTCTCCTGGTAAAAAATAGAAAATTGAAGCGGTAAATATAGCCATTAATATAAAGTTAACAGTAGTCACTTTTATTCCACCGAGCTTATCGGATAATGCGCCGCCTACAGGTCGCATCAATGCTCCTAATAGTGGGCCTAAAAATGCGATATGGATAATATCTACCGTTGGAAATTGAGTTTTGGTTAACATTGCAAAGCCAGCAGAAAAACCAATAAATGAACCAAAGGTCGATAAATATAAAAAACTTAGTACCCACATATGAGGCCGTTTTAATACTGGTAACTGATCCGATATTGATGCTTTCGCCGTGGCGAGATCATTCATACCAAACCATGCCGCTAATGTGGCGATAACGATAAACGGTACCCAAATCAACGGGGCATTAGCGAGCCAGAGCATACTACCGTCAGGTTGCAGAGAACCAGAAACAAAGAAACTAAAGATCCCCATAGAAACTGCAAGAGGCGCTAATAACTGCATCACACTCACACCAAGGTTGCCTAATCCACCATTAAGGCCGAGCGCACCACCTTGTTTATGCTTAGGAAAGAAAAAACTGATGTTGGACATACTAGAAGCAAAATTGCCACCGGCAAAACCACACAGTAGGGAAATAAAAATAAAAATAGAATAAGAGGTATTAGGGTTTTGAATCGCAATAGCTAACCAAATACAAGGTATTGCAAGAAATGCGGTAGTGAAGGCTGTCCAGCGACGGCCTCCCACAATTGGCACCATAAATGAATACGGAATCCGCATGATCGCACCGGAAACAGAAGGCAGTGCGGTTAATAGAAATAATTGGTCAGTGGTAAAATTAAACCCGACTTTATTTAGATTGACAGAAACAGTACTGAACATCATCCAAACGCAAAATGACAACAACAAGCAGGGAATCGAAATCCATAAATTCTTGCGTGCAATATGTTGTCCTTCTTGTTGCCAAAACATTGGATCCTCAGGAACCCAATGCGTTAAAACCTTGCTGATATTTTTATTCTTATGAATGGTTGATTCCATTTCCAAGTCCTTAGTTAGGGGGTGGGAACTTGGATTAGCTTTGAACTATTTTTGGCAGGGCTTTTTGACACATATCAATTGAATAGTGATTTTTGAGTGGTGCTACGATACAAGATGAACAATGTAGGTAGTCCTATTTTTTATAATATTATTATAAATATCAGTATCTTAATTTTCATATTAAAATATTTCAACTGAATGAGAAGGCACTTGGATATTAAGTGATACCTACAAATAGCTATATGGTTCTATGAGCAAAAGCATAGAATATCAATTCATTCTTTTGACAATGATAGCCATGATGCAATTTCAATATCAGAAATCGAAATTAAAACGAGGGGTGATTACTCGCCTTTGGAACCCTTTTTCTCTTGTCAGTAAAGTTTCAGCATCCATGCTAGTGATCACTGTGTGTGCGATTATTGGAATGTTGGTTTCTGCTTGGTTTGCAAATAGCATTCAAGGTAATGCTCATGCCATTAACCGAATTGGTTATATGAGAATGCAAAGTTTTGAGCTGCTTTCATTATTACCACTCAATCCACAGAAAGATAAAGTTTTATCCGCCATTGATAAAAGTAGCCATTCCCGATTTTTTGAAGACTATCTTCATCAAAGAGGGTTGTCTAGCGAGTATAAAAAGGTCCATACCTATTGGTTAGAAGCCGTAAAACCGAATCTACTGATAGCCAAAAATCCTGATGACGTAAGAGACATCGTTACTCAATATGTTGCTCAATTAGATCAATTGGTTTATTTGATCGATCAAGAAACCGAACATCGTTTATGGATTCTAAAATCACTACAAGCAACCTTTATTATTTTGTTAATTGTGATTTTATTTACCAACATCATTCATCTACGTCGTCGTATATTCCATCCTTGGCGTCAGCTATTAACCATGTCTTTTCACTTAAAAAATGGTCATTTACAATCTCGTTTTCCAGCGACCAATAAGAAAGATGAATTGCATCAGCTAGGCATTATGTTTAACAGCATGGCCGATAAACTAGAAAGTATGTATGCCAACTTAGAATCTTTGGTAGAAACAAAAACGCAGAGCCTAACTCATAAAAACATGTTGCTTGATTTCTTATATCGCTCAAGTGGCGTTCTTATCCTAGATAAAAATGAAAGATATTGTGCTCTATTTTCCCCGATCGTTTCTGAGCTTAAAGATATCACTGGTTATCAAAATATTACCCTAGAAATTGCCGATTATCATAAATCAGGAAATTGCCAAGTAGTTTCAACGGCACAATATCAGCGACCAGCTAACTGCTTAGATAACCACTGTGACGCTTGTTTTTACGCGATGCCTGATTCTCAAGAAGATGTAGGAGCGGTGAAAGTATGGGAATTAGAAGATGGACTGCGTAGCTACGGTAGATTAAAAATTGATTTCTTCTCTGGGCAAGTGACTTCCGAAGATGATTTACAATTAATTGATACTTTGAGTAAACAGATCACTCGTTCTTTAGCGTCGAAATACCAAGAGTATCTTAATAGTGAAGTCTTGTTGGCTAATGAAAGAGCGACCATTGCGCGTGAATTACATGATTCGATAGCACAATCGTTGTCTTGTCTGAAAATACGCCTAAGTTGTTTGCAGATGCAAAATACTCAGCTTTCCGATGAGCAAAAATATTTAGTTAAAGAAATGCGTCAAGAAGTGGATGCTGCCTATAGCCAACTTCGGCATCTGCTCACCACTTTTAGGTTGAAAGCTACGGAGCCCGGTCTACTTCCTGCATTAGAAAATACCATTGAAGAGTTTAATGAAAAACTCGGTTTATTAATTCAATTAAATTTTGATACACCAGCAAATAGTATTTCTGCTCATCAAGCGGTACATATTATCCATATTGTGCGAGAAGCGTTATCGAATATTTATAAACATGCTTATGCCACTGCTGTTGAAATTCATGCCAAATTTGATCCTATGGAACAGAAGGTATCTATTGCTGTTATTGATAATGGCTGTGGTATGAAAAGCATTAGTGAGCCTACCAATCACTATGGTTTAACGATCATGAGAGACCGAGCAAACTCACTACCAGGTACGATCAATATTGAATCTGAACGAGGCGTTGGCACCCGAATTGAGATTGAATTTTCACCCCAATAAAAAGGTATGACTATGGAATCACAACACACAGATAAGTCGACAATATTATTAATTGATGATCACCCAATGTTATGTGGTGGCGTGAAACATTTAATTGAAATGAATGGGTCGATGCAAGTGATTGCCGTGGCTCACACAGGGGTAGATGGCATTACATTAGCCAAAGAACATGATCCAGACCTTATTTTGTTAGATCTTAATATGCCGGAAATGAATGGTTTAGAGATTTTACGTGAGCTACGTAACTGTCACTTATCGAGCCGAGTTGTAGTGTTTACGGTATCCAATTATAAAGGTGATCTCACTAATGCAATCAAATTAGGTGCTGACGGTTATTTACTTAAAGATATGGAGCCAGAAGAATTGATCCAAGCGATAGAGCAAGCTTGTAACGGTCAGATGGTATTAAGTGATGATATGGCTCCACTTTTAATGGAAGCCTTACGTAGTAAAAAAGGCACTTCACGCGGTATTGATTGCCTAACTAAGCGTGAGCTTCAAACCTTAAAGTTAGTGGCAACTGGAATGACAAACAAGATGATTGCTCGCAAGCTGGATATCACAGAAGGAACAGTAAAAGTACATGTTAAAAGCTTGCTGAAAAAATTAAATTTACGTTCACGTGTAGAAATGGCAGTGTGGGTTCATGAAGAAAATATTTGTTAAACTTGAATAAATTCATTCAGCAATACTTGTAATAATATTTTTCGTTAAATATGAGGTTATCAATAAAATCATAATGTTATTTAATAAGGTATTATGTTTTATTCTTGCCACATTCTAAGCCCTAGCTGAAATTCTGGGGCTTTTTTGTTATGCAGGTCTCTACATTTTCTTTATCTTCCATCGCCATATCCAATTGAGTCATATATCATTATAAACAAATGACTTACCTATGGTTTTCTATGTCTCAAACTATTGCTGTTTATAACCAAAAAGCTGAGCAATTTGTTGATCAATATGATTCCGTTACTTTTGAATCGGTTCATAAATCTTGGCAAGAATATTGGCCTCAGTCAGGCTATAAGATCTTGGATATAGGTGCTGGTTCTGGACGTGATTCACGTTGGTTTGTGAATCAAGGTTGCTCCGTTGTGGCAGTAGAACCTTGTGAAAATTTGCGCCAATTAGGACAGACAAACTCACCAAGCTCTATTCAATGGGTTGGAGACAACCTCCCAAATTTAATCCACGTTGAAGCGTTATCTCGACAATTTGATTTGATCTTATTATCTGCGGTTTGGATGCATATTCCGGTTGGGTTACGTCTGACTTCATTAAAGGCTTTAGTTAAATTATTAAATACTCAAGGTAAGATCATCGTTACACTGCGTCATGGTGACTTTGATGATGGACGAAAAGGCTACGATGTCTCGATGAAAGAAATTGAAAATTTAGCCAGACAAGTGGGCTTGATGATATGTCATCAGTCTGGCTCTGATGATGTATTGCAACGTAACTCAGTGATTTGGGAAACGGTTGTATTGAGACAACAAAATTAGAGTGAATATGACGCCAATTCATCACCAACAACAGCAGCTAGATTTTATTGCCTACATTCAACGTTTGCTTGTAGAAGGTGACTTTTCTGCAACTTATAAATTTGCGTTATTACATGCGTTAGCTGATGTGTGTGTTGAGCAACCACTGGTATATGAAAATAGCGAATTAAATGTTCCACTCGATTTGCTCGCTGAAAAGCTTATCGTGTTGTATTGGCACCATGCTGTACCATTTTCATCAGAACATACTGGTGAAATGGCTCTACTGAAACAAAATAGTGGTGGACAATCTAAAGTCATTTCGGTGCTTTATGAATGCCAACAAAATAACATCCTCAGTTTACGAGCGTTAAAACAAAGTTCGCAATGGCCAAGCGTTTTTAAAGCTGCCATGAACACCTTAAAAGATGGGCCTCTCTGGCGTCTACAAATTCTGGCTAAACAAGAAGAGTGCTTTCTTTATCCCCATAGTAAAGGCCAATCGTACATTACATTAAAGCCGGGTATTGCTTCTTGTTTTAGACGTTTTTACGATCTGGTTGTCTACCTAGCCAAAAACTCGTGGCTACAAAAAATTCAAAGCATTAAGCATAATCAAAGTTTGATTGGCCCACAAAGTCAGTTGCATGATTTTCTATTTGGTTTAGACCGCAATGCACTAGGCAAAGCAAAGCCGATACTCGAAGAATTACAACATGGTCTGTGTTTTTACTGCCAAAAGCCGCTAAATAGAAATACAGAAGTTGATCACTTTATTCCTTTTGCTCGTTATGCCAATGACCTAGGGCATAACTTTGTCGCTGCCCATCGAACTTGTAATAACAATAAACGTGATTTCTTAGCAGGGCAGAAGCATAGAGAACACTGGGAAGATCAAAACCTCGTCCAGTTTAAAGCAACGATTGAATCTGAGTTGAGCGACTATTTTCATTGTGATGCCGATAAGTCTCGCGCGGTAAGTAATTGGGCCTACCAAGTCGCAAACAATAATGGCGCCAAACTTTGGCTAGCAAAAGATAGCTTTGAATTAGCGGTAAGTCAGCCATTGCAATATAGCCAACCGTTGGGTTTAGTGGCTGAAAAACCTGCGAAATATGAGTGATTGAAAAATTTAGCTTATATCTTGCATTGATCTTTTCATTGTCACTTGTCTTACTCCCTACAATCATTTCCCCCACCACGCTCACATTCTCACTCTCTTTTCTATCAAAAAACTCAAAAGTGTCGACAATCTATTTGACAGATTCGTGTTTTATTGCTTAATTTATCACCATTAAATCTTAATTGTTGACACTTTGGTGTCGGAGTGAGTGTGAATGGCGAATATGACAGACAGCGTGATAAGCAATATTTCTGATGTAAAAGAGCACACTAAATCAGAAAGTTTGACCGAATATTTGATTGAAGCGATTGTAAACGGTGAAATTCTTCCGGGGAGTAAAATCTCTGAACCTGAGCTCGCTAAGCGTTTTTCCGTTAGCCGTGGGCCGTTGCGTGAAGCGATCATGAGGGTGGAGGCGTTAGGATTAATCGAGCGTATTCCCCATGTTGGTGCACGCGTTACTACCTTTTCACAGCAAAAACTTATCGATTTGTATGCGGTTCGTGAAGCCTTAGAAGGCATGGCAGCTCGCTTGGCAGCCCGTTGTATGACCGATGATGAAATTGATGCGTTAGAACAGGTATTGTCGACACATTCAGAACATATCAATCAATCGGATGGTCAGTCTTATTTTCATCAACACGGTGATTTTGACTTCCACTACTGCATTATTAAAGCCAGTCGTAATACTCAATTGATTACTTTGTTATGCGATGAGTTGTACCACCTATTGCGTATGTATCGTTATCAATCCCCACGTTCGCATTCACGTCCAGTAGATGCACTCAACGAACATTTATTTATTTTTCAGGCTATTAAGAATCGTGATGAGGAATTAGCGGAAATGCTGATGCGTCGTCATATTTCAGGCAGTCGAAAGCTTATCGAACAGCAAATAGGTTAGAACAGGTCATCATATGTAAGTTAAGGAGAACAAACATGTCAGTAGTGACTCAAGGACAAAAATTTAGGCTTGCAGTCGAGCAAAATGACCCGCTGCAAATAGTGGGTACGGTTAACCCTTATTGCGCCATGATGGCAAAAAATATCGGACATCAAGCGATCTACCTTTCTGGTGGTGGTATTGCCAATGCATCTTATGGTTTACCTGATTTAGGCATTACTACTTTGAATGATGTGCTGGTGGATGTTGAGCGTATTACCAATGCGTGTGATCTCCCTTTGTTAGTGGATATCGATACCGGTTTTGGTGGCGCGTTTAATATTGCTCGCACAATTAAAACAATGGAAAAGGCAGGTGCAGCGGCAGTTCATATGGAAGATCAAGTGGCGCAAAAGCGTTGTGGACATCGACCTAATAAAGCGATTGTTAGTCAGCAAGAAATGGTCGACCGAGTAAAAGCGGCGGTGGATGCTCGCAGCGATGAAAGTTTTGTGGTGATGGCGCGAACCGATGCTTTAGCGATTGAAGGCATTGATAAAGCGATTGAACGTGCGATTGCCTGTGTTGAAGCCGGTGCGGATATGATTTTCCCTGAAGCAATGAACCAATTGGAGCAATATGTTCAGTTTTCAGAGGGGTTACAGTCAGCGGTTGGGCGTCATGTGCCGATTCTGGCCAATATTACCGAATTTGGTCAAACGCCATTATTTAGTGGTGAGCAATTAGCCAAAGCTAAAGTGGATATGGTGCTTTACCCATTAAGTGCATTTAGAGCGATGAACCGTGCTGCAGAAAATGTTTATAAGTATTTATTGGTTGAGGGCAATCAAGAAGCGTTACTTGATCAAATGCAAACCCGGGCGGAGCTTTATCAGCATCTTAAATATCATGATTATGAGGATAAGTTGGATCGACTATTTTCTGAGGAACAGAAATAGAGCCGGGAGGCGCGATGCTGTGCTCGGAAGTTGAAAAGCGAGAAAGATTGTTTCGGGTTGCGTGTGGCGAGTTGCGTGGAAGAGCAGAGCCGATAGTCGGGGACGCTACACTCGGGATCCAAACAGCGGGAAAAATTGTTTTGGATTGAATGTGACGGATAGTGAGGAAGGCTTTTACTCGCAACTCGAAGCGAAGCGCTCTCGGATCTCGAAACAAATTATTAATAACGTGAAAGGGTTTCACTGAAAAAATAAGCGTCCATGAACGCTGTTGCCAAAAGAGCAAACGCAGTGAAATTGAAAAGGAGTTCAAATGACAAATAAAACTTTAGCTGGAGCCGGCTTACGTGGACAAAGTGCTGGTACAACTTCGCTGTGTACTGTTGGCAAATCAGGCACGGGGTTAACTTACCGTGGTTATGATATTACCGACTTAGCCAATCATGCCCAATTTGAAGAAGTGGCACATTTATTACTTGTTGGACATTTGCCTACTCAAGCTGAATTAGACGCATATAAAACTCGTTTAATTGATTTGCGTGGCTTGCCAGATGCGCTTAAACAAGCATTAGAACTTATTCCAGCAGACGCTCACCCAATGAATGTGATGCGTACTGGTTGTTCTGTGCTCGGTAACTTAGAACAAGAAACTGATTTTTCACAACAACAAGCAGCAACTGAACGGATGTTAGCGTTGTTTCCGGCGATCATTTGCTATTGGTATCGCTTTAGCCATGATGGTGTGCGTGTTGATACCTTTGATAAAACAGAAAATTCCATCGGTGGTTATTTTCTAAAATTATTGACCGGTAAAACGCCGAGTGATTTACATAAAAAAGTCATGCATTGTTCTTTGATTTTATATGCCGAGCATGAATTTAATGCTTCGACGTTTACCGCGAGAGTTTGTGCTTCCACGCTTTCTGATATTTATTCTTGTATTACTGCGGCGATTGGTAGCCTACGTGGCCCTTTACATGGCGGGGCTAATGAAGCGGCGATGGAAATGATACAAGATTGGAAAACCCCAGATGAAGCAGAAGCCAAAATTCTACAAATGCTCAAAAACAAAGACAAAATCATGGGCTTTGGGCATGCGATTTATCGTGAATCCGATCCGCGTAATGCACTGATTAAACAGTGGTCGAAAAAGCTTTCTGAAGCAGTCGGTGACACACAGCTTTATGCGGTTTCAGAGCGTGTCGAAGCGGTAATGAAGCGTGAAAAAGATTTATTCTGTAACGCCGACTTTTTCCATGCGTCTGCTTATCACTTTATGGATATACCAACCAAACTCTTCACGCCAATATTTGTTATGAGCCGGCTTACTGGCTGGGCGGCGCATGTGTTTGAGCAGCGAGCCAATAACCGAATTATCCGTCCAAGTGCCGATTATGAAGGGCCAGAGCATCAAGCGTGGTTACCAATAGAACAACGATCTTAATCACTCCAGTTGACAACACACAAGGACGTAATATGAATAATCAATATCGAAAAGTATTATCCGACACTGGGCTGGAGTATTTTGATGCGCGTGCAGCGGTGGAAGATATTCAGGTTGGCGCCTATCAGGGGCTGCCTTATACCTCGCGCGTGTTGGCCGAAAATTTAGTGCGTCGTTGTGAACCTGAAAATCTACAAGCGTCATTATGTCAACTTATTAAGCGTAAACGAGACTTGGACTTTCCTTGGTATCCAGCGCGAGTGGTGTGTCACGACATTCTTGGTCAGACTGCGTTAGTTGATTTAGCCGGCTTGCGTGATGCGATTGCCGAACAAGGTGGCGATCCGGCCAAAGTGAATCCGGTAGTGGAAACCCAGTTAATTGTCGATCATTCATTAGCGGTGGAACATGCTGGTTTTGAAGGCGATGCGTTTGAGAAAAATCGCGCCATAGAAGATAGGCGTAATGAAGACCGATTTCATTTTATTGAATGGTGTAAAACTGCGTTTGAAAATGTCAGCGTGATCCCTGCCGGTAATGGCATTATGCATCAAATTAACTTAGAGAAAATGTCGCCTGTAGTGCAAGTAAAACAGGGAATTGCCTTTCCTGATACTTGTGTCGGTACCGATAGCCATACACCTCATGTTGATGCATTAGGGGTGATAGCCATCGGTGTTGGAGGGCTAGAAGCGGAAACGGTAATGCTTGGACGTCCGTCAATGATGCGCTTACCGGATATTGTTGGCGTAAAACTGACCGGTAACCGTCAACCGGGTATCACCGCTACTGATATTGTTCTGGCGATAACTGAATTTCTGCGCAATCAAAAAGTCGTGTCAGCCTACTTAGAATTCTTCGGTGAAGGAGCACGTGATTTAACTATTGGCGATCGCGCAACTATTTCCAATATGACGCCTGAATATGGCGCATCTGCGGGCATGTTTTATATTGATGAGCAAACCATTCAATACTTAAAACTGACTGGTCGTGATGATGAGCAAGTTAAATTGGTGGAACAATACGCCAAACAAACCGGTTTATGGGCCGATGATTTAATTAATGTGGATTATGAGCGAGTACTAGAATTCGATCTTTCTAGCGTGCAGCGCAATATGGCTGGCCCATCCAATCCACATCGTCGCTTACCTACTAATCAATTAACCAAGCGTGGTATTGCCGGCGCTTGGCAACAAAGGCAAGGTGAATTGCCTGATGGTGCAGTAATTATTGCTGCTATTACTTCCTGTACTAATACAAGTAACCCTCGCAATGTGGTGGCCGCAGGGCTAGTGGCGAAAAAAGCTAATCGACTCGGTTTAGTGCGTAAGCCTTGGGTGAAAACCTCATTTGCACCGGGCTCGAAAGTAGCCAAGTTATATCTTGAAGAAGCAGGGCTATTATCTGAATTAGAGCAACTTGGATTTGGCATTGTCGGCTATGCTTGCACCACTTGTAATGGCATGAGTGGCGCGCTTAATCCTATCATTCAGCAAGAAATTATTGAGCGTGATGTCTATACCACGGCGGTGTTATCCGGTAATCGTAACTTTGATGGGCGAATTCATCCTTATGCAAAGCAAGCTTTCCTAGCTTCACCACCTTTAGTGGTAGCTTATGCCTTAGCTGGCACCATACGGTTTGATATTGAAAAAGATGTGTTGGGACATGATGGGCAAGGCAATCCGATTTACCTTAATGATTTATGGCCAAGTGATGAAGAAATTGATCAAGTGGTGAATAAACATGTCAAGCCTGAACAATTTCAGCAAATCTATGTGAAGATGTTTGAAAAAGATACTGGTACTTATCACACCAAGCCGCTGTATGATTGGCGTGAAATGAGCACTTATATTCGCCGTCCGCCGTATTGGCAAGGGGCACTCGCTAGAGAATGCAGTTTAAAAGGTATGAGACCACTGGCTATTTTAGGCGATAACATTACCACCGATCATTTATCCCCATCCAATGCTATTTTAGCCTCCAGTGCAGCAGGGGAATACCTAGCCAAAATGGGCTTGCCAGAAGAAGATTTTAATTCTTACGCCACTCACCGAGGCGACCACTTAACCGCCCAACGTGCCACCTTTGCTAACCCTAAACTGTTCAATGAAATGGTTGTCGAGCATGGTGACGTCAAACAAGGCTCTTTGGCGAGAATAGAGCCAGAAGGCAAAGTCACTCGCATGTGGGAAGCAATTGAAATCTATATGCAGCGCAAGCAACCTTTAATCATTATTGCGGGGGCCGATTATGGCCAAGGCTCATCACGTGACTGGGCGGCCAAAGGCGTTCGATTAGCTGGTGTTGAAGCGATAGTAGCCGAAGGTTTTGAACGTATTCATCGTACTAATCTTGTTGGTATGGGCGTGCTACCGTTGCAATTTAAACAGGGTATTAACCGACATACTTTGGCGCTTGATGGTACTGAGCTTTATGACGTAAAAGGGGAAATTACTCCAGGTTGTGATTTGGTATTAGTGATTAGTCGCACAAATGGTGATCAAAAAGGCGAACAAGTTGAAGTAGAAGTGACCTGTCGTTTAGATACAGCCGATGAAGTATCGGTTTATCAAGCCGGTGGTGTATTACAACGTTTCGCACAAGACTTTTTGGCTCACTAAAAGGATGATAAATATGAATCAATCAGTGACAGTGTCACAAGCGTCTAGGTCGCTACAAATAAAAGTTCCAGCAACCTACATGCGCGCCGGAACGAGTAAAGGTGTGTTTTTCAATTTGGCGGATCTCCCAGCCAGTGTTCAACAAGCTGGAGAAAGTCGCGACCGATTTTTACTGCGGGTGATTGGCAGCCCAGATCCCTACGGTAAACAAATTGATGGGATGGGCGGTGCAACCTCAAGTACCAGTAAAGTGGTGATTTTATCCAAAAGCGATAGCTCAGATCACGATGTTGATTACCTTTTTGGTCAAGTGTCAATCGATAGTCCTTTTGTTGATTGGAGTGGCAACTGTGGAAATTTGTCTTCTGGTGTCGGTGCAATGGCGCTGCATATGGGGTTAATTGATGAGGGTAATATTCCAGATCAAGGGCTTTTACCTGTTCGAATTCGTCAAGTGAACATTAATAAAACCATAGTGACGCACGTGCCGATTAAGCATGGTCGAGTACAAGAGCTAGGAGATTTTGAGCTAGATGGTGTCGCTTTTCCTGCGGCGGAAATTCAAGTGGATTTTATTGACCCCGCTGATGGTGAAGCTGCCGATGGTAAAGGTTCGATGTTTCCTACTGGTAATGTCGTAGATGAGCTTGAAGTACCGGGAGTAGGCTGCTTTCAAACTACCTTTATTAATTCTGGCATTCCCACCATGTTTATCGATGCGCAAGCACTCGGTTATCAAGGCACAGAGTTGCAACACGATATTAATAATGATGACAAAGCGTTGGCGATGTTCGAAACCATTCGTGCTTATGGCGCGGTCAAAATGGGTTTAATTGAACATGTTGATCAAGCTAAGCTGCGACAACATACCCCCAAAATTGCTTTTGTTAGCCCACCGAAAAGTTATGTGACCTCTAGCGGCCAACCGGTGAACGCCAATGATATTGATGTGTTAGTTCGTGCTTTATCTATGGGAAAACTCCATCACGCCATGATGGGAACAGCGGCAGTGGCCATTGGTTCTGCGGCAAGTGTACCGGGTACTATTGTTAGTCGCGCCGCTGGTGGCGTAGAGCGTGAATCTGTCGTGTTTGGTCATCCATCTGGCACATTAAAAGTTGGCGCTAAGGCGACTTATGCTTTGCTTGAAAATGGTGAGCAAGATTGGAAAATTGAAAAAGCCAGTATGAGCCGTAGCGCACGTATTCTGATGGAAGGTTGGATTCGAGTTCCCAATGAATTTTAATCACAGAAGTTTAAGTGGCATCATATTCATTAGTCGCCTCACAGCAACACGAGTAACTTTAAGTATAATACCCAAGTCGTTTCAAGGTACTGAGTTCACTTGGTATTAACTTTTTCTATTTTAAGGATGAAGCATGCAGCAAGATGTTGTGTATTTTTCAGATGATAAACGAGTTAGCTTAACATCTTATATCCAACCCCAATGCAATGAACTGCCAAATCAAACCGCATTACCAGCGTTGATTATCTTCCCCGGTGGTGGTTATAAAATGCTGTCAGAAAGAGAGTCTGAGCCGGTTGCTTTTTCTTGGTTAGCCAAGGGTTATAATGTGTTTATCCTACGCTATTCCATTCAAGAATATGCTGCATTTCCTCAACCTATGCTCGATGCCTTTAAAGCGATTACCCATGTTCGTCAGCAGTATCAGCATTATAATATTGATCCCGATAAAATAGCCTTGCTTGGTTTTTCCGCTGGTGGCCATTTAGCGGCAAGTGTTGGTACTTTGTGGAATCGTGAAGAGTATCAACGCTTGGCCGGGGTAGAAGGAGAAGAGCACAAGCCTAATGCGCTGGTTTTAGCCTATCCGGTAATTACCACCGATTGGATGAAGTTAAATATCGAAGCTAATTTGAAAAATATCTTACGTGATAAATTTGATGATCCGAAGATGATTTCGACGGTGACTTGTCACCGCAATGTTGGTACTCATACACCACCGACATTCCTTTTCCATACGACAGAAGATCAATCTGTACCGGCTTCAGATAGTTTGAAATTTGCCGCGGCGTTAGATGATAATCAGATCCCATATGAGTTACATATTTTTCAACGCGGCCCTCACGGTATCTCACGAGCGAATGCTTTAACCGATGATGGAACAGGGTTGAAAATTGAACCGGAAGTACAATGTTGGGGGGATTTATGTTCAGCCTGGTTAGATCGCTTGTTTGAGCACAATCGATAAACTTAACTTAATAAAAAAGCATTCCTGATGACCCAAAGGCTTCTAGGAATGCTATTTATTTCTACTGAATAATTTAAGCGTCGCGATTGTTATTCTCTGAAGTCGTATGTTTTACCGTAGCTAGTGCCTCAGGATTATTAATGTGCAAGTGTACATCCCGTTGTGGGAATGGGATGTTGATTCCTTCTGCATCAAAGCGCATTTTTACCTCACGAGTACAATCGCGCATTACATCCATATAATCATCGGTTCTTACCCAAGGTCGAACAATAAAATCGACAGAAGAATCATTAAGTTTATCGAGTTTAATCATTGGCGCTGGTGTTTTTAAGACTCGTTCATCAGCGGCTAATATCTCTTCAAATATTTTTTCAGCTTGTGGAATCGAGTCGCTATAACTGATACCAAATACCATATCAACACGACGCACTTTTTCATAAGTTCGGTTAATGATCACTTCCATCCAAATTTTTGAGTTTGGTACTAATAGCACTTCATTATCAAAGGTACGTATGGTGGTGTTGACTAAGCTTACGTTACTAACGGTTCCTTCTACACCAGCCGCATTAATCCAATCACCTTCATCAAACGGGCGGTAGATGAGTAGCATCATGCCTGAGGCAAAGTTTGATAGGGTATCTTGTAGCGCAAAACCAATAATGATACCGGCGACACCAAGGCCGGCAATCACAGGGGTTAAATCTAAGCCGATTTGCGCAAGAGCAATTAATAAACCAACGCAAAATATTAATTTCACGGACATAGAAATAATAAATTGCTGCATTAGGTTACTTAGTTTGAGGTGAGGAGCTTTCACCGCTTTGTTTAAAATTCGATGAATAAATTGAGCAATGATTTTGGCAATTGCCATGATTAAGACAAACATGAACACATTGAAAATAATGCTTGGGCTGTTCGATAGCATCCAATCAGTAAATTGGTTTGCCCAACTCACAAAAGTGGATTTGAGTACGGCCCAACTTAATAAATCATGGGTGATATCACCAGTGGCGACAAATAATTCATGTCGTAATTCTACAGTGTTGATCCCTAGGTTGTCGGCGGTATCAACTAAATTTGATAATGCTTTACTGTAGGTATTAATGTCTCGGCTTAAGTAAGACAGTTCTAAATTGATTTGCTCAGCTTGACCTGCTGGTAGCCCATCAAGCTGACTTTGTAGCTGCTTACGATGGGTTAACGCATAATTTAATGCAGCAGAAGTATAATGAGCAAGTTGATTTAAACGAACTTTAAATGGCTTGAGCTTTTGATCGACATTGACCCCAAGTGTTTCCAACCAAGCATAGTTTTGATATTGCTCGGAATATAATACCGCTTGTACCACTCGCATTTCATTTAAAGGAATTTGCTTTAACAAGCGATCTTCTTTACTTGATTGCTCAATATCATCTTGTAGAGAGTCTAATTTTTTCTCTACATATTTTAGGTAGAAATCGTAGTATTTGGTTTGCAGTTGGATTTGCTCAGTTAAAAATTTTGAATCATGGTCAGTACGATCCATCGCATTACTGAGTTCTTGGCGTAATCTATCGTTCATATTGTAAATTTCTAATTGAACGATAGCTAAGCGATCACCTTTTAAGGTTTTGGCTCTGTCTGCCAAGTCTTTCATGGTAGATGTGATCTGACTAATTTCAGATTTACTTAACGTATCTTCGTTTGATTGAGCAAACGATGGCATTGAAAAGCTGATAAGCAAAATTAGGATAAAATAGCGCATGGGCAAACCATCTTTATATTGTTAATTACAGCTATTATTACTGACTGGTAGTCAAACGCAACATGCTTATACCTAAACCACTTGGATGATAGCTCTGAATTCTGCATCTTGAAGTCACTTGGGTATACATTATTTTTATGATTATCTCTAACTGAAATCATTCAATTTACTTGCGATAACGACAAAATTTTCTCATTGGACTCATTTTACGTTTTATAAGTTAATGCGCGTTAATTAGCGTTAGCTTCTAATAAAAGATCTTTCGCTAACATTATGATGTAACTAATAAAATCAATGTAACCGGTGAGGTAATGATGTGGAAAACTCTTTGAACTTAGAACAAATTCGTGCCAACTATAACGTTCGTCATTGGAGCCAAGGCTTTTATGGCATTAATGATGCGGGAGAAATGACGGTTTCTCCGCGCCCTGGGCAAGAACATATTCAAGTACCTTTGAGTGCAATTGTGAAGCAAATGGAAGCTCGTAATTTGACGCTGCCAGCTTTGGTTCGTTTTCCACAAATTCTACATCAACGCGTTCACAACGTATGTGATGCATTTAATCAAGCGATTGAAGAATACAATTATAGCAACCGTTATTTGTTGGTTTATCCGATCAAAGTTAACCAACAAAAAGAAGTGGTTGATGAGATATTGGCAAGCCAGAAAGAGCTTGAACAAAAACAGCTTGGTTTAGAAGCAGGCAGTAAGCCTGAACTTTTAGCTGTACTTGCTTTAGCACAACAAGCCAGTTCAGTGATTGTGTGTAATGGCTATAAAGACCGTGAGTACATTCGCCTTGCTTTAATTGGTGAAAAGTTAGGTCATAAAGTCTTTATCGTTTTAGAGAAATTATCTGAACTTGATTTGGTACTGTCGGAAGCTAAATCATTAGGTGTAACACCTCGTATGGGCTTACGCATTCGCTTAGCTTCGCAAGGTGCAGGTAAATGGCAATCAAGCGGTGGTGAGAAATCGAAATTTGGTTTATCTGCTAACCAAGTGCTTACTGTGATTAATCGTTTAAAAGCGGAAGATCAATTAGATACGCTACAACTTGTACATTTTCATCTTGGTTCACAGATGGCCAATATTCGAGATGTACGCAATGGTGTGAGTGAAGCGGCGCGTTTCTATTGTGAGCTACGTGATATCGGTGCTCAGTTAGATTATATGGATGTCGGCGGTGGTTTGGCAGTCGATTACGATGGTACTCGTAGCCAATCACACAGTTCAATGAACTACGGTTTGGCAGAATATGCACGCAATATCGTTTCAACTATTGGTGATATTTGTCAGTTATATAACCAACCAGAGCCAACGATTATTTCAGAGTCTGGCCGCTCATTAACTGCGCATCATGCTGTGTTGATCACTAATGTTATCGGTACGGAGAGTTATAAAGTAGAAGATATTTTCGAACCAGAAACCGAAGCGCCAACGTTATTACATAATATGTGGCGTAACTGGGAAATTTTATCTCAAGGTACTGACGATAGAGCGTTAATTGAAATATATAATGATACTCAAAGCGACCTAGCTGAAGCGCATAATCAATTTGCTACAGGCGTGATTAACTTGCAGCATCGTGCTTGGGCAGAGCAAGTGTGCTTACGCATTTGTTATGAGTTACGTAATCAATTGAGTAATAACAACCGCTTTCATCGTCCAATTATGGATGAATTGAATGAGCGTTTAGCGGATAAGTTTTTTGTGAACTTCTCTTTGTTTCAATCACTGCCAGATGCATGGGGAATTGACCAAGTTTTTCCTGTTATGCCACTGACTAATTTGAATCAAGTAGAGCAAACTCGCGCGGTAATGTTAGACATTACTTGTGATTCAGATGGTGTCATTGATCAATATGTTGATGGCCAAGGCATTGAAACCACATTGCCAGTACCTCGTTGGGATAAAGATACTCCGTATTTAATGGGCTTTTTCCTCGTTGGTGCATATCAAGAAATTCTTGGTGATATGCATAACTTGTTTGGTGATAGCCATTCTGTGGTGGTGAATGTCAATGAGCAAGGTGAACCTGAAATCGTTTCGATCAATGAAGGTGATACGGTAGAAGACATGTTGCGTTATGTGCACATTGAAGTAGATGATATTCGTCGTAACTACCGTGAGCTAGTAGCGACTCGTGTGGCAAGTGGTGAGCAACAACAGATCCTTGCAGAATTAGAGCAGGGGCTATCTGGTTACACTTATTTGGAAGATATTTAGTAATGAATAAGTTTGATGATTTGTTTAATAAGCCTGATTACTCACTGTACTCAAATTCAATGAGTTTTGTGCGTAGACCAATGGTGCAAAACCCTGTAGAAGCGCAAGCGGATGTTGTGGTATTAGGTGTGCCGTTTGATATGGCAACTTCTGGTCGTTCTGGCGCACGTATGGGCCCTGATGCAATTCGTCGTGCTTCAGTGAATCTTGCATGGGAAAGCAAAAAGTTTCCGTGGAATTTTAACTTATTTAAACAAACTAATGTGGTCGATGCCGGTGATTTAGTCTTTGATTGTGGTGACGCCGAGGATTTAACCCAGCGTTTAGAAGCAGCAGCAACAGAAATCATAGCTAGCGGAAAAACCTTATTAAGCTTGGGTGGCGATCACTTCATAACACTGCCTTTATTGCGAGCGCATGCGAAGAAGTACGGTGAAATGGCATTGATTCATTTCGATGCTCATACTGATACTTACAGTAATGGCAGTCGCTATGATCATGGCACTATGTTTTATCATGCGCCAAAAGAAGGATTGATTTCACGTGAACATTCGGTGCAAATTGGCATTCGCACCGAATATAAGCAGCAAGGTCATGGTTTTAATGTGATAAATGCAATGGAAGCGAACGATTTATCGGCAGCAGATATTGTTGAAAAAATTAAAGCGATAGTCGGTAATAAACCAGTTTATTTGACCTTTGATATTGATTGCTTAGACCCTGCATTTGCACCGGGAACTGGCACACCTGTGTGTGGAGGTATGACGTCGGATAAAGTGTTGAAAATACTGCGCAGCTTACAAGACATCAACTTGATCGGAATGGATGTTGTTGAGGTTTCGCCGGCGTATGATCAAAGTGATATTACGGCGTTAGCGGGCGCGACGATTGCACTTGATTTGTTGTACTTATGGACTCAGCAACGCATGATCGACAATGCTTAATTAAATTTATTGTTGCTGGTTGATGATGAATGAAACGCACAACTTGAAATGGTTGTGCGTTTTTTGTTGCAATAATATTGGTTCAAGGTTTGCTTTCATGTCGGCAGATATCTACAATTCGCGCATATTTTCTTAGACAATAAAAACATAATTATGAAATTAAAAACGGTTGATTATCTTGCTGACAATGCGGCTGAGCAATTTGTTCAGTCACTTCGCGACACAGGCTTTGGTGTATTAAAAAATCACCCAATTCCTAAGGAACTAGTAGAGTCAATTTACGATAATTGGCAACAGTTTTTCTTATCAGAGCAGAAGCACGACTTTCACTTTAATGCCAGCACACAAGACGGTTATTTTCCACCTTCAGTTTCCGAAACAGCGAAAGGCCATAGCGTTAAAGATATTAAAGAATATTTTCATGTTTACCCTTGGGGGCAAATTCCTGAGCAATTAAAAGCGCAAATCTTAGATTACTATCAACGTGCAGATGCTTTTGCTCAAGAATTATTAAGCTGGGTAGAAGAGTATGCGCCTCAAGAGGTACAAGAGAAGTTTTCTATCGCACTCTCAGAAATGATTAAAGACAGTGATAAGACTTTATTACGTATTCTTCATTATCCACCAATGACAGGTAATGAAGAACCTGGGGCGATTCGTGCTGCAGCACACGAGGATATTAATCTTTTAACGATTCTACCTGCGGCGAATGAACCTGGACTGCAAGTGAAAACATTAGAGGGTGAGTGGCTAGATGTTCCTTGTGATTTCGGAAATCTAATTATTAATATTGGAGATATGCTGCAAGAAGCATCGGGCGGCTACTTTCCATCTACAACGCACCGAGTGATAAATCCAACAGGAGAGCGTCAAGAAAAGTCTCGTATTTCATTACCATTGTTCTTGCACGCAAAACCGGATGTGGTGCTCTCTGAGCGCTATACAGCTCATAGTTATCTAATGGAACGCTTACGAGAGTTAGGATTAATTTAACTCAAAAGATGCCTTTAAAACCTATGACGGAATCTGGAAGGAGGAGCATAGGTTTTTTATTATTTGGATTTTGGCGGTTAGGTAAATTTCCGCTGATAACGCTTTTCCATACTCACATTACCTAGCAGGCCACCTTGATGAATATACAGTAGTGGCTGGTTTGGGTTTTCTTTTCTCCAGTATTGTAAACATTGCCACATGTATGGATCGTAGAGTAGGTCGAACTCAACCTTGGTCTGCTGCTTTAATGCTTGCCACATTTGGTAGTCTTGCGCATATAACTTACCAAATTGGTGCTTAGATTTTTCATCTGCCGTGAGAATGGCAGGGTGCAAAGGTTCATTTAAACTATCAAATTGCAGGGTTAAATAATCTTTGCCGCCGACGCAGGCACAAGTGAGGACTTCAACATTGTGCAGCGCGAGATGCTTGGTTAAATACAGCGCGGTGGTGCCAGTGCCAGAGGGTAGTGTAACCGCTAAGCTACTGATGTTTTGTGAATTTTTCCAATCAATAATCTCTTGAGCTAACTGCTTGATGCCACGCTCAGCTATTGGGCTTCTACCGCCTTCTTCAACAAATAAACATCGTTCATCTGGCTGACGAATTTGTTGAATGTAGTCATTAGGATGAAGCTCGCTTACTTCAATGAGTTTTGCGTTTAGTGATAATGCGGCCTGATAATTACCAGTAGGGTTTTGTTTTAGCCAATTCGGGATATGAGAGACGTAAAACTCCAGTTGCCAGCCTTTTAATTTTGCGAGTGCGGCAAGGCTGTATAATGAATTCGCTTGGGGAGAACCATAACCAATTAAAGTGGTAACGTTGGGGAAATCATCTTCAAGCAGCGCCATAAATTTGCGGGCTTTATTACCTGAAAATTCAGGATGAAGTAGGTCATCCCGCTTAAGATAAAAGGAATGACCATTGAAAGTGTGCTGAGTGATGGGGGTGTTGGCTAGTTTCATTTTGACCTCTGTCATCAAGTACAGCGAGCGAAGATACGGGATCTCCTACAGCGTCTTGAGACTCAATTGAGGGAGTCACATATTGTAGGAGATCCTGAATCGCGTTCGTGCCTCACTTGTTCAGGATGACGCTGGTTACTCGGGCATTTCGTTTCTCGTGGCTCGTCACTCGAATGGTGCCTTGATCTTCCAATAAACGAATCGCGCGAACGGCATAAAATGATGTCATTCCAGCCGAGCCTCAGCGAGAGCAGGAATCTACTTACAACGCGTTGAGACTCAATTGAGTGAGTAACGTATCGTAGGAGATCCTCAACTGCGCTTCTTCGTCGCTTTTCAGGATGACGCAGTTTAGTGGGTTTTTCGTTTCTCGTGGCTTGTTACTCGAACGACGCTTTGCTTTTTCAAGTAACGAGAAGTGTAGTGCTCGAAATACGAGTTACGCTCTAAGACTATCTCGCGCGACTCCCAGCAGGTTTACCTTTTGGCTTCCCTTTAAAACCAGTGTTTTTACCTTGATTTGGTTTACTTTGCCCTGCGGGCTTACGGTTATTCGTTGTTGGCTTTTTATTACCTGTAGATTTACCGTTGCTTTGAGGGCGCTCACCACCTAAACCTGGCTGTCCTTTAGAACCCGTGTGTTTAGTCGCAAAACGATTAGCACCATGACGGCCTGATTTACGACGTTGCGCTGGCGTTAAGGTATCCACTGCATCTTCGGCTGGTACTAAACAGCTTGGCTTATCACCAATTAAGTGCTTTTTACCCATGTTAATCAAGGCTTCACGGATCATAGGCCAGTTAGCTGGATCGTGATAACGCAATAAGCCTTTATGTAAGCGACGTTGACGTTCACCTTTAGCCACCGGCACATCTTCACGTTGTTTGTATTTAACGCGTTTCAATGGGTTGGTTTCTGAGTAATACATTGAGGTCGCATTACACATTGGCGATGGGTAGAAGTTCTGTACCTGATCACATTCAAAGTTATTGCTCTTGAGCCATAGTGCTAAGTTCAACATATCTTCATCTTCGGTACCTGGGTGAGCCGAAATAAAATAAGGGATCAAATATTGCTTTTTACCAGCCTCTGCACTGTATTTTTCAAACATTTGCTTGAAGGTGTCATAAGTCCCCATACCCGGCTTCATCATTTTATTTAATGGGCCGTTTTCAGTATGTTCCGGTGCAATTTTTAAGTAGCCACCAACGTGATGAGTAACCAGTTCTTTTACGTATTCTGGGGATTCAATCGCTAAGTCATAACGCACACCTGATGCGATCATGACTTTCTTAATGCCCGGCACTTTACGTGCAGCGCGGTATAAATCAATGGTGTGCTGATGATCAGTATTAAGCTTGTTACAGATACCAGGGAACACACAAGATGGACGACGGCAGTTAGCTTCTGCTTTTGGATCAGAACAACCTAAACGGTACATATTCGCCGTCGGGCCACCGAGATCTGAAATTGTGCCAGTAAAGCCCGGTACTTTGTCTCGAATGTCTTCCATCTCATTCAAAATAGACTCTTGTGAGCGGTTTTGAATAATACGACCTTCGTGCTCGGTAATAGAACAAAAAGAACAACCGCCAAAACAACCACGCATGATATTTACCGAAGTTTTAATCATGTCGTAGGCTGGAATTTTTGCCTTGCCATACATTGGGTGTGGACGACGTGCATACGGTAGACCAAATACAAAATCCATTTCTTCTGTTGAAAGGGGGATTGGAGCTTGGTTCACCCATAATTCACGATCGCCATGTTTTTGAATCAAAGCTCGGCCCGAATATGGATTGGTTTCTAAGTGCATAATACGGCTAGCATGCGCATATAGAATTCGGTCGTTATTTAATTTTTCAAATGGTGGTAAACGAACCGCAGTGCTTTTTGAATCGTGACGTGGCTTTCGATCCAATTTTATCGGCTGTGGTTGAATTTCAATCGGCTGTGCTTGCGCTTTTTGAGCATCTTCCGCTTGCTGATCTTTAGACTGAGTATCACAGTTGCTTTCCACTTCATACGGATTGATTGGTACGAATACCGCTTTACTTGGCTTTTCAATACGTGATGAATCGATAATGGTGTAATGCTCAGGTACGGCAGGTAAGTTCACCGCAGTGCCACGGATATTAGTCATGTCACTAATTGATTCTTGATTGGCAAGGCGATGCGCCACTTCAACCAATGCGCGTTCAGCGTTACCAAAGAGAAGAATGTCGGCTTTTGCATCAAATAATACTGAACGACGAACTTTATCTGACCAATAATCGTAATGCGCGATACGGCGCAAGCTTGCTTCAATACCGCCTAGAACAATTGGGGTTTCTTTATAGGCTTCACGACAACGTTGTGAGTACACTAAGGTTGCACGATCAGGGCGTTTGCCACCTTCGTTATGTGGAGTGTAGGCGTCATCGTGACGAAGTTTTTTATCAGAGGTATAACGATTGATCATTGAATCCATGTTACCAGCGGTAATGCCGAAAAATAAGTTCGGTTGACCTAGCTTCATGAAATCATTTTTATTCTCCCATTTTGGTTGCGCAATAATGCCGACACGAAAGCCTTGCGCTTCCAGTAATCGACCTATGATCGCCATCCCAAAACTTGGGTGATCAACATAAGCATCGCCCGTTACAATGATAATGTCACAGCTATCCCAGCCAAGTGCATCCATTTCTTTTCGACTGGTCGGTAGGAAAGGAGCAGGACCAAAACACTCCGCCCAATACTTTGGATACTGGTCGATAGGTGTTGGCTTGGTGGATTGTTGGATGTCGCTGTACATAAAATGACCTCTAATTTGGGATGCCAAAGTATACAGATTAAGACCAAGATCGACTAGGATAAAAGTAAACTATTTTCATTATATGCCCTTATTTATATAGGGGTTAAAGCATTATAGTGCAAACCAAAGGCGGCGTTAGCTGAAAGCGAATTACCAAAGCCTTAGCTGGAAAATATCACGATGGATTAAGCAAGATTTTTTTCGTCAGTTTTGGTAGAGTCCGCAACGAGTTAATTATCGAGGTCAACAGACCCTAGGATCTAGCCTGATGTATTCGTATTTATTAAATGTTATTCCGCCGATGTTATTTGGCGCTCAATGTGTTTTGTTAATGGTGTTGATCAAGGGGGAGATTTGTCCAGGTCAGCGCGGTCGCATTCATAAGCAACTCCCCGTGATTGGTGTCGCATGGTTAGCAATTAGCCCATTATTTTGGCCACTAGCATCGGTTGGTATTTTAATTTTGGCTTTCTTTTCTCAAGTGAAAGTTAGTAAAACTCGAGATTCAGGCCCACTTTGGTTACTTAAAGTCGCTAATGGTTTTGCGCTGGCTTATAACGTGTTTTTCATTCTAGGTTCAGACCGCCCACAAGGTTTGTTTATGCTCTTTGCTATGTTGTTCCTAGGCGCAGGTTTAAGTCATGTACTATTAACTTTTGCTCGTACCCGCTTGCAAGCTTTTCACCGTTTATTGCCTGTTGCCGGTATTGTTGGCGCGATGCTGATTTGCTTAGCGGTACTATGGCAAACCCAGCAATATAGTTTGAATTACTTGCACAATACCATTTGGTCTTTAGTGAGCTGCTTTGGTTTGATTCTGTTGGGAATTGTCGCTTCAACCTGGCATATTTTTACCCAGAAAACTATTACTAAAACACAACCTGCGATTGGTTTAATAATGAGTCTAGCTGCTATGGTAGGCTTTGCTGGATTATTGTTTTAACTTGCCCTTTGGGCGATAGTTCTGGATCCTGTATATTGAAGTCACTTGGGTATATTGCAAACAACAACTATTCTTAGATTGTGACTTTTTCTTAAGGAGCACTCAGATGGACTTAAGCAATGTAAAACGCTGGGATAGTATTATTTTACTTGGCATTGTGAACGAAAAATTAAGATTAGAATGCGACAGCTTTGAAGAGCTAGTCACTATGTATGAAATGGATGTAGAAGACTTGGTTGGTAAGCTCGATGTGCTTGGATATCAATACGATCCATTGACTAATCAGTTTAAGGCGAGGTAGTTTTCGAGTATCGGAATCTCGTTGCTCGTGACTTGAAAAAGAACCCCCTCGAGCCACGAGAAGCGAAGCGCCCGAGCACCTAGCTACGCTTACACCATCTTTATCCCATCTAAATGATTTTGACACTGCTGTTTCGCGGTGCTAAAGAACGCCTGTAAATATCGTTTTTCTTTTTCTGAATGCCTAGTGGCAGCAAATAAGCGTCGCCATAAGCCCTTACCTAGGGGCTTACTCGTAATAAGTCCCTGTCGTGAAAACTCACTGATTGCCCAGTTTGGCAAAGCTGCTACGCCTAATCCTGCCGACACCATTTGTACCAACATTAAAGTATTATCTGCTTGTTTCCACTTAGCTGGTTCAACCCCAGCAGGTTGCAAGAAATGTTTCACGACATCTAAGCGCTGCTTTTGTACAGGGTAGGAAAGCATTGTTATCGCTGCAAGATCTTCGGGTTCGATGAATTTTTTATTTGCTAATGGATGATTGGTGGCTGTGATTAAACGCATTTCAAAATCAAATAATGGTTCATAATGTACTTCTGATCGCGGTTGAATATCGGATGTGATCACTAAATCGAGCTCACCTGCTACCAATGCGGGTAAAGGTTCAAAGCCAAAGCCTGATGAAAAATCGAGCGTGACACTCGGCCATGCGATCTGATATTCCTTTAATGCTGGCATGAGCCATTGAAAACAAGAGTGGCACTCGATTGCCATGTGTAAACGGCCATGCACATCTTCTTTTAAGCTTGCGATATCATTTTCCGCCCGAGCAATTTTCGGTAACACGTCATCGGCCACTTTTAAAATAATCGCGCCTTCTGAGGTAAATTTAATCGGGCGAGTTTTACGTAGAAATAATTTGCCACCAATACGAGATTCAAGATCTTTTAACTGATGAGAGAGGGCTGACTGAGTTAAGTGCAATGCAGTTGCAGTTGCAGTTAAAGATCCAGTATCACGCAAGACTGACAATGTCCGTAAATGCTTTATTTCTATCATTACTTACCCTCATGATGGAAAACTTTCCTTTATACCCAAGTAACCTCAAGATGCGAGTTTCAGCAAGATTAAAACAAGTTTTAGGCAAGGCAAATTGAATATGATCATAGATTCTATCTCTGTTCAATTTAACGCAGCATAAAGCTTGTTTTAACTTGCCCTTTGGGAGCTTCATCCAGCCCTTAGCCAGTGTCAGATTTAATTGAAAGGTGTTTACATTCCGCATAAATCTTCCTCGTCTAAGAACTTGGATGATAGCTCTGAATTCTGCATCTTGAAGTCACTTGGGTATAAAATTACTAATAAAACTACTCCTTTATTTTGTGATTGTAAACGTCTAGATGGCTACTTTTTGTTATAAGTTGAAATTAATTCATAATGATTGTGAATGAATAGACATTGCTCATGTTACTGCAAAGGTTGATGATTTAGCCATCTAGACAGATAAATGTAGTGATAATGCTTTACTACAACAATTTGAATTACGCGCTTAAAAAATCATAAGGCAGGGAAAGTATGACAACACAAAATAAAACCATTACTCATATTTTAGGCTACCCACGTATTGGTGAGAAACGTGAGCTGAAATTTGCTCAAGAGCAGTACTGGAAAGGTGAAATTGATCAAAATACATTAAAAGCAGTAGGCAACGAGTTGCGTCAACGTCATTGGAATGACCAAACTGCTAGCGGTTTAAGTTATGTAGCGGCAGGTGATTTTGCTTGGTATGACCATGTACTGACAACGAGTCTTCTTCTTGGGCACGTGCCAGCAAGGCATTCAAATGGTGGATTCCCAGATTTGGATACCTTATTTAAAGTGGCGCGTGGTCAATCGGCTAATAGCGAAGCTTCAAGTTGTGGTTGTGGGTCTTCTCATGAAGAGAGTGCAGGCGCAGCAGCATCCGATATGACCAAATGGTTTAATACTAACTATCACTACATTGTGCCGGAATTCAGTCAAGACGATAACTTCCAAGTGAGTTGGCCACAATTATTTGATGAAGTGAACCAAGCTATTCAAGCTGGACATAATGTGAAACCGGTTTTATTAGGCCCACTTAGTTACTTGTATTTAGGTAAAGAAGTGAATGAAGAAGAAGTTGAAAATGGCTTTAACCGTTTATACCTATTAGCTCGAATTCTTCCTGCTTATCAAGCAATTCTTTCAAAATTAAAAGCGCTCGGCGTTGAATGGGTACAAATTGATGAGCCTATTTTAAGTCTAGAATTAGAAGACAAATGGTCTAGTGCGTTCAAACTGGCGTATCAAATCCTACAAGGCGAAGTGAAGCTATTACTGACTACCTACTTTGATTCAGTGGAAGATAATTTGGCGAAAATTGTTGAGCTACCTGTTGATGGTTTGCACATTGATTTATCGGCCTCACCAGAGCAACTTGAAGCGGTTAATAACGTGATCCCACAAGATTGGGTACTATCAGTTGGGGTTATTAATGGCCGCAACGTTTGGCGTGCAGATCTTGAATCTTGGCTGACAAAATTACAGCCAGTCAAAGCTCAGCGCGGTGATAAGCTGTGGGTAGCAAGTTCATGCTCTTTATTGCATAGCCCAATTGATTTAGAACTTGAAATTGAATTATCAGAAGAAGTGAAAAGTTGGTTTGCGTTCGCGAAACAAAAACTCAATGAAGTGAGCTTATTAGGTGCAGCACTAGATGGTAATAGTCATGCGGTTGCAGCATGTTCTAGTTATAGCGAACCAATTAAAGCCCGTTTAAGTGCCGAACATGTAAATAAACCTCAAGTACAGCAGCGACTAAACTCATTAACTCAAGCGCTTGTTGAACGCAGTGCCGTTTATTCAGAAAGAGCACATCATCAAGCGGAAGTATTAGGTTTACCTTTATTGCCGACCACGACGATTGGTTCATTTCCTCAAACTGCAGAAATTCGTCAACAGCGTAGTGCATTCCGCACGGGTAAGCTAAGTGAAGCAGATTATGAGCAAGCATTAAAAGGTCATATTCAAGATGCTGTGAAGCGTCAGGAAGCTCTTGATTTAGACGTTCTTGTACATGGTGAAGCGGAACGTAATGACATGGTGGAATATTTTGCTGAAAACTTATCTGGCTTTCAGGTAACTCGTTTTGGTTGGGTGCAAAGTTATGGATCGCGTTGTGTGAAACCTGCGATTGTGGTGGCAGATATTGAACGTGAAAAGCCGATGACGGTAGATTGGTCGGTGTATGCACAATCGCTAACTTCAAAGCAGATGAAAGGCATGTTAACTGGGCCGGTGACAATATTATGTTGGACCTTCCCACGTGAAGACATTACGCGTAAACAAATCGCTCAGCAGCTTGCGTTTGCATTACGTGATGAAGTGGATGATTTACAAAATGCTGGCATTAATATTATTCAAATTGATGAACCAGCTATTCGTGAAGGGTTACCATTGAAAAAACGTGACCATAAAGCGTATTTAGAATGGGCGGTGGACGCGTTTAAGTTATCGGCAGCCAGTGCGAAGCCTGAAACTCAGATCCATACTCACATGTGTTATAGCGAATTTAACGAGATCATTGATTCGGTAGCCGCGCTCGATGCAGATGTTATCACGATTGAAACTTCGCGCTCCAATATGGAATTATTAAAAGCATTCGAAGAGTTTAATTACCCAAATGAAATTGGACCGGGTGTGTATGACATTCACTCACCAAACATTCCGACGCAAGAGTGGATTATTGGACTACTTGAAACTGCGTCTAAGAAAATTCCAGTGGAGCGTTTGTGGGTTAACCCGGATTGTGGTCTAAAGACTCGTAATTGGGCTGAAACGGAAGCCTCATTGCACAATATGGTGGAAGCTGCGAAAACGTTACGTAAGCGTTTTCAAGCTTAAGTTATAGTCAAGTAACTTCAAAACATCAGTTGCAACAAGAATAAAACCAGCCGCGTGCTGGTTTTTTATTGGGTAACGCAAATGACATTGAAATAGTCACTCGGGTCATGATCTCGAGTAGTAATTTGGTTTTGAATACGTGTGACCGTTCTATTTGGATCTAACCAAAACTGCGATTTCACGGCATACTTCATCATAAATTCCATATTCGACAACATATAATTGTAATCACGAGCACTGGCAATCTTACTATTAGATTCTCGGCATACTGCTTGGGCTTGGGTAAAGGTAAAGCTCCCAATATAGGTTTTGTTATACCGAGTGGTTTTGCCTTGGTAGTTGTCATCATAAATAGGCAGTAGTGCCGTCGAGCCGCCGATAGAAAATACCGGCAACATATAAGGCATGACTATAGTCTCAGTTTGTTCTAGTTTTTCATCATTACCCTCATCAGATGAAGAAAAAGAAATCGTGTCAGAAGTTTGTGATTTGGTATAAAACTTGAGTAATGCATCGCGATAGCCGCGGCGGTTTAATTCAGATAAGGCGAGCTGTGCGTTTTCAAGTGATACCGGACCAACCATCATACGATACCCATAATTATATGGTTGGGCGGCAATGGGATAATCAAGCTTGCTTTGTATTTCACCTTTTATATTAAGGTAAGACTGGAAGCTGGAAGCAAAAAGGTATTGAACAAAATATTGTGTTGAAGGGGTGATGTTATCTAAGTTAGTTGAGTTATATGGCTGTAGGTCGCAGTCTTCCGAGACTAAATATTCATTACCAATTGTTGATTGAGTGATTTGGCATGCTTGAGAAAGAAAGGGCAGTGATGATAATAAAATCCCCAAACAATATTTAAACACAGTCGAACTCCATTCTACCTATTCCACTAATTAGTTATGCTACAACGGCTCTGCATGAAGTTCGACTAATTTTAAATAAATATACCCAAGTCACTTGGGTATAAAGCTTAGATGGGATCAATATACCCAATCTTTCAGAGTGTAAGTCAGCTTGTGCTGGTCATTAGAAAGGGTCATAGTTTCTTTGCCCAGATCAATTTTGCTCCACGCTGATAATGTGCTTGCAACGGCACGTTCAATATTCATCGCTTCGCCTTGACACATTTTCATTGTCATCGCCATTTTTTCAATACGGAATTCACCTGTTTTTGGGTTGATTTCAGCTTGTCCATGGAAACCATTACAGCCTGCATTACCGTGGGAATTCATCGCTTCACCGATTTCAAGATCAGGCCTACTATCATTATGGGCTTCTGGTATTTCTTTGCCATCAACTTCTGTTAATACCCAACGATGATGCTGTAGGTCGGCAGGGGTTACAAAATCAGCTTTATCGGTTGAAGAACAAGCGGCCAGTAATACAGGAACACTTAATACTGTGATCAGCTTTTTCATTGGTCTCTCTCCATATAGGTAGACTATGCTTTACATCAATAAGGTTAATTAAAGCATTTATATTTCTGTAGATTAGCAAATTATTGTTAGCGGAGCATTATATTTGCTTGAAAGGTATTACATTTCTTAAAAATCTTGCTTGTTCTAAAGACTTGGATGATAGTTTTGAATCATGTATTTTGAGATTACTTGGGTATATTGACGAACTGATTAATTTATAAAAAGAATGCAACGTCACATACAATTGCCAATGTATTTAGGAATATGAAGGAGGGCACATGGAACAATTAGAGTTTTTTTCAGTGCCGAGCCCGTGTGTTGGCGTTTGTACCGTCGATGAAAAAGGATATTGTCAAGGCTGTATGAGAAAGCGTGAAGAGCGTTTTAACTGGCTTAATTTCACTCCCGCTCAGCAAAGACATATCATTAAATTATGCAAGCAGCGCTACTATCGTAAACGCTTAGCCCAACGTAATGTTATTCCAGTTACCCAAGTCGATAATGAAGAAGATTTACCGCCTCAAGGTAACTTATTTTGACAAGATGATTTACAAGGAATGTATGGATAAAGTTGTATTAGTAACAGGTGGGGGCCGAGGTATTGGTGCCGCAACTTCAATATTGTTAGGTCAACAAGGTTACTTGGTATGTGTCAATTACCGTAAGGATCGTATTAGTGCTGAAAGGATTGTTTCCGAAATTCAAGCACAAGGTGGCGAAGCTTTAGCGGTTCAAGCTGATGTCGCTGTAGAAGAACAGGTGACAGCGATGTTTGATTTGATAGCGAATACTTTTGGCCATGTGACTCATTTGGTGAATAACGCGGGTATTCTTTTTACTCAATCAAAATTATCTGACATTAGTGTTGAGCGCTTTGAGCGAGTATTACAAACTAACGTCATTGGCTGCTTTTTATGTTGTAAAGAAGCGCTTAAGAATATGCCGGAGTCTGGAGCCATTGTGAATGTGTCTTCTGCTGCATCCAGAACAGGCGCTCCGAATGAGTATGTTGATTATGCCGCTTCAAAAGGAGCGATGGACAGTTTAACTAAAGGACTGTCTCTTGAAGTTGCCACTAGAGGGATTCGGGTTAATAGTGTCCGACCGGGTTGTATTTATACAGAGATGCACAAAGATGGTGGAGAGCCAAATCGAGTAAATCGTCTTGCTAGCAAAATTCCATTACAGCGTGGTGGTACAGCAGAAGAAGTTGCACAATCTATTGCTTGGTTGTTATCTGATGAAGCATCGTTTGTGACTGGAAGCTTTATTGATATCGCAGGTGGGTTATAAAAAGGCGAAAGCCCGAAAGTTGGTAGCAATCGGGCTTTCTAATTTTTATTGATTTTCGAGTGGTAAATTCGAATTCAATGGTATGCAAAAGGTGGATTCATCGAATCAAAGACTGGTAGGTCTTAAACGCGGATGAAGTCCATGTGCTCAACTTTTGGCTTAAACGCGTGACGTTGAACGTCTTGCGGTTTAACTTTAAGTTCTTTGCCATCAACTACTAGAGTGATGCCTTCGTAGAACTCAGGCTTGTCCATTTGGTTGATAACTTCATCGTGGTTTAGAGCGATAGAAACAGGTGCTGCTTCTCCACCGTAAACGATTGCTGGGAATTGGCCAGCGTGACGTAGGCGGCGGCTCGCACCCTTACCTAGTTCAGTACGTACTACTGCTTCAAATTTCATAGTATTTACTCTCAAATTAGTAAATTAAAAGATGTTTAATCACGTAGCGACCTAGTGATTAAGCGTTGTTTCAAGCTTGATAAAATTATTAAGCATTGAAACGAGCGCGGATACTACCATTCAACAAGATATTCAGCAATAAAAATCCGTTGAATGAGTGTAGATTTATACGCTATCTCGTAACTCGATATTAAAACCCAAATCAATGATGGGCTTAGTTACCGGGTGCCCCGCTAATCGAAGCAGTATTTGCTCAGCAGATATGATGCCCATTTGTTCTCGAGGCGTAATCACTGTCGCTAACCTAGGTACTATAATGTTGGACAGATCATGTCCATGGAACCCAGCGATACCAATATCTTGAGGGACACGAATACCAAGACGTTGGCATTCATAAATAGCCCCAACCGCTAAATCATCATTGGTGCAAAATATCCCATTTGCTTGGGGATACTCTTGCCGCATTTTGTGTAGAAGGTCTGCACCTAAAGTGAAAGAAGAGGCGTGGGTCGTTTGCAGGCTTATCGGTGTTAAACCATGTTCACGCATCGCTTCTTCATAACCGGCTAATTTTAACTTTGTTCGGACGTCTAATCGTGCAGCAAAATAAACAATATGGTCGTGGCCTTTTTCAATCATGGCCTTGGTCATTGCTTTTGCTGCTGTATGATTATCGAACCCAATAGCTTGCTCAATTGAGGGCGATACCGTATCCATGATCTCAATGACCGGTATGCCGGCAGTTTTCAGCATTTTTTTAGTACGTTCGCTATGATGATTCTCCGATAGTATTAAGGCGTCAACATTATAAGAAAGCAGCATTTCGATACTTTTTTCTTCTTGTTGTTCACTGTAGCTATAGTGAGCCAACATTAACTGATAACCTGCCGGTTCTGTGATGCTTTCGATACCGCGAATGATTTCCGCAAATACTTGGTTAGTTAGTGAAGGAACTAAAACGCCAATTGAATGACTCTTAGCATTAGAAAGAATATCGGGGGCGCGGTTTGGTATGTAGCCAAGTTCGTCTACCGCCAGTTTTATTTTTTCACGCAATGCATCAGAGACGTTGTTAGGATCTCGTAAGCAGCGGCTTACCGTCATTTTGGTTACACCAACAAGGTTGGCAATATCTTGGAGTGTTGGCCTCTTATTTTTCGGTGCCATAGAATTCTCGATTACTTCAAATCTAGTCAGTGATATATCGTGTGAAAAAGGGGGGCTCTTTCACACGATATCAAAATTTAACGTTTTACTTCAATTCTTGGAGATTTACCCCATTCTACATGGTATTTATTGGATTCAGGTTGATCAATTCGAGAGTAGGTATGCGACCCAAAAAAGTCTCGTTGCGCTTGCAGTAAATTGGCCGGTAGCGTCTCGCAGTTCATCGAATCAAAATAGTTTAATGCAGAGCTTATCCCTGGCATTGGAATACCATGTAAACTGGAGTTTGACACGGTTTTTCGCCAACTTAATTGTCGATTTTCTACTTGATGAGCAAAGTGATCTGCGAACAATAAATTGTCTAACTTTGGTGTTTGTTGATAGGCATTGGCGATGTCTTGTAAAAAGGTTGCTCTGATAATACACCCTGCTCGCCAGCCTTTAGCTATATCAACAAAGTTGAGTTGCCAGTTTTGTTGCTCTGACGTTGCTTTCATCAAATCAAACCCTTGGGCATAGGCACATAGTTTTGCGCAATATAATGCATCATGAAGCTCATTGATTATCGCGGATGGGTTTGTTTTATCGACGGGTTGTACTTTAGCTTTTAAACATTGAGCGCCAATTAGGCGTCGTGATTTTAAGCTACTTAATGAGCGAGCATAAACCGACTGAGTAATTGTGGGTGTAGGACAACCAATTTCTA
The DNA here is from genome assembly GCF_030161215.1 of Vibrio algivorus. Taxonomy (NCBI): domain Bacteria; kingdom Pseudomonadati; phylum Pseudomonadota; class Gammaproteobacteria; order Vibrionales; family Vibrionaceae; genus Vibrio; species Vibrio algivorus. Next base: position 554,024 of record NZ_BSPV01000009.1, read on the forward strand.
AGCTATTAATCGCCGTCCATGTTCCCGTGCCTTTTTGTCCGGCTTTATCTAGGATCATATCAACGAGTGGATGTTCAGTTAAAAAATCCTGTTGTTTTAAAATATCCGCCGTAATTTCAATCAAATAGCTGTTCAGTATCCCTTTATTCCACTGGGTGAATATATCACCGATCTGGCTCGGTGGAAGCTGAAGTGCGCTACGTAAATAATGGTACACCTCACAGATGAGTTGCATATCTGCGTATTCAATCCCATTGTGCACCATTTTAACGAAGTGACCGGAACCACTAGGGCCAGTATAAGTTGCACACGGCTCACCATCATGAAGTGGTGGTACGGGAAGACCATTTGAATCGACTTTTGCTGCAATGGCATTCCACATTGGTTTAATGGATTGCCAGGCTTTTTCTGAACCGCTTGCCATTAATGCCGGACCTAAACGTGCACCTTGCTCACCACCTGAAACGGCGGTACTGAAAAATTGCAATTTTCCTTGATATTTTGCTTCACGCGCAATGGTGTCGGTCCACAAGCTATTGCCAGTATCAATAACAATGTCTTGAGGTTCTAACCCTGATTTTAGTAAATCATCAATAACTTGTTCTACGATATTACCTGCTGGAATAGAGAGGGCTACCACACGAGGTGATTTAAGAGAATTTAGCAATTCAGTTAATGAATTACATGGTAAAAAAGAGCCCTTATTGAGCTGTTGAGCTTCTTGAGATGTTGCGGATAAGTGTTGTTCATTGATATCAAAACCGGCGACATTGAATTGATTATCAAGCAAGTTTAAGGTCAGGCTTTTTCCCATTACACCCAGACCGATCATGGCGATATGACTATGATTTGAAGAAGGTGAATTGGACATAAGTATTCCTTGTTTTAGTTTTTGTTGAATATTGTGCAATACCGTTTCAACGGGGGGGGTTATATCTATGAATATCGCTTCATTAGGCATAGGTTCAACGAGAGTATCGAACTGACTTTCTAACATCGATTTTCCATTAAACCAATGGTTGTCCCTTTTTTGATGACGTTGCCAAATCGTGTCAAATTCACCTTGTAAGTAAATAAAGGTAAGGTCTTCATTGTTAATACGCAGAATATCTCTGTATTCCGGTTTTAATGCGGAACAAGCAATCACAGCCGACTCATTATCGATGAGTAGTTGATTCAGTGTATGTAACCAATCAACACGATCTTCATCCGTTAATGGGATCCCTTGGCGCATTTTATCGACATTACTTTGTGGGTGAAAATCATCACCGTCGAAAAAAGAGTAATTTAAGCTTTGTGCAAGTAAGTGACCAATATGGCTTTTCCCACAACCGGAAACGCCCATCACTACTATCTTTTTATTGTTCATAATACTGCCTTAGCTAGGCCCTAGAACACTAAGGCCAGCATGATAATTGTGATTGATTTATTACTGCCACCATAGGGCGAGTTGAGGGAAGATAATGACCAATGCCAAAGCCACAATTTGCAAGCCAATAAAAGGCAGCAATGATGAGAATATTTCACCTAGGCTAATGTCTTTTGGTGCCACCGATTTTAGGTAAAATGCAGCAGGTCCGAATGGTGGTGATAGGAAAGAAACTTGCATATTCATACAGAACACCACACCAAACCAAATAGGATCAAAACCAAGGTTGATGATAATTGGCACAAAGATTGGCATAGTAAGTAAGGCAACACCAACCCAGTCTAAGAACATGCCTAAAACCAGTAAGATCACCATCATGATAAGTAGTGTTCCCATGGCGTGACCACCACTTAAAGCGAGAATGGTTTGTTCGACAAAGTCGATGCCACCCATTAGGTTGTAAACACCCACCAAAGCGGTTGCGCCAATACCAATCCAAATAATCATGCCGCAGGTGCGCATGGTTGCGATGGCGCTTTCTTTAAGCATGTTCCAGTTCATTTCTCGACGAATAATCGCGCTCACCATTATGCCGACTACACCTAAAGCCGATGCTTCGGTAACTGAGGCAATGCCGGTGTAAATACTCCCCAGCACAACAGCAACTGATAAAATAGGGAAAAACAGTGCTTTAAAATAACTTGGGCGATTTAACGCATCTTCTGCCAACTCTTCTTTGGTAGGCAGCGGCGCTAGACTTGGATTTAAAAAGCTGCGAATTAGCACATAAGCGATGTATAACAACGCAAGAATTAGAGCTGGAACAAAAGAAGCTTTGAATAAATCGCCAATGGAAACACTGGCGGTAAGGCCATAAATGATCAACACAATACTTGGCGGCAACATAGTACCTAACGCACCGCCTGCACAAGTCGTACCAATCGCCAGTTTTCGGTCATAACCCAAGCGAAGCATTTGTGGTAACGCAAGAATACCAAGTAATACGGTTTCACCACCAATCACGCCAGACATTGAAGCAAGTAGCACTGCAACTAGTAACGTTTGCACGGCAACACCACCTCGAACATTACGTCCAACCGATTTCATTGCATCAAATAAATCACGCGCAATACCAGAACGATCAAGTAGGGCTGCCATTAAAACAAACATAGGTACCGCGAGGAATATATAGCCATCAACAAAGCTAAACATACGACTAGAGATAAGGGGCAGCGCATCGACACCAAACCAACCTAAAGTGAAGAATAAGGCAACAAAGCCTGTGACAAAAGCCAGCTGCATACCGGTTAGTAATAAACCGATCATCATCACCAACATGAGTAGGCTGGCGTAACCAATTCCAATAGCAGACAAATCAAACATCTTTACCGCTCCTTAATGCTTTGATTTCATGAATTATATGAAGAATAAATTGCAGCGATAAAATGCAAAAAATAACGAAAATCAGTGCCTTTAATAACGCTGGATAAGGCGGATTGAAATAAGAACCTGAGGTCTCAAGGCGAAATTCTCCCCAAGGGGTATACCAAGCGGTTGTTGTCATGATGTAGGAAGCCCATGCCATCATTAAAGAGAAAGCCAGGCCGACAATATGGTGCACCATATTCAATACACGACGCGTTTGGGCTGATACAGCGTCGTAGATCAATACCACTCTTACGTGTTTATCGGTTGCAAATGCATAGATACCGCCGATCACAAATAAGCTGCCGCCAACAAAAGAAGCGGTTTCGTGTACCCAAGTAGTCGGGGCATCAAACACATAGCGCATTAATACTTCATAGAAAGAAATAAACACGGTCAAAATGAAAAGTAGACTAAGCGCATGGCTGACTTTAATTATCCAAGCATCAAGACGATTTTTAGGCGCATCTTCAGCCTCTGGAGGCGTTGGGATATCCTTCATAACACAACCTATTTAAGCAAACGAAAGGGAATAATGAGGACGAAGAGTGTCGCCCTCTGGAGTAACCGTTGAAAACTACAGTAAGCCGTTTTCTTCTAGATATTTGGTCACAGAGTCATAGACTTTTTGAGCATTTGGAGAACGTTCTGCAAATACTTTCCATTGTGTTTTGGCTATTGCGCGGAACTTTTTACGTTCTTCGGCAGACCAGTTATGAATGGTGATATTTGGATCTTGTTCCGCTTTTGCTACCGCAGCCTGGTCGGCAATACGAAGTTCGGTTGTCATATCGTTGGCAAAATCACGTACCGATACAGTCAGGATTTCTTGTAGATCCGGTGTCATTTTATCCCATTTCTTTTGACTAATTGAGACATCAATTAATGGTAGAGAATGGAAGCCCGGTTGAACTGGGTGGGTGGCAATATCATTCATGCCGGCTTTTTGGTTAGTTGAAAATACTGTGTAGTCAGCGGCATCAATCACGCCTTTACTTAAGCCTGTAAAAACTTCAGAACCAGGTAAGTTAACTGGTGTTGCACCCGCAGCGGCGAAAACTTGTTGAACTAAACCTTCCGGTGCGCGAATTTTTAACCCTTTTAAGTCTGCGACACCATCAAGAGGTACTTTGGATACCAGAGACTCAACGCCAGTCGTCGAACCGCCGATGAATTTTACCCCATAAGGCTTATAGAGCTCGGTCATTAGTTCATAACCGCCGCCGTAGTTGATGTATTGTAGTAATTGCCCAGTGTTTGACCAAGCACCGACCATATTACCTATTAGACCAAAAGCAGGATCTTTACCGGAGAAGTATTCCGTTGCCGTTAATTGGCCATCTAAAATACCTTGACGAATAGCATCTAAAGTTTCGGTATTTTTTACAACGCTACCAACAGGAAGTAGAGATATTTTGATGCGGCCATTTGACATGGTTTCAACACTTTTGGCCCATTTTTGTTGGACTTGGAAATTTTTATCGCCCGATGGATCGGAAGATTGAATTTTAAGATTAAAGTCAGCGGCTAAAGCAGAGGTGGAAAATATTCCAGCTAAGGTGACAGTAAGCAAAGTGCGTGTCAGTTTCATTTTATCGTCCTTTTGATTGCACATGTAGAGGCATTACGTATTGGTATATAAGTTCCGATTATAAGAATAATGTTACCGGTAACTTGTAATGAAAATGTTACCGGTAACTATTGGCTTGCGCTATTAACTGGATCACAAAAAACGATCTGCTGAATGATTTAACAAAAAAGAGAGACCAATAACATTAATGTTTATCAGTGGCACTAAGAACATGAATAGGAAACGATGCAATTGAAAGGTGAATTAACTCAGTTCATCCGAAAATATCTTATCGCGGACTTTCCAGAATCGACCGGATTTCCTAGCGATAATAAACAATGGTAAACGGAATCTATGCTGGTGGTTGACCACTTTGGTTGGTGAGCTTTCTTCAAATGGACGGTGCCTATCAGCAAGGTGAGGACGTACGAATTGCTCGGCAAAGTTTTGCTTTTGCTTTTTGGTGGTCAATGACCAGAATTCATGAACTAACGCGTGAGGTTGATCGTCATTACTTTCACTTGAGTAGGTGACTTTAAGTTGCGATTTTCCATCTTGAGTTTTATGGACGTTGAGCTGCATGTCCTTACATTCGAACACGAGTGCGTCTTTGAGGTTTAGTGCATCACGCAACTTTTTATCTGGGTCGACTAGGGTGGCGTCACATTGATGGCATATACGTGCGGCAATGTCGTTATCCGCACCACATTCAGAGCAAAATTTGGCTTTAAAACGATAGTCACAGTGTTCTCGCTCACCTGTCGGTTTGTCTTCTTCGTCTAAGACTTCAAAGTAACCTTGGCAACGGCGGCCAAAATGTTCGATTAACATGCCATTGTTATCGAGTTTACCCCAAAAGCTATTGTTGAAGCCGCAAGCAGGGCAAGGAATTGTGACGGCGTCACTCATTGGGTCGGGTTTGGTTTCGCCGATTTCAGGTTGGTAGAGATCATAATTATTGCCCGCATAGTCCAACACTAAACATTCGGTTTTATTTTCCGCTAAACGCAAGCCACGACCGATGATTTGTTGGTATAAGCTGACGGATTCCGTTGGGCGCAAAATTGCAATAAGGTCAACATGAGGAGCATCAAACCCGGTGGTTAATACTGACACGTTGACTAAAAATTTAATCTGCTTAGCTTTGAACTGATTAATGATCCGATCACGCTCTTTTTGATGAGTATCACCAATCACTAACGCTGATTCTACTGGTGGTAGTAAGCTGAGGATTTCTTGCGCATGCCGAACCGTCGCAGCAAAAATCATAATGCCTTGCTTGTCTTTTGCCAGTTCAATAATTTGTTCAATGATTTGTGGTGTCGCGCGTTTAGATTGTTCTATTACTAAATCCAGATCCGCTTCTTTGTAGCGTCCAGCCAATGCAGGTTTTAGATGAGAGAAGTCGTAGCTCAATACAGGGGCATCAATCATTCTAGCTGGAGTTAAGAAACCTTCATCCAATAAATACTGAATCGGTAATTCAAAAATACAATCGCGGAAAAAACGTGGTTCTTGTGACTTAACTTGGCCAGTTTTCCCACGAACTTGATATTGATAGATCCACCCCATACCAAGGCGGTAAGGGGTCGCGGTGAGCCCAAGTACTTTAATGCCAGGGTTGATTGATTGTAAGTGTGAAATCACCTTGCGGTAACTACTTTTCGGGTTGTCAGGTACACGATGACATTCATCAATGACTAATAATGAAAACTGGTTGGCAAAAGCATCAAGGTTACGTACTACCGATTGTACGGAAGCAAATACGACTTGTTCGTCCGATTCTTTCCTACCTAAACCCGCTGAGAAAATGCCACCTTTAAGCGGGCGATCTTCTGTAGAGTAACTTTCGTATTTAGCATGATTCTGTTCAACGAGTTCCTTGACGTGCGTTAGCATCAGAACACGTCCTTTAGCAAGACGAGCGAGCTCAGCAATTACTAAGCTTTTTCCTGCGCCTGTCGGCAGTACAATGACGGCAGGATCGCTATTATTACGAAAGTAATGAATAACGGCTTTTACAGAGTCAGCTTGGTAAGGGCGAAGTTTGAACATGATAAATAAACGGATGATAAATAAAGGTGAGAGAATAATCGGCTTGAGTGGGAAATGCTAGTTACGTTTTTCGAATTTCGGGCACTTCGTTTCTCGTGGCTCGGCTTTGTTGTAATTGATTCGAAAATAGAAAACCCACCGCGATGGGTGGGTTTTTGATAGAGCGTTTAAGTCAAACTTAGAATGTGTAGTTTAACTGTACAGAACCGATGTAAGCTGGGCCTGATGAATTGAAGTTATTTGTAGTTGCTGGATTTCCCTGAACTAATTCTTCAGAAAAATTACCTGACTTGCCATCAATATAAGCAAAACCAGCATCAAGAGATAAATCTTCAGTCCATAAGTAAGTCATACCGGCTGTGTACCAATAACGGTCAGTATCTGGGATACTTAACGTTGCTTTACCAGCTTGTTCATCATAAGCAAAACCTGCACGCAGAATTAAGCTATCTGTTGGTTGATAAGTCGTACCAATTGACCAACGTTGGTTGTCTGAATAATCTTCTTTTTTGTTAAAACATGTCCCTGATGTAACAATGCAAGCATCACCTGTTGCTGTTAATTCAGAGAATTTACTATAGTTCGTCCACTGCCAGCTATAGTGAACAGCCCATTGATTATTTAGTTGGTGGAAACCTGATAGGATCACGATATCAGGAAGCTCAATATCTAAATCTGCATCATTTGTTGACCCTGGCTGCCCTGTTAATGCTCCCGTCCCATCAGTAAAATCACCATCTTCAAATTTTAGTTTTACAGCTGATTTATAAGAAGCAGAGAAGCGGTTGTTCTCGTTGATTTCATATAAGGCACCCACGTTCCAACCATAACCAAAGGTATCACCTTCCATTTTAATTAAAGTACTTGAAGGTGTTGTTCCAGGAATAGATGGGGCAAGAGCGCCAACAGTTCGCTTTAGCTCAGCTTTTGCATAGACCAGATCAAAGCCTGCACCAATACTAAATTGATCATTGATACGGTAAGCAATATTCGGGTTAAATTTAAAAGTAGTTAAGGAAGTGTGACCAGATGCTGCACCAGCTAAAAAATCAGAAGGATAATCTGTTGATACGCCGTAATCGGTGTACATACCAATACCCCAAGCCCACTTATCATTGATAGGATTCACATAATATAGAGCAGGTACAAAATGAGATGGAGCAACATCATCAGCGGAGTCACCTAAAGTGTTATTTTTCACATCAATTTCAGGTTCTATCCAAGACGCAGCACCAGAAAATTGTTTTTTATCAAATAACATCATTGATGCGGCGTTTGCTGACATTTCACTTGCGTTGTCACCGACGGCACCAGCACCAGAAAATGCACGGCCTAGGCCAGAGGCAGAGTGTTCGACTACTTGGAAACCAGCAGCATGAACTTGAGAGGCAAGAGCAATCGAAATTGCTAATAACGAATATTGTGTTTTTTTCATTGTCATCCCTTACACATTAATTATTTTATTGTGTCGCATCGATTTGGTCCGATGTGTTGTTAATAGTTTTATTACTTAATGTGATAATTTGGTATTTAAATTTGCAAAAAATGCTACAAGGTTAATAATTTTGCAATTTATCTTATTTCTTTCGATAAATCAGGTATGACCAGTGTAACTGATTGATAATTTCATAGTTTCTTTGCTGTTTATTTTTTAAGCGAATAATGGTAGGGATGGTGCCTAATACTAAGGTCTAACTATGAGTTAACTTTTTGATTTCATTTTAGACTAAGGTCTAGGGTCTTAATTTGTCGCATGAATAATGTTTTGTTATTTTATGGGGATAATTGCCCTTAAAAGCAGTATTAAGTTAATTGTGACAAAATGATACAAAACTATTTAAGTAAGGCAGTAAGTCGATAAGAAATAATATACTCAATACATGTTGATTGTTATTTGAGCAGATCGAGGCTGGTTTTCAAAGAATCTTCTTTATATTTTCACATGATCTTTAAATTTCATATTTTCCTTTAATTTGGTAATGAATCAATTTTGTGAAATAGCTCAACTAATGGAGCAAATGTCTCTATAATGTCGTTGGAGTTGGGGATAGTGAATCTTTTACTGTAAGAATCCTCACGAAAGACTAACCACCCTGGTATTTATAGCAACATTATGCGCTGACTCGTTAAACAAGCGGTAGTCAGACTAGAGGTATTCATGCGTTTAGATAAGTTTTTATGTGAAACATTAGGGGTAACCCGTCGAGAAGCGACCATTTTATTGCGTCGTGGTGAAGTAACGGTAGATGGGAACACGGTTAAAGTTGCATCAGTTAAGGTGGGGGAAGAATCTCATGTTGAATGGCAAGAGCGCCATTTGCCTATGCCGGGACCTCGTTACTTTATGCTGTTTAAACCGGATGGCTTTGTTTGTTCACATGAAGATAGTAATAATCCGACGGCGTTTACTTTATTAGATGAAGTGAATATGGATAAGCTTCATTTTGCAGGTCGCCTTGATGTTGACACAACAGGTTTGGTGTTAATTACTGATGATGGTCAATGGTCGCATCGCATCACTTCGCCAAAACACAAGTGTGAGAAAACTTATCGAGTATGGTTAGAAGATGCGATTGGTGATGATTACGAACAACAGCTGCAAGATGGTATTCAACTAAGAAATGAAAAAGGACTAACACTCCCTGCAAAAATGGAAGTCGTGGATTTTTCTCAAAATGAATTATTGTTGACGATCTCGGAAGGCAAGTATCATCAAGTAAAACGTATGTTTGCCGCTCTAGGTAACAAAGTCGAACAATTACACCGTGAATCCATTGGTACGATTGTTTTGGATGAGTCGCTTGAACCTGGTGAATACCGTCCATTAACAGCTGAAGAAGTCGCTTCAATTTAAAAACATCACGTTATACTCAAGTGAATTCTGCATCTTGAAGTTACTTGGGTATAAACCCTTCGTACTTGAAGCCGCAGCTTTGTTGACGTCGTTCATTCGTCCCAAACATTTAGACAAGCGAAACTCATGAGGCCTCATTCACTTGTCGCCTCACTGCAACTTTAATTACTTTGGGTATACCTATTTCTCAAGCCGCGGGTATCAACTTGTGGTCTGTTTATTTTTCCTCTCAAAGGACATGCTATGCCGCAATCTTCTTTACCTAAAAGCAGTTTTGTTTTATTCCTAATTTTAGGTTCGATTGGTTTATTAACCCCATTCGCTATTGATATGTACTTGCCTGCAATGCCTACTATTGCTAATGATCTTATGGTGAATCATGGCATGGTGCAGGGGACATTAACGGCTTATACCGCGGGCTTTGCTTTAGGGCAGCTATTACATGGCCCTTTAGCGGACAGTTACGGTCGTCGTCCAATTTTAATGGGAGGAATTGTGTTCTTTGCAATTGCTTCGATTATTTGTGCGACTACGACAAGTATTGAAGCTTTATTATATACTCGGTTTGCGCAAGGTTTTGCTGGTGCAGCAGCTGCTGTGATCGTGCAAGCGGTGGTTCGTGATATGTTCGACAAAGAAGAGTTTGCTCGAGCTATGTCTTTTATTACTTTGGTTATCACCATTTCACCTTTGTTGGCTCCCATGATCGGTGGTCACCTAGCGGTTTGGTTTGGTTGGCGTTCAATTTTTACAGTACTTGCTGGGGTTTCTTTCTTTGTTCTATTAGCGGTACTGTTTAAAATTCCTGAAACATTAGCACCAGAAAATAAACAACCTCTACGCTTTAAAACCACTATGCGTAATTACTTTCAATTGATTACAAACCCTGTGGTCTTCGGTCTTATTTTTTGTGGTGCATTTTCGTTTGCTGGGATGTTTGCTTTTATTACCGCAGGCTCATTTGTCTATATCGATATCTATGGCGTAGCACCAGAATACTTTGGTTATTTGTTTGCGCTAAATGTTGTTGGTATGGTAGCAATGACTAGCTTTAATGGCCGTGTGGTTCGTAAAATGGGCTCGCATTGGATGCTGCGTTTTGGCCTTTGGTGCCAAACTTTTGCCGGTGTTGCGCTGTTGGTGAGTTGGCTATTAGACTTCGGTTTATGGGCGATTGTGCCTTGCGTGATTTTGTTCGTTGGTACCATTTCGATTATTGGTAGTAACTCGATGGGGTTACTGCTAAGCAGTTATCCTCAAATGGCGGGCACCGCTTCTTCACTTGCCGGTACACTACGATTTGGTACCGGCGCTGCTATTAGTGCATTGATTGCTTTCTTACCAAGTGGTTATGTATGGCCTATGGTGATAGCAATGTTCTTATGCGCGGTACTATCGGCAAGTTGTTATTGGTTATTGAGTCGAAATGCTTAAATGAATACAAATTTTGAATTAGAGAAAAGTATGCAATATTCACAAGAGATCCAACGAGTGGTGACCAGTGCTTTATTAGAATTAAAGCAGCAACATCAAAGCGGTAAACTGGCTAATACGCCGATTACTAATACCCACTTTTTGGCTCGTTGGGTAACGAAAAGCATAAAGAGTCAAGAGTTTGATAGCTGCGTGAAAGATGATTTGATTCGTTGGCAAAAACTGAGTCGTAGTAAAGGGGCTGGTAGTGAGCTTCTCGCAACGTTTGAACGTATTGAAAGATTATACCAACACTTTTTACCTGCGGACTCTGAGCCAAAAGCGATAAAAGATTCGGATATTGAAGCTTTTATGGACCACATGGAAGCGAAAGGGTGGGAAGTGGTTAATGAATTCGAGTTAACCGAAAAAACGCAAATTTTTGCAGATCAACCGAACTCATTTGTTTTATGTGCTAAGCAATGCGATGACTGCTTTGAAGGTGAGTTATTAACTAAACCGATGAGTTTTTATGTGAGAGGAAATCACGCAGCTTTTGTTACAGAGGCAACAGAGCAAGGTTTCTTACTGCATAAGCAAACCGATTATAAATCAATTGTGAAGTATCATGGTGAATACCTTGTTTACCCATATAATATTGGTCCTAAGTTAGCGGAAATCTCAATGAATTATTGATGTTTTTATTATTAATCTCAATTGGTTACATAGAGTTTATGGCTTTATTGAGTTTGTGTTTGATATTTGCTGTGTTGGTGTTACGTACCGTGGTAACTCAAGCCATATAGGGTAAAGATCTTCCTACAGCAAGCTAATTAGTGTAAATTTCCTTTCTTATTATTGGTCGCAGGTGCAAGTTTAATGCTTTATCTTAAAAATCTTTGTAAAGGCTATATTGATGGGGGTGTATTTAATCCCGTTTTACAAGGTGCTGAGTTAACATTAGACCGTGGAGCCCAACTTGCTTTAATGGGAGAAAGCGGCTCAGGAAAAAGTACATTATTGAATATTATTGCTGGATTAGACTCTTGTGATTCAGGAGAAGTCATTTGTTCTGAATTTCCGATGCACGATGCTCCTGATAGACAAAAAAATGCCTTTCGTCGTAATAATATTGGACTTATTTTTCAGCAGTTTAACTTACTAACAACGCTAAATATTGCCGATAACATCCGCTTTTGCCGCCAATTAAAAGGTTTACCTGAAAATCCACATCTCTGGCGTCAAATATTATCCTCACTTGATTTAATGCCATTACTTGGCCGTTACCCTGAAGAAGTATCTGGTGGGCAACAACAGCGTGCTGCGATTGCTCGTGCATTGTATATGGAGCCATCAATCCTATTAGCGGATGAGCCAACAGGTAGTCTAGATGAGAAAAATGCCGAAGCAGTGATGCGTTTATTGACGAGTCTGTCGAGTAAGATGAATTGCACCTTATTATTGGTGACACACAGTGAAAGGGTAGCGGCTCATCTTGATGGTTGTGTTCGATTGCAAGGAGGCGTGCTGAATGTTGTGGCCCGTAGCTAAAGCACTACTTGGCCATTATCGTCGCCACCCATTTCAAATCCTTTTGGTATGGCTAGGTTTAACACTAGGCATATCTTTGTTCGTCGGTGTTTTAGCGGTTAACTACCATGCCAAGCAGAGCTATGCTAATGGTGAAAAGCTATTTTCAAACCCTCTTCCATATCGAATCCAGCCGAAACTGACAGGTAATAAGATCCCTCAAGGCTTTTATATTCAACTAAGACGCAATGGTTTTCACCAATGTGCACCTTTTGATACTTATCGAGTTGTTACTGAAGATGGCATGCAACTCAATATTGTAGGTTTTGATCCGGTGATAATGTTGTCATTTCAGCAAAATCAAAAGTTCGGTTCTTCCGATATGCTTGAATTGATGCGCCCTCCATATCCTATTTTGATCAGCTCTCAATTATCGAATTACTTAGATGTGGTTGATAATGATTTTATTACTTTAAAATCAGGTGAAAAAATTGGGCCAATAAAAGTGGATACCCAGGGGAGGATTTCGGGCTCAAGACTAGTGGCTGACATGTCATTACTTCGAAAGCTTAATCGTAGTTCAGGCTTTGATATGATTGCTTGTGCCGCGATGTCACCGGCTAAGTTGGAAAAATTACGTGATTATTTGCCTGATGGTATTTCTTTACACCGTAATACTCGCGTTGAATTAGGCTCTCTTACCAAAGCTTTTCATATGAATTTGACCGCAATGGGGATGCTGTCTTTCCTTGTCGGCTTGTTTATTTTCTATCAAGCAATGTCACTTTCTTTTATCCAACGTCAGCCTCTAGTCGGTATTTTGCGCTTAACTGGTGTATCTGGGTGGCAGTTAACCAAAGCATTGTTGTTAGAAATAATGGCTTGGATTTTAATTAGTTGGTTGAGTGGCACTATGCTTGGATTAGCTTTGGCGAATCGACTGATGCCTTCGGTTTCAGCAAGTTTGAGTGATTTATATAATGCTGATGTTGGTCTATCAATTAAGTGGGATTGGGAGTGGATTCAATATAGCTTATTGATGTCTATCTTTGGCTGTTTATTGTCTTGTTTCTGGCCGCTTGTTCGATTGGTTCGCACTCAACCTATTCGGCTCGCTTCTCGTTTATCATTAATGCGTTTTGCTGGCCGTGAGTTTAGCTTACAAGCTTTTGTTGCCTGTATATGTACAGTGGCGGCGGTGGCCTTGTATCAATCACCGAGTAATCAAAAGGAAGGTTTCACTCTTATTGCTTTACTGTTAGTGAGTGTTGGCTTGGTAATGCCGTATTGTCTATGGAAGTTATTTACCAGTTTTTCTTACACTATGCCGTGGGTCAAAGTTCGTTGGTTCTTTGCTGATATGGCTGCCAGTATGAGCTATCGTGGAGTTGCAGCAATGGCATTTATGTTGGCGCTAGCAACCAATATTGGTGTGGTAACTATGGTCAATAGTTTTAAGGAAACTACAGATAAATGGTTGGTCCAAAGGTTATCTGCCGACTTGTATATTACTCCGACAATATCCTCTGCCGCGCGGATTAGCCATTGGCTTGAAACGCAACCCGAAGTAAAAAGTGTTTGGTGGCGATGGGAGAAATCACTTCAAGCTAATACGGAAACTATTCAGGTTGTAAGTTCAGGTGAGACGGAAGGTGAGCGTAAATCGTTAACCGTGAAATTGGCTGTACCACAATTTTGGCATCATTTACATCATGATCGAGGTGTTATGGTTAGTGAGTCGATGTCACTCAAACATAAAATTCACCCTGGCGATATTATCAGTCTACCTGAACCCTTAGGGGGGAATTGGCCTGTTTTAGGGGTTTATTATGATTACGGAAATCCATATAACCAGGTAATTATATCAGAAAGTAAATGGTCAGATACCTTCCAAGGTGAAGGCGATGTGGCTTTAGGGGTAGTATTAAATGATCAAGCGGCCCCAAGTGATTTAATACAGCGTATGGAAAAAACGTATAGTTTGTCTCCGGAAAGAATATATAACAATAACGCTATGCATACTAAGGCGATGATTGCGTTTGACCAAACTTTTAAGGTTGCGGAGACTTTAGGGAAAATTACGTTGTTCATTGCGGTATTTGGCTTATTTGTTTCGACCGTTGCTGGAGAAGTGTCAAGACAAAAGCAGGTTGCTTTACTACGTTGTTTAGGTGTGTCTGGTAGGGAGTTAGTTATTTTAGGAGCGTTGCAGTTGCTTGCGATAGGACTATTTACAGCTTTCATTTCTTTACCACTTGGTATCTTAGTAGCGCAGTTAATGGCAGATGTTGTTCTTAAGAATGCTTTTGGTTGGACTATGCAAATAACCTTGCTGCCTGAACAATATATTTCTACTTTTATTTGGTCACTCTCGAGTTTGTTTATTGCCGGGGCGTGGCCGGTTTGGCACATGGTCAAATCGACACCAATGAAATTGTTGAGGGACTCATTATAATGAAGACCAAACGATACCAATGGATGTTTAAAGTCGCTGTAATGACGCTTGCTTTCTTACTGCTGTTTGGCTTGTTAGCCCCTAATTTCGTCAAAGAGTTAGTGGCTAAAGAAATTGACCACCTTCATATTCAAGTGGAATCCAAAGAAGGTAATCAAGCAGTATATGATCCTGTTTTACCAGATTACACCATTAAATACGGTAAAGATTTTGCAGAGCATGGTGGCTTTCATAATGAGGTTTGGCACTACAGAGCCAACTTAAAAGGTGATGATGGTCTAGACTATGGCGTGCAGTGGACAGTTTATCGTGTTGCGAATGGTGATCATCAAGGCGTTGGTTGGGAAAATGCACAAATCTATACTGCGCAAGTCGTTGTTTCGACTTCCAAGCATTCATGGTCACAGCAGCGTATTGCTCGTGGAGGCATTGGGCAAGCTGGTGTAATGATGTATCCATTTAGGCTATGGATCGATGATTGGAGTTGGGTTTCAAATAATAACTTTGCTATTGCAAGCCAGTTGAATGTTAAAACGGACGATTTCCAAGTCACACTACAAAATGCAGCTTATGGACCTTTTGTTTTAAATGGTGATAAGGGTTATGAAAAGACGCATGATCTGATGTCTACTGCGTCTTATTCGTTCAGTGCTCCTTTTATTAAGGCGAAAGGGAGTTTGATTCTGAATGGTAAAGCAGTAAAAGTTTCAGGTATTGCTTGGTTAGATAAAGAGTGGGGTAACCATCTTGTTGCTAACCGTTCGCTACGTTGGGATACCTTTAATCTTCACTTGTCTGATGGTCGAGTTTTGTCCTTGACCCAATATCACAATCCACAAAATATTCGCTACATTTCAGGCTCTCTATCAAGTAAGAATGGCTCGACCATTAAGATTAAAGATAGTGAAGTGAGAATTTATCCAATTGAAAAGCAACAATTACTAAATGGAAGACTCTTACCTTTACGTTGGGTCATTGAGCTACCAAACTATCAAATAAGTTTAATTACTCAGTCTCTAAATAAAGAGTTATGGTTACCATTTTGGATTCCATCATGGGAAGGTCCTATCGAGGTGACAGGAAGCCATAAAGGTGTTGGCTTTATGCAATTGACGGGTTATTAGGAGTATCTACATTTATTATTTGTATGATTTTTAGTGTATTTACTGTGAGCTATTCATATTGTTGACTTTGTTGTATATATGAAAGACTTTTTGAAATTTTATTAATTCGGAAAATCCGAGTATTAGTATCTAAACAATCGATTTTTATAGTTTTAATTATCCATATACTATCGATGCATGTTTTGTCAGATGACTTACGCTAGACTAAGGAAAAGGTTTTATGCGCGATAAAGTAGTTAATTTTTTTAAGATGGAATCAGCAAGTGGCATCATTCTCGTGATTGCAGCTGTTATTGCAATGCTGATAGCCAACTCATCATACGGTTCTCTATACCAAGATACCCTTCATACATATATTTTGGGAATGTCAGCATCTCATTGGATCAATGATGGTTTAATGGCGGTGTTCTTCTTACTTATTGGTTTGGAAGTAAAACGCGAATTATTAGTTGGGGCATTACGTTCTAAAGAAACGGCGATGTTCCCCGCGATTGCTGCTATTGGCGGTATGCTAGCTCCGGCCTTAATTTACCTTGCATTTAACTATAGCGACCCTGTTGCAGCTAGTGGATGGGCGATTCCTGCGGCAACAGATATTGCTTTTGCACTCGGTATCATGGCGTTGTTAGGTCCACGTGTTCCTGTGAGCTTAAAAGTATTCTTATTAGCTTTAGCGATCATTGATGATTTAGGTGTAGTCGTGATAATCGCGTTATTCTACTCGAGTGACCTATCAAGTCTTGCTTTACTGGTTGGCTTCATTGCGACCGCTGTTTTGTTCTACATGAATATGAAAAATGTTACCAAAACACGTTGGTACTTGATTGTCGGTTTCATCTTGTGGGTGAGCGTTTTGAAGTCAGGTGTCCACGCAACACTTGCAGGGGTACTGATCGGCTTTGCTATTCCGTTGAAAGGTGAAGAAGGTGGCAAGTCTCCACTGAAATCACTAGAGCATGCATTGCACCCTTATGTGAACTTCCTTATTTTGCCTCTCTTTGCTTTTGCAAATGCAGGTATTTCTCTAGCAGGTGTGTCTCTAGCAGGCTTGTCATCAACTGTACCGATGGGTATCGCGCTAGGTCTATTAGTTGGTAAACCTCTAGGTGTATTCACCTTTAGCTGGATATCGGTAAAAGCTGGTTTAGCTCAATTACCGGCAGGGATTAACTTTAAGCAGATCTTTGCGGTTTCAGTACTGTGTGGTATCGGTTTCACTATGTCGATCTTTATTTCGTCACTGGCCTTTACTAATGTAGCTGCAGATTTTGATACTTACTCACGTCTTGGTATCTTAATCGGCTCAACTACCGCAGCCATTTTGGGTTACGTGCTATTGCATTGCTTCCTTCCTAAACAAGCTGCTGAGCAAGTGGTTACGGAAAAATAAATGAGTCAATGATAAAGAGGCCACTTCAAGGAGTGGCCTTTTTTACGTCTTAACAAAAATAAGAAGTGACTTCGATGCAGGCAAAAAAAAGCCCAAATCAATTTGAAATGGGCTAAAAACAATATAGGAGTTGTATATGAAAAAATTGCAGTTAGGTGTAAAAAACTGATGGATGAACAAACTAAGGCATGTTTCCAGCTTATTTCCACTTGCTACGTAATATAGGACTGGGTTAATTGCATTCGGTTCAATCTTTTTTCAAAAAAAATCGAGATTAGTTGTAACACATTGAATTTATTATACCCAAGTAACTTCAAGGTGTTTACATTCTGCATAAATCTACCGTGCCTAAAGGTTTGGGGGATAGCTATAAATTCTCCACTTTGAAGCTACTTGGGTATACATTTTAAATTTTCTAATGAACTATGTTTCGCATTTGTGATCTTTGCCGCTTGTTCAGTTGATCTATCCTGATAATATTCAAACAGGTGTTTAATACGAGTGATTGAAATGACGGCAAAGAATAAGACAAAAGCAAAAATCATGGATGTAGCGGAAGCATTGTTTGCTGAGCACGGCTTTAATGATACGTCATTACGTACGATCACCACCAAAGCTAATGTCAATCTAGCATCGGTAAACTACCATTTTGGAGATAAAAAAACTTTGGTTAGAGCGGTACTTAACCGTTACTTAGAAGCATTTATGCCCGAGTTAGAGAAAAGTCTAACAGAGCTAAATCAATGTGATGATTATACGATGACGGATGTGTTTAATACTTTAACGCACCCAGTATTATCTCTAGATAATCTTCGTCCAAATGGCGCAAGTCGCTTCATGTTGCTGATTGGTCGCGGTTATACCGATGTACAAGGACACCTGCGTTGGTTCATTACTACTCAATATAGCAGTGTACTTAACTTATTTACTGATTCGGTAAAAAAAGCCAACCCGGCGTTAGATGCTGAAACTTTATTTTGGCGACTACACTTCACTCTAGGTACTTGTGTTTTCACCATGTCATCAAGCAAAGCACTTGCGGAAATTGCTTATAACTCCTATGGAAAAAAAGTCGATTCCGATGTGTTTATTCAACAATTAATCCCATTTTTAGCGGCAGGGGTTGCCGCTCAGCCTAGATTTCAAGAATAGACATTGAAGAAGAACTTTTAAGTTTGGACTCGAACATAACAAAAACAACTAAACTAATAACGTGGATAAAAGGAATAGATTATGAGCTCGCTAAGACAAAAATGGATCAGTGACCCAGCGTTTAAATGGTTTAAACAAGTATTACCACCGTTGTCTAATACAGAAAGAGAAGCGATGGAAGCGGGTAGTGTCTGGTGGGATGGGCAGCTTTTCTCTGGTACGCCAGATTGGCAAACTCTGCATAACTACCCTAAGCCAACCTTGACAGAAGAAGAGCAATCTTTCATTGATAATCAAGTTGAAACATTACTTGCGATGCTTGATGACTATAAAGTTGTGCAAGAAGAACGTGATCTTCCAAAAGAAGTGTGGGACTACATCCGCAAAGAGAAGTTCTTTGCACTGATCATAGATAAAGCCTATGGCGGCTTGAATTTCTCCGCTCATGCAAACTCAACGATTGTGACCAAAATTGCCACTCGCAGTATTAGTGCCGCTGTAACCGTAATGGTTCCTAACTCTTTAGGCCCGGGTGAACTGTTATCGCATTATGGTACTCAAGAACAAAAAGACTACTGGCTACCACGTTTATCTGACGGTACCGATATTCCATGTTTTGCTTTAACTGGCCCAGAAGCTGGCTCGGATGCTGGCGGCATTCCAGATAAAGGTGTGGTGTGTAAAGGCATGCATAATGGGGAAGAAGTTTTAGGTGTTCGCCTTAGCTGGAATAAACGTTATATCACACTTGCGCCCGTGGCCACTGTCCTTGGTCTAGCATTTAAACTTGACGATCCAGATCACCTACTTGGCGATAAAGAAAATCTTGGTGTTACTTGTGCGTTGATTCCTGCCGATCATGAAGGCGTTGAAATTGGTGAGCGTCACGATCCGCTAGGGTTAGCCTTTATGAATGGTCCAACTCGCGGTGAAGATATCTTCATTCCTATGGACTGGCTAATTGGCGGTGCAGATTATGCAGGTAAAGGCTGGCGTATGCTGGTGGAATGTTTGTCAGCGGGGCGTGGTATTTCTCTACCGGCACTTGGTACTGCGATTGGTCACCTTACTAGCCGTACAACCGGTGCTTATGGTTATGTACGTAAGCAATTTGGTATGTCGATCGGTAAGTTTGAAGGGGTGGCGGATGCCATGGCGCGTATCGGTGGTATGACGTATATGCTAGAAGCGGCGCGTACTTTAACCACAACTTCATTGGATATGGGTGAAAAACCGGGGATTGTTACCGCGATTGCCAAATATCACATGACGGAAATGGCGCGTACCATCTTAAATGATTCAATGGATATTCATTCTGGCCGAGCGATTCAAACTGGCCCAATGAACTACTTAGCGCATCATTACTATGGTGTACCGGTTGCGATCACCGTAGAAGGGGCGAACATCTTAACTCGTAACCTTATGATTTTCGGACAAGGTGCAACTCGTTGTCATCCATTTGTACTACCTGAAATGGAAGCGGCGGCAAATCCAGATGAAAAAGCCGGTGCAAAAGCGTTTGATGAATTGTTATTCAAACACATGGGCTATGCAATTAAAAATAGCCTAGGGGCGTTTAGCATGGCGTTAACGGGCTCTCGCTTTGCTAAATCTCATACCTCTGGTGCGACGAAGCAATATTACCGCGACATGACTCGTTTAAGTAAAGCATTAGCGGTAACGACAGACTTTGCTATGTTAACTCTAGGCGGTGAACTAAAACGTAAAGAGATGCTATCGGCGCGTCTTGGTGATGCATTGAGCTACTTATACTTGAGTTCAGCAGTGTTAAAGCGCTATGAAGATGAAGGCCGTCAGCAGGACGATCTAGATTACGTTCATTACGCAATGAATCATTGTTTAAGTCAGGCTGCTAATGCTTTAGAAGAGGCGTACCGTAATATTCCTAGCCGTATTGCAGGTAATCTTCTTAAACTGTTGGTTTTCCCATTAGGCAATCGCTTTAAAGCACCGTCAGATAAGCAAAAAACTAAAGTGGCAGAAAGTTTAATGACTCCGGGAGCACATCGCGAACGTTTAACGCACCTTTGTTATATCGGTGACGATGAAAATGATAGCGTTGGGCTTATCGAACGAGCGTTTATTGCTATGTACGGTGTGAAGCATCTAGAGCGTAAAATGATGAAAGCAGTCAAAGATGGTAAGTTAGCAAAATCTGGTTCGTTAAATGAGCGCTTACAAGCGGCGGTTGAGCAACAAATCTTAACTCAAGACGAAGCGGAGCAAGTGATGAAAGCGGACGAAATTCGTTACCGTTCAATTCAAGTTGACCACTTTAGCCATGATTTCAGCGAAATTCGCACCCATGATACAGATAAAAAGGAGAAATCGTCAAAAAAGCTTGATAGCGCGGCTTGATATGAACGCGCGTATATCATACAAAATAGATGATTCTTGAGTATACTTAACGATAACGCCACAGCTACTGTGGCGTTTTTGCTTTGGTGGAGTTATAGCTAAACAGGTCTAACCACAAGTGTATAAAGCAAAAAAATGCAGAAATAAGATGCGAAACCTCGGATAAACTTTTATCCTACAGGGGTTTTTTAAAGGAAGCTGAATATGATCATCAAACCGAAAATCCGTGGATTTATCTGTACAACAACACACCCTGTGGGTTGTGAAGCAAACGTAAAAGAACAAATTGCCTATACTAAAGCTCAAGGCCCGATTGCTAACGCACCAAAGCGCGTGCTAGTGGTTGGTTCTTCAAGTGGCTATGGCTTGTCATCTCGTATTGCAGCTGCATTTGGCGGTGGCGCATCAACAATCGGTGTGTTTTTCGAAAAGCCTGGCACAGAGAAAAAAACTGGCACAGCGGGTTGGTATAACTCAGCAGCTTTTGACAAGTTAGCGAAAGAAGAAGGTTTGTACTCTAAAAGCCTAAATGGTGATGCTTTCTCAAATGAAGCAAAACAAAAAACGATTGAACTGATCAAAGCTGATCTAGGCCAAATCGATATGGTGGTTTATTCATTAGCGTCACCAGTACGTAAGATGCCAGAAACCGGTGAAGTAATTCGTTCATCGCTTAAGCCAATTGGCGAAACGTACACTGCAACTGCAGTTGATACCAATAAAGACGTTATTATTGAAGCCAGTGTTGAGCCAGCAACAGAGCAGGAAATCAAAGATACTGTCACTGTAATGGGCGGCGAAGATTGGGAACTTTGGATGGCAGCATTATCTGAAGCTGGTGTACTAGCAGAAGGTTGTAAAACTGTCGCTTATAGCTACATCGGTACTGAGCTAACATGGCCAATCTACTGGGATGGTGCACTAGGTCAGGCAAAAATGGACCTAGACCGTGCAGCAACCGCATTAAATGAAAAGCTAGCGGGCCTTAACGGTACTGCGAACGTTGCCGTACTGAAGAGTGTTGTCACTCAAGCAAGTTCTGCAATTCCAGTCATGCCTCTTTATATCGCGATGGTATTTAAGAAAATGCGTGAAGAAGGCGTACACGAAGGTTGTATGGAACAGATTCACCGCATGTTTACTCAACGTCTATACAAAGAAGATGGCAGCGCGCCACAAGTGGATGACAAAAACCGCCTTCGTCTAGATGATTGGGAGCTACGTGAAGACATTCAACAGCATTGTCGTAACCTATGGCCTCAAGTAACCACTGAAAACTTGAAAGAGTTAACAGACTACGTTGAGTACAAAGAAGAGTTCTTGAAACTATTTGGTTTTGGTGTTGACGGTGTTGACTACGAAGCTGACGTAAACCCTGAAGTTAATTTCGACGTTCAAGATATTTAGTCTTACACGTAAGAATGAATAAAATGTAAGGCGCTCCTTGGGGCGTCTTTTTTATTTTTTCGAAACAGTTTCGTAAAGGACACCAATAAGGTCAATATGCAGTTATTAGAGTTAAAAATAAAGCCACCGATTGTTTCTGTGATTGCTGTAATGATAATGTTTGGGCTCGACTACTGGCTACCCAGTGACAGACTAGGTGTAGGGCAATATCGATTAGGGATTGTACTGGGCTTAGTGCTTATTGGTTTTATGCTTGCGGTTATTGGTGTAAAGACGTTCATTCAAGCAGAAACAACTATTCATCCCGATTTAAAGCATGCCACCAACAAACTTGTTACTAATGGTATTTATCGACTTTCACGAAACCCAATGTACTTAGGGATGCTACTTAATTTATTGGCGATTTCAGTGTGGCTTAATAACTGGCTAACGATCGGGGTATGTATTGGTTTTGTTTGCTATATCTCTCAATTTCAAATTAAACCTGAAGAACGTTTCCTACAACAAAGGTTTGGTAAACAATATACAGATTATTGCAAAAAAGTACGTCGCTGGTTATAAAGTTTAGCATTACTCTTTAATTAAAATAGGGTGATAACAAATACCACAGATTAAAACCTTGTATCATTTTCGCAAGGTTCTCCATCATCGTCACCATCCATCTTGGTATTGGGGCAGTTTTGTATAAAGAACTTAGCTTCTGCTCGTGAGGTCATTTCACTGCAGTATTGACGCCCATCACAGGTAAAGTTTTCCTCTGATGCTGAAAAGCTTGGAATCGAAATATTTGGTGGTGAATATTCATAATCTGCATTCACTTCATTGTTGTTAGACGATGTACTTGACGTGGCAAATTGATTCCAAACCCAAACTCCTGAGGTTATCACTAAAACAGGTGCTAACCGCTTTAGTAGGCTTGGTCTGCTGCGATAACTTCTGTTAGAACCTGACCGTTTAGAGTTAGTTAAAACGGCGACACCTTCAATACTACAATTGACCGCACGAGTTTTCCCGTTTAATTGTTCTTCAATTTCAAAGTAAATCCAATCGCCAATCACAGGCTTTCGGCTCATTGATTTTAATGTTGAAATATGGATGAAAGTATCTTGTGAGAGTGTTTGTGATCTGATAAATCCAAAGCCTTTATCATCACTCCAAGATTTTAGTTGTCCTTTATGCATCGTATTACCAATCAATGTGTGAAGGGAAGAACTGAGTACTAGACGACCGTTTGATTAGAAATATATAGGTAGAATAGCCTCATTGACTTAAATAACAGGAACATGGAGGCTTTACCAATGACTTGAATTCTTAAGGTATGCGTTTGCGATGCATTTCAATTTAATCGATATAAGGTTCAAAAGAGGAGACTTATAGTTTTAAACCTTATTATTTATAATATTTATCTGTATTTCGGTTTGAACTCTTTGATACTTCGTTTCTGTGCACTGCGACGATTAGCTTGTTTGTCACGAACTGGACGTTTTGCGGCGCCAGAACTTGGTTTATCAGTGACAGGAAAATTCGTCAAATTATCGAGAGGTAATGTACGTTTGGTTAGCTTGCGTATTGCTTCTAGCGCTAATATTTCAGCATGACACACCAAAGATATAGCAAACCCTGTGTGACCAGCTCGGGCAGTACGACCAACTCGATGGATATAAACGGGTGCACTTTCCGGTAGATCATAATTTATTACCATTGGCAGAGCATCGATATGAATGCCACGAGCAAGTAAGTCAGTTGCAATTAGTACTTGGATTTTTTTGTGTTTAAAATAAGTGAGAGTTTGTTTACGTGTTGATTGGTCTTTATTGCCATGTAACGCGGAGGCTTTAACTCCAGCTTTAATCAGCTTTTTAGTTAAAGCATCGGCGTTGTCTTTAGCGCTTATAAAAACCAGAACTTGTTGATTCGCGTGTTGTTTTAGTAGTGCCAACAGAGCTTTGGTTTTACTACCTTTGTTCACTAGGTATAATTTTTCATCAATATGGTCGACGACGCTATTCTGGTTATTTGACTGAATTTTTTGAGCATTTTGCATAATCGAATGCATTTTCTGTTCTAATTCATGGGCTAATGTGGCAGAGAAACATAGTGTTTGGCGTGACTTAGGCATAAAGCTAATGATACTTTGAAGGTCCTTCCAAAATCCCATATCAATTAAACGATCGGCTTCATCTAGCACCAAGTGCCGCATTACGGATAAGTCGAGTTTATTTTCTTTAATAAGTGCTAATAATCGGCCTGGTGTTGCAATAATTAATGTAGGGTTTTCGGCTAGTTGCTGTAATTGTTGTTCGAGATCTACACCACCAAATAGGCTTGCCATTTTGATATGTAAGCTTTTAGCAAGAGGTTGAAGGTTGAGGTTTATTTGTCGTGCGAGCTCACGAGTTGGCACAATGATGACTGCGTGAATCTTATTGTTTGCTTTCGTTTCTGCAGCAATCATAGTGAGTAGTGGTAGAGCAAAAGCGTATGTTTTTCCACTGCCAGTTTGGGCAAAAGCGAGTATATCGGTGTGGTTGAAAACTTCGGGGATCACTTGTTGTTGGATTGGGCTTGGAGTGACAACCGAATCAGGTAATGCTTTGATCAGGGTGGGATTGAGTTTGAGTTCGGTAAAGGTCATGAAGGACTGCCTGTCAAAAATATGCGTAGAGTGTAGCACATAAGGAAAAATACAAAGCCGCCATCGAAACGGAACGATAGCGGCTTTGTATTTGAGGATTAACGCTGTTGTTAGCTTAATATAATGATTAAGGTGCCGGCGAGCGTCATTAATATATTGGCAATGGCATAAGTCCCTGCATAACCAAGCGCTGGGATGGTAGATTTAGCATAATCATTAACAATATCCATTGCCGGTGCACAAGTTCTTGCACCGATGATGGCACCAAATAGTAGTGCACGGTTCATCTTTAGTATATGAGCGCCAAATAGGTAAGCGACCACAACCGGAAGTACGCTAATGAGGAAGCTAACGCCGACAATTTTGAGGCCCATTTGGCCTAAATATTCGAGCATGTTCGCACCAGCACTTAAGCCGATTCCCACCATGAAGACCATTAATCCGAGATCTTTAACCATATTCAGCGCACCTTGAGGTACATAACCGAATGTGGGGTGGTTTGCTCTTAAATAGCCTAGGGTTATGCCTGAAATAAGTAAGCCTACCGCATTACCAAGTCCAAAAGTCACCTGACCAAATGTCATGGTGATTAAGCCAAACAATAAGCCAATAATAAAGAAGCTACAGAAGGCCAGTAAGTCTGCAATTTGGCTATGGATCGAGATGAAACCAATTCGTTCTGCTAAGCCAAGTACACGACTTTTTTCACCACTAACTTGTAAAATATCGCCTTTTGCCAGCACGATATTAAGATCCATTGGCATTTCAATTTGTGCACGAACAACACGGTTTAAGAAACAACCATATTCTGCAATGTTAAGATCAGAAAGCTTTTTACCCGCAATACTGTCACTTTTTACCACGATTTCTTCTTCGGCAATACGAAGGTCAAGCAAGTTACGATCGAAGACTTCTTTACCATTACGGAAGCTAGGATCAAGGCGAGCGTGACTATCTGGGTAGCCGACTAATGCGATTTCATCACCAAGTTGTAATATCGCATCACCATCAGGATGCGCGAGGATACCATTACGGCGAATACGCTCGATGTAGCAACCAGTCTGGCGGTAAATACCTAGTTCACGTAGATTTTTGCCCCCCGTCCAATCGATTAGCTCTTGTCCAACACGGTAAGCACGAATAATAGGCAAATAGACTTTACGTTGACCTGCACCGCCTAGACCACGTTCTTGGGCAATACGCTGTGCTGAATCACTGAGGTTTTCTTTTTGCAGTTTAGGCAATAACTTGGCAAACATTATCATGCTAGTTAAACCAATCAGATAAGATAATGCATAACCAACCGATAAATTATCTAAAACCGTGGATAGCTGCATGCTATCGGGAATGGTTCCTAATCCGGAGTTTAATGCGTCTTGCGCCCCTACCAAAATTGGAGTTGCAGTCATTGAACCGGCCATGATACCAGCGGTTAATCCGAAATCTAAGCCAAAGAAATGTCCTAAGCCATAAGTTAGTGTGGTTGCAGTAATCAGCACAATCAAACTTAAAAAGAAGTAGTGCTTACCATCACGGAAAAAGATACCGAAAAAGTTTGGACCAGCTTCGATGCCGACACAGTAGATAAACAGCATAAAGCCAATCGTTAGTGCCTCAGCATTAAATTCAAAACCGAGGTTTCCCATGAATAGAGCGGTTAGTAACACTCCAATGGAATTGCCAAGTTGAAAGTTTCCGAAACGGATTTTACCAATAGATAAACCGATCGCTAATACGACAAACAACAGTAGTATAGGGTTTTGGTTTAAGAGTGCAGCAACGTCTATATTCACGGTATTTCTCAGGTGAAATTAAAGTACAACAAAGAGTAGGAGCATGGCCTAAAAACTTACCATTGAAATCAGCAAGCTTGAGTAGGATAGCTTAGTTGTGAAGTGTATCGGATAAATGTGGAATTAATAAGAAAAAAAGTAAAAATATTAGATTAAATTTTACGCCGTTAAATATTAGCTGATGATGTGTTGTGATTTGGAGGTGGGTTAAAAAACGGCCAGTGATACTAGCCGCTTTAAAAGGGGGGATTTGAACACGTTTTATTCGCTGTATAAGCCTAGGTTTTCTTTTGCATAAGCTTCAAACTCTGTAAATCCACCTACGTGATCTTGGTCTACAAAAATTTGAGGAACGGTTTCAACTGGTTTACCAACAGTTTTTTCTAAATCGGCTTTGCTGATACCTTCTGCATGAATATCAACATAGCGGTAATTGAAGTCATCACGCTCTTCTTTTAACTTTTCCGCTAGTTCTTTTGCTCGTACACAAAACGGGCAAGCTGGACGGCCAAAAATAACTACAAACATGGTTTATCTCCTTCCAATTCGTTATGTGGCACACTATGCCTTAAGAGCATACATTTTTAAAGTTGAGAACGGCTTATTTTAAGAGTTAAAAGTAATTAAGTATGTTGGATTCACCTAAAATGGGCTTGTTTTATTGTAACGAGAATCTCTTAGTACTTCTTTTACTCGTTTTAAGTTTTCTCTAAAGCCTGATCCGCGACGTAAAGTAAAGCCAGTCGCCAGTACATCAATCACCACCATTTGAACAACACGGCTTGCCATTGGCATATAAACATCCGTGTCTTCTGGAATGTCGAGGGTTATTGCCAAATCACACACTTGCTCTAAAGGAGAGTCTTTCGCGGTAATAGCAATCACAGTTGCTCCATTCTCTCTTGCGATTTGAGCGGTTTCAACTTGGCTTTTTGTTCGCCCAGTATGAGAAATTAAAACCACAACATCATTTTCTGTCGAGTTAATGCAGCTCATTCGTTGCATCACTACATCATCAAAATTCATGATTGGAATATTAAAACGGATGAACTTATTTTGCGCATCTTTTGCAACCGCAGAAGAAGCACCTAAACCAAAAAATGAAATTCGTTTCGCTTGAGTGAGCAGATCGACCGCACGGTTAATTTGAAAAGGGTCGAGGCTATTTTTTGCCACATCTAAACAAGCCATGGTGGATTCAAAGATTTTATGAGTATAAGCGTCAGGGCCGTCAGATTCTTCTACATTGCGATTTACATAAGGAGTACCGTTGGCCAGACTTTGGGCTAAATGAAGCTTGAAGTCTGGGAATCCTTTGGTATCTAAGCGGCGGCAGAAACGGTTGACGGTTGGTTCACTCACGTCAGCAATTTTGGCTAAGGTCGCAATACTGGAATGAATCGCGGTTTGTGGGGCTTCGATGATGACTTCTGCGACTTTTCTTTCTGATTTACTGAAAATATCTAGGTTCTTTTGAATTTTTTCTAATGTATTCATATTGCTCTCGAAAATGCTGAGACTCAAAGCCAAGTTGGGTAATACTTGAATATAAAGATAGGGTAGTCATTGCCCAGATATACCCAGTCCATGAGTACATTGTCAGTATAACCACGGTGAAGCGATATTCATGTATTTGGTGGCATTTTTTATAGTCATAACATGACAAACTTCAAATTAAATTACAGTTTTGTAACTAATAAACCTAGCTTTTCGCTTTATAGTAATGGTATTGGTCATTGGGTTTCTGCTTTTAGAAAGAAATTTACAGAATGTTTGTTAGATTTCTTTTAAGGCTTCTGCAAATCGAGCTTCTGCAAAATTTTGGCTGTGAGTTGGTTAATTTGTGGTAAAACTAATGAGCTCGTTTGAGCAATTTGTCGTTGTTCCTCGATAACCGAGTGAAGAATGTCATGAGTTGTGAGTGGGTTAGCGAGCACTACGCGGAATACACTGGTTTCCATACGATCCCATTGCACTGGCGTTAAACGAGTCCGAGAAACAAATGAAAGGCCATTTTCACGTTGTTTCTTTTGAACGAATTGTGTCAGCTCATTGAGTAATAGGTGCAATTGTTGACGCTCTTCAGTCGATGCGACTAATAAGGCTTTTCGCGTGTCTTGTGGTACATAGCGGTAGGTTAGCAAGCATAGTTCTGGCTCAGAAATTAACTCGAAGTCATTTTGCTGTTTGATTAAGCTGGCAAAGTAGCGGGCTTTATCAATACTTTGGTCAATTAATAATTCATAACCTGGGCGGCTAATAATATGCATACTGGAATACACGAGCATCGCCATGCCTGAACGGGAACCTTCCAACGTGTGTGAACCAAGGTCTTTTGAACCTTTACGTAGAATGTATTCAGCATGGTGTTCAACCGCTTTCATCGCCTCTGGATCTTTAAATAACACCATCCCAGCTCCCATTGGGATATATAGCTGTTTGTGGGCATCTATCGTCACTGAATCAGCGCGTTCTATGCCTTTTAATAATGAACGATGATTATTCGACATTAACGTCGCGCCACCCCAAGCGGCATCGACGTGGAAGTGGCAATTTTCTCGCTGTGCAATATCGGCGATGGTGTCTAGAGGGTCAATGTTTCCCGTTTCAGTGGTACCGGCTACACCAATAATCGCAAATGGT
This sequence comes from Vibrio algivorus, assembly GCF_030161215.1. Taxonomy (NCBI): domain Bacteria; kingdom Pseudomonadati; phylum Pseudomonadota; class Gammaproteobacteria; order Vibrionales; family Vibrionaceae; genus Vibrio; species Vibrio algivorus. The sequence continues at coordinate 583,218 of NZ_BSPV01000009.1, forward strand.
TTGATTTTTTTTGCTTTGAGTTGCTTGATGGTTTCTTCAAGTGCTGTCGGGCAGATGCGGTTATTTTCATCGGCTTTAACAGGGACAAGATTGGATCGTCCAATACCGAGTACATCGGCAGCTTTTTTTAGAGAGTAATGACCACGTTCAGATACTAATACCGCCATTCCCTGATAGCCATAGTGCATCATGGCATTAAACAGACCTTCTTTTTCTACCCCTTGAAAATTACCATTGGCTTTTAATGCATTGTTACGAGCAACCCACAATGCAGTGATATTAGCAATGGTACCACCAGAACAAAACGCTCCGAGTGAATGTTCCGCACTATGCATCCATTTTTGGTAAAAACTCTCGGATTGTCCGTAAATTAAACGGTGTAACATGCCAAGGACTTGGCGCTCTAAAGGCGTGAAGGCTTTGGATGTCTCAATTTTTACTAAGTTTTGATTAAGAGCAATCATGATTTTAGACAGCGGCATTAAAAAGTAGGGCAATGCCGATGTCATATGACCAATGAAGCTTGGTGCAGAAGTATGCACCGAGTGGGAGACTAGGGTATCAAGAAGATGTTGAGTATGCTCTGAAACAAAGGTTGGAAACTCGGGAATCGCTGCATCTGAAAAATCTTTCTCGATTTCTGTTAAGGGCTTTTCTTCTGCGACAATATGCTCTCTTAAGAATTCATTTAGATTCTGCGAAAGTTTTTGTTCTATGTTGCCCAATGTTGAATCGGGAGCCTCTGGCACAGTAAAAATGCGCAGCAAGCTCTCAAAATTGACATCGACAATTTTGTCGTTAGATCCCATAACACGTTTTCTTCTAGAGTTTCCGTTGATTTGAGCGAAATAATTTATCGTAATAAATCCATAAAGTCTCGCTCAAATGTAGGTAGGTTGTGTGTGGCTGTGCCCGAGGCTACATTATATAGTTACTTACATTCTATCGCGTTAGTTTTAGCAACAGATTGATTGTATTTGTCTAATGCAGGTTTAATATTACTAGGGTGGCTTAACAAGTCAGCAAAAGCAGAGCGTAAATCATAGTTTTTTTCATTTGGTGGTGATTGACGGTCATCAAATGTTGTCTTAGCAATTTTACCAAGTTCATCATCACGCTGTGATAAGGTTTTAACATCAGCTTGAGAAAGTTTTAACCATGATTCTACTTGCTCATCTGTAGCAATTTTTTCAGGCTCAGAGGTGAGATAATAATCCACTGCAGCACGGTTTAATTCAAAATGGTGGGTTCTACCTTGTAAAAACCAATCACCGACCTCTTTTAAATCTGGATTCGACTCTGTGGTAATCGATACAAGGTCTTGGTACCAAGTCAAAGATGCATCAATATAAGCATCGTATTTATCAATGAAGCATTGGGGATTTTTATCTGTAGCGGCAAACACGGAACTGCTGAGAGATAACAATAAAAGGGCGATAGCAGGTTTTTTCATTTTCTTTCCTTGAAGTAAGGCATCAATAAAGCCATTTATTATAAATGATGGCAGCAGTCTAAATCAGTGCATCATATCACTTTTTTATTGTTTGTTTTTTCGAATTTACGCGCCCAATGATACGAAAAATAGCATAAGTACCGGAACGAGTAAGCTGAGAATAAAGCCGCTGACTATGGCAATAGGGACACACTTTACACCGCCAGTACTTTGGATGACAGGCAAAGTAAAATCCATGGCGGTCGCGCCAGCATAACCAATACTGGTGCAAGGGTAGCGACGAATAAACATAGGTATGGCAATTAAGGCAACCAACTCACGTAGTAACTCCAACATAAAAGAGGCACCACCATAAACGGGGCCGTAAGCATCTCCCATTAAAATCCCCGCAAGTGAATACCAACCAAACCCTGATGCCATCGCTAAACCGTTAGTCACAGGTATATCCAATATATACGATGCAATGATGCCACCAATCCATGAGGTTCCAACAATAATACAAGCGATGATCATACCGCGTTTATTTAAAATAATTTGTTTAAGAGTGAGGCCGCTATTTCTTAATTGAATCCCAATAAAAAAAAGTAAGAGTAATAAAATACCTTCGCTCGTTTCATTAATATACGGCATTTGGAAGGGGAGGATTAGGCCCAATAATAAGCCTGCACCAACGACTAAAATGAGCTTGGCAGATTCTAATGCCATCATGTAAACCGGCAATGGGGCGGCTTTCGACTGGGCTTCGACAGGCATCCATTTATCAACTAGTGGTAGAGCAGCCAGGTTACAAGCACCAATCGCGATAAAAAAGGTAAAGGTGAATAGTGCAATAGTCTGCAAATTACTGCCGAGATTATCTAATGCCGACAGACTTAATCCCATAAAAAATAAGATAACGTAGATCAAATAAGAAACGGCTTGATTGATTCGGTGGTGCCAAGTTTCGCTGCGAAGGGTGATGAAGTAACCCACGACCAACGGCAGGAAAATCATAAATACACCTGAATACATAAACACCTCAAATGAAAAGCGAGAGAGTTGAGCCTAATTGCGCGACCATCTTAATGATTTTGAGAATGAAAATCATCTACTTAAGCTGAGGTGTATTTATTTTTTATGGTGAATTAAGTTTATTGCCTATTTTATAAGCCCTGGCTTTTATGTGGTGTTATTGAGTTATTGAATGTGTCATTACATTTTCATGACATGATAAAAATAATAATGCGAGTAATTTCTCATTTTTCAAAAGGTTTTCATATTTAGGTGTGAGCTGTGCACTTACTTAATTTTTATCATAAAGTATCATTAATATTAGAGCGTGTTCATAAAAACATGGTTAATGGAGTCGATGTTTTTAAGCTTGCTCGCAAAAATATGGAAGTTATAAATAAATATGTCTTAATGACGCTTGTGTATTGATCGGGGGATTAAACATAAGTACGGAGGTTACACATGGGCAGCAATATGGAGCGTTCTTTTTTTGAATATGTAGCTAAGTTTGGCTCGTTTCAAAAGCGTTCAATGTTTGGAGGAATTGGATTATTTAGTGAAGATGCAATGTATGCACTAATTTCCGATGGAACTATTTTTATTCGTGGCGGTGGTAGTCTTGATAAGACCTTGGAAGAGAAGGGTTGTAAAAGATATAAACACGTAAAAAAACAAACGGTGGCAACGGTAAATTATTTTGATGTGACGAAATTATATACAGAAGGTGATGAGTCACTCGATAGCATCATTCAATTATCAATCGAATATTCTAAGCAGGAAAGAGCATTTCAAAAATCCGCAGACAGTCGTAGGTTACGCGATTTACCCAATATGCAACTTACACTTGAGCGAATGGTGAAAAAAGCAGGTGTGCCAGATGTGAGTACATTTTTACAAATGGGGCCAGAAGATGTCTTCATGAAAGTAAAAGAAGCGTATGGTGGCGATGTCGATATACGCTTGCTGTGGAAATTTGCCGGAGCAGTAGATGGTTGTCATTGGAAACTTATTCAAGAGCCTAGAAAGCAACAACTTTTATCCAGTGTACACCACTAAGTAACATTCATTTCTTAAAGAAAAGCCTCGCATTTTGTGCGAGGCTTCGTTGTAATTTTTGTGGGTAACTTTGATTAGTAGTTAAAACGTGCTGTAACCATTACTTGGTCGCCGTAGATGTAATTTAACTTACCTTCGAGTCCAATCGAGAACAGTTCTGTTGCATGGAATCGACCTGAAATTAAGCCATAAACCTCATCGGTATCATCATGGTTGTTGATTTTGTAGTAACCAACTTGACCACCAAGTTCAAACTGTGGACCTAACCATTGTCGAACACCTAAATTCACTTCCATCCCTGTGTCATCATCGAACTTGCCTCTGTCATCAACTAGTTTGAATAACATTTCACCTGTAATGTCTGTCCAGTTACTTACTGGCGCATGAAACCCTAGGCCAGCAGAAAGATCGTAATCGCTGTCAAATTCAGAATCTAATGAAAAAATGGCGTGTGCATTAGGATGGATAGACTTACTGACTGCAGCACCAAAAGTCATCGGGCTAAGGCCAATTCGTGCATCAATATAATCGTAGTTAAAGTTGCTCATATTGGCTGAACCATTACTAGCGGCAAAAGTAGACCCAGATACCAATAGTAGGCCAGAAAGAATCAGTGACTTGCGCATGAAAGAAAACCCTTTTCTTATTCAATCGTAAAAATAGCAAATGAATTATTTATTTGTTTTTGCTCTATGTCGCTGATTTTGTCAGAAGCCGCGCCTGATGTAAATTGGCAAAGTACTAGTTAATGTAAACATTCCGATAAATATTACTGCTTTATATATCAATTAAACTTATACCCTTAGTATCTAAATCTACTACTTTGTTGAGGGTGTTTATTCTCTTTAGTCATACAAACGAGCTATAGCGTCATGAGGCTTCATTTATAGCCTCTCGGCGGCTTAAATTATTTTGGGTACATTAAACTTCGATTGGAATTGTTTTTTTTCCATGACATCAAAAATGAATTTACGATAGACTGTTTTTTATTTGCCAAGGATTAAAATGAATAATGTAAAGAAGTTTGCAGCAGTTGGTGGTGCAGTATTATTAGTTGCGTGTTGGCCATTAGCGCTAGGGCAGTTCGCTCAAACGACCATTCAAGATACGGTAAATAAGCTGGATAAAAAAGAGGTTAATGTTGAGCTTGTAAATTATGACCGTGGTTATCTGAGTTCAATAGCACAAACGAAAGTTACAGTGGTTGATCCCGTATTAAAGCAACAGCTTGAATTAGATGGCTTACCAGCAGAGTTTTTGTTGGATCATACAATTAGTCATGGTTTGGTCAGTATCGCCACTGATACTAAGCCTAATGACTATTCTCGTTTACCGATCGATATCCATTCTGTTACCTATATTAATGGTTCAACAGTACTGGACATGACTAGTCAAAAAATGGTTTTTAATTTTGCCAATGATGTGAATTCGAAATTGGAGTTTTCTCCTGCAAAATTGAATGCTGATATTAGCCGGGATGGCCATATTAAGTTTGATTATGCTTTTGAAGGGTTTGATGGCCACTTTAGTAATGGTGAAACGTTTATAGTTAACTCTGTTTCTGGCTCTGGTAATGGTCAGAAAAAAGAGGGTTTTTGGTTGGGGAGTCAGCAAATTACTGTGGGTGAAACTAATATGGTTGACGCTCAAGGTGTAAGTATGGTTGATGTTCATAAATTTGATTATGAATTTAATACTGAAGAAAATGCGAAAGATAAAACCTTTTCTAGTCACCATAAAATAGCGGTAGATACTGTAGAGCTTGTTGATGATACATTGACGAACCTTGGTGTTGATGCTTCATTTAATGCTTTAGATATGGAATACTTTTCTCAGTTATTAAGTGTTTATCAAGATAAAGGCCATGCGCTCAATAATGATGATATTAAACTAATAATGGCATCTATTGATGGCTTGTTTGAAAAAGGGTTCAGCATTTCTCTTAATGAGATGAAAGCCTCGATTGACGAAGGCCAGTTTAACAGTGATTGGTTACTGAATTTCCCTAAAGGAGATAACAAAGTGACTAAAAATCCAATGCAAGTGATTTCATCAATTAATGGTGGAGCCAATGCCTTTGTTTCTAATGAAATGGTGACTCAATTTCCATTTATTGAATCTGGCTTAGATAACTTAATCCAGCAAGGTATTATGGAGAAGCAAGCGGATGGCTACCATCTTAATGGTGACATTAAAGGCGGCAACATTGTATTTAAAGGGGGAAAAACATTACCTCTATTTGTTGTACTTGCACCACTGTTTTTATAATCGGAATTAAATACACGACCTATACCTAAGTAACTTGGGTATATATTTCTCATTGAAAAAATAAGTGTTTTGCGATGAAAGAGGCCAATGTGGCCTCTTTTTTTATGTTTGAACAAAAATGGCTTTTCTCAATTAAGTAAAAAATGGTATTACTGTAGGTAAATTCGTTATCTTCATTTGTCATCTACGCAGGAGCAAAATTCATCATGGAACCTATCTATAACTTCAGTGCTGGCCCAGCAAGTCTTCCTAAAGCGGTTATGCAACAAGCTCAGAAAGAGTTTTTAGATTGGAATGGCCTAGGCACATCCGTTATGGAAATCAGTCACCGCAGTAAACCTTTTTTGAAAGTCGCTGCGGACGCAGAGCAAGATCTACGCGATCTACTTTCGATTCCTGATAATTATAAAGTTCTTTTCTGCCAAGGTGGCGCCCGTGCTCAGTTCGCTGCTATTCCAATGAACTTATTGGGTGATGCTAAAACCGCAGATTATATTGATGGAGGATACTGGGCTGCCAGTGCGGTTGATGAAGCACAAAAATATTGTCAACCGAACGTGTTTAAAGCGTCTACCGAAATTGATGGTAAAACGGCAATACAACCAGCTTCTGATTGGCTTTTATCTGATGATGCTGCTTATGTGCACTTTTGTCCGAATGAGACAATCGATGGCATTGAAATTAATGATTTACCACAAACAAATAAACCCATTGTCGCAGATATGTCCTCAACAATTTTATCGCGTGAAATTGATGTGTCTAAATATGGTGTGATTTATGCTGGTGCTCAAAAGAACATTGGTCCAGCTGGCTTATGTATTGTCATCGTTCGTGATGACTTACTTGAATTAGCCAATTCAGCATTGCCAAGTATCTTAAATTACAAGGTTCTGTTTGAAAAAGAATCAATGTTCAATACACCACCAACTTATGCTTGGTATTTATCAGGCTTAGTCTTTAAATGGTTGAAAGCCAATGGCGGTGTTACTGAAATGGAAAAAGTGAACCGTGCTAAAGCAGCACTACTTTACCAATGCATTGATGAGTCGGATTTTTATCGTAACAACGTACATGCGAATAATCGTTCATTGATGAATGTACCATTCCAATTAGCTAAACCTGAGCTAGATGGATTGTTTCTTGAGCAAGCAGAGGCTCGTGGTTTACAAGCTTTGAAAGGACATAGAGCAGTCGGCGGTATGCGAGCGTCTATTTATAATGCAATACCATTAGAAGGCGTACAAGCTTTAGTTGATTTCATGAAAGAGTTTGAAGTGGCTAATAGCTAATAAATAACTTCAAATTTATGAATAGATAAAAACCGCCAAGTTGATCGTTTTCAATTTGGCGGTTTTTTTTTGGATTACATTTCTTGTTTAGAGCACTTATAGACGTTGGTGCAAACGGTGGTACAAGCCATTTTGTGCCAGTAATTCGTTATGATTGCCTTGCTCTACAATCTCACCTTGTTCCATCAGACAAATCATATCCATCTTTTCTAGACCAACTAAGCGGTGAGTAACGAATACCACGGTTTTATCAATAGTATGCTTATTTAGTAGTTGCATGATCTGGCTTTCGGTTTGTTTGTCTAAGCCTTCCGTTGGTTCATCTAATAGCATAATTGGAGCGTTATGTAATACCGCGCGCGCAATACCAATGCGACGTTTTTCACCACCAGATAGTTGACGACCGCCATCACCTAACCAAGCATCTAAACCTATGCTCTCATTAAGGTGAGAAAGCCCAACTTCTTCCAATATATGTTTCATTTCTTCATCGGAAGCATCAGGCTTAGCTAGCTGTAGGTTGTCTTTTAATGTGCCGTTAAGAATATCAACACGTTGACTAACAACTGAGATACTTTGGCGTAAACCTTTCTCAGTCCATTGTTTTATAGAACTACCACCAAGGAGTAATTCACCAGAAGTGACATCAAATTGGCGAGTTAACAATTGTAGTAGGGTGGATTTCCCTGAACCAGTTTGGCCTACAATCGCCAGTTTCTGACCCGCATTCAAATTCACCGATACAGACTTCAGCGCATCATTATTACTATCATGGTAACGATAATTCACATTGCTTAGTTGAATATCGTAACTTTGGCTGGCTTCGGTGCCAGATTCAGCAAATACAACATCTGGTGTGGCTGAAAGCACTTCATTTAATCTACGCGCCGATTCTAAGGTTTGCCCTAAGTATTGGAATGCACCAGCGATTGGCATTAATAGCTCAAAACTTGCCATGGTTGCAAAAGCCATCATCGCGACCATTGGGCCCGGAGGTTGACCGTTAACTCCATCCGCGGCCATCCAAATGATTAACACTAGGCTCCAACCATTTGCTAATAATAGTAGGGCACTTGCTAGACCAGTGTAGTGAGCATTTTTAAATTGATTTTGAATCAACGAGCTTTGGTGTGTACTTATAGCTTTGCGGTATTTGGGTTCTGCGCCAAATAATACTAATTCACTGTGGCCTTGTACCCAATCTAGGGTTGCAATACGTAATTTCGCTTTATTTTGGGTTAGCATTTCACCATTGTACTTGCCTAATTTGTAGAAAATAATTGGCCATAGCAGTAGTAAAGTGAGTAGAATCGCTCCAAGAGTTAAGCCTATGGTTAAATCAAACCAGGCAATGAACACGGTTAATGACGCGATACCAAAAATGCCGACAATAATTGGGCTGACTAAGCGTAAATACACGTGATCCATAGCATCTACGTCTGCTACAAGGCGGTTGAGTAGATCGGCATCACGTAGCTTTGATAAGCGGCCCGGGATAAGCGGTGTGAGCTTTTTAAAGAAGAAGATACGTAGATCGGCTAATAATTTGAAAGTTGCATCATGGCTAACAACTCGCTCACCCCAACGGCCAGCGGTTCTTGCCATAGCAAAACCTCGAACACCACCACCAGGTAACATGTAGTTGAAGGTTTCTCTTGCAATCGTGAGCCCCGCTACTGCCGCAGCCGATAAGAACCAACCTGAAAGAGTAAGTAAACCAATTGAGGTAACTAAAGTGGCAAAGGCTAAAAACATACCCAGTGATAGGCTAAACCAGTGCTTTTTGTAAAGTTTGAGATAAGGTGCTAACTCACGCATCTAAATTCCCCTTATTCTCGTTGTCGATTTCAATTTTTGAAGACAACATTTGAGCAAATAAACCTGAATCTTTAATAGCATCATATTGGCCGGATTGAACAATCTGACCAGCATTCATTACCAAGATATTTTCTACTTGTTTTAAGTGTTCTAATTGGTGAGTCACCATTAATGTGGTTTTACCAATGGTATTATCCGCTAATGCCTTAGCCACTAATTTTTCACTATGTGCATCTAAGCTGGCGGTTGGTTCATCTAATAACCAGAACTGACCATTTTGCAACATAGCGCGAGCGAGTGCTAAACGCTGTGCTTGCCCAACAGATAGGCCACCCGAACGGTCGCTAATGTGATAATCCAACCCATGGCTTTCAACAAAGTCAGCTGCAAAGGCATCTTGTAGTGCTTTGGCGACATCTTGTTGAGAAATATTCTGTTGCCCTAGAACAATGTTGTCATAGATGCTGCCGTTAACCAGTAGAGGGTTTTGACCAACCCAACTGATATTGCTACGCCATTGTCTTAAATCGAGTTCTTTTACTTCAACACCATTGATCTGCAAAGAGCCAGAATAAGGTAGAAAGCCTAGAATTGCATTGATTAAACTGGTTTTACCTGCGCCACTTGGGCCAACTAACGCTGTTGTTTGGTTGGCATCTAAAGTAAAAGAAATGGGGCCAACTAGCTTAGTTTTCTCAGGGCTAAATACTTCTAACTCATGGGCGGTAATCACGATGTTATCTGGCGTAGATAAAGGTGTCGTGCCTGATTTTGCCGCTTCAACATCAGCATCTAAAAATTCAACAATACTTTCTGCCGCGCCTAATGCTTGAGCTTTAGCGTGGTAGAAGGTGCCTAGGTCTCGTAATGGTTGGTAAAATTCGGGAGCTAATACAAGAACAAACAAGCCAGTAAATAAGGTAAGACCTGCGCCGTAGTAGCCAAAGTTAAGTTCACCAATGTAGCTAAATCCAAAATACACTGCGGTAATCGCAATGGAAATAGAAGTGAAGAATTCAAGTACTGCTGAGGATAAGAAAGCAATACGCAACACATCCATAGTGCTTTTACGTAAAACTTCTGAAGCGCCACGTAATAACTCAGTTTCAGCTTCAGCTCGATGGAATAGACGAATTGTTGTCATGGATTGCAAACGATCATAAAAATGACCGGATAAACGCTGCAATGCTTTGAAGTTCTTTTTATTGGCATCAGCCGCTTTCATACCAACTAATGCCATGAACAATGGAACCAACGGGGCGGTGATGAGGAAAATCAAACCTGCCGCCCAGTTGGTTGGGAATACGACAACTAAGATCAAAAATGGAATAAAAACGGCGAGTGACATTTGCGGTAGGTAACGAGAGAAGAATTCTTGCATCTCTTCAACTTGTTCTAGTAGCAATGCAGCCCAAGTACCGGCTGGTTTTCCTTTAATATAAGCCGGACCTAGGTCACGTAATTTGTCTAAAATTTGTTGACGAATATAAAGGCGTACTGCTTCACCACACCGGTAACCTGCAATTTCACGGCCCCAAGTACATAATGCACGACCTACGATCATCACCGCTAAACCGATGAAAGAACTGACGAGTTGATGTTTGTCGACATTCTCTATAATGATGTTATGCAGAATAGAGGCTAAGAGTGCGGCTTGACCGAGTAGAAACAAGGTAGAAAGAACACCTAATCCTATTGTTATCAGTAACCATTTTTTTGCAAGTTTACCTTGTTGTTTGAGCCATTTAGTTAAATGACGTCTTTGCTGTTTATCCATGTAAGACTCATTCCCATCAGGGGTGAAAAGGGGCAGGATTGCATCTAAATAACCACAGTTGAGGTTAAAAAGGCCATTGTTATAAACACTGAAATTCGAGAGTATGCTGCGTTGGCACGACAGTGATATAAAACATTGGCTTGTGTTACTTTCGCCTTAATAATGAGGCAGGCATATTCTATCAGTGATTGATTCAATGTTTTACTCAAGAATATGTTTTCGCTAAGAAAAAGAGGACCGAAGTCCTCTTGGATGAGTATTATTTCACCGTGTTTAGCGCATCTAGGTAGCGTTCTGCATCGAGTGCCGCCATACAGCCAGTACCTGCAGATGTGATCGCTTGGCGGTAATTATGATCCATAACATCACCCGCAGCAAAAACACCCTCAATACTCGTTTGAGTTGCGTTACCTTCTAAACCGGATTTTACAATGATATAACCATCTTTCATTTCAAGTTGGCCTTGGAAAATGTCGGTGTTCGGCTGATGACCAATCGCAATGAAAGCGCCCATCACATCAATGGTTTCAACGTTATTAGATTGAGTATCTTTAATTTTAACGCCAGTTACGCCCATTTCATCACCCACGACTTCTTCAAGAGTGCGGTCAGTATGAAGAATGATATTGCCGTTCTCGACTTTATCCATTAAACGATTAATCAAGATTTTTTCTGCGCGAAAGCTATCACGACGGTGAATTAAGTGTACTTCAGAAGCAATATTTGACAGGTAAAGCGCTTCTTCTACTGCGGTATTACCACCACCTACTACTGCGACTTTTTGATTGCGGTAGAAGAACCCATCACAAGTTGCACAAGCAGAAACCCCACGGCCTTTGAAGGCTTCTTCAGATTCTAAACCTAAATACTTTGCCGATGCACCTGTTGAGATAATTAATGCATCGCAAGTATATTCGCTTGAATCACCTTTTAGACGGAAAGGGCGTTGGCTAAAATCTACTTCATTGACATGGTCAAATACAATCTCTGTTTCAAAACGTTCTGCATGTTCTTTCATGCGTTCCATTAATCCTGGGCCCGTTAGTCCCTCTGGATCGCCCGGCCAGTTTTCAACTTCAGTTGTCGTGGTTAATTGGCCACCTTGTTGCATGCCTGTAACTAGCACCGGTTTCAAATTGGCACGCGCAGCATAAACCGCCGCAGTATAACCTGCAGGACCTGAACCAAGGATGAGTAAATTACAATGCTTAACGTTGCTCATGAAGACTCCAATTTGAATGCGATATTGTGTCTGAATTGTATGGAAAATGTCGCATTAAAGAAAGTAATAGATTTACATTCTGCAAAGGAAATGGAAGAGGAACGCAATTGCACCGCTAAACGGGATTTTGTTTTCAGAGTTATATGCTAAATAGTTATGTCTAAGTGATTGTTATTGGCTGCCTACATAGAATTAAGTTTTATATTTAACTGCTTAATTTGATTTGATTAGATTAATGGCTAAGACTTATACCAATGAAATATATACCCAAAGTAATTGAAGTTGCAGTGAGGCGACAAGTGAATGAGGCCCCATGAGCATAGCTCGTCTATGACTTTCTTTAATAAAGAGATAGGGGACGAATGAACGCCGGCAACAAAGCTGTAGCTTCAAGTACGACGGGTATAGCTATATTGAGAGGTTGGTATGACTAATGAAGTAGTAATAAATCGCCCGAAGAATGAACTGCAACTCGTTCAACTAGGTCGTGAGGCCTTAATGCCTATACTAGAAACCTTTTCTGCGCTTCCCCATACGAATCATGCTGATGGGCAATATCGTTTACGTCGTTATTCCGTAATCTATTTTCTTGATGGTGAAGTAAAGCCGAGCGATAAGCATGATTTTGTTCAGACTAGTGATATTAACCATTTCCAAGGTGATATCGTGCGACGATTTGAACCAATTGAAGCTGATATGTTGGCGAGTACAACATTAAAAACAATGTGCAGTCATTTTACGCAATCGAATCACTTACCGAATGGGCAAGAGATTGAGATTCATCAAATGAGAGTAGCGGCGCTAATGGAGGAAACTCCAGTTGCGCCAGAAGGTGTGCATCAAGATGGTTTTGATCATATCGCTATTATTGGCATCGCGAGGCATAACGTAGTTGGAGGGGAGATTATGCTTTATAACCACGATCATGAAGCCCCATTTTTCCGAAAAGTGTTGGATGATGGGGAAATGGCAATGCTGGATGACCATCGATTATGGCATAACGCTCAACCAATACGTGTAATCGATCCTAAACAAGATGGGTATATGGATGTGATGGTGTTAACTGCTAAGGAAGGACGTAATGCCACAAATTAAACATTTAAATATAGAAGTATTACGTAAAGACTTTCCAGCCTTGCAACAGAAGCATCAAGGTAAGTCAGTGATATTTATGGATGGCCCTGGAGGTGCGCAAGTTGCCAATGCCACATTACAGGCGATGCAAGATTACCTAGGCCAATATAATTCAAACCTTGGTGGGGCCTTTTTTTCTAGTCAGATAACCACAGATCTAATGAGTAAAGCTCGCTATTATGCGGCGACACTCATCAATGCCGAACATCCAGAAAATATGGTATTTGGCGCTAATATGACGAGTTTAACCTTTTCACTAAGCAGAGCGATTGCCAAAGAATGGAAGGTGGGAGATGAAGTGGTTGTTACAAGGCTCGATCACTACGCTAATGTGTCTTCTTGGCAACAAGCAGCGCAAGATAAAGGTTGTATTGTTCACCAGATAGATGTCGAACCTGAAACTTGTGATCTTAACTATCAACAACTTGAATCGGTGATTAATGAGAAAACCAAACTTGTCGCGGTTACTTATGCATCTAACACCACAGGTACGATTGTTGATATTAAGCGAGTGATCGATATCGCCCATAAAGTTGGCGCTAAGGTGTTTGTGGATGCGGTTCATTATGCTCCTCATCATTTAATTGATATCCAAAAGTTACACTGTGATTTTTTGGTGTGTTCCGCTTATAAGTTTTTCGGGCCTCATGTGGGTATGATGTACATTCATCCTGAATGGCTACATAGATTAGATCCATACAAAGTTGAACCTGCAACCAATATTGGCCCAGGACGTTATGAAACGGGAACCCAAAGTTTTGAAGCTTTATCTGGCATGGTTGAGTGTATTGAGCATTTAGCTGCGTTAGGTGATACGGGACTATCATTAAGAGAGAGACTAGAGCAAAGTTTTAGTGCCTATAGTGCTCATGAACAACAATTATCGGAAGTATTTCTACAACATTTAAACAAGATGCCTGAAGTGACATGTTATGGGCATATCAATCTAGACCGTATTTCACAACGAACACCTACCTTCGCATTAAAAATCAATGGGGTAGATTCTGGTGAGATGGCAAAGTTTTTGGCGAAAAAGAACATTTGTGTTTGGAGTGGGCATTTTTATGCGATTGGCCTATTAGAGCAATTAAATTGTTCGGAAAATGGTGGGTTATTGCGAGTCGGCTTGATGCATTACAATACTGAAGAGGAGATTACGGTGTTTTTTGATGAGCTTAAGTTGGGTATTAAGGAGGTAGCCATCGGTTAATTAGATATAGGCAAAAACTTGCCGCTATCAAGCAAGATCTTGCCTACTTAATGTTGTTATTAAAATGAAAAGTTATTGAATTTATTGGAAATAAAAAATGGCATGGTATTTGCTTTTTGTTGGCGTGATTTTAGGTTGAGGTTTTTGCCTCATCAATTAACTAAAACAAAAAAGGATATTAGTAATGCCAACTCCATGTTATTTATCAATCAAAGGCGCGACTCAAGGCAACATCACTGCTGGCGCATGTACTGCTGATTCTATTGGTGATTCTTACGTAGAAGGCCATGAAGATGAGATGCTGGTTCAACATGTTGACCACACTGTCACTATTCCAACCGATCCACAATCTGGTCAACCTTCAGGTCAACGTGTTCACAAACCATTCAAATTCACCGTTGCTTTAAACAAAGCGGTTCCGCTGATGTACAACGCATTAACGTCGGGTGAAAAGCTAG